>CAUUBQ010000003.1:0-204209 GCA_963543405.1 uncultured Cupriavidus sp.
CACGTTCCGGGAGATCGGGGTAGGGCCTAGTTGCAGGCGGTACCCGGTACGGGCTTGCCCGTATTGGTAATGCCCTGGCAGGCGTCGCCAACCGCCAGCGCGGCATCGCCAGATTGCTGCGGCCCAAGCTTGAGCTTGCCGGCCACGGTGCAGCAACTGCGCGGCACGCTCGCCGGTGGTGGTTGTGGTGTCAGCTTGACGGTGGGGAGCGGTTTGGGCGCGGACGCAGCCTCCGGGGCATCGTCGGCATCGGGCGCGGTGCACTGCCCCTGCTGACAGATTCGATCGCCCTTGCATTGCATGTCATATTGGCATCCCGCCGCGGACGCGGGCAGCGTCCAGGTAAAGCCGATGGCGGCTATCAGCAGTGCACTACGCAGGGACATATCCCCTCCCACACACGGTACGCGCGGCGCCCGGACCGGGTTTCGCTGGTACGGTACGCAGGCGTCGCATGACTCCAGCATAGGGCGACGACCTTTTGCGCGATTTCTGCTCTGTGGGCTTACCCACATGACTTCATATTAGGTGAATGTGTTCGCATGCGCGTGCATACCGCGTGGGCCAAGGGCACCATTTTTCCGGTCTCCTGCAGCGTGCGCGGTTTTGCTTCACAATAGCGCCTTCACGCCGCACCGAGGCACGCTGGAGCCCCCGAGTCAGGACGCAAGATCCTGTCCGCCAGCGCGCGGCAGATAGCAACAACAGATGTCTCGCGTACTCTCCTCATGACTGCTTCCTCCGGAAACTTCGACAACGTTCCCGAACTTATTTCCGATGCTGGCCCTGGCGCCCACCATGCCTCGCGCGACCGCGCGGCGGATCGCCGTGCGCTGCTGGCGCTTGGCGTGGGCAGCTTTGCCATCGGCACCGGCGAATTCGTCATCATGGGCCTGCTGCCCGATGCCGCCCGCGACCTCGCCATCAGCATTCCCGAAGCCGGCCACCTGATCAGCGCCTATGCGCTGGGGGTGGTGATCGGCGCGCCGTTGCTGGCGGTGCTTGGCGCGCGCTGGCCGCGCCGCAACCTGCTGATTGCGCTGATGACGTGCTTCGCGCTCGGCAACTTCGCCAGCGCATTCGCGCCCGATTACCTGTCGATGCTGGGTGTGCGTTTGCTCACGGGTTTTCCGCACGGTACCTACTTTGGCGTGGCCGCGCTGGTCGCGGCCAGCCTGGTGCCGCGCGAACGGCGCGCGCAGGCGGTAGGCCTGGTCATGCTTGGCCTGACCGTGGCCACGCTGGTAGGCGTACCGATCGCGGCCGGCATCGGCACCTGGCTTGGCTGGCGCGCGGCCTTCGTGATCGTGGGCGCGATTGGCGCGCTGACGGTGCTGCTGGTCTGGCGCTGGGTGCCATTCGTGCCGGCCGATCGCCATGCGAGTCCGCTGCGCGAACTGTCCGCGCTGGCGCGCAAGCAGGTGTGGCTCACGCTCGGCATCGGCGCGATTGGTTTTGGTGGAATGTTCGCGGTGTTCAGCTACGTCAAGCCAACCATGCTTGAGGTGGCCCACATGCCGGTCAGCGGTATTCCGCTGGTGCTGGCGCTATTCGGCGTGGGCATGGTGGCGGGCAACCTGGCGGGCGCCAAGCTGGCCGACCGCGCACTGATGCCCACCGTTGGCGGTGTACTGGTGTGGTCGGCGCTGGTGCTCGGCGCGTTCGTATTCACCGCGCCGCATCCATGGCTGGCGTCGCTGAACGTGATGCTGGTGGGCACCGCGGTGGCACTGGGCCCGCCGCTGCAGATCCGTTTGATGGACGTGGCCGGCGATGCACAGACTCTGGCGGCTGCGCTCAATCATTCGGCCTTCAACATGGCCAACGCACTGGGCGCCTGGCTGGGCGGTGTAACGATTGCCGCCGGCCTGGGCTGGACCTCGACCGGCTGGGTCGGCGCGCTGCTGGCGCTCGGTGGCCTTGTAGTTTTTGCATGGTCGCTGGCCAGTTCGTCGCGCCGTGACGTTACGGTGACGGCTTGACGCCGGGGTTGGCGCCGGAGGTGTCCTGCGCCGCGGCATCGATGACGCGATGCACGAATTCCAGCTTGGCCACCACGGTGGGCGACAGCGCGAACGGATAGCCATCCGGCGCGCCGAGGCTGCGGTTCAGGCTGTTCAGCACATAGGTCAGCGGGAACCAGCGGTTCATCAGGCTGCGGAAGGTGGCATCCTCCACGGGCGTCTGGTCGGTCAGCGTGGGCTCCTGCGGGCTGTCGGGCTGGAGCACCAGTCCGCAGGACACCGCCGTGTCGAGCGTATCGACCATATGCAGGTAGTGCGCCCAGGTTTCTGCCCAGTCTTCCCACGGATGCATGGTGGCGTAGCTGCTGACATATGACGCCTGCCAGTCGGCAGGCGCCCCCTCGGCGTAATGGCGCTGCAGGCAGGCCGCATAGTCGGCCCTCTCGTCGCCGAACAGCTTGCGGAACGGTTCCAGTCGCCGGGTGCCAGCGATCAGCCGATTGAAGTAGAAGTGCCCGACCTCGTGCCGGAAATGCCCGAGCAGCGTGCGATAGGCCTCGCCCATCTCGGCGCGCATGCGTTCGCGCTGCGCATCGTCGGCTTCGGCGATATTGATCGTGATGCGGCCGTTGTCATGGCCGGTCATCACCGCTTCCTGTTCGCCGGTATCGGCGAGGAAATCGAACTGCAGGCCCGAGTCGGGATCGTCGTCGCGTGACACCACGACCAGGCCCAGCGACAACAGCGTATAGAGCAGCCGCCGCTTGGCGGTTTCAAGCCGATACCAATAGAGCCGGTGTTCCGGCGCATCGAGGTTCGGAATGGTATGCGTAAGCTGGCACGCCTCGCATAAAGTGCCCGGATCATCGGCCGGCACCATCCAGTTGCACACCGCCTCCACCTGGTAGTTGTGGCAGCGCCGGAACGGGGCATCCTTTGCGTCGGGATGCAGGCTGCGCCAGCCTGTCGCATCACTGCCTTCGAAAGCGGCAATCTGCGACAGCGCCGGGATGAATCCCAATGCGGCGCCGCAGCGCTCGCACACGACATTCTCGAAAAACACCAGGTTGCCGCAGCGATTGCAGTGGAACGTTTTCATGGCGCAGGCCCCGCTCGGTCCGGGCAGTCGGCCCGCTTGCGGTGATCGTGCGCCGAACCGCGTGCGCCGGCAACCGGGCGCCGTCCTACATCGGCGACGCGCCCGGCGCCACGCGCTCAGAAGTACGACGAGTCGTCATCCTGTCCGCTGTCGTCGACATAGGCATCCAGCCCGTTGTCGAGGTTGCCGTTGTCGGCCAGCAGGGTGTTGTCGCGCGAGCCGCCGCCGCTGTCGTCACCGTAGTAGTTGTTGACGATGGTCTCGTTTGGCGTGGAACCGGTGGCGCCCTGTCCGCCCAGGAAGCCGTTGCCACTGCCGCCGCCGCGGTGGAACAGGTTCTCGATGCCCTGGAACAGCATGGCGCCGCCTGCCACGCCGGCAGCGGTGGTGGCGATGGTACCGAGCGTGCTGCCCAGCCCGCCGCCCAGGAAGCCCGGCCGGGCTGCCTGGGCCGGTGCGGCCGGAGCCTGCGCCTGGTATTGGGGTGGCGCGTATTGCGGTGGCGCGTTCTGGGCGGAAGGATAGGGTGCCGGGGTCGGCATGACCGGCTGCGGCGCACGACCGGCGCTGTTGCCCCATGCGTTGTCGTTGTCGATAAAGCTGCGCGCGCCGTTGCCCTGGGCAACCTGGGCGGCCTGCAGCTGGTTCTGCAGCGAGACGATCTGCGCCTGCGCGTTCTGCAGCGCGCGGTCCAGCAGCATGGCGCGCTGCACCAGCAGGTAGGCGGTATCGGGCTGGCGTGCGGACGCCTCGGCGATCATCGCCGCGGCCTGCGGGTCCCGGGCATCCACGCGGGCCTGGGTCAACTGGTTCAGGAAAGCTTCCAGTGCTTGCACGTCTTGCGGGGTCATGGCGTCACCTCTTGGGGTTCGGTTGCGGTACGGCTCCAATCTAGAGCCGCAGACTTAAACGAAACTTAAAGCATGTGCGGCCGCCGTGGGCGGTAGACTTGTTTCACTTCGTGACTACGCCGTGACATCCCATGACTGAACTCCGCACGCTCTATCCCGCCATCGAACCTTATGAAACCGGTACGCTCGACGCGGGTGACGGGCATGTGCTGTACTACGAGCGCGTGGGCACGCGCGGCGCCAGGCCAGCGGTGTTCCTGCATGGCGGACCCGGCGGCGGCATCTCGCCCGAGCATCGCCGGCTGTTCGATCCCGCGCGCTACGACGTGCTGCTGTTCGACCAGCGCGGCTGCGGCAAGTCCACGCCGCATGCCTCGCTGGAAGCCAATACCACGTGGCATCTCGTTGATGATATTGAACGGCTGCGCCAGTTGATTGGCGTGGAACAATGGCTCGTATTCGGTGGGTCCTGGGGCTCGACGCTGGCGTTGGCCTACGCGCAAACGCATCCGCGCCATGTGAATGCGCTGGTGCTGCGCGGCATCTACACGGTTTCGCAAGCGGAACTCGACTGGTATTACCAGTTTGGCGTCTCCGAGATGTTCCCGGACAAGTGGGCGCGCTTCCAGGCTCCCGTACCGCCTGAGGAGCGCGGCAACATGATGGCCGCCTATCGCAAGCTGCTGACTGGCGCGGACCCCGACAAGCAGACCGAGGCCGCGCGTGCGTGGAGCGTCTGGGAAGGCGAGACCATTACGCTGCTGCCGAATCCCGACAATAGCGCGAAGCATGACGAGGGGCATTTCGCGCTGGCATTCGCGCGTATCGAGAACCACTACTTCACGCATCGCGGCTGGCTCGAAGACGGACAACTGCTGCGCGATGCGCACAAGCTGGCCGGCATTCCTGGCGTCATCGTGCATGGCCGCTATGACATGCCGTGTCCGGTGCGCTATGCGTACGCGCTGCACCAGGCTTGGCCCGATGCGGATTTCCACCTGATCGAAGGTGCCGGCCATGCATGGACCGAGCCGGGCATCATGGACCAGTTGCTGGCGGCCACCGACCGCTTTGCGGCGTAACCGAGGAAATAGTCTATCCGCCGGGAGGCGGTAGCGATCGAACGTTCGTGCGCCTATACTGACCTCTGCTGCGCTGCACCAATGTCTGCACCAAAACGGACATGGTTGTTGCGTCGACCGAAGTCAGCATCTGGAGAGCACCATGGTTCCTTGCGAACTCTGCAAGAGCCTGCTGGGGCGTCCCGGTTATGTCCCGCCTCACCCACGTTTATTGCGGTCCGGTGATGCCTTGTCCCACACGGGCCAGCAGGTTTTTATCTATACATGCCAGCATTGCCATCAGCGCATTGCATTATCTACACGCGATGACGGCGCCGATTACTGGACCGGCCATGATGCCGGCGCGAAGTGACCTGTCTCAGGTCCCCAGCGCGGCCATGGCGGCCATGTTCTCGACACGCAATGTCTGCGGCTCGGACAACGGAATCTCCGCCGCGCGCAGGCGCTTGAGGATTTCGAACAGCAGGTCGCTCTTGGTGCCGGCGGCAATGCGCGGGCTGCTCACGTAACCGGTCACGCTCAGCGTGATGCCGTTCGGTGCAAGCTGGCTGAACGTGACCGATGGCGCCGGAATATCGAGTATCGATTCGTTTGCGTGGTACACATCGATCAGCAGGTCGCGCACCGCTTCCGGATCGGTATTGAGCGGGAAGGTCAGCTGCAGCGTGGCCACGCCCTGCGTGCTGTTGCTCATCGTGACGTTGCGCACGTTCTGGGAAATCAGCTGCGAATTCGGCACGATCACCGTCGAACGGTCGCCCAGCTGGATCTCCGTGGCGCGCACATTGATGCGGCGGATATCACCCTCCACACCGGCCAGGCTGACCATATCGCCCACCTTGACCGGGCGCTCGGTCAACAGGATCAGGCCCGAGACAAAGTTCTTGACGATTTCCTGCAGGCCAAAGCCGATACCGACCGACAACGCACTGACGATCCAGGCCAGGTTTTCCCACTTCACGCCCAGCAGGGACAGCGTCAGCAATACCAGCAGCACATAGCCCACATTGCTGAACAGCGTGATCAGCGACGCGCGCAGGCCCGGCTCCACGCACAGCTTGGGCAGCAGTTCGGCGTCGAGCCAACGCCGCACCGAGCGCAGCAACCAGGTACCCACCGTCAGCGCGATTGCCGCATTGAGGATGCGGTCCGGCATGATGTTCAGGCTACGCAGCTTCTCGCCGCCGAGCATGGTCAGCAGACTGTTGAGCAGGTCGGCCGGCGTGGTGCCGAATCCGCCCGTAAGCAGGGCCAATACCGCCACCAGCAGCAGCACGCTGGCGCCGATGCCGGACAGTATGGTCGAGACCTGTTCCAGATGCGTGTCGTCCACGCCGAACAGATGCTTGATGATGCGGCCGCTGCGATGGTTCGCGGAGAAGATCGCCTCGCACAGGTCACGCGTCAGCTGCGTCAGCAGGTACAGGCTGCACAGCACGATATCGAACCAGACCAGTTCGTAGGTCAGGAAGCGCGCAAAGCTGATATAGCCGATCAGCAGCGCCCCGAACGACACTGTCACGATAAGCGTCACTGCGGCATGGATCAGGCCAGCCAGCGTGGCGCGTGCTTCGGGACGCTCTCCGGCCGCGACCAGTTCGCTGCGCACGCGATTGGCACGCAGCAGCGCCGCGCCAATCGTCAGCACTACCACCAGCGAGACCAGGCCGCGACCAAGCAGGGTGACCTGCACGGTGGTATCGGCCATGCGGTTGAGTTGCTCGAGCGTGCCCGCGAGCAGCAGCAGGCCGGCCAGCACGGTCGGGAACGGTTTCATCGCCAGTGCCACCGGATCTGCCAGGGCGGGCAGGCGCCATGACGGATGCCTTGTGCACAGCAGCGCGCGGCCCAGACCGGCGATCAATGCGCTGGTCATGGTCAGCTTGGCGATCTCGTTCATCAGGTCCTGCAACGCCGGCGACAACTCGTCGCCCCCGGTGAACGCCGCGTACACCACACGTACGGCCACCGCCGTGGTGACGACCGTCGTCAACGCCGTGGCCAGCGCCAGCGCACTACGGCGAATGCGCGATTCCGGCAGTTGCGTCAGGCAGAACCACGCCAGGCCACGCTCCAGCAGGCGGCGCCCGAGTGACCAGACGGCCAGCGCCACGCACAGCAGGATGATGGTCTTGCCACGTTGTGACGGTTCCCAGGCCTGCTTGATCATCGGCCCGATTTCATCGGTGAAGTTGCCCAGGCGCATTTGGTCTTCTTCGGAGACCTTGAACAACGGCACCCAGAACTCCGGGTTCAGGATGCTGTCGGACCGCAGCGCAAGCTGGTCCTTGAGCCGGCTACGCTGCAGCTTGGCAAGCTGGTCCTGCAGGTGGGAGATATTGTCCTTGCTGTCGGCGGCCTGCTTCAGTTCGTCGTCGAGCTGGGCTTTGCGCGCATTGAGTTCGGCACGCTGCCTCACCACGCCAGGGGCTTCCTTGGCCGTGCCGGCATCGGGCGGCGGACCCAGCAGGTCCACCTGTGCCTGCAACTGGGCGCGCTGAGGCGTGAGCGAGGCGTTCAGCTTGTCGACGTCTTCATCGAGCTGCTTCAGCGCTTCGTTGAGATCGCTGAGCTTGATGTTGCCGGATGCGCTGGATGCGAGTTGCTTGACGCGATCCTGCTCGGATTGCAGGCGCTTGAGTTCGACGACGGCTTCGGCGTGCGTCAGGGTTGGGATTTGCTTCGCTTCGGCATCGGAGGCGGACTCGGCCGCGAATCCGGTGGGCACATGGATCAGTGCCGCGAGGACTAGGCTCATGATGAGCCAGGAGATTCGGCGCATGACGGGGGCGCGGTGGTTGACCGGCCGGGCAGTATAAGCAGCCGCGCCCGGTCAGCCGGTGTACATTACGCCTTGCACTGCACAGCTACACATGCTGTTACATAATCGACGCTCAAGGACTCCCGATGACGCTTTCGATCGATCGCTTCGACCACATCGTGCTCAATGTGAAGGATGTGGAAGCTAGTGCAGCCTGGTATGAGCAGGTACTGGGCATGCAGCGCGAGAACTTTGCATCGCGTACGGGCACACGTGTGTCGGTCAAGTTCGGGCAGCAGAAAATCAATCTACGCCCGATTGGTGAAGACACCGTGGCATGGTTCACGGGCGTGCATCCGACTTCGGGCAGCGATGACCTGTGTTTTGTCACGCGAATGCCACCGCAGGAAGTGGTCGCGCATTTCCTGGCCCACAAGGTGCCCGTGGAAGCCGGTCCGGCGCAACGTACCGGTGCGCTGGGGCCAATGACATCGGTGTATTGCCGCGATCCCGATGGAAACCTGATCGAGGTGGCGAGCTATCCGGTGGCTGGATGAACTTGCTGGCGTGTCATGCGCTGGCCCTCACATAACAATTCAATTGCCAATGTTTTTCTCCCCTCGCCCGCATGGCGGGAGAGGGGCCGGGGGAGAGGGCAAGCCTGACAATCACCAACCAAGCATCATGAAGTACGCCGTCGCCCTCGTCGCTATCCTCACCGCCAACGCCCATGCCGCCGATCTCCAGGCCGGCAAGGAGCTCTTCACCACGCGCTGTGCCTCATGCCACCACGTTGGCCCATCGGCACGCGCCGCGTTTGGTCCCCAGCTCAATGCGGTCTTCGGCCGCAAGGCCGGCAGCACCAGCGACTACCGTTATTCCGATGCCATGAAAGCATCGAACGTGGTCTGGGATGAGGCCACGCTGCGCGCATTCATGGAGTCGCCGGGCAAGGTGGTACCAGGTACCAAGATGCGTTTCTGGGGCATGAGCAATGCGCGCCAGATCGACGACCTGCTGGCCTATCTGCGTACGTTCCAGTAACGACTTACTCCATGTGGGCCTCAAGGATGTCGATCATGCGCTGTGCAAGCGGCGACAGATAGGCACCCGCGCGCGACATCACGCCCACGCGACGTCCCAGATCGAGTGCATCGGCGCGCAAGGCAATCGGCCGCAAGCCGGCCCGCTTGCTATTGCCGGTCGAACCCGCGAGGCAAAGCATCTCGGTGCCGCGCACGAGTTCGAACAGGGCCGTGCTGCCGAAGTCGGTTTCCACGCGCAGGATCGGGGCAGGCAGTCCCAACTCCGCAAACGCTGCGTCCAGTTGCTGGCGGATCAGTACATGCGAACTTGGCAATAGCCATTGTTGGCCGGCCAGGTCAGCTAGCGTCAGGTTGCGTCGTCGCTGCAGCGGATGAGCCTCGTCGGCCACCACGGCCAGCCGGTCCGTGAACAGTTCGCGCGAGGCCAGCGCCGGGTTGGCCTGGCGCGGCAAGGGCGCGAGGGCAAGATCGATTTCGCCAGCCTGCACCAGATCCATCAGTTCGCGGGCCACGCGCATGGTCAGGCGCAAGCGTGCCACGGGACGTTCACGGATCAGTTGCCGGCAGGCCCCGAGCACCAGCGCATTCGGCATCGAAGGCGAATAACCAAGCCGCAGCACGCCCTGTTCGCCAGTCTGGATGCCATGCATCTCCTTGAGCGCATCTTCGTATTCCAGCCGGATGCGTCGCGCGCGTTCCATAAACACCGTGCCGGCCTGCGTGACGCGCATGCCCAGCGTGGTGCGCTCGAATAGCGGCACGCCTAGCTGCGCCTCCACGCGCTGGATTGCCTTGGTCAGCGCCGGCTGGGTCATGCCAAGCGAGTCGGCGGCGCGGCCAATGCCGCCATGGGCTGCCACGGCCAGCACATATTCCAGATCACGGGTCTCCATCAGGCATTCCTGTTGTTTATGACTTGATTCCAATCACAACATTGTAGTGATGGGCTGCATCTTACAGACTTGGGGCACAACACCGCAAACATGGAGACATCAATGACGTTTGCCTATTTCCTCAGGCGCGCGGCGCGCTATTGGGGCGACAATCCCGCCGTGCTGTACCGCGACCGGGTACTGACCTACCGCCAGCTCGATGAGCGCTCCACGCGCCTGGCCAATGCCTTGCTGGCCCTGGGGCTGAAGCAGGGCGACCGCGTGGCGATCCAGTCGCGCAACTGCCCCGAGATCGTCGAGATCGAATGCGCGCTGTACAAGGCGGGTTTGGTCAAGGCCGCGCTGAATCCGCGTTTCACGGCCAATGAGGCTTCCGATGTGGTCGAGAACTGCACGCCGCGTGTGATGATTGCCGGGCCGGGCTACACCGCTTACTCGCGCGATACACGTGGCTTTGGCTGCATCGAGCATTTCTTCGCGATCGCCGGCGCCGAAGGTTCGGAATCTGCATACAGCGCCTACGAAACGTTGGTGGCCAGCGGAAGCACCACTGCCATCGACTACACGCCACAGCCTGAAGACCTTGCCGTGCTGCATTTCTCGTCGGGCTCGACGGGCAAGATCAAGGCCGCGATGCAGAGTTATGGCAACCGGCTGGCCTCGCTGCGCAAGATGATCCTGACCATGGACCGCCCTGCGCGGCCCGGTGACCGGCTGGCGCTGATCGGGCCGGTCACGCATGCGTCGGGCATGCTGATGCAGCCCTACCTGTTCCTGGGTGCCACGCTGGTGCTGTTCGAGAAATTCGAGCCGGCCGGGTTCCTGGCCGATGTGGCGCGCCTGAAGCTCACGCACGTGTTCATGGTGCCGGCGATGATCAATATGCTGCTGGCCGAGCTAACGCTGGCCAGCGCGGACCTGAGCAGTCTCAAGACGCTGGCCTACGGCGCCGCGCCGATGGCCCCGGCCCGTATTCGCGAAGCCTGGGAGCGCATTGGCCCGGTGCTTTCGCAAGGCTACGGCGCCAGCGAGTCGACCTCGGGCGTCACGCGCCTGTCGACCACCGACCATGCACTGGCTATCGCACAGCATCCGGAGCGGCTGGCTTCGTGCGGTCGGGCGCTTGGAGAGACCGAGGTCCGCGTGGTCAACGAGCGCGGCGAGGAGGTCAGCGGCGACGAGATCGGCGAACTCGTGATTCGGGGTGCCGATGTATTCCAGGGCTACTGGGGCGAGCCCGAACTGACGCGCGAGGTGCTGGTCGATGGCTGGCTCCATACCGGCGATCTTGCACGCGTGGATGCCGATGGCTACCTGTACCTCGTGGATCGCAAGAAGGACATGATTATCTCGGGTGGTTTCAATGTTTATCCGACCGAGGTGGAAGCCACGCTGTACCAGCATCCCGATGTAATGGAGGCCTGCGTGATCAGCGTGCCCGATGAAACCTGGGGCGAGACCGTCAAGGCCGTGGTGGCCTTGTGGCCGGGGCGCCAGGCCAGCGCGGCGGAACTGATCGGCCATTGCCGCGCGCGCATTGCCGACTACAAGTCGCCACGCTCGGTCGATTTCGTGGCCGAGCTGCCCAAGAATGCCAGCGGCAAGCTGGCCCGCAAACTGGTGCGCGAGCAGTACTGGCTCGGCGCCAGCCGGCGCGTGAACTAGGAGAGCCACGACCATGTTCGACCACCTGACCAATCCGGTGCTGCTGGAAACGCGTGCCGCGGTGCAACGCTTTATCGACGAGGAACTGCGGCCCATCGAACGCGAGCTCGGGCTGGGCCCCGAAGACCCATGGCCGCGCGAGGTGTTGCGCGGCGTATGGCGACGTTCCAGCGAACTCGGGCTCTACGCGGCCTGCCTGCCGGTAGAACTGGGCGGCAAGGGTCTCAATATCGCCGAGCAATGCGCGCTCAAGGCCGACTTGGCTGCCAGCGGCGCGGTACTGGCGCCGCATGTGCTGGGCGATCTTGGCGGACCGCCGCGCGTCGGCAATATGCTCAAGTACGCCACGCCCGATCAGGTCGCGCGTTATTTCGGGCCGGTGATCCGCGGCGAGAAGTCGACCTGCTTCGCGCTGACCGAACCGCATTCGGGCTCCGATGCGCAGAGCATTCGTACCAGCGCGGTAGTCGACGGCGACGAGTTGGTGATCAATGGGCAGAAGCACTACATCAGCGGCGCACCGTTCGCGGACTTTGCGATTGTGATGTGCGTGACCGATGCCTCCACCACCCCGCCAGCCATCACCGCGGTGCTGGTCGATCTCGATCTGCCGGGCGTAACCGTGAGCACCGAGTATGTGCCGATGTCGGGACAGCATATCGATGCCGACATCCGCTTCGAGAATGTACGCGTGCCGCGCGCGAATATCTTTGGCGGCGAGGGGCGCGGCTTCAAGCTCGGCATGTCGCGCATCAATGTGAACCGCTTGCTGCATTGCCCGTCGATGCTGGGGTTGGCCACGCGCGCCTATCAGGCATCGGTCGAGTATGCCGGGCAGCGACGCCAGTTTGGCGGGCCCATTGCGCGCTTCCAGGCCATCCAGCATATGCTGGCCGATATGGCCGCCGCACTATGGGCGTGCGAAAGCATGATTGCGCAGACCGCGCTTTTGGCCGATGCCGGCGCCGACCTGCGCATGAAGGCAGCGGCATGCAAGCTGTTTGTGTCGGAGCGCTGCTTCGAGGTAGCCGACAAGGCGGTGCAGATCCACGGCAACCTTGGCGTTACGCGTGGGCATCCGGTCGAACAGACCTGGCGCAAGCTGCGCATGTTCCGCATCTTCACGGGCACCAGCGAGATCCAGCGCAATACCATCGCCAAGGCGATCCTCGATCCGGCTGCAGCGTGACCGAGCAAAATAAAAGACAGGAGACAACTCATGAATCGTCGTCAGTGGCTTGCCACGGCAGGCGCAGCGGCCATGTATGGCGCGCTCGGCCGCACGGCCAGCGCCGCCGCCCCGTATCCTTCGCGTCCGATCCGGCTGATCGTGCCGTTTATCGCGGGCACCGCGCCCGACGCGTCAGCGCGCGCGCTGTCGGCTGAACTGGCACCGCTGCTGGGCCAGCCGCTGGTGGTCGAAAACATCGGCGGCGCGGGCGGCATTATCGGTGCGCGCGCCTTGAAGCGCGCCGATCCCGACGGCTATACGCTGGGACTGCTGGCCAACCAGCACGTAATCAACGTGCATCTGTACCGCGATCAGCCGTACGACGTGACGAAGGATTTCACGGCCATCTCGTCGCTGTCGGGTGGTCCGGTGGTGCTGGCGGTGCCGGCCGCGTCGCCATTCAAGAGCGCGCGCGAACTGATCGACGCGATGCGCAAGAAGCCGGGCGCGTTGAACTACGGATCGGGCGGCAAGGGCAGTGTGTCGCATCTGGCTGTTGAGACGCTGCTGCACCAGACCCATACCCAGGCCGTGCATATCCCGTACAAGGGCGCCAGCGAAATCCTGACCGCGATGCTCAGTGGCCAGACCCAGTTCGGCATGCCGGTACTGTCGACGGCCGCGCCGTTCCTGCGCAATGGCCAGATCCGCGCGCTGGCGGTGTCATCGTCGGCCCACTCGATTTTCTTTCCCGAGGTACCCACGCTGGCGGAATCACTTCCTCCGGGGTTTGTGCTCGATAACTGGAGCGGGCTGTTCGCACCGGCCGGTCTGCCAGCGGCACTGACCAAGCGCCTGTTTGATGCCGTGGCCATGCTGCAGGCAAACGGCAAGCTCGACGCATCGACCAAGGCCAACTCGGGAGAAATCAGGAAGAGCGATTCACCGGCCCAGTTTGCCCAGATGGTGGCAGCCGAGAATGCAAGGTATGGAAAGCTGATCGCGGAGATCGGGATGCGGGGGGAGGCGGGGTGATGCGGATTGGGATGGTGTAAATGCAAAAAAGCCCTGGGGAAAGGCCAGGGCTTTTCTGTGGTGCTAGGTTCGAATTACGACGCCGGGCAGCTTGCCGGAGCGAAAGACGGGCTCCAGCCAGCCGCGGTTGGGCCGTTCGTGATGCCGCAGACCCACGTACCGGCAGCGTCGCGCGTCCAAGTCACGACTGCGTTGGTAACCGAGCGAGCAGCTGACCCGCCAAGCGTTGCAACGATGGTCGACGGGGTCGCATTCAGGACAACCACCGGGATTTGGCCGGCGTCTTGCAGCAGCGTCGAAGCCGTACGGCCCAGGTTACATACTGCAACGTTAGTGCTGGTCGGGTCGTCCACTGCGAGGACGGTCGTGCGGCCCTCATTGATACAAGCCTCCGCGGCGGTACGGATTGCGGACGATTCGCCGATCACACGATTGACCTGAGACTTCGCCACGTAAGCCTGATACTGCGGAATCGCAATAGCGGCCAGGATACCGATGATCGCGACCACGATCATCAGTTCGATCAGCGTAAAACCCTTTTGTACCCGTTGGTTTCCCATCCGTGCTTTTTTCATGGAATTGACCCCTGTAATTAATTGAGAACAGCGCTTCAGCTGTCGGGTGCATAGTGAGCAACAGATGTGCCAGCCCCAAAACCATCGTTTTTCACTTAAATGTGAGATTTCTTGTCACCTGTAACGGGATGTAACTGCCACAATTTGTCACCCTCCTGTTGGAGGGTATGGCTCAAGATGCACAAAGTGACGGTTTTTGTCAGAGAAAGTGACCGTTAATCTGCCCTTAATTCTGACTTTAGCGTGGTTGAAACACGATGATGGCCATGCCGGCGACCGCGATTGTGACGCCTGTCATATCCCAGGCGCTGGGGCGCACGCCGTCGACGAGCCAGAGCCAGATGATGGCTACGGCTATATAGATACCGCCGTAGGCGGCATAGACGCGGCCTGAAGCGTCGGGGTGCAGGGTTAGCAGCCATGCGAAGACGGCTAGCGAGGCGGCGCCGGGGAGGAGTAGCCATGGGCTGCCGTTCTGGCGTAGCCAGAGGTAGGGGAGATAGCAGCCTAGTATTTCGGCTAGGGCGGTCAGGAGGTAGAGGGTTATGGTTTTCATGCTGTTTGTTTTTTGATGCGATGTTGGTGATTTGGGGCGCTTGCCCTCTCCCCCGGCCCCTCTCCCGCGGGCGGGAGAGGGGAGCAAAAACATGCCTACACCGCCGCCTGCAACGCCGCCACCAGCGGCATCACCAGTTCATTCTCATCCGACTCGCGTCGCCACATCACGCCCACGGGCGGCAAGTCCCAGCTCAATGAAAACGGCAGCGTCGCCGCGTCGCCAAGTTCGATCAGTTCTTCCGCCACCGCGCGCGGCACGATCGTGATGGCTTCGGGCAGGCTGCGCAGCAGGGTGGCCATTGGCTTGATTGAATAGGTTTCGACGATGGGCAGCGGTGGTGCCACGCCGGCCACCGCGAACATCGTATTGATCGTGCGCCGCACCGGGGTATGCGGGGGCGGCAAAATCCAGTCGAGTTCGGCCAGCCGCTTCCAGTCGAGTCCGCCGCGCGACAGGCGGGCCTTGGCTCGCGACGGTACCACGAGCACCGGTTCTTCCCGATACAGCGGTTGCTGCACGATGTCCTCGCCGGCCAGGTAGAACGAGCGGGCGATGGCGCAGTCGAGTTCGTGTTGCCGCAGCGCATTGACCAGTTCATCGGTGGTGCCTTCACGTACCAGCACTGCAATCCGTGGCGATTGATTAAGCCCGTAGGCCAGCGCGGCATCGAGCACCGCGCGCGCGGTGTAGGGAATCACGCCAATCCGCAAACGGCCGCGCTGGCCCGCCTCGATCACGCCGAGCTTGCGCCCCAACGCTTCGGCATCTGCCATTGTCATGCGCGCATGGCTGAGCACGGCCGCGCCGGTGGCGGTCGGTTCGAGGCCGTTGCGCGTGCGCGTGAACAGCGGCGTCATAAAGATGTCCTCGATTTCGCGCAGCGCCTTGGTCACGGCCGGTTGCGACAGGTTCATCTCAGCCGCCACACGCGATACCGAGCGTTGCCGCTCCAGTGCCAGCAACAGCGGCAACTGGCGCAGGCGCAGGCGCGACACGATCTGGTGCAGCAGCTTGTCAGTGGCGATTGGCATCAATCGGGCCTCGGGTTGGATATAACCGAATGGTAATACAACGATAAGTAATTCGATCCTGACAGTTATTTGATCTGCCTATACTCGACTTACGGTTCAAATGCATTCAATTGGAGTCAATCGCACATGTTCACGACACGCCCGGAGATCGTCGGCACCTTTGGCGTTGCCGCCTCCACGCACTGGCTGGCCACGCAAACCGCAATGGGCGTGCTGGAACGCGGTGGCAATGCGTTCGATGCGGCAGTGGCGGCGGGTTTCGTGCTGCAAGTCGTCGAACCGCACCTGAACGGTCCCGGTGGTGAAGTGCCGATCCTGTTCTGGAGCGAACGTGAACGCGCCGCGCGCTCGGTATGCGGCCAGGGTCCGGCCCCGGCGCTGGCCGATCCGGAAGCGCTGCGCAAGCAGGGCATGGAGATGATGCCCGGCATCGGCCTGATGCCGGCCACGGTACCCGGCGCCTTCGGCGCGTGGCTGACCATGCTGCGCGAGCATGGCACGTGGTCGCTTGCGGATGTGCTGGCGCCGGCCATCGGCTATGCACGCAACGGGTTTCCGCTGGTGCCGCGTATCTCGCAGGCCATCCTGGCCGTGCAGGCGCTGTTCCGTGACGAATGGCACAGCTCGGCGGATACGTGGCTGCCCGATGGCAAGGTGCCGCGCCCCGGGGCATTGCATACGCTGCCGGTGCTGGCCGATACCTATACGCGCGTGATCGAGACGGCAATCGCGCAAAGCGATAGCCGCGAAGGCCAGATCGATGCGGCCATGGATTGCTGGTATCGCGGCTTTGTTGCCGAGGCCATCGACGAGTATTGCCGCAACACCCCGGTCCGCGATACCACGGGCGAGAAGCACACGGGCCTGCTGCGCTACGACGATATGGCCGGTTGGAAGCCGACCGTCGAAGCACCGGTATCGCTCGACTTCGGCCGCTACTCGGTTGCCAAGTGCGATATCTGGAGCCAGGGGCCAATGTTCCTGCAGCAGCTCGGCATGTTGCGTCATGCCGGGCTGGAAGCCCACGCGCCGACCTCGCCCGAATTCGTGCACAAGATTGCCGAGGCCGCCAAGCTGGCGATGGCCGATCGCACCGCATGGTATGGCGATCCCTTGTTCGAGGACAGCCATCTCTGCGCGCTGTTGAATCCGCATTACCTCGCAGCGCGCGCGGCGCTGATCGGTGACAAGGCCGCGCTGACGATGCTGCCGGGCGCGCTCAAGGGCCTTGCGCCACGTATGCCCGACCTGAGCGTCGCCGATCGCACGCTGGCCGCGGCCGATGTGCGCTTCGGTATCGGCGAGCCCACGTTCGCCGCGTTGCCGCCGGTCAGCGAATGGGCCGAGCGTGAGGTGTTCGTTGGCGATACCTGCCATATCGACGTGATCGATCGCCACGGCAATATGGTGGCGGCCACGCCGTCGGGCGGCTGGCTGTCGTCGAGCCCGACGATTCCGTCGCTGGGCTTCGCGCTCAATACGCGCCTGCAGATGACGTGGCTGGAGCCGGGCCTGCCCAATACGCTGGCACCGGGCAAGCGTCCGTGCACCACGTTGTCGCCATCGCTCTGCATGCGCGATGGCGAGCCCTACATGGTGTTCGGCACGCCCGGTGGCGACCAGCAGGACCAATGGTCGCTGGCCTTCTTCATGCGGCATGCGGTGCATGGCATGAACCTGCAGGAAGCCATCGACGCGCCGGCCTGGCATATCGACCATTTCCCGCAATCGTTCTGGCCACGCCAGACCACGCTGAACCGCCTGACGGTGGAATCGCGCATGCCTGCGGCAACCATCGATGCACTGCGCGCACGCGGGCACGAAGTTCGCGTAGGCGAAGACTGGTCCGAAGGCCGCATGTCGGCCTGCACGCGCGAACGCGATAACAAGGGGCGACTGGTGCTGCGCGCCGGTGCCAATGCGCGTGGCATGCAAGGTTATGCGGTAGGCCGTTGAAACGTTCAATTCACATAGAGCAAGACTGAAGGGGAGTTGCAAGATGAGGTCCGTAGTCAAAAGCCTGCTGTGCGGTGCCGCCGCACTGGCCATGTCGTTTGCCAGCGTCGTTGGCGCCGCCGATGCGTATCCGACCAAGCCAATTACGCTGATCGTGCCCTGGGCCGCCGGCGGCTCCACGGACATTCTTGCGCGCGTATTGTCCGAGCACCTGACCAAGTCGCTGGGCCAGCCGGTGATCGTCGACAACAAGCCCGGTGCATCGGGCAATATCGGTTCGGCAATGGTGGTGCGCGCCCAGCCCGACGGCTATACGCTGCTGGTGGGCTCGATGAGCACACATGCGATGAACCCGGCGCTGATGGCCAATATGCCCTTCAAGGGCGTGGAAGATTTCACGCCGCTGGGACTACTGGCCTATGTGACCAACACGATGGTGGTGAACCCGTCGGTGCCGGCCAACAACGTCAAGGAACTGATTGCCTATGCCAAGGCCAACCCGGGCAAGCTGGCCTACGCCAGTGCCGGCCCCGGTTCCACCAATCACCTGAGCGCGGTGCTGTTCGAGAAGATGGCGGGCGTGCAGATGCTGCACGTGCCGTACAAGGGCGGTGCACCGGCCGTGGTCGATACCGTGGCGGGCCAGACGCAACTGCTGTTCTCGGCCGGTACCCAGACGCTGCCGCACGTGAAGGCTGGCAAGCTCAAGCTGCTGGCCGTGACCGAAGCCAAGCGCTCGCCACTGCTGCCGAACGTACCGACCGTTGGCGAGACCATCCCCGGATATGAACTGTCCGTGTGGTACGGCGCGTTCGGTCCGAAGAACATGCCTGCAGATCTGGTGGCACGCTTGAACAAGGAAATCAATCGCGTGATGTCGCTGCCCGAGGTCAAGGCCAAGATGGATTCGATTGGTGTGGAAACGGCTACCTCGACGCCGCAGGAATTCGGCAAGATCCTGCGCCGTGACGCGGACCGTTACGGCAAGCTGATCAAGGACCTCGGCATCAAGGGCGAATGATGATGGCAAGCGTCGATACGCTGGGCCATTGGCAAACGCATCTGCATCCGCTGTTCGACAAGCTGCGTGCGGCAACATCGCCAGTGGCCGTGCTGGATGCCATCGGGCAGGCCACGCTCGATATCGTCGGGCCGGGACTGCTGACGATCAATGCGTGGCATGCGCGCACTGGCGAGATCCAGCGGCTCTGGTCCTCGGACCCGCTGGCCTATCCGGTCGGCGGCAAGAAGCAGAAGGGCGATACCGCGTGGACGCGCCAGTTGCTGGTGCGCGGCGAAGTGTTCGTGGGTGAGGGCGATGCCGCGCTGGCCGCCGTCTTCGACGATATCGCCACCATCCGCGGGCTTGGCTTGAACGGCGTGGTCAACGTACCGCTATGTCATGGCGGTGCGGTGATTGGCACGTTCAACTATCTGGCCGGTGTCGAGTTCTGGACGGCCGAGGATATTACGGCGTTGCGCGTGCTGGCGCAGTTTGCGGTGGGGGCGGTGAGAGAGCTGGTCGAAGGTTGACAGGCTGGCCCGGGGGTTTTCTCCCCTCTCCCGCGCGCGGGAGAGGGGCGGGGGAGAGGGCCGGCGTATCCGCATCTGACCACGTCACTCAGTGGTACTCGCACTCCAGTACGCCTGGCTGACCACGTTGGCGCCGCCGAGCCGCGCCACGATCCTGTCGAGCACGTCGCCGTCGACCGAGGTCGATACCAGCGCCGCCTCGATTTCCACATCCTGTTCGCCAAACGCGCGCACTTCCAGATCCTGCGTCGGGTACTGGGCCGTGTCCAGCGCTTCTTCCAGCAGCCGCATCGCGGTCTTCTGATAGTCGCGTGAAGTGATCACGTGCACGGTGTGCGTGACTTCCACCGCCGTGGTGTCCAGCGGTTGGCGGTTGATGCGATCCACCACAGGACGCAGCAGGGTATTGGCGGCCAGCACGAACAGCGCGCCGATGGCGGCTTCAACGATCATGTCGGCGCCCGCGCAGGCGCCTACCGCCGCCGAACACCAGAGCGTGGCCGCGGTATTGAGTCCGCGGACATTGCCTTCCTCGCGCATGATTACGCCGGCCCCCAGGAAGCCGATTCCCGATACCACATAGGCCACCACACGCACAGCGCCGTCGTGTCCGGCAATGTGATTGGCCATGTCGACGAAGATCGCCGCGCCCACGGCCACCAGCACATTGGTGCGCAGGCCGGCGGTGCGCTGGCGGTACTGTCTTTCAAAGCCGATCATGCCGCCCAGGATAAAGGCGGCAGTCAGGCTGATGGCGGTGTCGAGCAGCGATTGCGGATTGATGTTCTGCAGGGCTTCCAGGGACATGGGAGCATCCGGTCGGGCCAAGGTTGGCGCGATTGTGGCACAGCCACCATGCTTAGTTCCAGCTACCGGTAGCCAATGCCTGCGGTGATGCGCCGCCGGGGATGAAATCCCAGCGCAGCGGCAAGGCCCGATCGCGCCGTACGATCTGTTCGGGCATGAAGCGCCATAGCCGCTGGGCTCCGTCGAAGCGTGCAATCTCGGGCGAGTCGGTGATGACCTCGGCGCGGCCGCTCAGTTGCAGCAGGTCGCCAGTCGGGTAGCTCACGAACACCAGTCCAGCCACCGGGTTCACCATCAGGTTGCCAAGCGTATTGAAGAACGTATTGCCCGGAAAGTCGGGGATCGTCAGGCCCCCGTCGGGGTCCACACGCACGAAGCCGGGTTTGCCGCCCCGGTGCGATACATCGACCTGGCGCTGGCCGTCGGGCAAATCCACATACGACGCCACGAAGAACGAGTCCGCATGGCTGATCAGCGTGCGGGCACGCGTGTCCAGCTCGGTCAACGCCTGTGGCGCAACGTCATTGGGCGCGGCCGGATCGCGTGTGATCACGAAATCGCGCTTCTGGATGTACTGCGGGCAATTGCCGAAGCTCTGGCCCACCGACACCTGAAACTGCGCATTGCCGGTGCGATGGATCACGCCATTCATGCGGTTACGCCGCCGTGTAGCCGGCTCGATGCCCAGCAGACCGATGGCGGCGCCGTCGTCCATGCCGGGATCGGCGGGATCGTCGGCGTCGCGTACCGAGCTGACGTCGAGTGTATGGGGATCGGGAGAGTGCATGAAGCCCGGATGCCCCGCGCGCACGGTTGCCCATGGCCGCCCGTCGGGTGCCACGGTGCCGATCACGATGGAGGGCAACTGCGCAAAAAAGTCGCGATGCTGGTCGGGCATGTAGTCGCGCACGACGCGCGACCCGATTTCGCCGAGCCGCTCGTGCACGCCGGCACGCACCTGCAACATCAGTTCGCCTGCGTGCCAGGGCGTGCCTGGCAAGACTTCAACTTTCGGTGCTTGATGCGTGGTCATGACGGGCTCCTGTTGCCGGGGTCAGGCCGCGAGGCCAACCGGGGTTTGCTGGAACGGCACAAAGCCGGGCAGCGCTTCAATGCGTGCCAGCCAGTTGCGGATGTTCGGGTACTCGTCGAGGGCGACGAAGCCTTCCGGCGCGCGTGCGGTGTAGCTGTAGAGCGCTACATCGGCAATGGTCGGGTGATCGGCGGCGATCCAGTTCCGTGTGGCCAAGGCGCCTTCCATGCGCTTGAGCACCAGATGCGCACGCTCGATCGCCTCTTCACCGTTGACAGCAGCCTTGAATACCGTGACCAGGCGTGCGCGGGCCGGACCGAAGGCCAGATCGCCAGCGGCCACCGACAGCCAGCGTTGTACCGCGGCGGCTTCGGCCGGGCCTTCCGGCAGCCAGTCGGTGCGCCCCAGCTTCTTGCTCAGGTAGACCAGGATGGCGTTCGAGTCGCTCACCACGGTGTCGCCATCGACCAGTACCGGCACCTGTCCGAACGCGTTCAGTTCGAGAAATTCGGGCGTCTTGTGGGCACGGGCCAGCAGGTCCACGTCGATCAGCTCGGCCGGCTGGCTCAGCAGCGAAAGGAAAAGCCGGGCGCGGTGCGAGTGGCCCGAGAGCGGGTGGCCGTAGAGTTTCATGTTTGGGCTGTCCTTGGTCGATTGTTGCCGCATCCGGTGTAGATGCCGCCTGGAATCGACTATAGGTGGCCCATGACCCCAAAAAAACTAGCGCCAAAAGAAGGAACTCTTGTGAAATTCAGAAGAATCAGGGGGCTTGGTTCAGCGACGGGGTTGCCCGTAGCGTGTCGACGGCCAGGTCGATAAATGCGCGAACCTTGTGCTGGGCATGGCGCCCCTCACGGTGGATCACATGAATCGGCAGCGGCGAAGGTTCGAAATCATCCAGTACGATGCGCAGCCTGCCATCGCGCAGTTCGTCGGCAATCTGGTAGGACAGCACGCGTACCAGCCCGAAGCCGTCCACGGCCGCCGCAATGGCCGAGTCATTGGTGGTGGTCGCCATGCGCGGTGACAAACGGACGGGCAGGGGCTGGCCATCGTGCATGAAGCGCCATTCGGGCAGGGTGGAAATGCCGGTGGTCTGTATCACCGAGTGCTGGTCGATCCGGTCGGGTGACGTGGGCACGCCATGTCGAGCCAGATAGTCGGGCGCTGCACAGACCACGCGCCGCACATGGCCAACCGGGATGGCCTGCAACGAGGAGTTCGGCAAGTCGCCAATCCGCACGCCGACATCGATGCCCTCGTCGATGAAATTGACGACGCGGTCGATGAACAGGCAGTCGACATCGACCTCGGGGAAGCGCCGCAGGTATTCGACCACGACCGGCGTGACAAACCTGCGCCCGAAAAGGACCGAGGCGGTAATCGACAGGCGTCCGCGCGGGGCCGCATGCGCGCCGGTTGCGGCCAGTTCCGCATCGTCGATCTCCGCCAGGATGCGGCGGCAGTTCTCGTAGTAGGCCGTGCCGGTTGCGGTGGGCCTCACCACGCGCGTGGTGCGCGTGAGCAGCCGCACGCCCAGATGGGTTTCCAGGTCCGTCACCACGCGGCTCACCACACTCAGCGACAGGTCCAGCTTGCGCGCCGCCGGCGTGAAGCCGCCGCTTTCCACGACGGCCACGAAGGTTTTCATTGCCTGGAGTCTGTCCACGACACGCGTCCCCGATTGATCAATCCTGAACTTCTGATACCAATAGTTTCGTCAAATGCCGATATTGTCGTTGCAGTAGCCGCGACATAATCCGATCCCATCGATCACAGCGGATGCACGATGGAACCGTCACCGGTTGGCCGGATCGTCGCCATTGTTCAGGTCCCAGCAGGCAATGAACAGCGCGGCAATCAGCGGCCCGATTACAAAGCCGTTAAGCCCGAACAGTGCCATGCCACCGAGCGTGGAGATCAGCACGACGTAGTCGGGCATCTGCGTATCCTTGCCGACCAGGATCGGGCGCAGCACGTTGTCGACCATGCCGATGACCAGCACGCCGAATCCGATCAGTACGCAGCCCTTGAGTATCGAACCCGTCAGCAGGAAGTAGATCGCCACAGGCGACCAGATCAGTCCAGCGCCAACGGCCGGCAGCAACGACAGGAACGCCATCACCACGCCCCACAGCAACGCGCCCTGGATGCCGAGCACGGTGAAGATGCCGCCGCCCAACACCCCCTGCACGACCGCGACGGCGATATTGCCCTTGACCGTGGCGCGCACGACCGTGGTGAACTTCTGGATCAGGTGCTGCTTGTGGACCGCGCCAAGTGGAACGGCTACCCGTATGCGCCGCGACAACTGCGGGCCATCGCGCAACAGGAAGAACAGCAGGTACAGCATGATGCCGAAGCTGATCATGAACTGGGCCGTGTTCTGCCCGATGCTCAACGCGCGCGTGGCCACCAGTTGGCTGGCCTGCAGCGCACTGGCGCTGAGCTTGTCCTTGATGTCGGAGATGCTGGCCAGGTCCGCGCGTGCCATCATGTCGCGCACGAAAGGCGGCAGCGCATCGGCGGCGGACTGGAAGTAATGTCCAAAGTTGATCTGGCCCGACCGGATGCTGTCATAGAGGTTGACGCCTTCCCTGACCAGGGACATGGTGATCACGGTCATCGGCAGGATCACCAGCAACAGCACCAGCAGCAGCGTCAGCAGCGCGGCAATATTGCTGCGGCCCCGCAGCGTAGCCACGAGCCGCCGTTGCAATGGTGCAAAGAGGATGGCCAGCACGGCGCCCCAGAACACGGCGCCATAGAACGGCAACAGGATCCAGAAGAACGCAACGGTCACCAGTGCCAGCAACAGCAGGAACGTCTTGTGGTGCAGACCGGAAGGCTCGGTCATGGGCGGATTCCTCTTGGTCGGAAGGGGCAGGTGCCATTCTACGATGACCTTGCGAAATCACTATCCGACTCGGGAATCCGCCCTGAGGCTAGCTGGCAGGTTTCATCGCCGGTGCTGTCGGTAAGGCCGGCGTTGCGCTGTTTCGTGGTGACCGCATCTCTGCCATCAGGCTATCCCACATCAGCAGCAGACGGATGGCGCAGGGATAAAGCCGGATGGCGGCCGCGGTGGGTTGCATCGTGGTCGCTTCACGCGTGAACAGCGTGATCCCGAGCCGTTCCTCGACACGCCGGATGGCATAGAGGATGCACGCGGCGCGGATGCCGGAATGGCGCTCCGCCGCGATGGCGGATCGATGATGCATCAATAGCACGAACCTGCGCAGTTGATTGGTGTTGATATGGCGAAGCGGCAGGGCGGGCTGCAAGCTTTTTTGCGGCGGCCTTACTGGCAACGCAAAGGCCTGGCGACTGCGACGCGGCGCGCTTGCGGGCATCTCTGCCCCTGGCCGCGTATTGGGGTACCACATAATGACTGCTCGTAATGCAATTGAGCGCGCATTGTCGGGCGATTTGCAGTCGCGAGGCTTGTCCTTGCGCAAAGACACGAGGTTTCATGTGCGGCGCACGGCCGAAGGTTTCGTCGACACGACTCGTCGTTATACGATTGCCTTGCGCATAACGGCTCTATTTGGCCGCTGCCGCGCGGGCCGCCGTCAGGTTGGCGGCAATGCGCGTAGCGGTTTGAGAGTCGGGTGGCAACAGCTTGTAAAGGTGTTCCCAGTAGCCTACTGCCTGTGCGGTATCGCCGCGCTCGGCGGCCGCACTGGCGGCGAGGGCCAGCCCCTTGGGGTCGTCTGGATCCGCCGCCAGCGCAGCGCGAATCTGGTCCATCGCCGGTCCTTCAAGAGATCCGCCGTTGATGCTGGCGAGCACGTCGGCATAATCCGAGCGCAGCGATGCGACATCGGGAGCCAGCGCCACCGCTTTGGCATAGGCGGCAGCGGCATCGTCAAAGCGCTCGAGCACCGTGTACGAGCGCGCCAGCATGACCCAGCCGCTGGCATCCTGCGGATTGGCCTGCAGGCGTCGCGCCAACTGGTCCACCATGGCATCGATTTGTGCAATGTCCGGCGTATGGGCGTCGCCTGACAGGCTATGCGCATCGGACTGCCGCATCATCGCCGCAGGTGTGCCGAGATAAAGATAAAGCATGGCCGCCGCAGGCGGCAGTACGACGCAAAGCGTAGCGGTTGTCCACCGCGAACGCGAGTATGTCACCACCGGTTTGCTCCCCTCTTCCGCACGCGGGAGAGGGGCCGGGGGAGAGGGCAAGCGCTTCAACCTGCGCCAGAGATATCCAATCACCCCCACCAGCAACACAAACGGCCCCAGCCAAAGCAACCATGTAGACGGCTTGAACGGCGGGTCGTACAGCACGAAATCGCCATAGCGCTGTACCAGGAAATCCTTGATCGCATCATCGCTCGCGCCTTGGGCCACCTGCGCGCGAATCTGGCGGCGCAGATCGACGGCAAGCTCCGCATTCGAATCGGCCAGCGTCTGGTTCTGGCAAACCAGGCAGCGTAATTGCTGCGCCAATCCATGCACGCGCGCGTCGAGTTCCGTGTCTGACAAGGCAGGACCCGCATTGGCATGCAGCGCCAGGATGGCGACCAGCATCGGCAGCAAGTACCTAGGCATGGCCATCACCACCACAATCACCTTGCCCCAGTTGCCTGAGCAACGGTTTGATGCGCTGCTCGATCACGTCTGGCGTTACCGGGCCCACCTGACGGTAACGCACCACGCCTTGTGCGTCGATGATGTACGTTTCCGGCACCCCATAGACACCGAAATCGATACCCACCCGGCCGTCAGTATCCACCAGCGATTGCACATAGGGATCGCCCATTTGCTGCAGCCATGCCTGCGCGGCCGGGGCGGAGTCCTTGTAGTTCAGGCCGTAGAGCGGCACGGCCGAGCCTGCCGCGAAGTCGACCAGTACCGGATGCTCGGTGCGGCAGGCTGTACACCATGAGGCCCAGACGTTGAGAATCCAGACCTTGCCGAGCAGGTCCGAGCGCCGCATGGTCTGGCCCTGTGCGTTCAATACCGGTAATGAAAACTGTGGTGCCGGCTTGCCGACCAGTGCCGACGGCAGTTCGCGCGGGTCGTGGCGCAGGCCCGCGCCAAGTGCCACGACCATCGCCATGAAGATCGCCAAGGGCAGCAGATAGCGGGTCATGGTTGGGGCTCCTCGCCGCCGCGCAGGGCCAGCCCCGGAACATGCGCTGGCTCGCCGAGCGGTGCTTGCTGCTCCACAGCCCGATGCCGCAGCCGGTAGCGCCGGTCGCATGCCGCAATCAGTCCGCCAAGTGCCATCAGCGCGCAGCCGCCCCAGATCCATTTTACGAACGGTTTTACGTAGATCCGCACGGCCCAGGAATGCTCGCCGGCCGCCTCGCCTATGGCAACGTACAGGTCGCGTGTAAAGCCGGTGTCGATAGCCGCCTCGGTGGTAGGCATGTCCTGGCTGCGATAGATGCGCCGCTCCGTTACCAGCGTTGTAACCAGCCGGTGGTTGCGGCGCACCGTCATGACGCCTCGCAAGGCTTCGTAGTTCGGGCCCATGGCCGGCGTTACGCCGTCGAAACGGAATGTGTAGCCGTCGACGGTGACTGCCTCGCCGGGCCGCATTGGCAACTCGCGCATGGTTTCCTGGCTGTTGACCAACGTTACGCCGATGATAAACACACCGACGCCGGCATGCGCCAACAGCATGCCGCAGTAACCTGCGGGTAGTCTGCGCAGCGCTTCACGCCAGCCGCACTGATGCCTGAGCTTGCCCGCCAGGCTTACGGCCACGCCGGCCAGGCACCACGCGGCCAGTGTCAGGCCCAGTCCGGTCAATGCCGAGCGGTTGCGCAACACCAGCAGCAAGCCGATACCGATCACTATCGCGGCTACGGCCGCCCAGCGCAGGCGCCTGGCCATCGGCGGCAGATCGCCGCGCCGCCAGCGCGCCAGCGGCGCTGCACCCATCAGCAGCACCGCGGGCGCCATCAATGGCACGAACACCTGCTCGAAGTAGGCCGGTCCCACCGACACTTTGCCCAGGTCCAGCACATCGAGCAGCAACGGATAGAGCGTGCCGAGCAGTACAGCCGAAGCGGCTACGGCCAGCAGCACATTGTTGGCCAGCAGGAACGATTCGCGCGAGGCCAGGTTGAAATCGGTGCGGCGCGTCAGTTGCGGTGCGCGCCAGGCAAATACCGCCAGCGCCAGACCGGTAACCAGCCCCAGCAAGGCCAGGATAAAGATGCCACGCCGTGGGTCCACCGCGAATGCATGTACCGAGGTCAGTACGCCCGAGCGCACCAGAAAGGTACCGAGCAGGCTCAGCGAGAATGTGAAGATGGCCAGCAGTGCTGTCCAGGCACGGAATGCGCCGCGTTTCTCGGTGACCGCCAGCGAATGGATCAGCGCGGTGCCGGCCAGCCAGGGCATGAACGACGCATTTTCCACCGGATCCCAGAACCACCAGCCGCCCCAGCCAAGCTCGTAGTAGGCCCACATGCTGCCGAGCGCAATCCCGATGGTCAGGAACACCCAGGCCAGGATGGTCCATGGCCGGGACCAGCGTGCCCACGCGGCATCGAGCCGTCCTTCCAGCAACGCCGCCAACGCAAATGCGAAGGCTACCGCAAAGCCGACATAGCCCATGTAGAGGAAGGGCGGATGAAACACCATGCCGGGGTCCTGCAGCAACGGATTCAGGTCGCGGCCTTCCATCGCGCGTGGCAGCAGGCGAATGAACGGGTTCGAGGCAAACAGCAGGAACAGCAGCAGTCCGCTGCTGATGGCCCCCATCACGCCGAGCACGCGCGCCACGAACGCCAGCGGCAGGTTTCGGCTGAACACCGCGACGGCCAGCGACCAGCATGCCAGCATCAGCGTCCACAGCAGCATCGATCCTTCATGTCCGCCCCACACTGCGGCCATGCGATAGACCAGCGGCAGGGCGCTGTTGGAATTTGCGGCGACATAGCGCACGCTGAAGTCGTTGTCGATGAAGGCCACGGTCAGTGACAACCACGCCGCCAGCACCAGCAGCCATTGCAGCACGGCCGCCGGTCGTGCCAGTGCCATCCAGGGTACGAAGCCGCGTGGTGCGCCGGCCAGTGGCAGCACGCCCTGGACCAGCGCGGCCAGTAGCGCGCAGATCAGTGCGAAGTGTCCCAGTTCGACGCTCATCGCTGCACCTTCGGGCTGGTTGCGTTGTCGTTGGCGGCGCGCTTGAGTGCCTCGGCCGCTTCAGGCGGCATATAGTTCTCGTCGTGCTTGGCCAGCACTTCACTGGCCCTGAACGTGCCGCTGGCGTCGAGCGTGCCCCGTGCCACCACACCTTTGCCTTCGCGGAACAGGTCGGGCAGGAATCCGCTGTACACCACGGGCACCTCGTGCCGTGTGTCGGTAACCACGAAACGGATGGTCAACGAGTCTGCCTCGCGGCGTATCGAGCCGGGCACCACCAGGCCACCCAGCCGGAACGCACGCGCCGTTGGCGCTTCGCTGGCGGCGATCTGGCTTGGGCTGAAGAAGAACACCAGGTTCGAACGAAAGGCATTGAGCACGAGCGTAAGCGCCACGCCGCCGCATACCAGTGCGGCGAGCAGCAAGCCGAGCCGGCGCTGGCGTGGTGTCATCGATCGTCTTCCGTTGCAACGGGACGGCGACGCCGTCTGGCGAGCCAGAGCAGTTCGATGGCGACCAGTACGAACGCCATGCCGAACGCACCGGCAATATAGGCTGCGTGCCCGCTCATGATGCGGTCTCCCGGATCTCGCCACGCTCGCGCAGGATGCAACGCACGCGCACCAATGCCACGGCTATCGTGTACATCCAGCACGCCAGCGTCATGGCCAGCATGCCGGCCAGCATGGTATGCGCCATGGTGGGTGCGGCGGTCAGGCTGACCGAGGCGCCCTGGTGCAAGGTGTTCCACCATTGCACCGAGAAATAGATCACGGGGATATTGACGACCCCTACCAGCGCAAGCACGGCGCAGGCCCGTTCCGCGCGACGTGGTTCGTCGATGGCCGATTCGAGTGCGATAAAGCCCAGGTACAGGAACAGCAGGATCAGCTCGGACGTCAGCCGCGCATCCCAGACCCACCACGTGCCCCAGGTCGGCTTGCCCCACAGCGCGCCGCTCCACAGCGCGATGAAGGTGAACATCGCACCGGTCGGTGCCAGCGCCGAAGCCATCATCGCCGACAGCCGCGTACGTAGCACCAGCGCCAACCCACAGTAGCCGGCCATCACCAGATAGATGAACATCGACATCCATGCAGCCGGTACATGGATAAAGATGATGCGGTAGACCTCACCCTGCTGCGCATCGGTCGGCGCCACTCCAAAGCCGAGCCACAGTCCCACGGCAAGCCATAGTGCCGCGAACGCAAAGAACCATGGCGCCAGTCGGCCGGCCAACGGATAGAACCTGGCGGGCGCCGCGAATTGCGTCAGCCGACCGCGCAGCGCTGGGGATGAGCGGGAGCGGGCTTCGGGTAGCAGAACGGGTTGGGTCATCGTGCTCACTCCATCGCAATGCGCAGGCCTGCTGCCGTGGCGAGCGGGCAGAGCAGCAGGGCAAGCGCCAGGCAGGCGCCCAGCAGCGAGAAATGCGGCATTACGTCGAGGCCGGCATCGGCGGCGGCGCCCGCACTTGCGCCAAAAACCAGGACTGGAATCGACAGCGGCAGCACCAGAACGCACAGCAGCACGGCACCGCCGCGCACCCCCAGCGTCAACGCGGCGCCCACCGAACCGATCAGGCTTAGCACGGGTGTGCCTAACAGCAGCGACACCGAGAGCAGCAACGTCGCACTTCCGGGCAGCGAGTACTGCTGGGCCAGCAACGGGGTCAGTACCAGCAGCGGCAGGCCGCTGGTCAGCCAGTGGGCACAGATCTTGCCAAGTACCAGCAAGGCGAGCGGATGCGGCGACAGCAGCAACTGGTCTAGCGTGCCGTCGGCATACTCCTGCGTGAACAGTCGCGATAGCGACAGCATCGAGGCTAGTAGTGCCGCCACCCACAGGATGCCCGGCGCCAACGCACGCAATTGCTGCGGTTCGGGGCCAATCGCCAGGGGAAACAGGCTGGAGACGATCACGAAGAACACCACGCTGGCCAGCAGGCTGCTGCGGCGGCGCCAGGCGATCGACAGGTCATGCGCGACGATGGAGAACGTCGCGGATAACGTTGAGGAAATTGCGCCGCTCATGCGGGCCACCTGTTCGACGTCTTGGTGGCGGGCGCGAGTTCAAGTACCGCGCCGGGCACCGGTAGCAACTGATGCGTGGCAATGACCGCCATGCCACCAGCGGCCAGATGCGCGTCGAGCAGCGTACCAAAGCGGTCGGCCGCCTGGTGATCGAGCGATGTCAGCGGTTCGTCGAGCAACCATAGCGCATGCCGCGAAACGGCCAGGCGCGCCAGCGCCACGCGGCGGCGCTGGCCTTGCGACAACGCGCGCACCGGGACGCCGGCCACCGCATCGAGTCCGACCACAGTCAGCGCATGACGGATCGTTGCCGCGTCGGGTCGCAGGCCTGCCATGCGCGCGGCAAAGTGAAGATTTTCAGTGGCGTCGAGATCGGCATCGATACCGTTGGTGTGGCCAATATAGGCAAGGTTGGCCAGGTACCCGGCGTCGCCGGTACGCACCGGCCGACCATGCCAGCACAGTTGTCCATCAGCCGGTTGCAGCAGGCTCGCCAGCACACGCAGCAGGCTGGTCTTGCCCGCGCCATTGGCACCGGTGACCTGCATCAGCGCACCTGGGGCGAGCGACAGGCTGATGTCGCGAAAGATCGCCCGGCCCATGCGCCGGACGGTCAGGTGGCTGGCCTCCAGCACCGCGCCCGTCATGGCGTCATTGCTCCTCGGCCTTGCCGATGTCGGGCAGATGATGCGCGATGCCCTTGTGGCAATCGATACAGGTCTTTTCCTTGTTGGCCAGATAGGTCGAATGCATGGCCTGCGCGCGCGGACTTTGCCGCGTAAAGTCCATCGACTGATAGTCGTGGCAGTTGCGGCATTCCAGTGAATCGTTGGCCTTGAAGCGCGCCCATTCGTGCTGGGCCAGCACCAGCCGATGCTCCTGGAATTTCTCGCGCGTGTTCACGGTACCGAAGATCTTGGCCCAGACCTCCTTCGACGCCTGCATCTTGCGGGCCATCTTGTCGGTCCAGTTGTGCGGCACGTGGCAATCGGAGCATTTGGCGCGCACGCCGCTACGGTTGGTGAAGTGGATCGTGCCCTGCAATTCCTGGTACACGTTGTCGCGCATTTCGTGGCAGCCGGTACAGAACTTCTCGGTATTGGTCAGTTCCAGTGCCGTATTGAAAGCTCCCCAGAACAGCACGCCGGCAATGAAGCCGCCCAGCGTCAGGAAGCCCAGGCTGAAATACGCACTGGGCCGATTGATCGTGCGCCAGTAGCGCTTGATGAGATCCCAGAGTCTGCGCTTCATCGCTGGCCCCGCTGCTATTTGGCACTGCTCTTGGTGCTGCTGCCCTTGCCACTGTTGCCACTGCTGGCACCCTTGCTGCCGCTGCGCTTGAGCATGGTCTCGACGTCGACAAAGGTGTTGCCCACCAGTGGCTTGGTATCGGCCTGCGGCACGTGGCACTGAACACAAAAATAACGCCGTGGCGAGACTTCGGCCAGCACGTTGTTGTCACGGTCCATGTAGTGCGTGATGCTGACCGGAATTGCGCCGGTTTCCTCGGTACGGGTACGCGCGTGACAGAACATGCAGCGGTTGAAGTCCTTATCCAGCTGGTAGCCGTCGATCTTGTGCGGGATGGTCGGTGGCTGCATCGTGTAGTTGCGCGTGCGACGGATATCCTTGTTCTCGGTCGGATACAGCAGCGGCGCCTTGGACTCGTCGGCCACCGGTGTCGGTCCGCGCATGGCATCAACCAGTCCTTGCGCGCCAGCCGGCGCGACGAACAGCGTGAACGTCGCAACCAGGATCCAGACACTGAAAGCCAGCAGGATTTTCCAGGATCGGCTCGGCTTCATGGCGTCTCCTTCTATACCTTGACGATCTTGACCGCGCACTTCTTGAAGTCGGTCTGCAACGAGATCGGGCAGGTGGCATCGAGCGTCACCTTGTTGATCAGCTGGCTGGCATCGAACCATGGCACGAAGACCAGCCCGGGCGGCGGGGTGTCACGTCCGCGTGTCTCGATGCGCGTGCGCATGCGGCCCCGCCGCGACACCACCTCCACTTCCACGCCACGCCGCAAGCCCATCTTCCTGGCGTCTTCGGGATGCATGAAGCAGACCGCGTTGGGGAACGCCCGATACAGTTCGGGAACGCGCCGCGTCATCGAACCGGAATGCCAGTGTTCAAGCACGCGTCCGGTGGCCAGCCAGAACGGATATTCCTTGTCCGGAGACTCCGCGGGAGGCTCGTAGGGCAGCGCGAAGATCACGGCCTTGCCATCCGCATTGCCGTAGAACTGGAAGCCGGTGCCGGCCTTTACATATGGATCGCTGCCCTCGCGATAGCGCCACAGCGTTTCCTTGCCATTGACCACTGGCCAGCGCAGGCCACGCGCCTCGTGGTAGGCATCGAACGGTGCGAGGTCGTGCCCGTGCCCGCGGCCGAAGCTTGCGTATTCCTCGAACAGCCCTTTCTGCACATAGAAGCCAAAGACCTTGGCTTCGGCATTGTTGTATTCGGTGCTGGCTTCCTTGATCGGAAACTTGTCGACGTTGCCATTGCGATACAGCACATCGAACAGCGTCTTGCCGCGCAGTTCGGGCTTCTTCGCAATCAGGTCGGCCGGCCAGACATCCTCGACCTTGAAGCGTTTCGAGAACTCCATCAGTTGCCACAGGTCGGAGCGTGCCTCGCCAGGAGCATCGACCAACTGATGCCAGAACTGCGTGCGGCGCTCGGCGTTGCCGTAGGCGCCTTCCTTCTCCACCCACATGGCGCTGGGCAGGATCAGGTCGGCCGACAGCGCCGTTACCGTGGGATAGACATCCGACACCACGATGAAGTTGTCCGGGTTGCGGTAACCGGGCAAGCCCTCCTGCATCATGTTGGCGGCGGCCTGCATGTTGTTGTTGACCTGCACCCAGTAGGCGTTGAGCTTGCCGTCCTTGAGCATGCGGTTCTGCAGCACCGCGTGGTAGCCAACCTTGTCGGGGATGGTGCCGGCCGGAAGCTTCCAGATCCGCTCCGCTTCTTCGCGGTGCTTGGGGTTGGTGACCACCATGTCCGCCGGCAGCCGGTGCGAGAAAGTGCCAACTTCACGCGCAGTGCCACATGCCGAGGGCTGGCCAGTCAGCGAGAACGGACTGTTGCCGGGCGTGGCGATCTTGCCGGTCAACAGGTGCACGTTGTAGACCATGTTGTTGACCCACGTGCCGCGCGTGTGCTGGTTGAAGCCCATGGTCCACAACGACATCACCTTGACGTTGGGGTCGGCATAGAGTTCGGCCAGTTTCTCCAGCTTGTCTTTCGGCACGCCCGACAGCTTGCTGACATAGTTCGCGTCGTATTTCGAGACGAACTTCGCGAACTCGTCGAACGTGATCGGCTTTGCATCGGTAGGGTTGCCGGCATTCTTGGCCGCCTTCTGCAACGGATTGTCGGGGCGCAGGCCGTAGCCGATATCGGTCACCCCCTCCTTGAATACCGTGTGCTTGTTGACGAAATCCTTGTTGACGCGGTTGGTGCGGATGATGTGGTTGGCGATGTAGTTCAGCATTGCCAGGTCGGTCTGCGGCGTGAAGATGATCGGCAGGTCGGCCAGGTCGAATGAGCGGTGCGTGAAGGTCGACAGCACGGCCACCCGGGTCTTCGGGTGGCTCAGGCGGCGGTCGGTGATGCGGGTCCACAGGATCGGATGCATCTCGGCCATGTTCGAGCCCCACAGCACGAACGCGTCGGCATTCTCGAAGTCGTCATAGCAGCCCATCGGTTCGTCCATGCCGAACGTGCGCATGAACCCCGTGACGGCCGACGCCATGCAATGCCGGGCATTGGGGTCGATATTGTTGCTGCGGAACCCGGCCTTCATGAGCTTGGACGCCGCGTAGCCTTCCCAGATGGTCCATTGGCCCGAGCCGAACATGCCTACGGCGGTAGGGCCCTTTTCCTTGAGCACGCGCTTGAACTGCTGCTCCATTTCGTCGAACGCACGTTCCCAGCTGACCGGGGCAAAGTCGCCGTTCTTGTCGTACTTGCCATTCTTCATGCGCAGCAACGGCTTGGTGAGCCGGTCCTGCCCATACATGATTTTCGAGAGAAAGTAGCCCTTTACACAGTTCAGGCCCTTGTTGACCTCGCACTGCGGATCGCCCTGGGTGGCCACCACCTTGTTCTCACGTACCGCGACCGTCACACCGCAGCCCGTGCCGCAGAAGCGGCAGGGCGCTTTCGACCATTTCAGTTTGGTGACTTCGCTATCTGTAACGAAATTGGCAGAACCGGCCGGCAGCGGCACACCCGCCACCGATGCAGTGGCTGCGATGGCGGTCTGCTTGATGAATTCACGACGCGTGACTGACATCGGAGATCTCCTCGTACATCGCTGCGGCGTCTTCGTTGTGCTGATAGACCAGCGTGGCGGATATCACGCCTTCGAGCTGATGCAGGCAGGTGAGTTGGGCCACGATGGCGTGCGAGGTGGGGGCTTCCACCGTGACGACGAGCTTGCCGGCGTCGCTGATTGCATGGATCTCGGTGCCGGTCATGGCCGCGATGGCATTGCGGACCCGCTCCAGGCTGGCCGGATGGGCGTACACCATGATGCCCGCGATATGCCACTCGTCGTCCGAAGCGACGGGCACGATGGGGATCGGAGGTCTGGCGGGCATGTGGATACCCCTTGATGGGACTGCTCTTGCAGGGTTGCAGTGTTTCAGTCTTTTTTTAATTGGCCTTTGGGCCAAGGTGCTGCCATGACACGGCGAATAAAGCGATAGAGCGGATCAAGCGGAGGAGGTCAATGGGTAGGCGGTCCGCTGATCAACTGGCTCATCCACACGATGAAGCCATAGCCGGCCACGATGATGACGGACAGGACCGGCACCATCACGGCGGTCAGAAACAGGAAGCTGCGCAGTTCTTCCTTCTTGCGCTGTGCGTCATGAACGCTGCCCGATTCCATATTCCCCTCGGCTTATGAACAGGCCTGCCGGACTATGCGCCGGTTATGCGTAAGTCATTAAAGGAACCGCAATCGCAGGTGTCAAGTCATGCACTCAGACAGGAATGCTGACAGGTTGGGCACTGACCGGACGGCGATCCGGCGTGGGAGGGGGATTGGTCGACGACCGGGAATGTCATCACGCCGCGATGTAAATTTCTTTGAACTCGGCTTGAATAATTTGGAAAGACTGGCCGTCGACCTTTTTGTGTTGAGTTGTGCGCATCATGCCGCGCACGTTGATTACGAATCCAGCTTGATACCGGATTGGCTGACCAGTCCCTGCCAGACCTGCTGGTCGCGCTTTAGCAAGGCGGAAAATTCGGGCGCCGTCGAGCCGCGCGGCAGCATGCCGCTGTCGACCAGCATCTTCGACCCGGCCGGCGACTTTACGATTGCTGCAATCTCGCCGGACAGCCGTTGCACCATTGGCGCCGACATCCTTGCCGGTGCCAGCATGCCGATCCAGCCGATCGATTCGAATCCGGTAAAACCAGCTTCGGCAAACGTGGGTACGTTGGGCAGCGACGGTACACGCTGCGACCCTAGCGTGGCCAGTACCTTGATGCGGCCGGCATCGCCGTAGGTCTTGGCCATCACCGTGGACACGAAGCTCGCCGGCAACTGCTTCGCCAGCAGGTCGCCAATGGCGGGCGCATCGCCTTTATAGGCCGCGTGCACGATATTGACGTTGGCCTTGCGCTTGAGCAGCTCACCATACAGGTGACCGGTGGACCCGACCCCCAGGCTGCCATACGCCGAACCGGGGTTCTTGCGCGCCCATTCGACGTATTCCGCCAGTGTTTTTGCGGGCGTGGCATCGCTGGCTACGAATACCTGCGCGGCATCGGCTACCAGCGAGAGCGGTTCAAAGTCGGTCAGCGGGTTGTACAGGGGCTGCGGCTGGATCAGTGGGCTCTGGATCAGCGCGGTATTGGTGAACAGCAACGTGCGGCCATCGGGTGCGGCGCTTGCCACCGCCGCGGCGCCAATCATGCCGGCCGCGCCGGGCCGGTTGTCGACCACCACGCTGGTCTTCAGCGCCGCACCAAGCTTGTCGGCAATAAAGCGCGTAATGGCATCGGTCGAGCCCCCTGGCGGGTAGGGCAGTACGATGCGGATCGGGCCTGCTGCCGTGCCCGTAGCCGGAGCCCCTTGGGCCAGCGCATGACGGTTCAACGCAAGACCGCCCAACGAGGCCGCGGACAGTTTCAGAAGGCTGCGTCGCTTTGAATCCATATCGTGTCTCCTGGTTGTCGTTCCGGTGTTCCGGAATCGCATTTGTCATTTGTCATTTGTCGTTCGTCATCAGTCGGTGCTGGCGTCCGGCTCGAACTGCTTCTGCAACTCCACCTTCCTGACCTTGCCGGTGGCGGTCATCGGCAATGCCGCTACCACGCGGATCTCCGGCACCTTGTAGCTGGCCATGTGCTCGCGGCACCAGGCCAGCAGGTCCTGCGATGAGGTGCCCTCGTGTTCGGGACGAAGTCGGATAAAGGCCACGGGGACCTGGCCCTTCTCGGTGTCGGGGCGCGCGACTACCGCCGAGCCGAGCACGGCGGGATGGCGTCCGAGCAGGACTTCGAGTTCCGATGGAAACACGCTCATGCCGCGCACCTTGATCATTTCCTTGCGGCGCCCAAGGAAGTGCAGGTAGCCGTGTTCGTCGTACGCGCCAATATCGCCGGTGTGGAACCAGCCGTCGCGCAGCGCTTCGGCCGTGGCATCGGGGCGGCCCCAGTAGCCCTTGAGCAGCGACGGCGTCTTGACCACGATCTCGCCTTCCTCGCCGATCGGCAGCAACTCACCGGTCTCGAAACTGCAGATCCGGATGCGCGTGCCCGGCACGGGCAGGCCAACGAAGATCGGTCGCCCGTGCAGGTCCATGTCGTCGGCCTGCATGCCGACCGTGAAGGTGTCGCTGGTGTGCGTCTCCGTCATGCCCCATGCACCTTCTGCCAGGATACCGCCGGTCAGCGCCTGCCATTGCCGGCGCAGGTCCACGGTGAGCTTGCGGATAAACGACGCTACACGGGTATGTTGCAGCGAGCGCAGGTCGTAGCGTTGCTGGTCAGGGTGCTGTAGTAGCTCGACCACGCTATCGACCACCATGAACGTGCGGTTGACGCGATAGCGGTCCACGGCCGCCATCACGGCCACCGGGTCCCAACGCGCCAGCAGCACCAGCGTGGCCCCGCTGAAAACCGGGTAGACGAGGCCAAGGTTCTCACCTGCGATCCAGAACATCGGCAGGAAATTCAGCATCACGTCGGAAGATGGCCTTGCCGGTGCCAGATCCGCGGCGCTGCTGCTGACCGCCAGCGATGCCGCCGCGGTGTAGATCATGTCGCGCTGGGTATGCATGCAGCCCTTGGGCATGCCGGTGGTGCCGCCGGTGTAGTTCAGCGCGGCCAATGCATCGAGATCGATCCGCACATCGCGGACGTTGCCGGTGCAGAGTCGAATCGCGGGCATCAGGTCGATCGTGCCCGGATACTCGATCGGAGATGCGTCGAGTCCCGCAGGGATGGGCAGCGTGGGATGTGCGGGCAGGAACTCGCCAGCCGAGGTACGGAACACCGTCTCCACGCGCGTCTGCGACTTCACGCTCATGAGCAGTGGCACCAGCGTGTCGAGCGCGATTACCGTGGTGGCGCCGGCATCGTTGAGCTCATAGACAAGTTCGTGTTCCTTGAATAGCGGATTCACGGGGACATAGACGGCACCGAGCTTAAGGATCGCGTAGAACACGATATGAAACTGTGGACAGTTGCCGAGCAATACCGCCACGCGCTCGCCGGGTCCGATGCCATGGCCGCGCAGCAGTTCGGCGCAACGCTCGCTCAGGTCGTCGAGCTCGGCGTAGCTGATCTCGGTGCCGTAGTAGACCAGTGCCGGTCGTTCGGGCTGGATGCGAGCCCATGCGCGCAGCGATTCGCCAAGGCTGACTTCGCCGTGCGGATAGTGCGGCGCGGTGGGCACGCCGGCAGGCCAGATGCGCCGATGCCGCGCATCAAGATCAGCGAAGAATGCAGTGTCTTCCATCGTGTCTCCAGGCGACGTACATCTTTTCTTCTGGAAACAATGTACGGTGCCTGCGACAACATGCCAGCAACGTTGCCACAAGTTTCATGGCAATCATGCATCGGCTCTATATCTGGAAAGATCGCCGCCTAGCCTTGTGCGATTCGTTGCGCTGCAGCGATAAAGTGCTGGACGTGCCGGTCGTCGGTGTCCTGCGGGGTTGCCAGCGCAATGCCGATGCGCGTGGCCGGGCGCGGGCTCGACAGGCGCAGGAAGCGTACGCGCCGATTGGTATAGCGCGCGGTAACGCCCGGTACCAGTGCCACACCGAGGCCACTTTCGACCAGACTCACGATGGTTTGCACCTGTACGGCTTCCTGCGTGATACGCGGCACGAAACCGGCTTGCTGGCACAGCAGCATGGCTACGGCCCGGAGGTTGGGCACGTCGGCCGCCGGATGCATGATGAACGGTTCATTGGCCAGCGCCTTGAGTGCGATGGTGTCACGTGCCGCGAAGCGGCTTTCGGCAGGCACGGCGGCTACGAAGCTGTCCGATTCGAGCGGCAGCAACTGGAATGGGCCGCTGTTCAGGATTGGAAAGCGGACCAGGCCGGCGTCGAGTTGACCGCGCTCGATCCGGTCCAGGATCGCCGCGGAGGTCGATTCATGCAGGATCAGTTCGATCCCGGGGTGCGCGCTGCGGAATGCCGGAATCAGGCGCGGCAGCAACGCATAGGTGGCCGAACCGACAAAACCGATGCGCAGCGCGCCGCGTTCGCCGTGAGCGGCGGACTGTGCGGCGGCGCGGGCCTGTCCGACATGGAACAGTGCCCGCCGTGCATCGGCCAGGGCGGCCTCGCCGGCCTGGGTCAGCCGCACACCGCGCGTCGTGCGGATAAACAATGGCGTGCCCAATGACTCTTCGAGCTTGCGAATCGAGATCGACAGCGGCGGTTGCGCCATGTGCAGCCGTTCGGCGGCACGGTGGAAGTTGCCGGTCTCGGCAAGCACAACGAATTGCTGGAGTTGGCGCAAGTCCATAGTGATATTCAATCGATATCAGTTCCTAAAAATCTAATATTAGACGCATCGGGCGTGGTGCACTACGCTGTTTCCCCATGAGAAGCCATCAGGCGTCAAAGGAGACCCCGAGTGCTGCCCCTGTCCGGTATCCGTGTCATTGACCTGTCGACCGTCGTGATGGGCCCCTATGCCAGCCAGTGGCTGGCGGACCTGGGCGCCGAGGTCATCAAGGTGGAAACCCCGGAGGGCGATTCCACGCGCCGTACCGGCCCTTCGACCGAAGACGGCATGTCGGCCATTTTCCTGGGCGTGAACCGCAGCAAGAAAAGCGTGGTGCTGAACCTCAAGCAGCCTGCCGCGCAGGTTGCGCTGCATCGGCTGCTGGACACCGCCGACGTGTTCCTGCACAGCATGCGGCCGCAGAAGCTGGGCAAACTCGACCTGGACCCGGCCAGCGTGATGGCGCGCCATCCGCAACTGATCTACGTGAGCCTGCTCGGGTTTGCCGAGGATGGCCCCTATGGCGGGCGCCCGGCCTACGACGACATCATCCAGGGGTTGTGCGGCAATGCGGCGCTGATGGCCGCGCAGACCGGCACCGTGCGCTATTTCCCGACGATCTCTGCGGACAAGACCAGCGGGCTGGTGGCCGCGCTGTCGATCTCGGCCGCGCTGGCTGGCCGCGAACGCCAGGGCGGAAAGGGTGGTTTGGTCGAAGTGCCGATGTTCGAATCGATGGTGGCGTTCAATATGGTCGAGCACCTGTACGGGCAGCATTTCGAACCGCCGCGCGCCACGGCTGGCTACCCGCGCGTGCTGGCGCCGTTGCGCCGGCCCTACCAGACCGCGGACGGCTATGTCTGCATGATGCCGTACACCGATGCGCACTGGCGCGACTTCTTCCAGGCCGCAGGCCGGCATGACCTGGCCGGCGATGCACGCTTTACCGATATTGCCGCTCGCACACGCCATATCGAGACGCTTTATGAAATCACTGGCGAACTGGTGCGCGAGCGCAAGACCGATGAGTGGCTTGCGCTATGCGAAACCCTGCAGATTCCGGTGGCCCGCGTGAATGGTCTCGACGAACTGGTAGATGACCCGCATCTGCGCGCAACCGGATTCTTCGATCAGGTCAACGATCCCGCCATGGGCACGTTGCGGTTTCCCGGGGCGCCGGTGCGCTTTGGCGGCGAACGTGCCCATGCCGCCGTGCCGCCACGGCTCGGCGAGCATACGCGCGAAGTACTTAGCAGCATCGGCCTCAGCGACGACGAGATCGCGGCGCTGGGCTGAGTTCCAACTCGATACCACGGAGACGACATGACCGATACACGGCCGCAACGGCTCGGGCAGGGCTTCTACTGGCAGGACATCCAGGAAGGGCAGGTATTCGATACGTTCCGGCGCACGGTAACCGAGACCGACCTGGTCAACTTTATCTCGGTGACGGGCATGCTCGAGGCGATCTTTATCGAGGAAGGGTATGAGGCGGGCGCCATCAAGGGGCGACCCGTGCCGGCCGCGCTGACGTATTCGTTGATCGAAGGTTTTATCCTGCAGACCATGATCCAGGGTACCGGGCTGGCCATGCTCGAACTGACGCAGAAGATCCTTGGGCCGGTGCTGGTGGGCGACACGATCCATGCACGGATCACGGTGACCGGTATCCGTCCCACATCGAAAAGCGGGCGCGCGGTGGTGGATTCGTCGATCGAAGTCTTCAACCAGCGTAACGAGACCGTGATGACCTATACAGCGCGTCGGTTGCTGGCGGGCAAGTCTGTCTAGTTTGAACTGCTGGCCCTCTCCCCCGGCCCCTCTCCCGCACGCGGGAGAGGGGAGCAGGTGGTAGTCATTCCGGCCACGACGCCTATCGAGGAGTCGACCTTGCGTTCCCTGTTCGGCACTTTCGCATTGACCACCTTGCCGCCCGAGGCTGCGGCGTTCCGGCGCGAGGTCAAGGCATTTCTCCACGATCATCTTCCCGCGCTGCCGCCCGATGCACGTGCGCGTTCGTGGATGGGATTCGACGCGGAATTCAGCCGTGCGCTGGCGCAACGCGGCTGGGTCGGCATCACGTTGCCCGTACGGTATGGTGGCGCAGGGCTGGATGCCTTCGCGCGTTTCGTGCTGGTGGAAGAGTTGCTGGCATGTGGCGCTCCCGTGTCGGCGCACTGGATTGCGGACCGGCAAAGTGGTCCGCTGATCCTGCGCTACGGCAACGACGCGCAGCGCGCGTTCTATCTGCCGCGCATCTGCCGCGGAGAAGCGTTCTTCTGCATCGGCATGAGCGAGCCCAACTCAGGTTCGGACCTGGCCAGCGTGACCACGCGCGCCAGGCCGCAGCCTGACGGCGGATGGCGGCTCAACGGCCGCAAGATCTGGACCACCAATGCCGATCGTTGCCATTTCATGCTGGCGCTGGTGCGCACCTCCGGCGAGACCGGTGATCGGCAGGAGGGCTTGTCGCAGGTGATCGTCGACCTGTCGGCCCCAGGCGTCACGGTGCGTCCGATTCGCGATCTGGCCGGCGATGCGCATTTCTCGGAGGTCAGCTTCGAAGACGTCTGGTTGCCGGCCGACGCATTGATTGGTCAGGAAGGTGCCGGCTGGGAGCAGGTCAACGCGGAACTGGCATTCGAGCGCAGCGGGCCGGAGCGCCTGTATTCGAGTGTGGTGCTGCTCGATACCTGGATTGCCGCGCTACGTCGGCTGCCTGCCGTGCAACGGGATACCGTGACGATCGGCCGGATCGTCGGGCGCCTTGCCGTACTGCGCGCGATGTCGCTGGCGGTAACTGCCCGGCTGGCGGCGGGCGAAAGTCCGCTGGTGGAGGCCGCGCTGGTCAAGGATCTGGGCACCGAACTCGAGCAATCGATCGGCGCGTTGGCCGAGGCCGCGCTCGGTGACGATGCCGCTCTGGCCGCGGATGCGGACCTGTATCGGACCGTGGCCTATGTCAGCCAGATATCGCCAACGTATTCGCTGCGCGGTGGCACGCGCGAGATCCTGCGCGGGATGATTGCGCGTGGGCTGGGCTTGCGCTGACGGGAGACTGCAATTGGAAAACATCTATTCGGATGCGTTGGAAGCGGTGCTGCGCGACCATTGCACACCGGCGATTGTGCGTGAACTGGAGCGCGGTGCGGATGCCGCCGTGCTGTGGAAACCCCTGCAGGAAAGCGGCTTCGTTGACAGCCTGTTGCCCGATATGGGGCTGGGGTTGTCCGAGGTGCTGCCCATGCTTCTGACGATGGGCTATTACACGTTGCCAGTGCCGCTGGCACAGTCAATGTTTGCGCGTGCCGTACTGCACGCGGCAGGCATTGCGCCGCCCGTCGAGCCGATTGCGCTGGCAGGCTTCGATGGGCAGCCGCGCACGCATGTTGCGGATGGCGCCACGGCGACCTGGTTCCTGGTGCAGCAGGGCGGCGATGCGGGTCTGGTGCATCGCGACGCGGCTGACATTGCGCCAACGGGCATCCACAGCGATCTCACGGTCAGTCTGGCTTGCACGCCTGTGTCGATGTTTGCATTGCCTGCCGGTACGCTGCGCACGATTGGGGCGGCCTTGCACGCGGCACAGATGGCCGGTGCGATGGCACGTGTCTTCGACCTGACGCTGCAATATGCCAATGACCGCGAGCAGTTTGGCCGCCATATCGGCAAGTTCCAGGCAATCCAGCATCAGATCAGTGTCATGGCCGAGCACGTGGCAGCCGCGCGCATGGCCGCGCAGATCGCCTGTTGCGCGCAAGGTTGGCAGCCCGCTCGCTTGCACGCGGCCATCGGCAAGTTCAATGCGTCCGAAGCGGTGACGCCGGTCACATCGATCGCCCACGCCGTGCATGGCGCAATCGGCATTACCGGGGAATACGATCTGCAGTGCTACACAAGGCGTCTGCACGCATGGCGCATGGCCGACGGGTCCGAGCGGTACTGGGCACGCGAGATCGGCATGACGGCGTGCGAGTCGGAAGGCGGTGCGGTGGATCTGATTCGTGGATGGTGTGGCGAGGTCGTGTAAGAGTTGATTATGCCCTTGATTTTCTCCCCTCTCCCGCGCGCGGGAGAGGGGCGGGGGAGAGGGTCAGCGGTTCAAAACGCGACTAGTTGGCAAGCAGAACGCCATGCCCTCTCCCCCAACCCCTCTCCCGCGCCGCGGGAGAGGGGAGCTGGACATCAGAATTCAAACGTTGTTAGCAGCGACACCTGGCGCGCGTCGCCGATTGCCACGTTGAGCTGGTTCACAGCGGACGGGTAGTACACGCGGTTGAACAGGTTCTTCGCATTGAGCTGGAAGCGTACCTTCTGGCCGCCAATGCGCGTTTCGTACGTGGCGAAGGCGTCGAAGATCGTATAGGCCGGCAACATGAAGCTATTGGCCGAATCGCCGGGGCGGTTGCCCACATAGCGCGCGCCGCCACCCAGGCGCAGACGGTCGCCACCGAAGATCTGGCCGAAGTCGTAGACCGCGGACAGCGACGCCGTATGCTCGGCCACGTTCCACAATCGGTTGCCGGCGTACTGGGGGTCCTCGGTGGTCTTGGCATCGATATAGGCGTAGCTGGCAATGACGTTCCAGCGCCGGCCGATCTGGCCCGTGAGGTCCAGTTCCACACCGCGCGAACGTGCCTTGCCTGCGGTGCGCCAGTCGGTCAGGCCCGTGCTCGTGTTGTACTGCGATACCAGCACATTGCGTTTGTCGATATTGAACAGTGCCAGCGTGCCGCTGAGTCCGCTGGCCAGGTCCACCTTGGTGCCGAGCTCCCATGACGTGGCCTGCTCGGGGGCGATCGACGAGTCGATGACCGTACCGCCGCTCAGTGGCGCGATTGTTGAGTTTGGCTTCAGCGACTGGGTATAGCTGACGTATGTGGACACCGCCGGGGTCCATTTGTAGACCAGCCCCGCGCGTGGCAGCCACTTCTGGTCTGATACATCGGTATTCGTGACAAAGGGCCGGCCACGGCCGGCCACCTGGCTGTAGGTCAGGTAGCGTGCGCCGGCCACCAGAATCCATTTGTCGGTCAGGTAAATGCTGTCCTGCAGGAATAGCGAGGTAGTGTGCAGCGTGTCCGTCTGGTCGCTGTCGCTGGCTGAAACAGTCGTGGAGGGAACCTCGAGGCCGTAGGTCGGATTCAGGTAGTTGAACGCGGCGGTGGCCCGCTGGCGCAGCAGGTCGCGGCGATAGATACGACGGTACTCGCTATCGACGCCAATCTGCAGTTCGTGCCGCATGCCGGCCGCGCGAACATTGCCGCTGACATAGGCAATGCCATAGCTGTCGGTGGCCAGCGCACCGTGGGTGGCGTCATTGCTGCGGGTCAAAACGCCGGTGACCGGATTGACCGCGGTGTTGCGCAGCTGGCCGGCATCGTAGCCCTCGCGGTTGTAGCTGTAGCCAAAGTGGCCGCGCCAGTCGGCATTGAACTGGTGATCGACGGTCAGCTGGGCCAGGTGCGATTCGCCGTTCATCTCGTTGAGTACATCGTCGATGCGGCGGCGGCTTGGAATCGGCAGCGGTTCCAGCGTGCGCGGATCGAGCGCGGTACCACGGTCGAACGGATACAGGAACTTGCGATACTCGTAGGACAGGTTGACCTGCGTGTCCTTGCCGTACCAGGCCAGCGACGGCGCGATCAGGGTTTCGCGGTGCTGGCCAAAGTTGCGCCAGTAGTCTTCGTCGATATAGTCCGCCACCAGCCGGTAGGCCAGCCCGGACGTGCCAATCGGGCCGGTGGTGTCGAGCGTGCCGCCCGCGCCGTTCTTGCCGTGGCCATAGGTGGTGCCGAGCAGCGACAGCGATGTCGCGCGTTGCAGCGATGGCCGCTTGGGCACTACGTTGATCACGCCACCGGGATCCATGATGCCGTAGAGCAGCGAGGCGGGGCCCTTGAGCACCTCTACGCTGTCGGCGGCGGCGTTCAGGCCGCGCCCTTGTACCAGCGGCATGCCGTTGTGCATGATCGACCCATCGCGGTTGTCGCCGAAGCCACGCTTCATGACCGCATCCATGGTGCCCGCCAGCGTATTGCCCTGGGTGATGCCGCTGACGTTCTTCAGCGCGTCGTCGAGATTACGCGGACGCTGGTCGTTCATGACCTGCGCGGGCACGATGTTGACGGCCTGCGGCGTATCGATGATCGGCAGGTCCGAGCGCAGGACGCCGGCGGCATCCGGTGCGCGATAGCTCTCCATGTTGGCGCTGACCGTCACCGCGGGTAGCGATGCAATGTCGCCGGAGGCCGCCGTGTCCGCCTGCGTGACCCTGCGCACCAGAATGTAGCTGCCATCGGGCTGCGCCGCTGCCGCGAGTTCGTTCCCTTGCAGGATCGCGGTCAGCCCTGCGGCCACACCGTACTGGCCGCGCAGGCCGGGACTTTGCCGGTTGGCGGTTTGCTCGGGCGTAAAGGCAAGCAGGATGCCGGCTTCGCGCCCGAAGCGGTTGAGCGTGGCTTGCAGCGGCCCGGCCGGAATGTCATAGGCACGGCTTGCAGCAGCCGATTCGCTGACTGCCGGTTGTGCCTGTGCGGTGCCATGCCAGAGCAGGCCGGCAGTGTGCAGGGCAGCCAGCAATATCGAGTGCTTGAGAACAAGCGAGGAACGGCGGCGCGAAGGCGCAAGGTGGTTCTGAGACTGCATCGGAGTGGAGCGGCTGGGATTTCGACAAGGATGGCGACAAAGAAGGCTTTCACCTCCTATGTCACGCGAGAATCCGGAACAGACCACCTTGCAGCAAAAAATTTTCAGGAAATTTGATCAGGCAGGCAGGACGCTGGTCCAGTACCGCGTCAGGAAGTGCACGCGTACTGGCAGCATGCTGCGCAGCGCATCGAGGATGCGATCGGTGTTGGCCACCGGGAAGGTGCCGGAGACACGCAGGTTTGCCACGGCCGGGTCGCAGCGCAGCCGGCCTGGACGGTAGCGATCGACTTCGGCCAGGAATGCATCGAGCCGCATGTCCGCGGCGACCACCATGCCGTCGGTCCATGCCATGGCAGTGTCGACGAGCGGCGATGGTGCATCGACACGGACTGCGGTGAAGTGTGCCGCCTGTCCGGCCTGAATCACGCGTTCGGCGGCGGTGGCATCGGCAGGACGTACGGCAACGGCACCTTCGGTGACGCCGATCCATCCCGCATCGGACAACTGCCGCACCGCGAAGCGTGTTCCGAGCGGACGCAGCACCGCGTCGCGTGTGGCGACAAGGAACGGGCGCGGCGGGTTAAAGGCATCGCGGGCGGTCTCGATCAGGATTTCGCCGCGCTGCAGGACGATGCGGCGCTCGGTCGAAGAGAACCGGATATCGATGGCGGTATCGGTGTTCAGGTGTACGCGGGTGCCGTCATCGAGTGTGAGCGCGCGTTGCGCGCCAACCGCGGTGTGTGCATCGGCCAGCCAGCCTTGCAGCGGCGTGTGCTCACGCGACATCCACGCGGCGCCGCCTGCCATGAACAGTACGGTGAGCGCGCGAATCGCGCTGCGGCGACCGGCGGAATGCGGCGGCGTCAGCGCGGCGCGGGCCACGGCGGTGGCCAGTGGCGACGCCACGCCGCGCAGGCGCGCGTTCACGGCTTCGATATGGGTCCAGGCACGCGCATGGTCGGGGTGCTGGTCGAGCCAGCGGCGCCATGCCGCGTGCGTTGCGTCGTCGGCATCGTCGCCCTGTAGCGTAACCAGCCATTCGACCGCGGTGCGCGCGACTGCAGGCGGGATGGCCGGCACTGCGGAGGTTTGGCCGCTCATGCGTCGGCCATCGCGAAATAGCACTGCGTGCCGGCGCGTACCAGGTAGCGTTTCACAGTCGTGACGGAAATTTTCAGCGCGGTCGCGATCTCGGCCTGGCTCAGTCCTTCGAGTTGTGCCATCAGGAACGCGCGCTTCACGGGAACTGGCAGGCCATCAAGCAGCGCAGCGATCTCCTGCAGCGTTTCGAGCAGGATCGCGCGTTCTTCAACCGAGGGCACCAGGGCCGGCGGCTGAAGGGCCAGCGCTTCAAGGTAGGCCTGTTCCAGCTTGTCGCGGCGCCACTGGTTGGCCATGACACGCTGCGCCACGGTGGTCAGGAAAGCACGGGGTTCAAGAATCGACGGCGTCTCTTCACGGGCGAGCAGGCGCATGAAGGTGTCATGCGCGAGGTCTGCCGAGCGATGCCAGCAGCCCACCTTGCGATGCAACCAGCCCAGCAGCCAGCGATGGTGGTTGCTGTAAAGCGCGTGAATGTCTTGATGCGGACCTGCGTCGGCGGCCATCATCCGTTCCTTGTTGCCGCGACCGGCCGTACGATTCATTGGAAATGAGAATCGTTATTATATGGAGCTGTTCTGCATCAGGCAATGCAGACATGGGTGGATTGGGGCTGGCCGTCGCATGTGCACCACGCCAGGACGCAGTTCAGTTGCCGGTCATTTCCACGCGGCAACTGGTTTCCGGCTTGCCGGGCAGCGTCAATTGGGCGTCGGGGCCCTTGTCCCAGAACAGTGCTTCGCCATCGTTGAGCGTTGCGGCATAGCGCGCGCCGGATGCGGCGGGCGTTTGCTGGAGCACCAGTTGCTGGTCGAGCCAGCGCAGGTAGGCGTAGCCCGGGTTGGTCTGCACGAAGGTGCCGGCGATCACTGCATCCACGCCAGGGCAGCGGATATTGAACGGGCCGCGGCTGATGCCTCGGTCGTCTTGCGTGCGGGCGCCTGCGTACATGTGGCGCAGGTCGTAGATGCGCTGCAGGTATTGGTTCGCGGTGCAGGTCCGGGCGTCGTCAGACTTCCAGCAGTCGTTGCGGCCCTTGATCCAGCCACGCTGTTCAGCCAGCAGCGACTTCTTCTGCGCATTGGGCAGCGAGCGTGCGTCGAGGGCCAGGCCGTAGAGCCGCGTGGTTTCGCGATCGAGTCTGGCCAGCGTGTCGTCCTTGCAGACCAGTTGCTCGACCTGCGCCTCGGCTTTCTTGCAATCGAAGCTTGGCGTGGCTGCCAGTACCGTGCCGGCCGCGCCCAGTGCTGCCGGCATGCAGGTCAGAAAGACGAGACGTCTGGTCATGGCAGGGGCTCCTGCGGGCGCGCTTACCCCGCGTTGCGGTCGATCACGACAAAGTGCTTGCGCACGGTTTCGATGACTTCGAAGACACCTGTAAAGCCGGCGGGAATCACGCAAGCGTCGCCAGGGCCGAACTCGCGCGCATCGCCGGCCTGGCTCGTGATGCGCAACCGGCCACTGATCACCACGAAGAACTCTTCCTTGCCGGCGGGGAACGCGATGCGCCATGCACCGGGTTCGCATGCCCAGATGCCGCAATCGAAGTCGCCATGCGCGGCGCTGTAGTGCGTCCACGTCGTGCGATCGGGATTGCCGGTGACCAGCCGGTCTGGCCGCGGACGGTCGTGCACCGGAACAACGGTGGCGCGGAAATCGGCGAGGGATACGTCTGACTGGGCGGCAGCCGGGGAAGAGGGCTCGTTGAGACTGGACACGGTGAAAACGGAGATCGGTGTTTGAGCCGTAAGTGTAGCCGTCCGATGTAGACCTGCCCGGAATTCCGCAACTGCGAGGCCCGGTTCCGAAGTCCATGTATTGCCTATCCGGCATGATGCTTGGCAACACAATCGTTGCTTGATCAACACAATTTATTACTAACCGTTACAGGTTATTGCCGACTGATGAAGCGCGTGTACCCAGCGAGGTTAGGTATAAATGCGCGACGTTAGATCGATAAGTGCTGAAAGCGGCAAATTATTTCAGTACAAAGCGATGTCCATGTTGTGTTTGTACGAGAATGATTCGCATTTGTGTTTTTATTTACACGAGCCTACAATCGCGCCCCGAAGAGGAAAAGCGCGGCAATCAGCGCGCGTTCGAATGTCTGCAAGCCATGACAGGCAGACAACAACAAAGCAATCCACGGGGAAGTAAGAATGAGCAAGTATTCGGAGGTATTCCGGCCCAATGTGCTGGTGACGGCGCTCGCCGGTCCGATGGCCGCAATGGCCATGCAGGGAGCCGCCGCGCAAGAGACCGTCGCCGCCACCACCGCGCAGAACACCGGGAGCCCGGTGCAGCAACTGCAAGGCGTAACGGTCAAGGCCGTGCGCGAAGACGGGTACAAGGTCGATACCGCCGAATCGCCGAAATTCACGGCCCCGCTGCTGGACACGCCCAAGTCAGTAACCGTGGTGCCTGCCGAAGTGATCCAGCAATCGGGCTCCAATTCCCTGCAGGACGCGCTGCGCACCACACCCGGTATCACGTTTGGCGCGGGCGAGGGTGGCAACCCGATTGGCGACCGTCCGTTCATCCGTGGCTTTGACTCGGGAGCCAGCATCTTCGTGGACGGTGCTCGCGATGCGGGTTCGCAAACGCGCGACACGTTCAACATCGAGAACATCGAAGTCATCAAGGGGCCCAGCTCCGCGTACGGTGGCAAGGGCTCGGTGGGCGGCATGATCAATCTCGCGACCAAGCTGCCGACCAGGGACAACTTCGTGCAGGGTTCGGTCGGCCTGGGCACCGACGCGTACAAGCGCGCCACGCTCGACGGCAACTATGTGCTCAACGACAACACCGGCCTGCGCCTGAATGCGATGGCGATGGATGCCAACACGCCGGGCCGCGAAGCGGTGGGCGGGCACTCGTGGGGCTTCGCGCCGTCGGTCACGTTCGGCCTGAACAGCCCGACCAAGGTCACGCTGTCCTACTACCACCTGCAGGGCCAGAACATGCCGGACTACAGCATTCCGTATGCGCGTCCGGCCGCGCAGTCGTCGAAGGCGAACCCGTCGGCGCCGGTCAACGTGAACCGCAACAACTTCTACGGCCTGGTGAACCGCGACTTCCAGCACACGCAGTCCGACATTGCCACGGCCATCGTCCAGCACGAATTCAGCGAGAAGCTGACCTTCCGCAACACCACGCGCTGGGGTCGCAGCACCAACGACTACATCGTCACCAACCCTGACGACAGCCGTGGCAACGTGGCCAACGGGTATGTCTACCGCAGCAGCAAGAACCGCGATTCCGCGACCGACACGCTGATCAACCAGACCGATTTCATTGCCAAGTTCGATACCGGCCGTCTCAAGCACTCGGTGCTGTTCGGTTTCGAATTCAGCCGCGACGATACCGACAACACGCCTTACAACGTGGTGCCGGGCGGTGGGGCGGGCAACACCTGCAATGCCTCGCTGCTGGCCAGCGGTGACTGCACGAACCTGTACAACCCGAACCCGGGCGATATCTGGACCGGCAAGGTCGGCAAGATGGGCTACACCCAGAAGACCAAGACCGATACGCGCTCGGTGTACCTGTTCGACACGGTCGAGCTGACGAAGCAATGGCTCGTCAATGGTGGCATCCGCTACGACAGCTATCGCACCAGCTCGTTCACGCCAGCCTACAACAACCCGAATACCGGTGCGGCGGTGGCCGCGGTCAGCCTGGCCAACAACTCGAGCTTCTTCAACTACCAGGCCGGCATCGTCTACAAGCCGGTGGAGATTGGCAGCATCTACCTGTCGTACGGCACGGCATCGACGCCGCCGGGTACGTCGAATGGCGACGGGTCCGACAACCTCTCGGCGCAGATCCAGAGCCTGGATCCGGAGCGCAGCCGTGCGTGGGAACTTGGCACGAAGTGGGACCTGCTTGACCGCCGCCTGTCGCTGACCGGTGCGATCTTCCAGATCGACAAGGACAATGCGCGCGTTGCCGTCGATGCCAACACCACGCAGAACGTTGGCAAGCAGCAGGTGCGTGGCTTCGAACTGGGCTTTGCCGGCAACGTGACCGACAAGTGGAGCCTGTTCGGTGGCTATACCTACCTGGACAGCGAACTGAAGAACAATGGTCCGGTGGCGGCCAACGCGGCCAACGACGGCAACCAGTTCCCGAACACGCCGAAAAACAGCTTCAGCCTGTGGTCGACGTACCAGGTGCTGCCGGCGCTGACGATCGGTGGCGGCGCGTACTACGTGAGCAAGGTCTACGGCAATCCTGCCAACTCGCTCTATGTGCCGGCGTACTGGCGCTTCGACGCGATGGCGGCCTACCGTGTGAACAAGAACCTGACGCTGCAGCTCAACGTGCAGAACCTGTTCGACAAGACCTACTACACCAAGGCCTTCACCGCGCACTATGCGGCGCTGGCGCCGGGACGCTTTGGTATGCTGACGGCCAACTTCCGTTTCTAAGCCCAGCCGATACTCCGGGGGCAACCCCGGAGTTCTTGCCATCATGATGCTGCATATTCCGGACGTCCTGTCCAAAGCCCAGGTTGCCCAGTGCCGCGCGTTGATGGATGCGGCCGACTGGAGCGACGGTAACCAGACCTCTGGCTACCAGTCGGCACTGGCCAAGCACAACCTGCAGTTGCCGGAGGGATCTCCGGTAGCGCAGCAGGTCGGCACGCTGATCCAGGACGCCCTGGCCAACAGTGCATTGTTCTTTTCGGCGGCGTTGCCGCTCAAGGTGTTCCCGCCGCTGTTCAACCGCTACGAAGGCGGCCAGACATTTGGTAATCACGTCGACAACGCGATCCGCTACCTCGGTGGCACCGATTTCCGCATCCGCAGCGACCTCTCCGCCACGCTGTTCCTGACCGAGCCCGATGAGTATGATGGCGGCGAACTGGTCATCGAGGACACCTACGGCCAGCAGCGCGTCAAGTTGCCGGCCGGGCATATGGTGCTGTACCCGGCCACCAGCGTGCATCACGTGACGCCAGTCACGCGCGGGGCCCGGGTGTCATCGTTCTTCTGGATCCAGAGCATGGTGCGCGACGATGGTCAGCGCACGTTGCTGTTCGAACTGGACAACCGCCTGCGCCAGGTCTCGGCAGCCGTCGGGCATGAGCACGAGGCAGTGATCGGCTTGACCGGCGTCTACCACAACTTGTTGCGGCGCTGGGCCGATGCCTGAACGCCCGGTAGTACAGTAGTCCGCGCGTCTTGCGGCAACGGCGTATGATCGATGGCGAGCTCCCGATGGGTTCCTTGCTGTCCGATCCTTGCCATGGCCGATGTCCGCCTTTCCCCGAAGCTGCACCTGACCGCCGAACACGGCTATGCGCTGCACCACAGTCGCCAGCCCGATTTCCGGCGCGAATGGCATGCGCACGATTGCGGCATGCTGCTATGGCCGCGGCTCGGCAGCCTGAGGTCGGTGTGGCGCGATGAACCGCACGTAGCGGATGCCGCTGGCACCAAGGCCGGCGCCGATCCGCACATCGCCACGCTGGCGCGCGGCTCGGCACTATTGCTACCCACCTCGACCACCCACTTCACGGTGTCGCGCCCGGGGCGCCAGCAGCATGGCGAGCTTTACCTGCCCGCCGAACTTCTGCGCAAGTGCCAGCGGTTTGGGGCCATGCGCCTCGACGCTGCAACCATCGCCATGCTCGATGCCTTGCTTGCTCCGACCCTTTCCGGAACCAGCGGTGCACTGCTGGTGCGGGCCATCGTCGAGCAGATCCTGGGCGGGCGTGCGCTGACGCTGCCTGAGGAGCCGGCGTCGCTGGCGCGTCGCATGGTGCGCCGCTTTGTTACCGCGCTGGAAGCCGAGTTGCCGCTACCATCGATCGACGAGGTGGCGAGCGAATTCGGGGTGTCGATCCGGCAGTTGCAGCGTGCGTGCCAGCTTGAGTACCAGGCCAGCCCGGTGGCGTTACGGCGACGGACCCTGGCCGCGCATGCGCGCGCGCTGCTGGCAGAAGGGCGCTCGCTGTCCAGCGTCAGCGTGCAACTGGGGTTTGCCAGCAGCGGCCACCTCGGGCGTCTGTTGCGCGAGGTGGAAACGACGCCATCGTAGCGTGCGATGCATCGCGCATCGTCATGCGTCAGGCATGGCGACAAACGCATCGATTTCCACTTCTATCCACGCCTGATCGGGCAAGCTTGCCACACCGAGAGCGCTGCGCGCTGGCAGTGCCTGTTCGGGAAACGCCTGGTGCAAGACGTGCGATGCGGCATCGAGCACGGTGGCGTGCCGCGCGAACTCCGGGGCAGCACGGATAAAGCCGCGTAGCCTGACGATCTGCGTGACGCGCTCGAGATGACCACCGCAGGCAAGCCGCAATGCAGCCAGTGCATTGCACATGGCGACTTCGGCTGCGCGCTGTGCGGGCTCGATATCATCATCGGTCCTGCATTGTCCCGACATGGCCACACCGTTCTGCCGGCTTACCTGTCCGGCTACCGACACCCACTGCAGACCGCCAACCGCGACGGTGCAGACCGGCGCGTAGTTGCCACGCGGCGTGGGCGGGTCCGGCAGCGCGAACTGTGACGCGGCCAGACGCTGTTCAGGTGTTTCTTTCATCAGTGGTTACTCCATTCACTCCATTCGACCTGCCCGCTAAGCCAGCATCCGGTCCGTTGTCCCTGTGCATTGAAACGCGGCGCGATGTGGATTTCCGAAGGGCTGCCCATGGCATCGCCTTGCCGCACAGCGAGAGAGGGCAGCGAGGCATCCGCGCATGCCAGAGGGCCAGTGTCGGTCAGGTATCCCCATAACGCCGCGGCCGCGATGCCGGTGGCGGCATCCTCGGGGTATCCCGACGCTCGCGGAAACTGTCTGGCATGGAACACCGGTGCGCCATCGGCATCGGGTTCACCTGCGGCGTAGGGGTAGAGCCCGGTTGAATCGATTGTATTGCAGACCTCCGCCATGCGCGCGAAGTCAGGACGCAGCGCATCGAGCATCGCCACCGATGGCAGGGCGACCAGGGTCTTGATGCGGCTGGTCGACGCGTTGTGCATGGCAAGCCGTGCCGCTTGTCCCGGTAGCCCGAGCACCTCCGCCACCAGTTGACATTCGGCTTCGTCAAGCGCGCGCGACGTTGCTGGTGGCTGCGAAATCCACACGCACTGCCGGGCGTTATCCCACTCCACATCCACCACGCCACTGAGCGTTTCCACGCGCGCTGTCGGCGTGGTCCAGTGGCCCCATTGGCGCAGCGCCCACATGGAGCCCACGGTGGCATGGCCGCACATTTCCATTTCGTGCGCCGGCACGAAGAAGCGCAGGCGCCAGTTGCAGTCGCTGCGCGTGGCCGGCAGCACGAAGGCCGATTCATGGCCATGGCGTGCTGCAACCGCTTGCATGTCGGCGGTCGACATGTGCCGCGCATCGGCAACAAGTGGTACCGGGTTGCCACCGACGGCACCGCGCACGAAGACACGGATCACGGCTACCTCGGCGTTGAGTGGCACTGGCTTATTCAATCGTGGCTCCTACCGATTTCGCTACCGCACCCCAGTAGGGAATGTCCTTCAATACCGTGGTCTGCAAGGCGGCCGGGGTATCGGCATGGGCGGTTACGCCCTTGGCGGCCAGGTCGGCAACCACCGCCTTGTCCGTCAATACCTTGTTCAGCGCGGCATTGAACCTGTCGACGATGGCGGGCGCGGTGCCTTTCGGAAACGCCACGCCGTACCAGAGTTGCTGGTCGAAATGCGGGATGCCCTGGCTTGCAAAGGTTGGCACATTGGCCAGCAGCGTGGTTGGCGCCGTGGTGGCAATCGCGGAAATCTTCTGAGCCTTGATATAAGGGGCAAGGCCGACCGGATTGTCGAACATCAGCTGTACCTGCCCGCCAATCAGGTCGGTGTAGGCGGGCGCCGCGCCGCGGTAGGGCACGTGAACCAGTGGCACATTCGCGAGCTTGCCGAACTGCGTGCCGATCAGATGGGAGACGGTGCCGACGCCGACCGAACCAAAGCTGAACTGGGTTCCCTTTTCAGTCCTGAGCCGGGCAATCAGTGCCTTGGCATCGGCCGACTGCAACGAGCGGTTCACCGCCAGCACATAGGGCGATGTGCCGATGAATCCGGCGTAAGCGAAGTCGCGCGCGGGCTGATATGGCAGGTTCGGATAGACGGAGGCACTGACCGCATGAGTACTTGTCGTGACCACACCAGCCGTATATAGCCATCGGGGACCGCGCGAGCCACGTAGGTGGAGCCAATCGTTCCGCCCGCGCCGCTGCGGTTGTCGATCACTACCGGTTGTCCAAGCTCGCGCTGCAGCAGAGGCTGGATAGAGCGAACCACGAGATCGGTGCCACCGCCCGCGGGGAACGGCACGACCAGTGTCAGTGGCTTTGACGGCCATGCCTGTGCCGCCGCAATAGCCGGGACAGTGAGGATCGCCGCGGCGACGATGGGCAGCAAGGCCGTGGGCTTGCTGCGGTGTCCGGGCGCTTTGCCTTGGGGGTGGTCTGGCAGGGATGACATGGGCGTTCTCCGTCGGGTCGATCAGGGTGATCGGTGGCGGATTGAGTGTATGGATCAGCCATGTGTCATCCAAACCGGAATGCGACATGCATGGATCCAGAATGCGACAGCGGGGCGGTTCGTCGCTGAACGGATCCAGCGTACGAGCGCCGGTGTGATGGAAGTCGCGTACGTTGCGCGTAACGACGGTAAGTCCATGAATCAGTGCCGTCGCCGCAATCAGCTTGTCCAGTGCATGCTCGGGATGCGGCACGCGAAGGTGGCCCCACAAGTCGATGATCCGGCCATCGATGCCAAGGATATGGCCGGCATAACGACGCTGCAGGGCCAGCAGCCATTCGTCCAGCAGGCGGCATTGCTGGCGGTCGCCGCGGAAGCGCTTCAGTTCGACGCCGCGCCGTAACTCGCCCATGGTGACAACGGAGAGGAACAGCGGCTGGCCATCGAGTTCCGCTTCTTCGAAAAATGCCTGGACGCCGGCGTTGGCCCGGCGGCCCTTGCGCCGTTCGCTGATGACATTGGTGTCGATGAGGTACATGGCTGAGACCCCTGTCATTGCACGCGCGCGAAGTCCTGCGCGTCGAACGTGTCGCCAGCAGGTATCGACATCAGGAAGGCCGCGAACGATTTGCGGCGCGTGGCCCGTACGCGGTCCGAAGATGCCGGCGCGGGGCGTTGTGCTGCGTGCTGGTTGCCGACAGTCGAGACGCCGTCAGTGCCAGGCGTCGATGAACTGGACGGACCGGACGAATTGGACGGATTGGACGGGTTGGCCGGGTTGTTGTCGGGATCGAACATATGCGCCTCCTTCACGAGTGATAAGCGAGGCGCCATCGTGCACGCGAATTACCCCGAAATATGTGTCCAGGTGTGACGAGGCACTCTTTGTTGATTCAGCGCAAGTGAGAGGGAGGCGAAAGGGCGGGCGACTGTTGACGTGCGGACGTGGCGCACGGCAAGCGCCATGCAAAAGAAATACCCCGACGCGCGGGATCGTCGGGGTAGTAAGAGTTGCCAAGTCGTTTCGGGTCGTGTCGAATGACCCTGCGGCAAGTGTGACGTCGGCTGCCTGAAGCACCAATAACTCACATGAGTTATTGATGGTTGCCGGTGCATTGCGGGCTTCGCCGTGCTGAATCGAGAAGTTCTGAACAAAAGAACCAAATTCCGTATGTGCGGCAGTGCGCGTACCGCGACGCCTTGCGGCACCGATGCTCACCGCTGGGCATCGGGTGCCCGGCTACCGGCTGCGCTGCGCACCGCAGGATGCGACGGGTAAAGGGCCAGTAGCGCGCTGACCACACCGTTGGTCCAGCCAAAACCGTCCTGTAGCGGATATTCACCGCCGCTGCCACCTTCCGCGGCGCCCTGGCGCGGCTGCAGGCGATATTTCTCCACGAGCTTGTACTCGCGCTCGTACAGGCTCGACACCGTGGTGAGCCAACGGTGCGCAATGTCATCCGCCAGTGGATCAAGCCCATAGCGGCGCAAGCCGACGATGCCGATCCACTGCAGCGGTGCCCACCCGTTCGGGCGATCCCATTGTTCGCCGGAGCGGATCTCGGAGGTGGCGAGTCCCCCTTCCTCGAGCAGCCTGGAGGCCACTGCGTCCGCAATGGGCCCGGCCCGGTCCGGCGCGGCAAGTCCCAGGAACAAGGGCATCAGCGTGGCGGCGCATAGATGCTCGCGCAGCGTGCCGCGATGCCAGTCGAAGTCGAAGTACGCGCCGGCGTGGGCGTCCCACATGATGGCTTCGACCGCTTGCCGGCGCCGGTCCGCTGCCTCGCGATAGCGCGTGGCGCCAGCCCGGTCGCCCGATAGTTCTGACATCTCCGCCAGGCGGCATTCGGTGTGCCAGAGCAGGGCATTGAGATCGACGGGCAGGATTGCCGTGGTGCGGATGGTGGCGAGGTCGCAGGTTAGTTGTCCATCGGTCATGCCCGGTTCACACCAGCGCGAGCTGAAGTCCCAACCGGACTCCGCCGCGGCGCGCAGGTCGCGGAACACCAGGTGCGCGGGCCGGTCGCTATGCCGCGCGGTTTCCACATCCTCGAGATAGGCTTCCTCGCGCGGATGGGCACGGTCGTCCCAATAGCGGTTGAGTAGCGCGCCGCCGGGCAGTCGCACCACGCGCCGGTATGCATTGCCGGGCTGCAGGTGGTCAGCGCCATCCATCCAGAACGCGTATTCGCGTGCCAGTTGCGGCAGGTAACGTATCGCGGAATCGACGCCGTGGACCTCGAACAGGTCGGTCATCAGCGCGAATACCGGCGGCTGCGACCGGCTCAGGTAGTAGGAGCGCGTGCCGTTGGGCACCAGGCCGTAGGTGTCGATCAGGTACGCGAAGTTGTCTGCCATGGCGTGCAGCAGGTCATGCCGGCCGCTGGCCGCCAGGCCGAGCATCGTGAAATACGAATCCCAATAGTAGAGCTCGCGAAAGCGGCCGCCCGGCACCACGTACGGGCGTGGCAGCGGCAACAGCGAACAGAGCGGCGGATGCTCGGACGGTTCGCGCGTCAGTACGGGCCACAATCCGTCGATATGCTCGCGCAACGAGTTGTACGGGTCGGAAACGTAGTGGTCATCGGCAATGGTCTCGCGCGCAAAATGAGCGCGCACGAACGCGTCGAGAGAAAATCCTGGCGCATCGCGCTGTTCGCGATAGCGCGCCAGAATGTCTGCGGGCGCGGCCAGTGGCGCGCAGTCCGGAAACGTCTTGCTGTCGGCGAACATGCCGCTGGCCTGGACATCGACAAACAGCTCCGCATAGCGTTCCGCGGGCGACACCGCGTCGGCTGCGGCGCAGCCTGGCAACTCGCATGGTTGCGGGCTTGGCAAATGGGTGATCGAGGGCGCGTGCGCATGACAATGCGATGGCCGCGCAGCGCGATCGTTGGCGTCGCCGCTGCGCGCGGCGGGGTGCGGCACCGCGTCGGCCTGGGCCGGGGCGGTCTGGGCAACGAGATGGGGTACGCGGGTTCCGTCTCCGCTCGCGACGTTACTGTTCCGCATAGTTCCAGAGCAATCCGCCGTCGATCACCAGCGTGGCGCCCGTGATGTAATCCGCGTCCGCGCTTGCCAGATAGGCTGCCAGTCCGGCCACTTCGTCCGGCCGGCCGAGCCGCGCCAGCGGGATGTTCGCCAGCAGCGCCTGCAGTTCGGTGCGATCGGCCATCAGCTTGCGATTGATCGGTGTCTCGATCGCGCCCGGAGCGATGTTGTTGACGGTAATTCCGGCGGGTGCGAGTTCGATGGCCAGGTTGCGCATCATCATGCGCAGTCCTCCCTTGCTTGCGCAGTAGCTCGTGAAGTGCGGGAAGGGCAGTTCCTCGTGAACGGAACTGATATTGATGACCTTGCCGCGCGCCTTGCGGTCGACCAGGTGCCTGACGAACCGCTGGGTCAGGAAAAATGGACCCTTGAGATTGGTGTCGAGCACGTGGTCGTAGTCGGCCTCGGTCACCTCCACGAATGGCGCACGCACCTCCACGCCGGCATTGTTGACGAGGATATCGAGCGTGCCGGCCTCGGTCAGCCCCTGGTCGATGATCGAGAAGGCTTGCGACGGGTCGCCGATATCGCCCGCCACAATCCACACCCGGCGCCCCGTTGCGCGGATGGCGTTGGCCGTGGTGTCGGCATCGGCATCATGCCGATGCACTGCAACAACGATATCCGCGCCTTCTTGTGCCAGCCGTTGCGCGATGGCGTGGCCAATGCCGCCGGCGCCGCCAGTCACCAACGCTATCTTGTCTTGCAACCGCATGTGAGTGCCTCCCATGGGTACCGTGTCAGCGTGAGAGCCGTGCGCGACGCGCAAAGTTCAACCCTGCACCGAGCCTGCCATGGGACGTGACGGCCGGCTGTCAGACGGTTCCGAAATGGATGTCGGTCACAGGCTCAATCATGGGCGACTGGGGCCGGGGTCGCCAGCCCCAGTTGCGCCAGCACGGTGGCGGCCGCCTGCGCCACGCTGCCGCCATGCGCCGGCATGATGATGTGGGCGATTTCCCGGTAGAGCGGGTCGCGCTCGCGAAACAGCATCTCCAGGCGCTCGCGCGGATTCTCTGTTTGCAGCAGGGGCCGATTGCGGTTGCGCCGGGTGCGGCGCCACAGGTCGGGTAGTGTCGCGTCCAGATAGATGACGTGGCCGCGCGTGCGTAGCATGTCGCGATTTTCAGGGCGCAGCACCGCGCCGCCGCCGGTGGCCAGCACGATGCCGCTGCGGCGCGTCAGTTCGTCAAGGATGCGCGTTTCGCGACGGCGAAAGCCTTCCTCGCCTTCCAGTTCGAAGATAGTTGCGATGCGCACGCCGCAGCGCGACTCGATCTCATGGTCGGTATCCAGAAACGGACGGCCGAGCTGGCGCGCGACGGTTCGCCCGATCGTCGTCTTGCCGGCGCCCATGAAGCCGATGAAGAAAAGATTGCGTGAGCCGAGGTCCTGGTCCAAGTGTGTGCCCCACGGCGTGCCGTATGGTTCTGCGCAACGGTAGCACGTAATACATGCAAGCGGCGCGCCAGGTGGGGCGTTTCAATGGCCGGAGGCCATTTTGCCGGCGGGCTCAGCGTCGTTCGCGGGCAACGCACGACCCGTGACCTGCTTGATGACCAGCGCGCCGGCGGCCACGAATGCCGGCACGGCCAGCAACGTGAAGATCATGTCGAAACCAAGATGCAGGCGCAGCAACTCGGCGCCGAGCAACGCGCCGGTAATGCCGCCGAACCGGCCGATGCCCAGCATCCATGCCACGCCAGTGGCGCGGCCCTGGGTCGGGTAGAAGCTCGCGGCCAGCGTCGGCATCGACGACTGCGCGCCGTTCATCGCCGTACCAGCCAGGAAGATCAGCAGGCCCAGCACCAACTGTTCGCCGCCCGCCGCGTGGCCGACCGTGTAGATCAGCACGCCGGTCAGGGCGTAGGTGAACGCGATCACCTTGTTGGGGTTGAAGCGGTCCATGAACCAGCCTGCGGCAATCGTGCCAATGCCGCCGCCAAGCGGGAACAGCGCGGTCAACAGCGACGCCCGCTGCAGCGAAAACCCGGCATCCTTCATCAGCGTCGGCATCCAGCTGGTCAGCAGGTAGAAAATCACCAGGCCCATGAAATACGTGACCCACAGCATCGCGGAGCCCACGCGATAGCGCGGGGCCAGCACCGTGCCGACCGGCGAGGTCCTGGCAGGGGCGGCCTCGTTGACCGTAAATGCCCGTACGTCGTCAAGGCGGGCACCGGTCACGCGCGCCAGCACGCGGCGGATCTGGTCGGCCGGGTATTGGCGTACCACCATGTAGCGGATGGACTCGGGCAGTGCGGACACCAGCAGCACGGCCAGCGCGAGCGGCACCACGCCACCGAACACCAGTACGCTGTGCCAGCCGTATTGCGGAATGATCGCAGCCGCAAAGAAGCCGCCTGCGGCCGAGCCCAGCGGAAAGCCGCAGAACATCGTATTGACGAGGATCGCGCGGCGGCGCGCCGGAGCGTACTCGGACATTAGCGTAACGGCGTTCGGCATGGCCGCGCCGAGACCGATACCGGTCAGGAAGCGCAGCACGGTCAGCCACCAGATGGTGGGCGCGAATGCCGTGGCCAGGCTACAGGCGCCAAAGAAGAACACTGACAGCACCAGCACCTTCTTGCGCCCCACGCGGTCGGCCATGGGTCCCGCGAAAATCGCACCGAATGCGAGGCCGAACAGCGCCGCACTCATCACCGGCCCGAGCGAGGATTTCTCGATGCCCCACTCCTGCACCAGGGCCGGCGCGATGTAACCCATGGCGGCGGTGTCAAAGCCATCGATCGCGACGATCATGAAACATAGGGCCAGGATAAGCCACTGATACGCGGAGAAGCGATGGTTGTCGATGAATGACTGCACGTCGAGCGTGCCGGTCGCGGGGCGCGGGTCTTGGGACATCCTTGGTCTCCGTTCTGGATCGTTACTATCGTGCGGCTGAGCTTCTTCGAGCACTTGTCAGCGCACACGTCCGCTCTTTGTTCTAAGGGCGAACGTGAGTTCTCAATAGGAACGGATCATACGCAGCGTTTTTGCCGACGCAGAATCGGCGTTAACCCGCAACCCGGTGGCACGCATGGCATGCGAGGCGAGGATTTTTCAGGCCTGGTGGGCCGCGATCGTGCGAATGGATTCGGCAAACGCTTCGGCCACCGGCTCCAGCGTCCGGTCGCTTCGGCGCAGCAGTCCGATCGGTTCCTCGGTGCCCTGGGTGTCCAGCGGCAGCAGCACCATCTCGCCCGCGTTCACCGCCCGATGTGTTGCCGACAAGGGTGCCGCCCAGACGCTATCGCCATGCTGCGTAACCAGCCGGCCAAGGTAGGCGTCGGCGGTTTCGAGGCAGCCGTCCGGCAGCGAAAAGCCGTGCCGTGCCAGCAGGCTTTCGGTGCTGTGGCGCGGAATCGAGCCGATGGCGGGAACCACCATCGGCCACGCCAGCACCTCGCGCATCGTCGGGCGAGCGTTGCCGGCCAGGGGATGGCCGGCGCGCACGGCCAGTACCAGCGGTTCGGCGGCCAGCGATTCGAACCACAAGCCCTCCATTGCCGCGGGATCGTCCATGCGGCCGATCACCACGTCGAGCATGTCGGCCTTGAGCAGGTCGATCAGGTTGCGGTTCATGCCGCTTTGTACGGCCAGGCCTACCTCGGGATGACTGGCGCGGAATTGCGTGACGGCCTCGAGCAACAACGCCGGCACGATGCTCGGCAAGGCGCCGATGCGGATGCGCTCGTGACGCTGGGCATTGGCGCCAACCAGGCTGTCGGCGGCCGCGTCGAGATCTTCAAGGACCTTCAGCGCATGGCGCAGGAAGCGCATGCCGGCTGCGGTCAGGTCGGTGCCGGCACGTTGGCGCACCAGCAGCCGGGTGCCCACCAGTTCCTCGAGCTCGGTCAGCGTTTTCGACACGGCCGGCTGCGTCAGGCCCAGTTGCTCGCCAGCCCGGCCCAGATGCTGGGTCCGCGCCACGGCGACAAAGCAGTGCAGGTGGCGCAGCCGGATGCGGCTGCGAAACGTGTCCGGCGACGGCAAGCTTTCCATAACAAAAATTCATCGTATTTTCGCCAAATCTCAATTTACATGACTTCTGGCGCTGCATACAGTCGATCCCATCGACACACAACAACGGAGACAGCGCGATGCCCCCACACCCGGATCGCCTTGCCCAGTACCGCCGCCCGTACTGGGACACCCAACCCGAATACCGTTTCGACCCGTATGCCTCGACGCAATTGCGCTCGCCCGCGCAGCCACTGATCGCGTTGCCGCAAACGCTGTCGGAGGTTACCGGCCCGCTGTTCGGCCCCGAGTTCGTGCGGGCCGGCGACAACGACCTGACCGTCGGCAATGGCGGCGAGCCGATTGGCGAGCGCATGCTGGTGACCGGCCGCGTACTCGACGAAAATGGCCGCCCGGTGCCGAATGCGCTGATCGAGATCTGGCAGGCGAATGCCGCCGGACGCTACACGCACAAGCGCGATCAGCACGATGCACCGCTCGACCCGCATTTTTCGGGCGAAGGCCGCACGATCACGGACGCCAACGGCAACTACCAGTTCAAGACGATCAAGCCCGGCGCTTATCCATGGCGCAACCACCACAACGCCTGGCGCCCGCAGCACATCCACTTCTCGCTGTTTGGCAACGCCTACGCCACGCGCCTGGTCACGCAGATGTACTTCCCGGGCGATCCGCTGCTGGCCTATGACCCGATCTTCCAGTGCGTGCCCGACGAAAAAGCGCGCAACCGGCTGATTGCCGCGTTCGACTGGGAAACCACCGCACCCGAGTACGCACTCGGCTACCGTTTCGATATCGTGCTGCGCGGCCGCGACGCCACGCCGATGGAGTAAGGCCATGCTGTACGCCACCGCATCCCAGACCGTAGGTCCTTACCTGCATATCGGCCTGACCGGCCTCAACTGCGCCGACCTGACCGCCGACGCACCTGACCTGGCCGGCCAGCGCATCGTGATCGAAGGCCGTGTCGTCGATGGTCGCGGCGAGCCCGTGCCCGATGGCATGGTCGAGATCTGGCAAGCCAACCCCGCCGGGCGTTATCGCCATCCGGAAGACACACGCGAAGAGCCACTGGTTGCCGGCTTCACCGGTTTCGGTCGCGTGCCTACCGAGGCCGATGGCGGATTCCGCTTTGTCACCGTCAAGCCGGGTGCCGTGCCCGATGGCGATGGCCGGCCGCAAGCTCCGCACATCATGGTGTCGGTCTTCATGCGAGGCTTGGTGAAGCATGTGGCCACGCGCATGTACTTTCCCGACGAGTCGGCCGCGAATGGTGCGGATGCCGTGTTGGCGCTGGTGCCGGCCGAACGCCGCGCCACGCTGATTGCCCAGGCAGACGGATCGCATCGTTATCGCTGGAATATCGTGTTGCAAGGGCCCGGAGAAACGGTGTTCTTCGATATCTGATCCAAACCACTTCGCCTGAGCGCGGCGCCGGCTGACACCGGCGCCGCGTTTTGCATCACAATCCACGCATTGCCAGCGGTCCGCCCCCAACGACCATGCCTACGTTTTCCCGCCTGACCGACCCGATGTTCGGCAGCCCGGCCGTGCTGGAGGTTTTCTCCGATGCCGGTACGGTGCGTCGCATGCTCGATACGGAAGCCGCACTGGCGCTTGCCGAAGCGCAATGCGGCGTGATTCCAGATAGCGCAGCGCAGGTGATTGCCGAAGTCTGCGCGCATACCGAAGTGATCGACTTCGATGCACTGGCGCAAGCCGCGGTTGCGGCAGGCAATCTTGCGATTCCGTTCGTCAAGCAATTGACCGCCGCAGTCACGCAGCGCGACGCGGAAGCCGGGCGCTATGTTCACTGGGGTGCCACCAGCCAGGACATCATCGACACTGCACTGGTGCTGCAACTGGTGGATGCCTTGCGTTCCATCGATGCGGACCTGCTGCGCCTGGGCGATGCATGTGCCGCGCTGGCCGACACGCATCGTGCCACGCCGATGGTGGCTCGCACATGGTTGCAGCATGCGCTGCCTGCCACGTTCGGGCTGAAGGCCGGCGGCTGGCTCGATGCACTGCGCCGCGATCTGGAGCGGCTCGACCTGACACGCATGCACGCGCGCTCGTTGCAGTTCGGCGGCGCTGCTGGCACGCTGGCCAGCCTTGGCGACGATGCACCAGCGGTTGCCGCCCATTTCGCGCAGGCCTTGCAGCTTGATCTTCCCGTGCTGCCGTGGCACGCCCATCGTGATCGCATGGTGGAGGTTGCCACCATGCTTGGCATGCTGACCGGTACGCTCGGCAAGATGGCACGCGATATCTCGCTGCTGATGCAGACCGAGGTGGCCGAAGTGGCCGAGCCAAGCGGCCCGGGGCGGGGTGGATCCAGCACGATGCCGCACAAGCGTAACCCGGTGGGCTGTGCGGCAGTGCTGACCGCCGCCGTGCGCGTGCCGCCGCTGGTGGCCACCATGCTGGCAGGCATGACGCAGGAACATGAGCGAGCGCTGGGCGGCTGGCAGGCCGAATGGGACACGCTGCCGCAGATCGTGGCATTGGCCGCCAGTGCGCTGCGGCAGATGGGCGATGTCGTGGCTGGCCTGCAGGTCGATGCGGCACGCATGCGAGCCAATCTCGATATTACGCACGGTCTGATCCTTGGCGAGGCCGCCATGCTCGAACTGGGCCGGCGCATCGGACGGTTGCCTGCGCACCATCTGGTCGAGCATGCCTCGCGGCGTGCCGTGGCGCAGGGCACCACGCTGCGCGAGGCGCTGGCCCGAACCCTGGCGGATGATCCCGCGCATGCGGGTTTGCTCGACGAGGCAACGCTCGACCGCCTCAGTGACCCCGCGCGCTACGCGGGACAATCCACAAATTTTGCCGATGCTGCCGTGACCGCGTGGCGCGACACGTGCGCAAACCGAAGCAACGACTGACTGGAGACCACCTTGCCTTATCTCGATCATGCCGGCGCCCGGCTGTTCTACACCGTGGATGGCCCCGACACCGCGCCGGTCATCATCTTCTCGAATTCGATGGGCACCGACCACACGATGTGGAAGCCACAGGCTGACGCGCTGGCCGGCCGCTTTCGCGTGGTGCGTCACGATATGCGTGGACACGGCCGTTCCACCACCGAGGCGGCCGACACATCGGTCGAGGTCCTGAGCCGCGATGTGCTCGCAATCCTCGATGCGTTGCAGGTCACGCAAGCGGCATTTTGCGGCTTGTCGATTGGTGGCCTGATTGGCCAATGGCTGGCCGTGAACGCGCCCGAGCGCTTTTCGAAAGTCATCGTGGCCAATACCGCGCCGAAGATCGGCACGGCGGAGTCCTGGACCGCACGCATCGACGGTGTATTGCGCGATGGCATGGCCCCGCTGGTCGAGGCATCGATGGGGCGCTGGTTTACCGAGGTTTTCCGCATGACGTCCGACCGTGCGCTCGACGATCTGCGCGCGGTGCTGCAGGGGCTGGATCCACGTGGCTACGCGCTTGGCTGCACGGCCTTGCGCGATGCCGACCTGCGCGAGGCCGTGAAGACGATCCGCATTCCGGTGCTGGTGATTGCTGGCAGCGACGATCCGTCGACAACGGCCGCGGAGGGTAGGGCGCTGGCCGAGGCGATTCCGGATGCGTGCTATGTGGAACTGGGTACGGCGCATCTTTCCAATCGCGAGCAGCCGGGCCGCTTTACGGCGGCATTGCTCGACTTCATCAGCGGCCGGCTGCCCGTGACCGATGACGCGGCACGCTACGACGCCGGACTGTCGGTGCGGCGTGCAGTGCTGGGCAGTAGCCATGTCGATCGTTCGCTGCAAAAGCTGACACCATTGAACGAGGAATTCCAGAACCTGATCACGCGCTACGCGTGGGGGGAAATCTGGACGCGCGAAGGCTTGCCGCGCCATACGCGCAGCCTGATTACCATCGCGATGATGGTGGCGCTGAACCGCGCCGAAGAACTGAAGCTGCATCTTCGTGCGGCGGCCAACAATGGCGTGACGCGCGACGAGATCAAGGAAGTGCTGCTGCAGACCGCCATCTACTGCGGCGTGCCGGCCGCCAACTCGGCCTTCCATATGGCCGAGGAAGTCTTCACCGAAGTCGATCGCGCGCGTCACTGAGCGCGGCGGTCTTCAACCTGCCCGTGTGGCAAACGCGGGCAGGCGCGCACGGCCAGATTCGCGAAATGCCGTGGGCGTCTGGCCAGCCAGCCTGGCAAAGAAGCGTGAAAAATAGCCCGCGTCGGCAAAGCCCAGTGTCAACGCAATCTGCTTGATATCCAGATCGCTGAACAGCAGGTCGCGTTGGGCTTCTGCCAGCACGCGCGCATGAATTAGCTGAAGCGCGCTTTGCCCTGCCAGTTGCCGGCAGATACGGTTGAGCTGGGTCGACGTCACGCCGATGGTGTCGGCGTAGTGCGTGATGTCCTTCTGTACGCGGTAGTCGGTCTCCAGCAATTGCTGGAACTGCCGGAAATGCCGCGCCGGCCGGCTACTGGCTTGCGCCTTGGCCGGTGCCGATGCCTCGGCGATGCGCGCAATTCCCACCAGCACGAGCGTAAGCAACGCCGACAGCGATGCGCCACGCCACGGCGCGACCGATTCCATCTCGTTCCTGAACATCGTCAGCGCGCTGGCCAGTGCGTGATGGTGACCCACGTCATCGTGACGCGGATGCTCGAACAGCGTCAGCGTGCCCGGTACGCCGGCCAGCAGTGTGCGCAAGTAGCTGTCGGTCATGGTGACGATGATGCCGTCCACGTCCGGCGCGAACACGAAACCATGCACATGATGAGGCGGCACCGTGATCAGTGAACCACTGGCCAGCCGTTCGCGCCTGCCATCGAGCAACGCCTCGCCGCTGCCGCCATGGATGTACAGAATTTGAAGGAAGCGTTCATGCCGGTGAGGCTTGATCTCCCATTCATAGAGCTGGCTGCGCGATGCAATCGATTCGAAATGCAGCTGATCCAGCAGCGGTTCCGAGGAATTGACGCCGTAGAGCGAGTAGGTTGGAACGATTTTCATGGGGGCGCGCTGCGTGAAACCGGCAATGTTCGGATTTTCACGTTCTTGGTTCGATCTGTCCATTCCGGCAATGCGCGCAACACCTTATCGTTAGCCCAACAACGATATTCAAACCAGGAGACACGCCATGGCCCCCAATGGCTCCCGCATTTCCCATTCCACCCGTGTCGCCATCGTCGGCGCAGGTCCGGCGGGCTTGCTGCTCGGGCAGCTGCTGACCGTAGCCGGCATCGACAACATCGTGATCGAACAGCGCAGCCCCGAGTATGTGCTGGGCCGCATTCGCGCGGGCATTCTCGAGTGCGTGACCGTCGAAGCGCTGAAGCGTGCCGGTGTGGACGCGCGCTTGCGTGAAGAAGGCTTGGTGCACCACGGCATCGAGTTGTCGTTCGGCGGAGCCCGGCACCATATCGATTTTCATGCGCTGATTGGCCGCGATGTGACTGTGTATGGGCAGACCGAAGTCACGCGCGACCTGATGGCGGCGCGCGAGGCTGCGGGTGTGCCGACTGTCTACGAGGCCGAAGGCGTGTCGTTGCATGACTTCGACGGCAAGCGTCCGCGCGTGCGCTATCACAAGGATGGTGTCGAGCATGAGGTAGCCTGCGACTTCATTGCGGGATGCGACGGATTTCATGGCGTCAGCCGTGCCAGCGTGCCGGATACATCGAAGCGGATTTTCGAGCGCGTGTATCCGTTTGGATGGCTGGGCATCCTGTCGGAGACGCCACCGGTGGCCGATGAACTGATCTACGCCAGCCATGCGCGTGGTTTTGCGCTATGCAGCATGCGCTCGAAGACGCGTAGCCGGTACTATGTGCAAGTGCCCGCCAGCGAGAATCCGGAGCACTGGTCCGACGAACGCTTCTGGGATGAACTGCGCAGCCGTCTCGATCCCGCAGCGGCCGAATCGTTGGTCACGGGACCCAGCATCGAGAAGAGTATCGCGCCGCTGCGCAGCTTCGTCTGCGAGCCCATGCGCTTTGGCCGGCTGTTCCTGGCCGGCGATGCCGCGCATATCGTACCGCCGACTGGTGCCAAGGGCCTGAACCTGGCGGCCAGTGACGTGCTCTACCTTGCCGATGGATTTATCGCGCACTACCAGCACGACGATGAGAGCGAACTGGACCGGTATTCCGAAAAATGCCTGGCCCGGGTCTGGAAGGCCGAGCGTTTCTCATGGTGGATGACGTCGCTGCTGCATCGCTTTCCCGATGCCGACGACTTCGCGCATCGCATCCAGCAGGCCGAGCTCGACTATCTGGTGGGTTCCGAGGCCGCATGCCGCGTGCTGGCAGAGAACTACGTGGGACTGCCGCGCTAAGCGCGCCCATGACATATCCATAAAATATGAATAAGTAATCTGGCATATATTTTACGTCGGGGTGTCCCGGTGATACCGTCTGGCTCCAGCGTTCCGGCACAAGTACTGGGCGCATTGGAGGAGACGAACGATGACATCGGGATCGAATGGACAGCACCATGCATGGTTGCTGGCTGCCGCACTCTCAGCGGCATTGATGGTGACGGCATGCGGCGGTGGCGATGACGCGGCCGCAACCTCGACCGCGAACAATGGCGCAGGCGCACAGGATGGCAGCGGAGGCGGTGTGCCATCCGTGCCCGCGCTTAGCGCGCTGGATGCATGTAACGCGTTGAATGGCACGACATTGCCGGCGTCGAGCCTCACGCTGGCATCGGGTGGCGTCACCGTCAACGCTGCAACGCTGATTGCCGCCAACGCCACGGGCAACACGCTCGGCGAGTATTGCCAGGTGCGCGGCGCGATTGCCCCCGTCGATGCCTCGTCTTCCAGTATCAACTTTGCAGTGAACCTGCCCACGCAGTGGAACGGCAAGGGTATCCAGTTCGGTGGCGGCGGATTCGACGGCACGCTGATAGACGGAACCGAGACCGTGCGCTTTGCCTTGCCCGATGACCCCGCGCCGCTGGCGCGTGGCTATGCAACCTGGGGTGACGATTCAGGGCACCAGAGTTCGAGCATTACCGATGGCCGCTTTGCCACCAATGACGAGGCGCTGGCAAACTACGGCGGCGATACGCTCAAGAAGACCCACGACGTGGCGCTGGCGTTGATCGTGCAGCGCTACGGCAAGGCCCCCACGCGCGCCTACTTCCTGGGAACATCAACGGGCGGGCGCGATGCGCTGAGCTATATCCAGCGCTGGCCAGCCGACTATGCCGGCGTGATTGCCAATGAGCCCGCGCTCAACTACACCGGTACGCGGCTGTCGAACGTTGCAGTTGGCCGGGCGCTATACCTCAATGGTGGCGCTGGCTGGCTCAATATCAACAAGACACTGATGGTGCAGAAAGCCGCCATGGACGCGTGCGATACGCTCGATGGCGTGGCCGACAAGGTCGTAAGCAACGTGGAAGGATGCCGCGTCGGAGCCCTGCAGGTGCTGGCCAGCCTGCGTTGCGCGGGCGGCACCGATACCGGCGACACCTGCCTGTCCGATGCGCAGATTGCCACGGTCAAGACCATCGAGCAGCCCCTGCAGCTCGGCTATCCGCTGGCCAATGGCGTGACAGTGGCGGGTGGCTATAACCTGATGGAAGGCGCGCTGGTGGCCGGGCCATTCACTTCGCGCGACCTTGGTACGCGAGCCGTGCCGGGTAACCCCGCAACCACCGCGGATGCCAACATGTACGTGACCGGCGACCAGTGGGTGAAATACTTCGTCACGCGCAACGCCACGTTCGATGCGTTGACATTCGATCCGGCCAATCCGGGCAGCTGGACGTCGCGCGTGCAAGCCGTGTCGGCGCTGACCGATGCGACGAATCCTGACCTGTCGGCGTTCCTGGGCAAGGGCGGCCGCCTGATCATGCTGCATGGCCTGGCCGACGAGGTGATCAGCCCGAACTCGACCATCGCGTGGTACAAGGCCGTGATCGCGCGGGTGGGGCAGGCCGCGGTCGACCAGGGAATTCGTTTCTACACGGTACCGGGCATGGGGCACGGTACGGGCAGTTTCCTGCCCGCGTGGAATTCGCTGACGGCGCTCGAAAACTGGGTCGAGATGGGCGTGGCCCCGGGCACGCGTTCGGTGATGGATACCAATGCGGGCACCTATGGACGCACGCGCCCACTGTGCCAGTATCCGTCGTGGCCCAAGTACAAGGGCACCGGTAGCGCCGATGCAGCGGTGAACTACACCTGCGAAGGCGCGTCGGGCATCGTGCAGTCCTGCCTGAACCTGCCATCGACGGCTACCACGTGGAAGGGCGGCAATACCAATGGTGAAGAACTGTCGGTCCGTATCGACCCGGCCACGCTCAAATACACCGTGACGATCGAGGCCAGCGCACAGCGCGTTGCCAGCACCGTGCTATCGGGCCAACTGGTGTCGCAGGGTGGCTGCACCTATGGCAGCGACGAGAACGGCGCGCAGTTCACGTTGACCGGCGGCGGGGTATTGGCGGGCGGTGTGAAGCCGGTATCGGGTGCAGGCTTCCTGCCTTTGGTGGCGTTCCAGAACGTCTCCGCCGACTACAAGGCCGTGGCCGACATCTACAACGTCAACGGCATCCAGACAGCAGTGGCCGACGGCTCGGTCATGGTGCGCACCGGTTCGGCACGCCTGCGTTCGTCCGCGGCCACGTGGCAAACCTGCGCGGCCAGCGCGGGTGGCGGCTTTATCGTCTACGACGCCGCGTGCACCAATACCACCAAGGGTTACATCGCCTGGAATGCGGCGCGTAATGCGTTCGACTACTTCGTGGGTGGCACCATTGCCGCGGGCGATGGAGTATTGAGCGGATCGTTGATCAGCGGCATGGTCAACGGAGCCCCGGTACCGCTGATCCTGACGCGCTCGGCAACGGCTTACGGCATGAACATCTACGCACAGCAAGCGGCGGCGGGTCTGGCTGCCGGTGCGGCCGATGGCGCGTATCGCGTATTGGCTACCGACGGCGCACAGGTCAGTGCGGACCTGAGCGGGACCAGCATCGTCCGCAACGGCGTGTCGGGGACGCTCGCCTACAACACGCCAGTGCCCGGTGTGATCGGGGCCACGGGCGGGGTGACCGCATCGTACCTGTACAACGGGGGCTTGCTGATTGGCACCACCACGGGCAAGTTCGAGATCGGCCTGCTGCACTGACGCCAGGCGTCAGTCTTCCTGCGCCTTCTTTCGATGCCGCGCTGCGATCCGGTGGGTCAACGCGACCAGCGCAACCAGTGCGGCATCGTCCTGCCCCTCGCGGTAGCCGAGGGTCAGTGGCGCGCGCAGGCGATCTGCTTCCACCATCTTGCAGTAGGCCACGCCATGCCGGTTCAGCCCGGCCATCGACGCAGGGACCACGCTGACACCGGCACCGGCAGCCACGAGGTTCAGGTTCGTCAGCATGCGCTCGACTTCCGCGCCGATCTGTGGCGTGAATCCCAGGGTTTCGCACTCGCGTAACAGGTCTCCGTACATGCCTGGTGCGCCAGGACGCCGCACCAGAATGAACGGGTCCGAGGCCAGTTCCTTCAAGGACACCGGCATGGTGGCGCCCTGGCCGCGCGCTGCGCGCCGCCGCAGAAGCGGATGATCGAGCGGCAGCGCGATCACCATCTCTTCCTCGAGCAGAAGATCGAAGCGCACGCCTTCAGGGTGCTGTACCGGCGCACGCAATAGCGCGGCATTCAACGTGCCATCGGCAAGTCGCTCGATCGCCTCGGCGGCATTGCACTCGGTCAGTGACAACGCCACGCGCGGGAATTGCCGGCGACATGCGCGCAGCACTTCGGGCGTAAGCTTGTGTGCGGCCGCGGAACTGGTAAAGCCAATCGACAGCGATCCTTCGTCACCCCGTGCCATGCGCTGCATGCGGGCACGCATCTGGTCGATACGCGCGAACAGGTCGACCGCATCGGCATGGAACGCGGCGCCGGCGGCCGTCAACGCCACGCCTCTTGGCTGACGCTCGAACAGTGTCACGCCAAGTTCGGCCTCCAGCGACTTGAGCTGCTGGGAAAGCGGCGGTTGCTGGATGCCGAGCTGTATGGCGGCGCGCGTGACCGACCCCGTGTCCGCCACGGCCAGGAAGTAGCGCAGGTGTCTCAACTCCATCTTGGTATATCCCGTAGATATGGAATCTTTGTAATCCATATATTTTACGAGCGGCGCATACGGGCTTAGTATTGGCGTTTTGCCCGATACCTTCGGGCGGCCATGATTCATGGCACTAAAAACAGCCAGGACAGAAATAAGGAGACACCATGCGCCAGGCCCGTCGAATCCCACCCCTTGCCTTGCTTGCAGTGAGCGCGGTCATCGTGCTCGCTGGCTGCGCCAGCCGGCACGGCGAGCCTTCAGCGTCGGCGGCTGCGGCAAAGCCACAATGGCAGCGCGTGCATCTTGGCGCCGGTGCGGGCTATGACTTTCCGGTGTACGCCAACCATCGGCTCGACGGCGACCTGAGCCGCATTCGCGAAGTCGTCTTTGTCCAGCATGGCCTGCAACGCAATGGCGATGACTACTACGCGGCCGGTGCGGCGCTATTGAAGGCGAGCGGAAGGAATGCCGACGAGGTGCTGCTGATCGCGCCGAATTTCCCGGGGACACCCGACGCGGCAAAGCATTTCGACAACCTGCCGGTGTGGACCGTGCAGGGTTGGATTGGTGGCGAGGATGCGGTGTCGGGTCCCGGTGCAGGCACCAGTTCGCTGCAGGTGCTGGACGATCTGGTTGCCTATGTGACGGACAAGAAGCGCTTGCCGCTGGTCAGCAAGGTGACGGTTGCCGGGCATTCGGGCGGGGCGCAGATCGTTCATCGCTATGCGGTACTCAACAACGTGGACGAGAAGGTGCGTGCAAGCGGGGTCGACCTGCGCTACGTGGTGGCGAACCCTTCGTCGTACCTGTATTTCACCGCAGATCGTCCCGTGGCACCCGACTACAAGCGTTTTGCGCCGTACAGCACCACGGTCTGCGCCGATTACGACAAATACCGCTACGGCATGGGCGACATGGTCGCCTATGCGAAGGGTGCCAGCGGCATGGCGCTCTACCGGCGCTATATGCAGCGCCAGGTGACCTATCTCGTCGGCAGCGAGGACAACGATCCGAATCATCGCGTGCTGGACAAGGCGTGCGGCGCGGAAGCCGAGGGGCCGACGCGCCTGCAGCGTGCGCGCGGCTACTGGCGCTATGAACAGCACCTGGCCACGCCGGCCCAGGCCAGCGCGCATCGGTCGTTCGAGGTGGTTGGCGTCGGGCACGACCAGGCGCACATGTTCGGCTCGCAATGCGGTGCGCGGGCGGTCTTCGGCATGGATCCGGGTGCCAACCCAAGCGGTGCGGCCTGCCGCGCGCCGCAGTTGTAAGGCCCGGGCGGAAAGCAGCGTTCCGGGTGGGTTTGCCCGGGCGGCGGACATTGGCAGCCGGTGCTACGATGCCGGCAGCCCTTCGCCCCGCCTTCTGCCTTCATGTCAGTTCCCGTTCGTCGGCGCATCACGGCAGCATTGCTGATGCTGCCGCTTGCGCGTTCCACGCTATCGTTTGCCGCTGCCGAGCCGCTGCATCTGCTGGTAGGGTACGCCGCGGGAGGCGGTGCCGATCACGTGGCGCGGTTGGTGGCGGACAGCCTCACTGGCGACGGCGAGCCGACCATCGTCGAGAACCGGCCCGGGGCGGCGGGGCAGATCGCCATGCACGAGGCCGCACGCGCCAGCGCTGAGCGGCCAACCTTGTTGCTGGGCACGGTCGGGTCAATCAGCATCGGCCCGCTGCTGGCAAGTTCTCCCGAAATGCCAGTCAGGCCGTTGCAGCCATTGGCGATCGTTGCCAGCACGCCGCATGTGCTGCTGGTTGCCGGCGATGGCACACGGCCGGGCGCCAGCGGTGCGCGCGACGCGCTGTTGCAGCGGCTTGCGCAGGCGCGAGAGCGCCCCGGTGAGATTGCCTATGCATCGCTGGGCATCCATTCGAGTGCCCACCTCGTAGGCGAACTGATGTGCCGTCGGGCCGGTGTCACGATGACGCATATTCCTTATCCAGGCAGTGCACGCGCACTGGTCGACCTGCAGGGCGGGCACGTGATGCTGCTGGTCAGCACCTTGCAGGCAGCGCTGCCACTGATGCGACAAGGCCGGGTGCGGGCACTGGCTGTCACGGGCAGGTCCCGCAGCGTGCTGGCACCAACGGTTCCGACGTTTGCGGAAGCCGGCATACAGGGCATGTGGCAGGACGCGTGGTACGGCGTGCTGGCTGCATCGAGCATGTCCGCGTCACGGCAGACTGCGCTGTCGATGCGGCTGGCAATACTGCTGCATGATCCGTCGTTGCGACAACGGCTGGCGCAAGATGGCGCGGAGCCATTGAGCCTGACCGGACAAGCCGCCGTGGACTACCTTGATCGCCAGCGCGAGGTGTGGCGGCAGGCGATTGCATCGGTGGCGGATCGGCTTGCGTGAGGGACTGCATGGAAGCTACGATTCAGAATCAGATTCCTCTCAAAATTAGACACAGATTCACAACAGGCCGCATGAGCTAAGGGATTCAGGGGAGGGGCCTTTGAAGTTCGATGCTGAGCACTGCCGCCGGCTGGCTGTGAGGCAACCCGACCCGCTTGCCGTGCCCAAAAGCAGTTGCTAGGATTCGCTCATCCCGCCCTTGGCAGTAAGCGTATTCCCCCGTGATTTTGGAAGCGCCAAACCCCTGGGCGTTTCTATTTGGTGCGGGCAGTTGTATCCGGCGAGGATGGTGGACAAAATGCCTACAGGCATACTGGTCGATGGCGCCTACTTTATTAAACGCTACCGAGAAATCGAACCAGAGCACGCATACGATGCAGGCCATGCAGCCGAATGCGTGTATCGCTGGGCGATTGCACATTTGCAGCAGACCTGGAACGGTGCGAACTTCGTCCGAGACCTGTACCGGATTTTCTTTTACGACTGCCCGCCACTTGTCAAGAAGCTCCACAATCCCATCTCAAAACGAGTGATCTCGTTCGGCGACTCCGACGAAGCAAATTTTCGTCGCGCCTTGCACGCCGAACTACAGCAGAAGCGAAAAGTGGCGCTTCGCCTGGGACACCTTTCCAGTGATACGAGCTGGACGATCAAGCCCGCACGCATCGAGGACTTGCTTAAACGCAGGTTGAGAGTAGACGATCTAACTGAGGACGACGTACGGGTGGTCACGAGGCAGAAGGGCGTGGACATGCGTATCGGGCTCGACGTCTCGTCCCTTGCGTTTAAACGGCAGGTGCGTCAGATCGTGCTGATAGCTGGCGACGCGGACTTTATTCCAGCCGCCAAGCTTGCGCGTCGCGAAGGCGTGGATTTCATCCTTGATCCGATGTGGCAACACGTTCCCAAAGGATTGCAGGAGCACGTCGACGGCGTGCGGTCCACATGCCCTCGGCCGGACAGAAAGGCTCGCCTCGCTGAGAGGGATAGCGTTGCGCATTCGTGGCGATGGCCGCGGTCAGTGGACTTTGACCCGGTGCCAACCTGAACTCATGGAAAAAATAAGACGCCGGAACGTTCTCGCGAACGTTCCGGCGGTGGGTCCCGTTTCTGTGGAGTGCCCTGGTTTCAAGGCGAGCGTGACAACCGTGGAGATGTCACTGCGGGACCCGGGAAAGACGATCCAACGGGTTACTACTGTTGGCGGCTCTTGTCCTGCTGCTGTTGCGAGCCACCTTGCTGCTGACGACCCTGGTCTTGCTGTTGATGCTGACCGGAGCCCTTGTCCTGATTACCCATCTGGCCGCCACCTTGCTGGCGTTGCTGATCCTGACCGCCTTGCTGCTGGCCGCCGCGCTGGCCGGACTGCTCTTGCTGCTTTTGTCCCGATTGGGGTTGACCCGATGGGGGTTGGCTACCTTGCTGCTGTCCCATTGCTGTCTCCATGTCGCGGCGGGGCTGCCGCGTTCTTCTATGAGCAAGCGGTGTGCCACTGCCTAATGTGTGGGGTATGGCATCTGTCAGACATACAGGTAATGGATGCGAGACATCGACCATGCCGCGATTTACAACGCATGCATGCTTTTCACACGAAGTGGGTCATCGCCGTGTAACACCATGTTCGAAATCGGCGGAAATCCTGCAGGTATCGGTACTAGCGGGCCATTGCACTCTTCTGGCCCACATCTTGCAGATCATGGCTAATCCGACAGGGTTCAACGAGTGAACAGGAACTCGACCGGAACTGAATCGAATCCAATTGATTGAACTTGATTCATTCCGTTTCAAACGCTAACAAGGAGATAGCACCATGAAAACTGTAAAGACTCTGCGTGTGTCACTGATGGTTGCCGCGCTTGCCGCCACGGGCAGTGCATTCGCGCTGGATAGCGGTGGCTTCATGAAGGTGGCCGATGTCACCAACAACACTGCCACGCATACGCCGAATAACAATGCACCGGGCATGCCGGGCCGTATGGAAGGCGACAAGGAAAAGTTGCCTGCTGCTTCGACAGGTGCAAAAACGGATGCAAGCGTCGACAATGCCAAGCAGACGGTCACCGACAGTGCCTTGACTACCAAGATCAAGACCAAATTGCTTGCTGCAAAGGATTTGAAGTCCACCGGCATTCACGTCAAGACCAAGGACCGCGTGGTGAACCTGACGGGTTCGGTGCCCAGCCAGGATCAGCGTCAACTGGCGCTGGACACGGTGCGCTCGGTTGAAGGCGTGGACTCCGTCAATAACAACCTGAAGGTGTCAGCGCACTAGTCAGTGCACTAAGCAGTCGCACCAGTCAGATTATCGGTTGATGATGCGCGGCGGCTTCGGTCGCCCTGCGCTGAGCCGCGACCATCCCACGTGTCGCGGCTCTTTTTCTTTGTGCTCTTCGTGCTTGTCCCTCGAATCAGGCAGCCTTGCGCCGGCCGGTGGCATTGGACGAAGTTGATGCCTTTGCGGAGGCAGCTTTCTTTGACACGGCCTTTTTTGCCACGGCCTTCTTCGCGTTTTCACGCTTGCTCTTCGTGCTTGCCTTGCTCGCCGCGCCTGCAGATTTGGTGGAAGACTTCGTAGCGCCGCGCTTGCCGTTCTGGCCAAGGCTCTGCTTGAGCAGTGCCATCATGTCGATGACCTTGGCACCCTTGCGTGCCGATGGCGCACCGTCGTCGGCCTCGTCGGCCGGTGTCAACAGGTGGGTCTTGCCGGCCTTGACCTTGGCATGCACGCGCGCGAGCAAGTCTTCTCGATAACTGTCGTGGTATTGCTCGGGCTTCCAGTCTTCCGTCATGTCCTCCACGAGTTTTGCTGCCATCTGAACCTCTCGCGCACTGGCCGCATGCTTCTTGCCGCCGGGCAAGCTCAGGTCTTCGACCGGCACGACTTCGTCGGCGAAACGCATCGTATTGAGCACCAGCGCCTTGCCTGCCACCAGTAGCGCAGCCAGATGCTGCCGATTGCGCAAGACCACCAGCGCCAGTGCGGCGCGTCCGGTCTTGCGCATGGTCTCGTGCAGCAAGGCGTAGCCGCGTTCCCCGCGTTTGTCAGGTTCCAGGTAGTAGGGCGTGTCGAAGTAGTACGGTGGAATCGCTGCCGCGTCGACAAAACTCACAATGTCCACGGTTTGCGTGGCTTCCACATTGGCCTGCCGGAAATCCTCGTCGCTAAGCACCACGTACTCGTCTTTCCCGTACTGGTAGCCCTTGACGATATCGTCGCGTTGCACCGGCTTGCCGGTGTGCTTGTTGATTCGTTGATAGCCCACCGGCGCCATGTCGCGTTTGTCGAGCAGGTCAAGATCAAGCGAGTGAGATCGCGCGGCGGGCTTTACGGCCACCGGGATATTCACGAGCCCAAAACTGATGGCACCTTTCCAGATGACGCGTGACATGGCGTGTCAATGCAACCGCTGCGCGCGCTGTGGCGGCGGGGGTGGTACATCGCCCGGCGGTGGATCGCTGACCGGCTCGGGGTTCATGTCGGGTGGCTCCGGCGGCGGGACTTCCGGTTTCGGCGGTGTGATATCGGGTTCGGGCGTGATATGCATTGGCCTCCTTGTCAAGACATCGCTACGTCAGGCATCGAGTTCATCAAGCAATCTTGTCAGCGCGGTAAGATCCGCGGGCTTTACCAGATGCAGGTCGAAGCCCGCCGCGCGGGTACGGCGGCGATCATCAGGTTGGCCGAAGCCGGTCAGTGCGACGAGTCGCGCATTGCACAGCTCGGGAATTTCACGCAGGCGCCGCGCGGTTTCAAAGCCATCCATGGCCGGCATGCCCAGGTCGAGCAGCACCACATCGGGACGAACGCTGGCCGCGCGCTCGATCGCACTCTGGCCGTCGGCCGCGGTTACCACGGTATGGCCGAGCGTCTCCAGTGTCATTGTCATGGCTTCAAGCGCATCGACGTTGTCGTCGACGAGCATGATCGTGTGGGCAGCTCCCGGCAACATGCGCGTCTTGCTGGTAGGCGGGTGCCAGTTCTGCCAGGGTTCCACGGGCAATTCCACCATGAAGGTACTGCCCTGGTTCCGTCCGGGACTCTCGGCACTGACCCTGCCGCCATGCAGTGTCACAAGCTTCTGCACCAGCGTCAGGCCAATGCCGGCGCCCTCGCGTGCCGCGAAACTGTCGGGGTCGCTATTGCTAACGGCCATGGCGTTGCCTGTTTCCGGCCGGTCATCGTGCTCGCCAACGGCTCGCGTTGCCGCATCGGCGCCGGCAATCGACGGTGCAAGCGGATCGAACAACTGGCGCTGCAAGGCGTGAGACAGGCCGGTGCCGTTGTCCAGCACGCGCACCATGACCTTTCCATCGGCGGCGGTAGCCTCCACTGCAAGCTGCCCGCCCTCTGGCGTGTATTTGGCGGCGTTATGGAGCAGGTTGGCAAAGATCTGGGTGAGTCGCACCATGTCGCCACGAACCGGCAGTGGTTGCTCCGGCAGCGACAGGCGTAGCGAATGACGGCGCGCATCCAGCAATGGGCGCACGGTCTCGATGGCGGTATTCAACGCACCGCGCAGCTCCACCAGGTCCCGCCGCAGGGTAATCTTGCCCTGGTTGAAGCGGGAGACATCGAGCAATTCATCGACCAGACGGGTCAGATGATGCAGTTGCCGGCCGATGATGTCACGCGCGCGGAACATGTCTTCACGCGATGGCGAGAACTGCTGCAGCAAATCCACGGCGCTGCGCATCGGCGCCAGCGGATTGCGCAGTTCGTGGGCCAGCATGGCCAGGAACTCATCCTTGCGTCGCTCTTCGTCATGCAGCGCGCGCTCGGCGCGATTGTGACGCGTAACGTCCTGGCAGATGCCGGCGACACGCAGGCATTGTCCGTCGGCACCGCGTACGGGAAACGCGCGCATATGCACTTCGCGGATCTCGCCATTGGGACGTTCGAGTTGAAACTCCGTATCGAGCTTGCCGTCGCGCAGCATGCTCTTCCATTCCGTCTCCATGCGTGGCTGGTCTTCTGGCACCAGCCAGCGCAGCCACTGCATCGGATCCTGCTTCATGGCCTCGGCTGGCCGGCCCCACAGGCCCTCGAACGCCGGGCTGACAAACAGGAAGCGGTGGCTCGTGGGGTCGAGAATCCAGACCACATCCGCCAACGCTTCCGCCAACTGGCGGAACAGGTCTTCATTCTCGTGCAACGCCTGTGACGTGCGCCGATAGGCGTCTTCGGCACCGCGCATGCGGAGCAAGGCCTTGATATTGGAAATCAGCTCCTCCGGTTCCACTGGTTCCACCAGGAAGCTGTCAGCGCCACCATCGAGCGCCTGTACACGCCGATGCGAATCGGTCATGCCGGGGGACGTCAGCAACACCATGGTCCGCGCGGTCTGGGGATCGCCCTTGATCAGGCGGCACACCTCGAGTCCGTCGATGTCGGAAAGCTGCGCCGACAGGACCACGAGATCCGGCGCGTGCTGGCGTACCAGCGACAGCGCGGTCTGGCCATCGGCAGCCTCGAGTACCGAGAACTCCGCACGGTTCAGGATGCGGCTCTTGACGTAGCGCGGTCCCTCGCGGCCCTCGATGTTGAGGACCAGCGGACGGCGCGTGGGATGGGCGGGCGTGGCATTCATGGCTGGCAGGCGGCAGGGCATGCCGCAGTGATTAGGGCGGAATGCGGGAAACCCGGATGAGGCCACATCACGCCGTTGTCGATGGCGGAGACCTCAGGTGGCCCCTTCATCTCCTGAATTGTATTTTTTACCTTCATTCCGACCATATCCTTTGTAACTTTGACGCGTTGCATTCTTGAGCCTGATCCGTTCAAGGCACGATGGCAGTCGATGGCGAGCAGCGGTCGGTGGTTGCCGCATCGGCCGGCGAAGCCAGCAGATACGCCAGTGCGAGCGTGAGAATCCCAAGGATGGCGCGTTGCCAGAATTCACTCGAGAACCACGGATCGGGGTCTTGTCTCATCGGTTTTGCCTTGCTGCGGATGGCCGTGGGCCTGTAATTTCCATCAACAGTGGCAAGAACCATGCCGCACATGGCCGGCTGGCTGACAGACGGACGCCGACAGCGAGACGGGACGCAGTAGCGTGGTGTCGATGGCCGATGCCTGCGGGCCAGTCGCGCCTCAGCGCGTCATGCGCCGTCGAGCAGTTTGCGCGCGCGCGTCAGCGTCTGGCGTACCTTGTCGTGGCCGGCCCATGGGTCGTGTCGTGCCAATTCGTCGAGCCTGTCGTCGATATTGGCGATGGTCCACTGGGCCGCGCCGGTCAGTTCGGGGAGTTCATCCCAACTGACGGGGACCGAAACGCCCAGGCCCGGGCGCGCCCGGGCGGAAAACGCCGCGGCGGTGGTAGCACCGACACCATTGCGCAGGTAATCGATGAAAATCTTGCCAACCCGGTTACGCGGACCGCTCTTCGACACAAAACGGTCGGGAATCGTGCGGGCCATATGGGTGACCACGTCCTGCGCAAAGCCTCGTACGGCGTCCCAATCCGCGCGCGCCGAGAGCGGGACCATGATATGCAACCCCTTGCCGCCGCTGGTCTTCAGGAAGCACCGCAGTTCCAGCGCATCGAGCAGGGCCTTCATCAGGCTGGCGCCTTCCTGGATCGTGCGCCAGTTCACGCCCTCGCCGGGATCGATATCGAAGACGATCTGGTCCGGCTTGTCGAGCTTGCGTGCCTTGGCATTCCAGGTATGGAACTCGACGACATTGAGTTGCGCCGCGCCGACTATGGCTGCCGGCGTAGTGATCTCCAGTAACGGCGGATGGCCAGGCCAGAGCGCCGGGTCGAGGGCCTTGATGCCTTTTACATTGAGCGTGTCGCCGTGGCGCTGGAAGAACTGCTCGGCGTCGATGCCCGATGGTGCACGTACCAGCGCCAGCGGGCGGCCTTTCAGGTGCGGCAGCATCAGCGCGGCGGCGCGTGCATAGTAGGCAACGAGGTCACCCTTGGTCAGCCCGGTGGACTTGTCGATCACGCGCTCGGCATGGCTGATGGCCAGGTTGCCGATGGCGGTCTTTCTGGACGCCGAGGCTCCGCTTGTCTTCTTCGCACGGCCCTGCGACTTCGTACTGCCCTGGGCGTCGGCGCTGGCAGGCAATTCCAGCTTGACCGCGGCCGCCGGCTTGTCGGTGCGTAGCGCATGGAACACCGAATGCCGCACGCGGCCTTCGCGGGTCCACGCGCCGAACGTGACATCGGCCACCAGCTTTGGCTTGACCCAATGTCCCTTGATGCCGCGCGGCAGCGGATCGAAAGGGGTGTCGTCGGTACGCAGCGGCTCGAGCTGCTTGCGCAGTGTGTCGAGCATTGCGGTGTCAAAGCCGGTGCCGACATTGCCCACATAGCGTAGCCTGCCTTCGCCATCATGCAGGCCGAGCAGCAGCGCCCCCAAGCCGCTACGACTACCCTTTGGATCGGTGAATCCGCCGATCACGAATTCCTGCCGGTTCTGGCACTTGAGCTTGATCCAGGAGGCAGCCCGCGAACTTACGTACGGCGCGTCGATACGCTTGCCAATAATGCCTTCGAGCTTCATGCGGCAGGCCGCGTCGAGCATGTCCGTGGGGGCACCCTCGAAGTTGTCGCTGAAATGCACTCGGCCCGAGGTGTGGTCGCGCAACAGGCTGTGCAGTAGCGTACGACGCTCGGCCAGCGGCACCGCGCGCAGGTCGTGGCCCGAGTACCAGGGCAGGTCGAACGCGTAGAACTGGACGGCTTCCGCATGCGATGTCTCAAAGGCGTTCTGCAGCGCCTGGAAATCGGTAATGCCATGCGCATCGACCACCACGATTTCACCATCGAGCCAGCCATCGGGCCATCCCAGGCTGGCGATCTCGGCCGCCAGCGCGCGCAGCTTCGCGGTCCAGTCATTGCCGTTGCGCGTGAACAGGCGCACATCGTCGCCATCGATGCGGGCCATGATCCGGTAGCCATCGAACTTGATCTCGTATTGCCATTGCGAGGGATCGGAAGGAGGGTGGTCAACCAGCGTGGCCAACTGGGGGGCAAAGGTCAACGGCAGCGCGGCTTTCCGGGCGCCCTTCGGCAGCGTGGGCACGGCGGGTGCCGATTTCCTGCCTGCGGTTCTTGACTTGGCCCTTGCGGACTTGCCGGTTCGCGTGGCCTTCGCGGTGCCGGCCATGACGCTATCGGGCAGCGCATCCACGACGTCGAACTCCGACGCAGGCCGCGCATGTTCGTCTCGCTCCTTGATCAGCAACCACGCATTGTCGTCGCGTTGCTTCTTGCCGCCCATGCGTACCAGCGTCCAGTGGCCTTGCAGCTTTTCTCCGCGCAGTTCGAACTTCAGCTTGCCGTCGCGATAGCCGGCTTCCGGATCCTCGTCGGGAATCCAGACACCACGGTCCCAGACGATCACGGTTCCCGCGCCGTAATGGCCGGCCGGAATCACCCCTTCGAAATCGGCATAGTCGAGCGGATGGTCTTCGACATGGACCGCCATCCGCTTGTCCGCCGGATCGTAGCTGGGGCCCTTGGGAACGGCCCAGCTCTTGAGCGTGCCGTCGAGTTCAAGCCGGAAATCGTAGTGCAGACGCCTGGCCGCGTGCTTCTGGATCACGAACGCATGGGCGCCCCGTGTGCCCGAGCCTGCGCGGCCCGGCTTCTTGCCGCTGGGCTCCGGCGTAGCGCCGAAGTTGCGCTTGCGCTGGTATTTGCCCAAGGGGGCTTCGGCTGCTGAGGACTTGGGCATATGGGCGGCCTGGCAAGAAAGCGGTGACTTCAGCTTATGCAGCGCACGTCGCGCGCGAAAGCAGCCGTCGTCCTACAGGGTCCTACATGGCCGGCGGACTTTACCGTATTTGTAATTCCTGACCGCGCCTGTTGCACTGCACAGTACCGGAGTGCGCGAGCCCTACGATTTTGGGTGCAGGCACAGGATGTGCGACGAGCCAAGGGGTTCAGTTCAACCTTGAAAGACAGGACGAAAACCATGAAAAAGATTGGCTCGCAAGTGATTGTGCTCACAGGCGCCAGCAGTGGTGTGGGACTTGTTACGGCACGCAAGGCTGCATCGTTGGGCGCCAGGCTGGTTCTGGTGGCACGTGGCGAAGATGCGCTGCACAAGCTGGCGGAAGAACTGCGCGAGCACGGTACCGAAGTCATCACGGTAACCGCTGATGTGGGAAAGCATGACGATGTTGCCCGCGTGGCGCAGGCGGCGATCGAGCATTTTGGCGGCTTCGATACCTGGATCAACAACGCCGGGGTGACGATCTTCGGCCGTCATGACGATGTACCGCTGGAGGACCAGCGCAAGCTGTTCGAAACCAACTATTGGGGCGTGGTGCACGGTTCGCTGGCGGCAGCCGCGCATATGAGGCAGCACGGCGGGACGATCATCAACATGGGTAGCGAGGCCTGTGATGGACCCATGCCCTTGCAGGGCGCGTACGCTGCGTCACAGCATGCGATCAAGGGGTTCACTGATTCGCTGCGGCTGGAACTCGAACAGGAGAAGGCCCCGGTTTGGGTCACGCTGATCAAGCCCGCCGGGCTCGATACGCCGATGGTGACGCATGCCAAGAACTTCCTGCATGTGGAGCCGCGTCTCGCCCCACCGCTGTACGACCCGGCACTGGCAGCAGACGCCATCCTGTTTGCCGCCGAGCATCCGCGGCGCGACATGTTCGTGGGCGCGTCGGCCAAGGCGTTTTCCGCGGCCGCCTATCATGCACCGCATACCTTCGACCGCTTTATGCGGCGGTTCATGGGACGCGCACAGCAGACCGATGCACCGGCCGGCCCGCGCGACGACAACGCATTGCATGGCGCCGGCAACAGCCTGAGGGAACGGTCGGGTAACCGGCGTGCGCTGCAGTCGTGCGCATACACGACCTCCTCGCGCCATCCCCTGCTGACCACCGCGCTGGTGGTGGGCGCATCGGCGGCCATGGCCGCCATGGTGCAGATGCGCCGGCGCGGGTAGCCCAGAGGGGGAATGTCAGATGATGGTGTCGACGACGCCGCCGTCCACGCGCAGTGCCGCGCCGGTGGTCGCCGACGCCTGCGGCGAGCACGCGTACACGATCATGTTGGCCACTTCCTCGACCGTGGCGGCGCGCTGGATGATCGATGTACTGCGATGCGCCTTGACGAAGTCGGCCGCAACCTCTTCGGCGGACCTGCCGGTTTTTGCGATCTCGTCCTTGAGCATGGCCTCCACGCCCTCCGAGAGCGTCGGACCGGGCAGCACCGCGTTGACGGTGACGCCGGTACCGGCCAGGCGCTTGGCCAGGCCACGCGACACCGCCAGTTGCGCAGTCTTGCTAAAGCCGTAGTGAATCATCTCCACGGGAATATTCACGCCGGACTCCGATGCCACGAACACGATACGACCCCATTTCCGCCGGGCCATCCCTTGTGCATAGGCACGCGACAGGCGTACGCCGGTCAGGACATTGACTTCAAAGAAGCGCGACCATTCGCTGTCCGGAATCTCAAAGAAATCCTGCGGCTGGAAAATGCCAAGGTTGTTCACAAGAATGTCGAGGTCGGGATGCGCCTTGACCAGTGCATCGCAGACTGCGGCATCGACCAGATCCCCGGCAAAGCCGATCACGCCGGCATCGGGAACCGCGGATTTCAGTGATGCGACGGCCTTGTCGACGCTACCCTGGCTGCGGCCATTGATGATGACGCGTGCGCCCGATTCGGCCAGTCCGCGCGCGGTGGCAAAGCCGATGCCGGCGGTGGATCCCGTGACGAGGGCAGTCTTGCCCGACAGATCGATCTTCATGTGCACTCCGGTAAATGATGGCGGGATGTATCCCGATTACCTGCTCATTGGGGGACGACGCTCCAGTGTATGAAGCGATCGGCGCAGCGCCAAGCGCCTTGCATGGAATGCAGCATTCCGGGGCATGCCGGGTAAAAGCAAAAAGGGCCGCAATTGCTTGCGGCCCTTTCCGTTGCCCGGAGGGTGATTGCGGGCTGCGCCTTAGTGGAACAGCTTCAGCGCCTGGGTGATCGTGTTGGACACGCCCCAGACCAGCGGTACCAGCACATACAACCAGAACACGGCCAGCAGGCCCTTGTTGGTGGGATGGGCATCCAGGTTTTGGTTTTCCATTTGCGTTCTCCTGACCTGTTAGTGCGCAGCGCCGGCGTTGGCGCCAAGCTTTGACACGTCTGCTTCGTTCATGTGGTGCTTTGCATTCACGCGCGACACCAGCAGGTTGCAGACAAAGCCGATCACGAGCAGGGCAGCCATGATGTGCAGCGTCATGGTGTAGGCGGCGGCGCCGGTCACGCCGTGCGCTACCTGGTATTCACGGATGTAGTTCACCAGTACCGGACCGGCGATGCCGGCGGCGGCCCAGGCGGTCAGCAGGCGGCCGTGGATGCCGCCCACGAAGGCCGTGCCGAACATGTCGGCCAGGTACGCCGGGATGGTGGCAAAGCCGCCACCGTACATCGACATGATCACGCAATAGGCCAGCACGAACAGCGCGATATTGCCGCTGGCGCCGAGCTGCGGCACGATCCAGTACAGCACGGCACCCAGGGCGAAGAACACGAAATAGGTGTTCTTGCGCCCGATCCAGTCGGACGACGAAGCCCAGAAGAAGCGGCCGCCCATGTTGAACAGCGACAGCAGGCCCACGAAACCGGCTGCGGCCGCGGCAGTCACGCTGCCCTTGAAGCTTTCCTGGATCATCAGCGACGCCTGGCCCAGCACGCCGATACCGGCGGTCACGTTCAGGAACAGCACCAGCCACAGCAGATAGAACTGCGGTGTCTTGAGCGCTTCATCGATATGCACATGATTGCGCGTGATCATCTTGTTCTCGACCACGGGCGGCGTCCAGCCAGCCGGTTTCCAGCCCGGCGGCGGCACGCGGATGGCCAGCGAACCGATTGACATCGAGATGAAGTAGCCGATGCCCATCACCAGGAAGGTCTGGGCCACGCCCACCGACGTTGCGCTCTTGAAATGGTTCATCAGTGCCACGGACAGCGGGGCGGCGATCATCGCGCCGCCGCCAAAGCCCATGATGGCCATGCCGGTGGCCATGCCACGGCGGTCCGGGAACCAGCGGATCAGCGTCGACACCGGGGACACATAGCCAAGACCCAGGCCAATGCCACCCAGCACGCCGTATCCGAGGTAGAGCAGCGCGATCTGGTGTGTGTAGACCCCCAGTGCCGAAACCAGGAAGCCGCTGCCAAAGCAGCAGGCTGCCGTAAACATCGTCATGCGCGGGCCCACGCGTTCGAGCCACTTGCCGGCGAACGCCGCGGAAATGCCCAGGAAGAAGATGGCCAGCGAGAAAATCCAGCCAAGCGTAGTCAGTTTCCAGTCATCCGGTGCGGATTCGGTAATACCGATTACCTTGGATAGCGGGGCATTGAATACCGAAAATGCGTAGGCCTGGCCAATACAAAGGTGTACCGCCAGTGCGGCGGGCGGGACCATCCAGCGGGAAAATCCCGGCTTGGCATAAGTCGCCTCCTTTGAAAAAAACGGCGCCTGCCCGTAAGACGGGTTGCCACCATCATTCATTGCACTGCTCATTGAATGTTCTCCAGACGTGGATCCTGGGAAATCCATCCGGTTGGCCTGGCGCGCCCGGCGGGTCTGGCTGGCCCGTCGGTTGACCCCGTCACACCTTGGCTGGATTTACCCCCAGAGGATGTCGCCGATCCGGGCTTTCAGAGACGTTTTGACCCGGATACCGCGACGGTTGCTACGAGGTTGCTACAAGAAAACGGGCAAGCGGAAACAGGCGCACGGGGGCGTGCGCCGGCTGAACCCGACGGGTCCGGACATGAAGGCGGCTGGAGACGCTGGGGCGTCCCGAGTAACGGAATGGCTCATTGTTTTTCCGATTGGGGCGAACAATATATGTTTCGGGGTGCATATATTGCCGTGGAAAATATTATGCGCTGAACCATAGCCGCCCCGATTGGTGACTTCAATAGGCTAAAGATGACATATTCCTCGAATGCCTTAATTTTGCGTGTTAATGAGCAAATTTTTATGGTGGCTCCCTGCGGGCGTTTGATTCTTGCCACAGTCGGGTGACCGTTTGCATCACCACGTGACAGATCGCGCTGGTGACATCGATCCCGGCAGCCAGTTGCCGGAATGTCGAGACACGCTGTCACGAACGTGACATGAGCTGTCACTACCATCTGCACCCGTGGCGGTTTTCCTCTGCCATGAAAGGACAAGCCGGTCGAACCAGAAATGGGGTGCAACGGGCGACATAGTGGGTGTCGTGCGGACCGGCGAATTGATGCGCTGCGGCCTATATCGGGCTGCGGCGTTTTTTTTCGCTCGCGATTTGTACCCGCAATGGGAGCAGGCAGGCAAGCGGGCGTTGGATGTATGCCATTTAAGTCAGGTTCAACTTGTTGTCATAAACGGTCCCTACGATGCGAGCCGGCCTGACTGCTGTGCAGTCAACCTCACAACGGCGAGCGACCGAGCCGATCGGCATGGCGCGTTCGATGACAACTACAGAGGAAGAATCCAGATGTACGACAAACCTGACGCTTCGCGCCGCAAGGCACTGAAATTCCTGGCTGGCGCGCCGATGCTGCCGCTTGGCCTGGCTTCCACGTCGCTGTTGGCCGGTTGCGGTGGCGATGATGCGCCGGCGTCGACAACCCCCAGCACTACGCCGGGCGCTACCCCGACCTTTGCCTCGGCCGAGTTCACGCCGATGGCGGCACCGTCGCTGAGCAACCCTGCAGCAATGGCCACCACGTCGGTCGGTTCGAGCCTCAAGGTCAGCTTCAGCGACGGCAGCAGCCAGACCTACAAGCTGGCCTACCAGCCGTTCTTCATCACTGGCGACCTGGTGCCCAATGGCAACGGTGGCACGATCCTGGCCGGCGGCTACTACGACATCAACAACCAGCCGATCGTCGACAAATCGGTGGCCGGCAAGGAACGCCAGTTCTTCTCCGATTCGCCGGACGGCACGTCGCTGCTGAAGATCGACGGTGCCAAGGTCGCCGGTGCGAAGGGCAACACGGTGTTTGCCGTGGTGCAGTTCGAATACACCACGTATGACCAGGCCAAGGTATCGATGTACGGCAAGCTGCCGTCGCCGATTGCCATTCTGACGCTGGACCAGGACCCCGCCACGGGCAAGCTGTCGCTGGTGAAGTACCACAACGTGGATACGTCTGGCGCGAATGGCCTGTGGATTACCTGCGGGGCGAGCCTGTCGCCGTGGAACACCCACCTGTCGAGCGAGGAGTACGAGCCGGATGCATTCACCCCGGCCGCCACGCAGTACACCGAATTTGCCAAGAACCTGTACGGCACCACGTCGATTGCGTTCAACCCGTACCTGTACGGCCATCTGCCGGAAGTCACGGTGAATGCCGACGGCACCGGCTCGATCAAGAAGCATTACTGCCTGGGTCGGATCTCGCATGAACTGGTACAGGTGATGCCGGACAACCGCACGGTGTTGATGGGCGACGATGCCACCAACAGCGGACTGTTCATGTTCGTGGCGGACAAGGAGAAAGACTTGTCGGCCGGTACGCTCTACGTTGCCAAGGTCGGCACGGGCTTCTCGATCGACCCGAGCGCCGCCGGCGCCGACCTGACCTGGGTCAAGCTTGGTCATGCCACCAGCGCACAGGTAGAAGCCTGGGCCAAGTCGCACGTGATTGCCGACATCATGGACGTGCGGACTACCGACCCGGCACTCGACGCCATTCCCGATACGACGTTCAGCAAGATCATGCTCAGCGGCAAGGCTCAGTGGATCAAGGTCAAGGCCGGCAAGGAACTGGTTGCCGCGTTCCTGGAAACGCACCGCTATGCGTTTGTGGCTGGCGGCAGCATGGGCTTTACCAAGATGGAAGGCACGACCGTCAATATCAAGGACAAGATTGCCTACTCCGCGCTGCAGAACATCGTCGATTCGATGGTCACGGGCAACACCGCCAAGGGCTGGAACGCCGAAAGCAATATCGGCGTGCCTGCCGCGCTCAACGCCGGTGGCGTGATGCAGCACCAACTGTCTGGCGGACAGAAGGACACCACTGGCGCGGCAATCAACAGCGAATGGGTGCCGGTGCATACCAAGGCGCTGATCGTCGGCAAGGATATTGCCGCCGATGCACTGGGCAATACCGCCGATCCCGAAACGATCGCCAACCCGGATAACCTGAAGTTCTCGGAAAAGCTGCGCACGCTGTTCATTGGCGAAGACAGCGGCCAGCACACCAACAACTTCCTGTGGGCCTACAACATCGACACGAAGAAGTTGTCGCGCCTGATGTCGGTGCCGGCCGGCGGCGAGTCGACGGGCCTGCATGCCGTGGACGAGATCAATGGCTGGACCTACATCATGAGCAATTTCCAGCACGCGGGCGACGGTATCAAGGCCGCGGTCAAGGCCACGGTCGAGCCGCTGGTGTATGCCAACTACAAGGATGGTTACGGTGCGGCCGTGGGTTACCTGACCGCTGATGCGACGAGCCTGAAGATCGGCAAGTAATACGGCAGGATGGGTCGGAGCGCCGTGGGCTTGAAGGTCCACGGCGCTTTTTCATTGGCCGCTCAGAACGCCTCGTTGATCTGGAAATAGACCCCCTTGGTATTGCTGCCCACGCCAACGTCGAAGCGCACGTTGACGCGTGGTTTGAACTCGAAGCGATAGCCAATGCCCGCGTTGGGTAGCCAGTGTGCAGAGGTCAGCGCGCCGGGATTGCTGGCAATGGCGCCCGTGCCGAGCCAGAACACCATGCCCTGGCGGCCAACGATATGCCAGCGGTATTCAACCTGCGCGGTCAGCACGGCCTTGTCGCGGTACTGGCCCATGAAGTAGCCGCGCATGCGCCGGTTGTCGCCAAGCTTTGACATCATGCTCCATGGCACATCGCCCCAATTGAACTTTCCATAGAGATCGAAAGCCAGTACGTCGCGGTCGCGCATGCGAAAGTACTTGTCATAGGTAACTTCCAGTGTCTCGAAGTCGGTTTCGCTGCCTAGTCCGCGACGGTAGACTGTGCCGTTGAGCAGGAAGGCCTGGCCCCGATACGGGTTTGGCAGGAAGTCACGGGTATCGTAGGAGAAATGCGCGGTCAGGCCACTACTGATCACGTGCGTGCCATGCGGATCAGTGGCCAGCGCACTACTGGCGCCGCGTTCGAGTTGCGCCGCGTCGTCGTACTCGAAGTCATAGCCACCTCCAATATAGATGTTGGGCCGTACACGCACCATGACGCGGGGCTGGAATACGACGCCGCGTCGGGTATAGCCTTCCTTGTTGGCGTCGTTGATGGCGTTGTCATAGCCGATTCCCCAGTATGACGTCGGCATATTGATCAGCGCGCCGGTGAAGACGAAGCGGTAGCTGTCGTCAGCAAAAAACGTGTTGTTGTCCACGCCGATGCCCACTGCACCGCTGGTGGTAAGAAACCCATGCAGCGTCAACGTGGACAACTGCGTGTCCTGCTCCGCGTTCTTCGGCTTGTAGAGACCGATGGCAGCGGCTCCCACGCCAAGTCCCATTTCAGGGTTGTAGAACGGCCCCGGCAACACGCCCCAGTCGATGCCGTGGCTGAGGTCGACTTCCTTCGATGCGCCCAGTTTGTTGAGTATCTTGTCGATCCAGCCCGTATGCTCGGCCTCCGTGGCCTGGGCCAGGGCGCCGCTGGCCCACGCGGCGCTGGCGGCGAGCATGAAAGCGAGGATGGGGGTGGCTGGGCGCATGGGTGTCAGAACCGCAGGAACCCGGTAGCGATGACATTGCTGCGGTTGTAGCCGTAGCCGATTTCCAGTAGCACGCCGACGCTGCGGTTAATGGTCCAGTTGGCGCCGAACGATCCGCTCCAGTAGCCGGTCACATGCTCGCCAATCTGGTAGTTCAGGCGCGCGGTCTGTCCGTCGGTGTCGGGTAATGGCACGTCGAAATGGCCGGTAATGGTGGCACGCGTGCGGAAATATGTGGCGCCCACATAAGGGGTCAGCAGCCCCAGCCCGTGACCAAGCCGGATGTTCCATCCCACGCGCGGACCGATGTTGATCGACTTGACGGGCGTGTCCGACATGGAGATGTCCGATACCGTGTAGGTGACCGGCAGTGCGAAGAACAATTGCTTGTAGGTGCCAACCAGCGTGAAGCCGCCGCCGTAGGTATGGCCGCTGTAGTTGGCTTGCTGGGTTGGCAGTTTGATTGGCTTGCCGCATTCGGCGCGCGGGCGGCGTCCGCCGCAGCCGATGTTGATACCGAAGAACCGCTCCAGATCGGTCAGCGACGAGAAATTGATATTGATCGAGCCGCTGCCCTGGACACTGCCGACGATGCCGTACACGTTCATGAACGGAAACAACCACCCGCCCACTTGCACCTGGTTCGACACGTTATGAATGCGCGATTGCTGGAACTGGACGAAATCTGCCGCGCGCAATGGGTTATTGCCCGCGGAAACCTGCAGGCCGCTCAACTGGTAACGCTGGTAGCCGTTGAAATATGAGTACCCGATGTCGTAGGGGTTGGGCAGGTTGTAGCCCTTGTCGATCACGCGCTGCGCAAAGAATGGCAGCGCGCGGTCCCATTGCGCGGGTTCGGCCGGCGGGGTGTCCGGTGTGCCAACCGGGCCAACAATGCCCCGATACGGGCCCGACTGGCTATCGGGTGACATCGTGGCGGCGGCAGCGCCGCCTCCGCCGCCCGCGGTCCATGCCTGGGCGCCGGTCGGCGCGGTTGCCAGGGCCACCAGCGCCAGGCTGGCCAGCCAGCGGCCGACAAGGCTGCGTGTTGAGCCGGCGGTTGCTGACATGACGCGTCTTCTCCTCGGGTCGCTCCGGAATCCCGATCTTGCGTGAAAGTCGCTATGCGCCGAAGTGAATGTTTTCGTCCGATGACTTATGAAAAACCGATTCGGACTGGACCGTCGGCGGAGTATCCTTGCGCAATTGCCAACTCACGGTTGTGAATCAACCGCAGGATCCATGGACAGGGCGCGTGTCTTGACGTTGTTTCTTGGCGTGGTACGGGCGAAGAGCTTTGCACGGGCTGCTGCCGAGGCCGGGGTTACGCCGCAGGCCGTCAGCAAGGCGGTACGTACGCTCGAGGAAGACCTGGGCGTGCGGTTGCTGCACCGGACTACACGCAAGTTGAGCCTGACCAACGAAGGGATGCGGCTGTTCGAACTGGCCGACCCCGGATTGCGGCAACTCGATGAAGCCCTTGCGCAGGTGCGCAGTGCAAAAAGCGAGGATGACGGCGTGATTCGCCTGACCGCACCGCTGTCGGTTGGCACATATGTATTGGTGCCGCTGATGAAGGCGTTTCGCGACGCGCATCCAGGCATCACGTTCGACCTGGTGCTAAGCGACCTGTTCACGGATCTGGTTGAGGCGCGTATTGATGTGGGTTTCCGTGCAGGTACCAGCCCCGGCCAGAACCTGGTGGCACGGCGCCTGTGCGATTTGCCGCTCGTGATTTGCGCGGCGCCATCCTATCTGAAACGTCATGGCGAGCCCACCACGCTGGACGAGTTGCTGACGCACGCGTGCACCGGCTTCCGAAGACCGGCCACTGGACGCATGGTGCCATGGGAACTCAACGTGGATGGCGACCTGGTGTTCCAGGACGTGCCAGCCGTGGCGACATTCAACGATGTGCAGACTGAAATCGCGGCCGTGCGTGCCGGCATGGGTATTGGCCAGCTATCGACCTACCTGGTGCGCGATGATCTGGCCGCCGGGAGTCTGGTGCCAATCCTGCCGCAGTTCGACAGCAATAACGTCGGACTCTATATGTACTACCCTCACCGCACACATATACCGGTGCGCGTGCGCAGGTTTATCGATTTCGTAGCGGAAGCAGGGCGAGTGGCGGATTTGACAACCGGCTAGCGCCCTGTTTCAACACTACGATCCAAAGCGGACAATCAGCTCGTATGGATCGGTGCCAGGGCGGCACGCGGCGCGCTGGCTGCGGTGCTGTTCGCGGTGTTGCAGTCGGCGGCCTTGACCTGCTGACGCTGGTGCGCATTGGCTCGCGCTCGCTCGATGACAGTGAAGTCGGGGCCGGCGATGGCCGAAAGCGAGGCAAGGAGGGAGGCTGCGCCACAGAGGGCGAGTAGGGCGGACTTCATCATGCTGCGCGGGAAACCTCGGACTTCAGTCCGGGGATGGATAGCGCGGCGTGCGCGGCACGCCCTTCTCCCGCTTCTCCTCTGTTAGGGCTATCTTTGGGGCGAAAGTGGTAGCCATATCCGTCTGCCCGCTGCACCAGCGAACAACGGCTATGGCTGATTCCCTGCACGACGCCATCGGCGTTTGGATGTTGAACGAGCCTGATGCGCGCACGGCCACGTTTGAGAAGAAGGCGTGCCTGCTTCTCGCTGCGCGGCATCAACGGCCTGCCGTGCTTGTCCAACACCAAGACTGCCATGGAAGCTTCTCCTGAATAGGTGCCCTTACGGGCCTGGTTACGCGCCCCTTGCGGGGCGTCTCCCTTCGGCAATGTTGCGAACCGGCGATCTGCCCTGATCCGTTTCGTGCTTACCCTGTCGCTTGTCTGCAATCGGGGCTTCGAGAGGTAGGGACTAAGGAAGCATCCCTACGTCGGTCTTGTACCTATTCGCAACGTAGCGGGTTGGCTACCGCTTTGCCTGGTCAACCCGAGCTTTCCAGTTGCCTTGCAAGCTCCGGCCTATAGGCCGGGGTAGTTGACCGAAGACTCCGGTGGGTGGGGGAAACCGTTGACTGCGATGATCCGCTTTTCCAGCCATAGCGTCCAAGACCGGTTTGTTATGCGGTGGATAGGCTGGGCCAATAGTTGGAAGTTGCCCGCTTTGTGTGGCGTCGGGACAAGTTCTAGATGAATCCCTTCATCGAGAGAATCACCCAGACGAACCATACCGCCATGATGCCCATGACGATACAGCCCGCATTGCAGAGCGACGCGATGTAGAGTTCCGGCGTGCTGACGCGATATCGTAGCCACGTGGTCAGGTTGTGCATGACGCCTCCTAGTGCGTGAAAAAACCAAAGTGAACGACTGAGTAAAGGAATGCCGCGATCGCCATTACTCCAAGCGAGCACGACATTAATCGGAAATGGCTGACCCATGAGACACCCCGCGGCCGCTCATGCGGCGTCAGGAAGACTGCGCCGCCTGCCGCGAACACGCTTGCGACTACTAGCGTGGCAACCAGGGCGCTAAGCAGGTAGTGATGAAAATCGAAGTTCATGACTGCGCCCGTGGCGGCCGCTTCACCGAGCTCGTACAAGCCAGAGATGCAGACGCCAATGGCTGCCCAGCAAAGCTGCCCGTCCTTGAAGACATTAACCACGGACAGCTTTGCCGCCGAGAGGGGAATCGGAAGGATGCGCATGCAGAGCACTGCGATCAGTGGTGCTAACGCCGGCAATAAGACCGTGATGAAGAACCATCCCACAACGCCCCCTTCCACTTGACTGGATTCAATGGCGTCGAGTCTAAGCAGGGCTACCCGCGGATGGCTAGTAAACTTGTGTGTCCGATAAAGGCTGTTTGATCCAACTGCGAAAGCGCATGCCCGCACATAAAATTTTTGTGTCGATCACGCGTCTGATCAAGCGTCGATCACGCGACGCGCGAAGCGTTCCAGGTAGTCCATCAGCAGTTCGGCCCCGCGAGCAGCGTCGGCTTCGTTGCCGCTTGCAATGGCTTCGGCCATTGCATGATGAGCCTGGGCGCCCTCGGTGATTTCGCCTTCATGCTGGTACGCATACCAGAAGCGCCGGCACTGTACGATCAGCGGAATGACAGCCTTGACGGCCGACCGGTTGCGGCACGCTGCGTGGTTGACATGGTCGAGCGCCTGGTCGGCCGCCATATATTCGTCGAGGTTGCCGCGCTGGGCCGCCTTGACCATCTTCTGCGCGCACGTGATCAGCGCCTTGCGCTGTACCTCGGTGGCACGCCGCGCTGCATTGGCGGCGATCAGGCGTTCCAGTGCGCGGCGCGTGGCAATCACGTCGAGATGATCCATGACATCGATGGTCGACACCATGAGACCGCGGCGCGGCTGCTGCACGATCAGTCCGATCGACACCATGCGCATCAGTGCCTCGCGCACCGGGGTGCGGCCAAGTTCGGTCATCTCGGCGAGCTCGGCTTCGACCACGGGACTGCCGGGCGCGATCTCCAGCTTGGAGATCATCGTCTCGATCTTGTCGTAGGCCACATCGGCGGCGCGCCGCTTGGCGTTCTCGGGGGCGACGCGCCCTGCAGCGTTCTGGGTCTTGGAAAGGATAGGCATCTCGAAGGAAGTGGCAGCGTGGCTCGCGCCTGACAACCGGGTCAACACGCCGCCCATGGGGTTCCATGGGGCGGCGTCACGCATTATGCCGCAGCCTGTGAACGGCACCTCATGCCGGAACTGTCAGAGCGTGGCGCCGATCTTGCGCAGTTCGGGAATTGCCGGCGCCTTGGCGGCCCACATGTCGTCGAACTTCCTTATCACCGGTTGCGGGTCGTAGTTCGAAACACTCTTGAAGTTCACCGATGATTGCTTGAGCTTGTCGATCAGGCCGGCTTCCGTGGTGACGATGTCGTTGCTTTGCGCGATCAGCGCCTGGTTGACCAGCGCACGCAGCAGGTCCTTGTCCTTGGCGTCCAGGCCCTGCCAGATGCGACCGGAAACCAGTGGGGCAAACGGCATAAACAACGCATTCATCGGCAGCAGCGATTTCGAGATCTTGTCGTAGCGCTGGTTCCAGGACAGCTCGATATCGGCCTCGAGGCCGTCGACCTGGCCGTTGGTCATGGCATCGAATACCGCGGGGGTGGGAATTGGCGTGGGCGCGGCGCCTAGCATCGAATAAAAGTCGCGATAGACCGGAGTCGGGTTGATCCGCAGCTTCATGCCCTTGAGATCATCGGGCGAATTGATGTCCTTGGTGGCGAACACCACGCGCATGCCGGTGATGCCCCAGCCCAGCCCGATGGTGCCGGTTTCGCGAGGCAAGGCGTCCAGCAGTTTGAGCGCGGCAGGTGTGCGCACCAGCTTTGCCACGCTGCTGGTGGAGCGCACCAGGTACGGCGCGTTGATGGCGGCCACGGTCGAGACGCGCGAGCCAAGTTCGGCGGCCTGGATCCAGCCCATGTCGAGCGCGCCCGACTGGAGCTGCTGCATCATTGCCGATTCATTGCCAAGCTGGCCCGAGTGGAACACGGTGACGCTGAGCCGCCCGTCGGTCTCCTTCTTCAGCGCTTCGCCAAAGGCTACCGCGGCGCGGTTCCACGAATGGCCGGCCGGCGTGATCAGGCCAAGGCGGAACTCCTTGGTGGTGGCTGCACGCGTGGTGGACGTGATCACCAGTGGCGCGGCCACGGTGGCCAGCGCGGTGGTCTTGATGAAGCGACGACGAGTAAATTGCGACATGACGGCTCCTGTGCTTTCGGGTGGATGACGATGAAGCGGATAACGTGACGAGGAAGGAATGGAGTCTTAGTTCAGTAGCCCGATCGACAGGCTTGGAAACAGCGATAGCAGCACCAGCCCGACGCAGCTGATCAGGAAGAACGGCATGGTGACCATGAACATCTTGCCGGGTTTGGCGCCGGTCACCGCCGAGGCGACGAAGAAGCTCAGGCCCACTGGCGGAGACATCAGGCCAAGCACCAGGTTGATCACGATCACCACGCCGAAATGGCGTGGATCGATGTGATAGACCTCGGTGGCCACTGGCAGCAGGATCGGCACCGTCATGATCAGTCCCGGGATGCCGTCGATCACGGTGCCGATGATCAGCAGGATCACGTTGGCCAGCAGCAGGAAAGCGATCGGGCTGTGCGCCACGGTCTGGATCCAGGTGGCCACCATCTGCGGGATCTTGCCGTAGATCAGCAACCACGAGAACACCGCCGCCGCGGCCACCAGGAACAGCACGATCGCCGAGTAGATGGCGGAGCGCAGCAGTATGGCCGGCAGCGTGCGCAGATCGAATTCCTTCGTCACAAAGCGTCCGACCAGCGCGGCAGCCAGGGCGCCCACGGCGGCGGCTTCGGTGGGATTGGCGATGCCGGCCAGAATCGAACCGACGATCACGATCGGGATCAGCAGCGTAGGGCTTGCCTGGAATACGGTCAGCGCGCGCTCGCGCAGCGACTTGCGCTCGCTGCGAGGGTAGTCGTAGAACAGCCCCATGATGGCGATGATGATGAAGAACAGTATCGTCAGCAGCACGCCTGGCAGGATGCCGGCAATCAGCATGTCGCCGACCGCGACCTGCGCCAGCACGCTATACACCACGAACATCACAGAGGGCGGGATGATGGGGCCGAGCATGCCGCCGTAGACGGTCAGCCCTGCCGCAAAGGTCTTGTCGTACCCTTGCTTCTCCATCTCTGGCACCATGACCTGCGCCATGATGGCCACCTGTGCGGTAGCCGATCCGATGATCGACGACACCAGCATGTTGGCAAGGATGTTGACGTAGGCCAGGCCGCCCTTGACCGAGCCGATGAATGCCATCGACAGGTCGACGAGCCGCCGCGTGATGCCGCCGCTGTTCATGATTTCGCCGATCAGGATGAACAGCGGAATCGCAATCAGGCCATAGCTGTCGACGCCGGCGAACATCTGTGTCGGGAAGGACTGCAGCAGCACTGTGTCGCCGGTGCTGAAGATGAACGCCAGTCCGGAAAGGCAGAGGCAGATGCCGATGGGTACGCCGACCAGCATCACGGCGCAGAAGAAGAGCGTGGTCACCATGTCAGTTCACCGTTTCGGAATTGCCGACCTGGAACTCGGGGAAGGTACGGCGTGGCGACAGTTCGAGGTCCTCGAGCAGGTTGGCCAGCGCGTGAAGGCTCAGCGTGAACGAGAACAGAGGCATGATCAGTTGAAGCACCCACATCGGCCATTCCAGCGTCTGCGTGTGTTCGGTGTAGAGGAAATTGAAGGACTCGGCCGCGTATTCCTTCGCATCGAAACCATGGCGCACGATGCCGACGGGATCCATCCACAGCCAGCACATCGCGATCATCGCCAGGCCGAATGCCAGCACGCCGGCAGTGGAAATGACCTTGGCCGCCTTGGCGGCTTTCGGGCTCAGGTGTTCGGTAAGCAGGCCGACCGCGAAGTCCAGGCGCAACCGCGTCATGATCGACGCACCGACGAAGGTAAGCCACACCACCGAGTAGACCGAAGCTTCGTCTACCCAGTAGAGCGGCAGGCCCGTATAGCGCGTGACCACGTTCAGCAGGATCAGCAATACCAGCAGCGTCATCAGGCCGCCGAGGCAAAGGCGCTCGATGGCCAGCACGCCATCCGAAACACGGAGCACCCATCGCACCGGCCGCGCAACGGGCACGGGATCGGGCGCCGTGTCGGGCGTCCGGTCGCGCGCATCGGCTGCCGTGATGGAAGAAAGATCGGACATTGCTGAAAGGCTCCTGTTCGGTGTGGAATCGGCACTGGCTCGAGCAAGTTGGGTGCCAGTGGCGCGGTGTTGCGGCGCGCCACCGGTACGGGCACAGCGGGCTGGTCAGGCCACCGACTGATATTGCGCGGGCCGTGTGGCCAGGGCCTGGCGCACGACCTTTTCGACAAACGCGCGCTCTTCGCCAATGAGCGGCAGGCGGGGACGGCGCATGTGTTCGCTGCCCACGCCAACGAGCGTGTCGATCAGCTTGAGGTTCTGCACGAGCTTGTTCGATACGTCGAGATGGAGCATCGGCGTCATCCACTGATAGAGCTTGAGGGCCTCGGCGAAATTGCCTGCCTTCATCAGCTCGAACAACGCCACGGTCTCGCGCGGGAACGCGCAGCCCACCCCGGCGAGCAGGCCATCGCAGCCCAGTGCCAGGCCTTCATATGCAAGGTCGTCGACGCCCATGAAGATCTGGTAGCGGTCGCCGAGCGTATTGCGCAGGTCTGTCACGCGACGGATATCGCCAGTGCTTTCCTTGATGGCGGCGAGCCATTTGCAGTCGGCCAGTTCGGCCATGTGCTCTGGCTTGAGGTCGACGCGATAGGCGACCGGGTTGTTGTAGACCATGACTGGCTTCTGGGCAGCGTCGGCCATGGCGCGCACGTTCTGCATGGCTTCGCGCGCATCGGCCACGTAGATCACCGACGGCATCACCATGAAGCCGGCCACGCCAAGCTTGTTGGCACCGTCGATATAGCGCAGCGCGTCGCGCGTGCTGGTCTCGGACACATTGGCCAGCACCGGGATACGTCCGTCGGCGGCTTCGAGCGCGATACGCGCGACATCGAGCTTTTCTTCAAGGCTCAGTGTGCTGGCCTCGCCGAGCGAACCGCAGGTAACCAGGCCGTGGATGCCATTGCGGATCTGGAAATCGATGTGACGAATGGTGCCTTCCGCATCGATGCGCTCGTCGGCATGGAACTTGGTGGTGACGGCCGGAAAAATGCCAGTCCAGCGGGGATTGCTCATGAGAACTCCTCGGTTGGGAAACGTAGAATCCGGTGCCGGACGGTCCGGCACAGTGCTGCAGATATTCTGTAAATATATTAAGGATATCTTTGGAAGATAATCCAGCAAGATCGATGCCAGTGGAAACCCGCATTGGCGGGCGACCGGAAATCGGCCTGGGGTGGGGGATTGGAGGTGGATCAGGGGGGGCGTCCGTTTTCCCGGTGAGCGGAAGCGGGGCATGGCGTGCACCACTGACGGGTTAGCTGCACCGAAATGCGAGAGGCGCGCGGGAGGTGCCGCCGCTCTTCCGTGGGCTGACTGCGGAGCCGCGTAACGCCCAGGTCTGGCACTCGCCAACGGAACTTGCCGCCCTTCGCAGGGTCCATTGTTGCGTTCGGTTACAATGCTGTACCGCAGCAATCGCTCGTCGAGCGTTGCCAGGTTTTCGTCCGCAAGCCTTTCATCCCGTTATCGCGCCCTCCACCTTGATACGTCTGGTCCTGTTCCTGTTGACTGCCTTGTGCCTGTCGACGCTGTCCCTTGCGGCAGCGGCGAATGTGCGTGCGGCTGCTCCGCAGGTCGAGAACGTCCAGATGGCGGAAGCGCCGGACTATGCGGTCATGGCCGTGGGCGACGATTTGTCGCAGATCGTCCTGCCGGGCGATCCGGACTATGGCGCCGACGACGTTGCCGACGATGGTCCGCCGCCGGGCTATTGCAATATCTGGTCGGCCGACCTGCTCGATCCGCTCGATCTGTTCGATGCGGTCGACGAGACCAGCGCACTGTTCGTGCTCCCTACATTCGAACTCGGCCAATCCGTGGAGGATCTGGTCCAGGTGCCCACGGCACGCAGCATGTTCGAGTCTGAAGGCCTGTTCCGGCCGCCCAATCTCCGCGCCTGATTCTCCAGGCCCCCGTCCGGACTAGACGTCCCGGCGGGGCGCTTTCCCTGCCTTCGCGCCCCCGAATGCCCGCGACATGCGTGTCGCGGCCCGTGCCTTGCCGTCCGCTCCCGGTTTCATTGCCGGCATGCGCGCGGCGCGGCTGTCGTGGGGCGTCGGGCAGCCGTACCGCTTGATTCTTTCCGACATGAAGACCAACACAACGTTGACTTGGGTCGCGTCGCTGTCGCTCGTGACGGCGCCGGCCTGGGCCGCGCAACCCGTGCCGGCCAGTGCCACTGCGTCCGCAGCCCAGCCGGGCACAGTTGCGCCCCCCGCGCTGAAGCTCGCCGCCAAGGCCATGCCGCGGGCTACTACACCCGCAGCCGAGACCTTCGAACTGACCCAGTTGCTGGAACTCGCACAATCGACCAACAAGGGTGTAGACGCCGCGCAGGCTAATGTCGATGCCGCCAGCGCAGCCATCAACACCGCCCGCGCTTACCCGAACCCGCAGGTAGAGGTGATGTATGGCCGCCTGTCGGGCAAGCAGCCCGGTGTGGCGAGCGGCAATGCGCCGTCCTATGCGTTCGTCCAGAAGTTCGACTACCCGAACCAGCGCAATCTGCGCGAGAAAATGGCCGGCCGTGGCCTGGAAGCTTCGGAAGCCCAGCGCCAGACCTTCCGCGCCGAACTGGCCGCACGTGTCAAGACCGCCTATTTCCAGGTGTTGCGCCGCGAGACCGAACTGGCCGCAGCGCGCGAAGACCTGCAACTGACGCGCCAGATCCAGGAACGCGCGAAGGTACGCGTGGACGTGGGCGAAGCGCCGCGCTATGAACTGATCAAGGCCGATACCGAACTGCTGGCCGCGCAAAAGACACTGCAGACCACCGAATTGCGCGTCGAGCAGTCCAAGGCTTCGCTGCGCCAGCAAGTGGGTGGCGCCATGCCGGCGCGATACGCGCTGACCGGTAGCCTGGCCAATTCGCCAGACGTGCCGAACCTGGCGATCTTGCGTGATGCCATGCAGGCCAACAACGCGGAATTGAACCAGCGGCGCAGTGAACTGGAACGCGCCCGCCTTGGTGTGGATTACCAGCGTTCGCTGCGTTGGCCCGAAGTGTCGGTGCGCGCCAGCACCGATCGCCAGCCGGACAACAATGTCTCGCAGATCGGTCTGGTGATGACCATTCCGCTGTGGGACCGCCGTAGCGGCCCGGTGGGTGAAGCCACTGCACAGGCCACGCAGGCGCGCACCGCGCTGGAGGCCCGCGAGTTCGAACTGACACAGGAACTCGATACGGCATACCAACAATACGAGATCACGCAGGCCCAGGTCACGGCGCTGGAGTCGGGCATCGTGCGCGAGGCCGAATCGGCGCTGGGCGTGGCGGAAGCCGCCTACCGTTTCGGCGAGCGCGGCATTCTCGACTATCTCGACGCGCAGCGCGTGTTGCGCAATGCGCGCAGTGAACTGATCAACGCGCAGTACGAAATGCAGCTTGCCGCCATCCAGATTGAAAAGCTCATGTCGGCCACGCCAGGCTCCCATGCCGGTGTCGCGCCTTCCATGCCCGTTTCCCCGAATCTGAACTGAATATGCGTCCCTCCAATTCCCTGCTTTCCATTGCAGCCGCGGTCGTCCTGGTGATGTCGCTGGCTGGCTGCTCAAAAGAACCCGAAGCCGTGGCCGAGGCGCCGGCGTTGCCACCGGGCATCGTCAAGCCTGAAGAAAACCTGCAGAAAACACTCAAGGTCACGGCCGTGACCACGTCTCCGTTCAGCGAGATGCTGCGCGTGGCAGGTCGGATCGATTTCGATGAACAGCGTGTATCGCGCATCGGCGCCAGTGTCACGGGTCGCGTGACCGATCTCTATGCAATCCTGGGCCAGGAAGTGAAGGCAGGGCAGGTGCTGGCCCGCCTGCACAGCAGTGAACTCGGCGCCGCGCAAATGGCATTCCTGAAAGCCGAAGCGCAGAACGAACTGCAGGCACGCAATGCAGAACGCGCGCGCCAGCTGTTTGCGGCCGATGTGATCGGCCGTGCCGAACTGCAGCGCCGCCAGAGCGAGTATGCGATTGCGGCGGCCGAAATGCGCGCCTATCGCGATCAGTTGCGTGTGCTCGGCATGTCGGTAGCGGCGGTGTCGGCGTTGGCGAAGAACGGCAGTATCGATTCATACTCGCCGGTGTTCTCGAGCATCAGTGGCACGGTGGTCGAACGTAACGTAGCGCAGGGCCAGGTAGTTCAGCCTGCCGATGCGCTCTACACGGTGGCCGACCTGTCGCGCGTGTGGGTCGTGGCGGAAGTGCCCGAACAACAGGCCGCGCAGGTGGCGGAAGGGCAAAACGTCGATATCGAAGTACCTTCGCTGGTCAACAGCAACGGCCGCATCACGGGCAAGCTCATCTACGTGGGCCGTACGGTCAATCCGCAATCGCGCACGGTGCTGGTTCGTACCGAGCTGGAGAACAAGGAGGGACGCCTGAAGCCCGCCATGCTGGCCAGCATGCTGATTGCAGGCAAGCCAATCGATACCCTCGTGGTGCCAGGCTCGGCCGTGGTACGCGATGGCAACGACGAGCAGGTCTATGTGGAAACCGCGCCGGGCCAGTACCGCCTGACCAAGGTGAAGCTGGGATCGGAGAGCGATGGCATGCGCGTGGTGCAGGGTGGCATCAAGTCTGGCGACCGCGTGGTCGTGGAGGGCGCGTTCCACCTCGACAACGAGCGCAAACGCCTGGAACAGGGGTAAGCCGCCATGATTACATCGCTTGTGGAAGCCGCTATCAAGCAGCGGCTGGTGGTGTGCGTGATTGCGGTGGTGCTGTTCTTCTTTGGCCTGCGCGCCGCCGGCAAGCTGTCGGTGGATGCATTCCCGGATGTGACCAACGTCCAGGTGCAGATCGCCACGGAAGCCACCGGACGCTCGCCCGAGGAAGTGGAGCGCTTCGTCACCGTACCAATCGAAATGTCGATGACCGGCTTGCCCGGACTCGAGGAGATGCGCTCGCTGAACAAGGCCGGCCTGTCGCTGATCACGCTCGTGTTCACCGACAAGACCGACGTCTACTTTGCGCGGCAGCTCGTCATGGAGCGGCTGATCGAAGTGACGGGCCGCATGCCGGAAGGCGTGTCACCGGTGCTCGGACCCGTATCGACCGGGCTGGGCGAGGTGTACCAGTACACGCTGGATCGCACCGACGACGGTGACCGCGAACTGACGCAGGAGGAACTGGCCGAGCGCCGCATTGCGCAGGACTGGGTGGTACGCCCGTTGTTGCGCTCGATTCCGGGCGTGGCGGAGATCAACTCACAGGGCGGCTATGTGCGGCAATACCAGGCACTGGTGAACCCGGAGCGGATGCGCCACTACGAGGTCAATATCCAGCAGGTCTACCAGGCACTGGCGCGTAACAACGCCAACTCGGGCGGCGGCGTGCTGCCGCACTATGCCGAGCAGTACCTGATTCGCGGCGTGGGTCTGGCCAAGGGCGTCGACGATATTGGCAGCATCGTGCTCAAGGAAATCAACGGCACGCCGGTCTACCTGCGCGATGTGGCGCAGGTGACGATTGGCCACGAGGTCAGGCAGGGTGCCGTCGTCAAGAACGGCAAGACCGAGGCCGTGGGCGGCATCGTGATGATGATGCGCGGCGGCAACGCCAAGGAAGTGGTGAGCCGCGTCAAGGCGCGCGTGGCCGAGATCAATGACAAGGGCATGATCCCGGGCGGCCTGCAGATCGTGCCGTACTACGACCGCAGCGAACTGGTGGATGCTGCGCTGTGGACCGTCACCAAGGTGTTGCTCGAAGGCGTGGTGCTGGTGGTGATCGTGCTTTTCCTGTTCCTGGGTGACGTGCGTTCGTCGGTGATCGTGCTGGCTACGCTGGTGCTGACGCCACTGCTGACGTTTATCGTGATGAACAGGATGGGGCTGTCGGCCAACCTGATGTCGCTGGGGGGGCTGGCCATCGCCATTGGCCTGATGGTGGACGGCTCGGTGGTGGTCGTGGAAAACGCGTTCGAGCGGTTGGGCCACGCCGAGAAGTCCGGCCTGACCCGCACCGAGGTGCTGGTCAAGGCGGTGCAGGAAGTGGCCACGCCGGTGATTGTGGGCGTGGGCATCATCATCCTGGTGTTCCTGCCGCTGATGACGCTGCAGGGCATGGAAGGCAAGATGTTTGCGCCGCTGGCCATCACCATTTCGATCGCGCTGGCCATCTCGCTGCTGCTGTCGCTGACGCTGTCACCGGTGCTGTCGGCGTATCTGCTCAAGGGCGGTGCCGAGCATGACACACGCGTGATTGCTTTCATGAAGCGCCACTACCTGCGCATGCTGCACTGGGCGCTGCTCAACAGCAAGAAGACGGTGCTCGGGGCGGTGGGCATGTTCGTTGCCACGGTCCTGATCGTGCCATTGCTTGGCACATCGTTCATTCCCGAGATGAAGGAAGGCTCGATCGTGCCGGCGCTGGACCGCGTGCCGAACATCTCGCTGGAAGAGTCGATCAAGCTCGAGCGTCAGGCTAACCAGCTGGTGCTCGAAGTGCCCGGTGTGAAGTCGGTGGTGTCAGGCGTGGGGCGTGGCGAAAGCCCGGCCGACCCGCAGGGCCAGAATGAATCGACGCCAATCGCCAGCCTGAAGGACCGTGACGAGTGGCCTGACGGATGGACTCAGGACGATATCGCCAACGCGATTCGCGAGAAGCTCAAGGCCATTCCTGGCGTGCAGATCGTGATGGCACAGCCGATCTCGGACCGCGTGGACGAAATGGTCAGCGGCGTGCGTTCGGATATTGCCGTCAAGATCTTCGGCGACGACCTCGACCGTCTGCGCGAACTGGCCGGTGAGATCGCACGGGTGGCCGGAGGTATCAAAGGCTCGCAGGACATCCGTATCGAACGGATCTCGGGCCAGCAGTACCTGTCGATCGAGATCGACCGCCAGGCAATTGCGCGTTATGGGCTGAACGTATCGGACATCCACGACATCATCGAGATCGCCATCGGCGGCAAGCGTGCCACGGACATCTTCGAAGGCGAGCGTCGCTTTGCGGCGGCGGTGCGTCTGCCCGAGGAGTTCCGCAGCAACGTGCAGGCCATCCGCAATCTGCTGGTGCAGGCGCCTGACGGCGTGCAGGTACCGCTGCAGAGCGTGGCGAAGATCGAGGTCAGCGATGGTCCCGCGCAGATCAGCCGCGAGATGGGCAAGCGCCGCGTGGTGGTGATGATCAACGTGAAGGATCGCGACCTGGGCGGCTTCGTGGCCGAGCTGCAGTCCGCGACCGAAGCCAAGGTCAAGCTGCCGGAGGGCTACTACTACGAGTGGGGCGGCCAGTTCCAGAACATGGAACGTGCAATGGGCCACCTGAAGCTGATCGTGCCGATCACGATTGCCGCGATCTTTTTCCTGCTGTTCCTGCTGTTCAACTCGTTGCGCTTTGCCACGCTGATCATTACGGTGCTGCCGTTTGCATCGATCGGCGGCATTATCGGGCTGTTTGTCACTGGCGAGTACCTGTCGGTGCCAGCGTCTGTGGGTTTTATCGCGCTGTGGGGCATGGCAGTGCTGAACGGGGTGGTGCTCGTGTCGTATATCCGCACGTTGCGCGAATCGGGCATGTCACTGCGCAATGCGGTGGTGCGCGGCGCCACGCAGCGGTTCCGTCCGGTGATGATGACCGCGACCATCGCGATGCTGGGCCTGGTACCGTTCCTGTTCTCGTCGGGCCCGGGTTCCGAGGTGCAGCGTCCGCTGGCCGTGGTGGTGATTGGCGGCCTGATCACGTCGACGCTGCTGACGTTGGTCATGGTGCCAACGCTGTACCGCTGGTTCGACGACCGCAAGCCTGAAGCGCGCGATATGTCGGTGTAAGGACACAGCCGCAGTACAATGGCAACCGGCCGGCATGCAGTACGCATGCCGGCCGTTCTTTTTGGAGTCAATACACCGTGACAACGCGTACGCGCAGCAAGCTGGCAATGTCGATCGCATTTGTGACTTCCGTGGCGTTGCCGATGATCGCGTCGGCAGCAGCTTCCGCCCCGGGCCCGGATGCGTCGGTCAACGTTGAACTCGGCCAGCGCGGTGGCAAGCCCGAAGCGCCCGAGGCGCCGTTTGCCTGCATGGAGGCGGTCAAGGCCAGGATGCCTAATCCGGGCCAGTTCCGCTGGTTGCAAAGCACCACGCGCCGCGTGGCCGAGGACGTCTACAGCGTGGTGGGCAGTATCGAGTTCGTCAGCCAGGCTGGCGAGGCGCGCAAGGGCGAGGCCCAATGCGACGTGATGCGCGCGCCGGGCAACCAGTTCATCGTTCCCAAAGTCAGGCTGCCTCAGTAACTGTTGCAGTGAAGCGGGGACGGTGTAGCGGGCGTGGCCGCCCGCTGTCGCTGCAACATTAAATTCCTGTCATCTTGCGAGTTAAATGTGGACATCGGCCAGATCGTTTCCTAACCTTTTGTGTACGCTGTACACAACCGGGTATGGCGGTCTGTTGCAACCCGAATGGAGACTATTCGCATGAAGATCGAACCTACCAGCGAACATCGCTGGCTGCACAAACTGGTTGGCAAATGGGTGGCGGAAGGCGAGGCCCAGATGGGGCCTGATGCTGCACCCGAGAAGTGGAAGATTCCCGAGCAATTCAGCCTGGTTGGCGATGTCTGGGTGCAAAGCCGCTCCGAGGGGGAGTTTCCCGGATGCGGTCAGTCCACCACGGTCATGACGCTTGGCTACGATCCCGCCCGCAAGCATTTCGTCGGGACCTTCATCGGCTCGATGATGACGCATATGTGGATCTACGAAGGCGATCTCGAAGCCGATGGCCGCACGCTCACGCTGCGCGCGGATGGCCCGGCCTTCACGCCCGATGGCAATGTCGTGGCCGGCAAGATGGCCAGGTACCGCGATGTCATTGCGTTCCAGGATGACGACAACCGCACGCTGACGTCCTTCATGCAGGCCGATAACGGCGAATGGACGCAGATCATGCAGGCGCGGTATCGCCGCGAGAAATAGCAGTCCGCGGATTGGTTTGACTACCCGTTATATACGGGACTATATTGCGATGCGATACCCGCCACCGGCGCGGGTCCGCCTTCGCCTGTTGTCCCAAGATGAACCGTTCGCTGCTGATGCTGGATGCTTTTGCCGCCCACCCCGGAGACCCTGTTACCCGGGCTCTGGCCGGCGTGCTGGAAACCGCCTGCGCGGGACGCCTGCCGCGTTTCGCGCAGTGGTTGGGGTTGCCGCCGGCGGAATTCCGCCGCATGCTCGACCACCATTTTCCGGGTGCCGCGGCGGCCGGATGGGAGCCCGATGTACCACCTCAGGATCCTGAAGCCTTGCCGTGTGAGTTTCCGGATCTGGTGGAAATGCTTGAAGACGGTCATACGCCGGGCCAGTACGGCCCCGACGTGCACTGGGCCGCGCATGCACTGGCGTCGGGGTGTTTCGGTCATACGCATTTATGGCAGGACATGGGGCTGTCGGGACGCGACGATGTGTCCACCTTGCTCCAGCAGGTGTTCGCGCCGGTGTTCGCGGCCAATACCACTGACATGAAATGGAAGAAGTTCTTCTATCACCGCGTCTGCGAGCGGTTGGACATCCATCCTTGTCCGGAGCCGTCGTGCGAGGGATGTGATCACTTTGCGTCGTGCCACGGCGCCGAATCGGTCGTGGCATTGCCGCAGGGGATGCTGCTGCGGTCTTCCTGAGCCGTCAGCAGTGTCAGGCGCGATCCAGTTCGCTGCTTTGCCACCAGGCTTCCAGCAGCGGCTGGAAGCGGTCGTCGGGGGCGGGCGGGACGCGTGAGCTCTTGCGGGCCGCCGGCAGTTGCCGTCCGGTCAGCTGGTAGAAGACGGCCGCCGGCGGGGTGCCCGGACCGTACGGTACATGATCGATCACGCTCATCTGCCGCGCGGCTTTCAGGGCACGCGTGGTTTCCTCGGCGGACAGGCCGCACGCGTCGGCCAGCGCGTCACGGCGCACCGGGCCGTGGCGTAGTAACCCCTCGATCAGCAGATGCACGCATTCGCGCGTATTCCGTTTCATGCTGCGCATTGTTCCGCACTGCCTGACACTTCACAATGTCACTTGACAGTTGTTTGCAATCTGTCGCTCCAATCCGTGGCAGGCGCGCAAATTTCCAATGAAAAGCGCCGATTGAATATCTTCTGCGGATTGCCTCTTGCGCCGGCATCGATACTGTATAAACATACAGTATTCGACAAAATCCTATGCGCTTCGCCTGCGGCGTGGCTCCATCACCATCATGACCGCGTCATCGCATGTCCAGCCGCCGCTTCTGGCGCAGGCACATGTGCCCCCATCCTCCACGTCCCGTGAATCGGTACGTGAACTCGAGCAGCGCTATCCCGGCCTCTGGCGCGCGGGTCAGCTTGGCCATGCCGGCCGGCTGCCGGTCTGCCCGACCGGTTATGACGCGTTGACGGCCGAACTGCCGGGAGGGGGCTGGCCGGCGGGCGCGGTGACGGAATTGCTGCTGACGCAGGACGGCGCGGGCGAACTGCGGCTGCTGATGCCGGCGTTGCGCATGCTGGCAGCCGGTGGCCGGCGCATCGGGCTGGTCAATCCGCCGTACCTGCCCAATGCCGGCAGCCTGGGCGACGCACGCCTGCCCGCGCGCCAGCTTTACTGGGTGCGTCCTTCAGCGGCGGCAACGCTGGCGTCGCAGCGCACGGACATGCTCTGGGCGGCAGAGCAGATGCTGCGCAGCCAGGCGTTCGGGGCGGTGCTGGTCTGGTTGGCCGGCGCACGGCCAGAGGCCTTGCGGCGCCTGCAGGTGCTGGCACAGGCCGGCGATACCGTGGTGTGGGTGCTGCGCCCGATCCGTGTACTGCACGAATCGTCGCCGGCAGTGCTGCGGCTTGCGTTGTCGCCGTTGCCGGGCAATCTCATGTCGATCGTTTTTCACAAGCGGCGCGGCCCGGTCCGCGATACGCCGCTGCTGTTGCCGCTCGAAGGCATGGCCCATGTGCCGCGGCGTACGGGCGTGCCAGCGGTACTTACACCTGCCGTGCCGGCGGGTTCCGATCATGTTGCCGATGACGTACTGGATCGCGGTGCACCTGCCGCGCCTGTCGCTGGACGCGCTGCAACCGAGCTGGCCTGAGCCCGCCGGTGCCTCCGCCACCCCCGACGCCGGTACGCTGCAACAGTTGCCGGTGGCGGTGGTGGAACACGAGCGCGTGGTGCTGGCCAATGGCCCGGCCATGGCGCTGGGCGTGTGCTACGGCATGCGGCGTGGCGGCGTGCAGGCGCTATCGGCGGATGTGGTGCAGCTCGACCGCGATCCGGCTGCCGAGGTGGCGCTGGTAACTGCGGTGGCGCTGACGCTGCTCCATTTCACGCCGGCCGTCACCATCGATCCCGAAGCCGAGGCGGCCACGGTGATGCTGGACGTCACGGCCAGCCTGCGCCTGTTTGGCGGGCATCGCGCGTTATGCAAGGCGATCCGCGCGCGCGTGCGGCAACTGGGCACGTTCGCGCAGGTCGGCAGCGGCACCACGGCACAGGGGGCGGCATGGCTGGCACGCCAGCCGTTGCGCAAGACTTCGCGCGGCATTGTCAGGCCAGCCCGCCGCGCGGTGCAGGCGGCGCGCATGACTCGCCTGCTGGATCAACTGCCCGTGGAATGCCTGCATGCGCTGGCCGATCCCGAATGGCTGGAAGGCGTTGGCTGCCGCACGCTGGGGCAGGTGCGCCAGCTGCCGCGCGCGGGTTTGTCGCGCCGCATTGGCACCGGGTTGCTGGCGCGGCTCGACCAGGCCTATGGCAATGCACCCACGGGTTTTTCGTGGTTCGAGGCGCCGCCGACGTTCGCGCAGCGCATGGAATTGCCAGGGCGCATCGAATCGGCGGAAGGAGTGCTGGCTGGCGCGCAGCGGCTGCTGCTGGCTCTGTCGGGCTGGCTTGCCGCGCAGCAGGCCGGTGTCACGCGTTGTGTACTGGTGCTGGAACATGAGCGCTACCGGCTGGGCGAGGATACCGACAGCACATCGGTGCCGCTGGGCCTGGCACAGCCGACCCGCGACCCGGTGCACCTGTCGAGACTGCTGCGCGAGAAGCTCGACAAGGTGCGTTTTCATGCGCCAGTAGGGGGGCTGGGGCTGCGCGTGGAAGCGATGGAAACCTGCATGCCGCAAAGCGACTCGCTGTTTCCGGACCCCGCCGCGGAACCGGCCGAACTGGGTCGGCTGATCGATACGCTGGTGGCCCGGCTGGGTCGCGATAATGTCCTGCAACCGCATCCGCTGCCCGACCACCGCCCCGAGCGCGCGAACCGGTGGTGTCCGGTCGATACAGTGCCGGCGCGTGGCATGGCAACGGGCGCGGCGCCGCCGGAGCGCCCGTTATGGCTGCTGGACGCGCCGCAGTCATTGCGCGTGGAGAAGCATCGTCCCGTGTACCACGGCCCACTGGTGATGCTGACACGCCCCGAGCGTATCGAAGCCGGCTGGTGGGACGGCGGCCTGGCCACACGCGATTACTTTATTGCGGAGCGCGCCGACGGTTTGCGTTGCTGGGTCTATCGCGAGCGCCCGGGCCATCCCACGCGCGACGGGCAGGAAGACGGCGGTGAATACCGCTGGTTCCTGCATGGCCTGTTTGCCTGAGGTTTGCCGATGTTGCCCGGTCTGTCCGCGTTGCTGCCATCGCTGCCCGACTATGTCGAGTTGCATTGCGTTTCCAATTTCACGTTCCTGAATGGCGCATCGCATCCGCAGGAACTGATTGCCCGTGCATTCCAGCTCGGCTACAGCGGCCTGGCGCTGACCGACGAATGCTCCGTGGCCGGAACGGCGCGTGCGCATCATGCCATCAAGGTATTGCGCGAGGACATGTGGGAAGCGGTGGCGCGCAGCGCGCGGCGCCTGGCGGCGGGGCAAACGGTTGGGGATAGCGACGATGCCGATGAGCTGCGGACTTTCGCGCTTGAAGGCGAGGATGCCGGGGATGCCATCGATGACGCGGACCATGGGTATGCCGATGACAGTCGCGATGACAAATCGGATGACAGTCGCGATGACGCCGTGCGTCGTCACCACGTGCTCGAAGCGCGTGCCGCCGCGGCCGATGCGTTCAACCTGGTCATCGGCAGCCGTTTCACGCTGACGGCCACCCCCGAAGACAGCATGCCACCCCCACGGCTGGTGCTGCTGGCCTGCAACCGCGACGGCTTTGGCAATCTCTGCGAATTCATCACGCTGGGCCGCACGCGCGCTGACAAGGGCAGCTATCTGCTTTATCCGGCCGATCTCGCCGCGCCGCAACCGGCGCAGGCCCATCTGCGTGGCATGCCCGATTGCCAGGCAATCCTGTTGCCCGACTACTGTGCCGACCTCGCGGTGCTCAGGGCGCAGGCGCGCTGGTGTCGCGACACCTTTGGCGAACGGGCATCGATCGCACTGGAACTGCTGCAAGGCCATGCCGAAACGCTGCATCGTGAGCGTTTGCAGCAGGTAGCGCAGGAAACCGGCGTGCCGCTAGTGGCCGCTGGTGCGGTCAATATGCACGTGCGTTCGCGCAAGCCGCTGTCCGACGTACTGACCGCGATTCGCCTGGGCCAGCCATTGCCCAGCTGCGGTACGGCGCTGGCACCGAATGCCGAGGCCCATCTGCGCATGCGGCAGGTGCTGTCGCGGCTATATCCGCGCGAGACTCTGGCGCAGACGTTGAAGGTCGCCGGCCAGTGCGGTTTTTCGCTGGACACCTTGCGCTACGAATACCCCGAGGAACTGGTACCGGATGGATATACGCCGATCAGTTACCTGCGTGCCGAGGTGGAACGTGGCATACAGGAACGCTTCCCACACGGCATGGAGCCCGCGTGGGAAGCGCAGCTCAAAGGCGAGCTCGAACTGATAGAGGAAAAGCACTACGAGCCGTTTTTCCTGACCGTGAACGATATCGTGCGCTTTGCACGCGAGCGCGGCATCCTGTGCCAGGGGCGTGGCTCGGCGGCCAATTCGCTGGTCTGTTACTGCCTGCATATCACCGAGGTCAGCCCTGAACAGGCCAACCTGCTGTTTGGCCGATTTCTCTCGCGCGAACGTGACGAGCCTCCCGATATCGACGTGGACTTCGAACACCAGCGGCGTGAGGAGGTCATCCAGTACATCTATGAAAAGTACGGACGTCATCGTGCGGCGCTGGCCGCATCGCTGATCACGTATCGGTCGCGCAGCGCGTTGCGCGACGTGGGGCGCGCGCTTGGCATCGACCCGGGCGTGGTGGAGCAGGTGGTCAAGGGCCAGGCCTGGTGGGATGGCGGCACCGCATTCATCGAGCGGATCTCGCGCTACGGGCTCGATCCAGATTCTCCGGCCGTGCGGCAGTGGGCCAGCCTGACCGAGCAGTTGCGTGGCTTTCCGCGCCACCTGTCGCAGCACGTGGGTGGGTTCGTGATCGCGCGGCACAAGCTGTCGCGGCTGGTGCCAATCGAAAACGCGGCGATGGCGAACCGCAGCGTGATCCAGTGGGACAAGGACGATCTCGAATCGCTGGGCCTGCTGAAGGTGGACGTGCTGGCGCTGGGCATGCTGACCGCGATCCGCCGGGCGCTGGCGATGATCCCGAATCCCGAGCCTGATCGCGCCGGCCTGCCCACGCGCATGGAAGACTTGCCCGAGACCGACGACGCTACCTACGAGATGATCTGCAAGGCCGATACCGTCGGTGTGTTCCAGATCGAATCGCGCGCACAGCAGTCGATGCTGCCGCGCCTGCAGCCGCGCCAGTACTACGACCTCGTGGTGGAAGTGGCTATCGTGCGGCCGGGTCCGATCCAGGGCGGCATGGTGCATCCGTACCTGAAACGGCGCGAGGAACTGCGCCGCACCGGCAAGCTGCCGACCTATTTCAACGACGTGATTCGGCGCGTGCTGGGTCGTACGCTGGGTATCCCGATCTTCCAGGAACAGGTGATGCAGCTGGCTATCGAGGCGGCGGGTTTCTCGCCAGGGCAGGCCGACCAGTTGCGGCGTTCGATGGCCGCATGGCGTCGTCGTGGCGATCTCAAGAAGCATCAGGAGGCGCTGGTGCGCGCGCTGACCTCGCGCGATTATCCCGAATCGTTCGCGCTTGCCATCTGCAAGCAGATCGAGGGGTTTGGCGAGTATGGTTTCCCGGAAAGCCATGCGGCCAGCTTTGCCAAGCTGGTCTACGTCAGCGCCTGGATCAAGCGCCATTATCCCGAAGCCTTTCTTTGCGCGTTGCTCAACAGCCAGCCGATGGGTTTCTATTCGCCATCGCAACTGGTGCAGGATGCGCGCCGCCACGGGGTGGTCACGCAGCCCGTGGACGTGACGCTCAGCGGTTGGGAAAGCGCGCTCGAACCACAACGGCAGGGGCAGCGCTATCGCGATGTACGGCTCGGCATGGATCGTGTGAAGGGGATGCGCAAGGAAGCCGCATTGCGCATCGAGGCGGCACGTGCCGCGCGGCCTTTCGATAGCGTGGAAGACCTGGCGCGCCGCGCGACGCTGGATTCTCACGATATCGATGTACTGGCGGCCGCCGACGCGCTGGTGTCGCTGGCCGGGCATCGTCGGCAGGCGCGTTGGCATGCGCGTGGTGCCGCAGTGCAGACCGCGCATCGCGATCTGCTGCATGAAGCCGCGCCACGCGAGCAAGCGCTGGAACTGCCGGAGCCGAAGCTTGGCGAAGACGTGGCCGCCGACTATGCAAGCCTGGGACTGTCATTGAAGTGCCACCCGCTGGCGCTGCTGCGCCGCAGGCTGGCCGCGCTCAAGTACATCACGGCGCAACAGCTGGCGCGCCTGGGCAACGGGCGCCGCGTGCGCGCATGCGGCATCGTCACGGTGCGACAACGTCCTTCCACGGCCAGCGGTACGATCTTTACGTCGATCGAGGATGAAACCGGCGCGGTGAACGTGATCATCTGGCCCGACCTGGTCGAGCGCCAGCGCAAGGAGGTACTCGGGGCAACGCTGCTCGGCGTGATCGGTACCTGGCAGCGGCAGGGCGAGGTCAGGCACCTGGTGGCGCAGGAACTGGTGGACCTGAGCCCGCTACTGGGCCGCCTGATGGTAGGCAGCCGCGACTTTCATTGAGGCGTTCAATTACCAATGGTCTTCTCCCCTCTCCCGCGCTCGGGAGAGGGGCCGGGGGTGAGGGCCAGCCTTCGCTATGCCGACATCCCATCGCCCAACGGCACATCGCGCTGCGGCTCGCCGTCATACGTCCAGATGAATTGGCGCGGAATCGGGCCCTTGTTGCGGCCACCTTGCTGGGTCTGTTCCCAGGCGTGCGACAGGATGCCCACCGAGCGTGACAGGCAGAACAGTCCACGCGCCAGCGGTGCCGGAAAACCCAGCTCCGCATAGATGACGGCCGTCGCACCGTCGATGTTCATTGGAATCGGCTTCGCACGGCCTTCGCCAAGCTTGCGCTCCACTGCACGTGCGATCGCGGCATAGCGGCCCGACACCACGTCATCGGTCGCGGCCTGGTCCACCAGCGCCAGCAGGCGCGGTGCACGCGGATCCAGTGGATGAAAGCGGTGGCCAAAGCCCGATACAAACTTGCCGTGCAGGTCGCGATACTGCGCCAGACCTGCCGTCACGGCTTCATCGAAGACCATGCCTTCGTCAACGCGGCGCGCGATATCGTGATACAGCTCGACGGCCTGTTCGCCCGCGCCACCATGCACGTCGCCGAGCACGTTGACCGCCGACGCCATGGCATTGTTCAGGCCCACGCCGCAGGTGGCGGCCATGCGCGCAATCGCAATGCTGGGTGCCTGCGGGCCATGGTCGACCGCAGCCATCAATGCCGCATCGAGCAGTTCGCCCTGGCGCTTCTGAGGCAGGTCGCCACGCAGCATCAGCCAGATCATCTGCGCGAACGACACATTGCCGATCAGTTGCTCGATCGGGTAGCCGCGATAGCGGATCTCGCCGGGCTTCATGTCGATGATCTTGGTGCGCCACCAGTCCTGCGAGGCCTGCTGGCCGGCGTCGATCGATGGGTTGGCGGAAGTTTCGCTCATAGTGCGCGTTCCTGTTTCAGGGTGGCGATGTCGTCGGCGCCGTAGCCAAGTTCGCCAAGAATGTCGTCGGTATGCTGGCCAAGCTGAGGCGGTGGGGTATCCACGGACGGCGCGGTGCCGTTGACCTTGAAGCCGGTGCGCACGAGGCGGATATCGCGGTCCACGCCTGGAACATTGGCGAAGTCGCCGATCATGCCGCGATCACGTACCTGCGGATGTGCCAGCACGTCGGGCACCTGAAGCACGGGGCCGGCCGGTACGCCCGCCTCGTTAAGCAGTTGCCACCATTCGGTCGCGGATTTCTTTGCGAGCTCCGCCTCGAGTTCGGCCGTCAATGCGGCACGATTGGCCAGGCGTGCCTGGCGTTCGGCAAAGCGCGCATCGGTGGCCAGATCGGGACGTCCGACTACGCGGCATACGGCCTCGAACTGTTCCTGCTTGTTGGCTGCGATATTGAGCGGACCGTCGCCGGTGCGGAACGTGCCGGACGGGCTCGCGGTCATGTTCTCGTTGCCCATCGGCACCGGGTTCTTGCCGGCGATCAGATGGTTCGAGACCTGCCAGCCCATCGTGGCCATCGTGGCTTCGAGCATCGAGACATCGAGGAAATAGCCCTCGGTGCGTTCCTTGTCGGCCAGCGATGCGGCAATGGCAAACGCAGCCGTCATGCCGCCGATCGTGTCCGATACCGGATAGCCGACGCGCAACGGCGCGGACTGCGCGTCGCCGGTGATGCTCATCACGCCCGACATGCCCTGGATGATCTGGTCATAGGCGGGCAGGTCGGAAAGCGGACCATCCTGCCCGAACCCCGAGATCGCGCAATAGATCAGGCGCGGATTTTCCTGCTTCAAAGTCTCGAAGCCGAGTCCGAGCCGAGCCATGACACCGGGGCGGAAGTTCTCGACCAGCACGTCGGCGCCCTGCACGAGCTTGCGGAAGACCTCCTTGCCGCGCGCGTGCTTGAGGTTGATCGTGATCGATCGCTTGCCGGGGTTCTGCGCCAGGAACGAGACGCCCATCAGCTTGCGGTTCAGTTCGGCATCGGCGCCCAGTTGGCGCGCGAGGTCACCGGTCCCCGGCGTTTCCACCTTGATGACCTCGGCGCCCATATGGGCCAGTTGATGGCAGCAGAAGGGCCCGGCCAGCACGTTGGTGAGGTCGAGCACGCGAATATTGCGGAGCGGCTTTTGCATAGGGTCCTGCCACAAAGAAAATTATTCGACCTTGGCGCCAGACTCTTTGACGATGGCTCCCCAGCGCGCGTTTTCGCTCTTGATGAACGCGGCCAGTTCCGCCGGCGTGCCGCCACGCGGCTCGCTACCTTCGTCGTGGAGCTTGGCGATGGTGTCAGGCTGCTTCAGTGCCTTGTTGACTTCGGCGTTGAGGCGAGCAACCACGTCCGCCGGCGTACCGGCCGGGGCCACCAGTGCCTTCCAGTCTTCGGCCTGGAAGCCGGCATAGCCTTGTTCCGCCACCGTGGGCACATTAGGCAGCAATGCCACGCGCTTGCCCGAGGTCACGGCCAGTGCACGCAGCTTGCCAGCCTTGAGCATCGGCATGGCGATCGGCGGCGTGGCGAAATAGAAATCGGTCTGACCGCCCATCAGGTCTGTCAGCGCGGGCGATGCACCCTTGTACGGCACGTGCAGCGCCTTGATGCCTGCGCGGCGCTGGAACATCTCACCGGTCAGGTGGCCCACCGTGCCGGTGCCGGCCGATGCCATCGACAGTTGCTTGGTCTTGCCCGCTGCCACCAGCTCGGCCAGCGTCTTGTAAGGCGAGTCCTGGCGCACGATCAGCACCACGGGCTGCGCGGCAACCAGTGCTACCGGGGTGAAGTCCTTGACGGCGTCATAGGGCATCTTCGGGTACAGCGACGGGTTGATGGCCAGGTTGGCGGTCTGCCCCATGCCGATCGTGTAGCCATCGGCGCGGGCCTTGGCCACGGAGTCGAGCCCGATATTGCCGCCGGCACCGGCGCGGTTTTCCACCACCACGGTCCAATGCGTGGACGCGCCGACCTTGTTGAAGACCAGGCGCGACAGTACATCGGTGCCGCCAGCCGGCGGGAATGGCACCACCAGGCGCACGGGCTGGCTGGGGTAGGCATCGGCGGCGAAGGCCGGGACGGTCAGCAGGGCCGGGGCAGCGGCGAAGGCAAGCAGGGACAGGGCGAACTTGCGGCGCAAGGTAGTGCGGGTCATGCGGGTCATGCGGTCTCCGATTTTCATCGTTTCGTAAGATAGAACGATGATCTTAAAGAAGGAATGAGCGGAGAATAGGAGGGGGAGCGGGAACTGTCAAGGGCGTGAGAAAAATGCGACGTAAAGCTCCCTCTCCCGCAATGCGGGAGAGGGAGCAAACCGAGGGATTTACCAGGGGGAGGGGAAAACAGGTGTGCGGCGTCAGGCCGCGGCGAGTGCCGGTAGGGCGAAGCCAGCGCCAACGGCGTGACGTGCGGCACTCAGTGCCGTCTTTGCGGCCGATGCGTCGCGCCCGAGCCGCAGCAGGCCACCGATCTGGTGCGGTGCCTTGAGCAGGCCGCGGACAATTGCGCCTACGTCGGTGCTGCCATCGGCAGCCATGCCGGCCACGGCCAGCGGTGGCACCGGCCGGTCGGCCGGATCGATCACCACGCGCAGCGCGGCGAACGGAATGCCGTGTGCCTGGGCGGCACGCGCGGCGATATGCGATTCCATGTCCACGGCCAGCGCGCCATGGGCTTCATGAAGAGTGGTCTTGTCGGCCACGGTGAGCACGGGCGCATCGGACCCGGCCAGCAGGCCGCATACCGCATTGGGCAGCGCGCGCCGTAACGCGGCGGTCCAGTAGGGGGCCGTGCTGTACGATGTCTGACCGCTGCGCACGGCGGTGGCGATGATGATCGTGCCAGGCGGCAGCGTGGGATCGAGGCCGCCGGCAACCCCGAAACTGATCACGCCGGCGCAGCCTTGCATCAGCCGGATATCCAGCGCACGCGCCAGCAGCACGTCGCGCTTCCCGTAGAACGTCTCGATACCTGGGCCCGCGGCGATGCGGGCTTCGAAATCCATCCCGCTCACCGCCAGTACCAGCGATTGCGGGGATGCCACGGCGCTCACAATCCCCAGGCCACGGCGTGATTGCCGTCGCGTAGCAGGTTGCGGAAACGCGCCAGCGCCCAGAGCGGGAAGAAGCGCGAATAGCCGTGGTAGCGCAGATAGAACACGCGCGGGAAGCCTACGGCCGTGAAGTAGGGTTCATCCCAGAAGCCATCGCAGGCCTGCGTGCGCAGCAGGTATTCCACGCCGCGTGCCACGGCCGGGTGATGGCCCGCGCCCGCAGCCATCATGCCCAGCATGGCCCATGCCGTTTGCGACGCGGTACTCGGCGCCTTTTCGTAGCCGCGGTATTCGAGCTTGTAGCTGTCGCCCGATTCGCCCCAGCCACCGTCTTCGTTCTGGATCGATGCCAGCCACTGCGCGGCGCGCTGCATCTCGGGTGCGTCCGCACCGATGCCGGCGGCATTCAGGCCGCAAAGCGCGCTCCACGTGCCATAGATATAGTTGGTGCCCCAGCGGCCGAACCAGCTGCCGTCGGCTTCCTGTTCGTCGAGCACATAGCGCAGCGCACGCGCGGCGGGCTCGCTGTTGGCAGGCATCTGCCCGAGCTGGCAAAGCATGGCCAGGCAGCGTGCCGACACATCGGTGGTGGGCGGGTCCAGCAGCGCGCCGTGATCGGCGAACGGAATGTTGTTCAGGTAGAGATGCGTGTTCTCGGGTTCGAACGCGCCCCATCCGCCGTTGCAGCTCTGCATGCCGATGACCCACTCGCAGGCGCGTGCGATGGCCGGTGTGTAGCGGTTCGAACAGTCACCCCGGTCGGCCCGATCCATTGCGGCGGCCACCACGGCCGTATCGTCGACATCGGGGTAGTGCGCGTTGTTGTACTGGAAGGCCCAGCCGCCGGGCCGCACATTCGGGCGCCGCACGGTCCAGTCACCGCGCAGTTCCAGTTCCTGCAGTGGCACCAGCCAGTCCAGTCCGCGCGATGCCGCGGCAATTGCGCGCGGCTCGCCGACTTCGAGCAGCGCATGGCTGGCCAGCGAGGTGTCCCACACTGGTGACAGGCAAGGCTGGCAATATGCCTCGTGATCCTTGACGACCAGCAGCTTGTCGATGGATTTGCGCGCGATGGTGCGGTCCGGATCGCTCTCGGGTACGCCGAGTACATCGAACATCAGCACCGAGTTGACCATCGCCGGGAAAATCGCGCCGAGTCCATCCTCGCCATTGAGGCGCTCGACCGTGAAGGCGCGGGCCCGCTCGATGGCGCGCTGGCGCATGGTGCGCGGGAACAATGGCTCGGCCACCCGCACCACGGCATCGAGCGCGCGGAACACGCCAACCCAGAGCGGGCTCTGGTGCGGTGCGCGGCGCGGCAGGCGGGTCGCCTGGCACGGGCGCAGGAACAGTTCGTCGATGCCGATCTTGCGCGGGTTGCGCGCCTGCGGACGCAGGCTGTTCAACACCAGCAGCGGCACGATGACCGTACGCGCCCAGTACGAGACCTTCGACAGATGGAACGGAAACCATTCGGGCAGCAGCATGATTTCCACGGGCATCATCGGCACGGCCTGCCACGGCATCACGCCGTACAGTGCCAGCAGCGTGCGCGTGAAGACGTTGCTTTCCTCGGCGCCTCCCAGCGCGTGGATGGCGGCGCGCGCGCGGAGCATGTGCTCGGCCTCGGGATCGTCGCCAGCCATCTTCAGCGCGAAGTAGCCCTTGACGCTGGCGCTGACGTCCGATGCGCCCGCATGGAACAGCGGCCAGCCGCCGTCGGCATTCTGGATGCGGCGCAGGTAGTTGGCGATCTTGCCTTCGAGCACCAGGTCGGGCGTTTCGCCCAGGTAGTGCACCATCAGGATGTACTCGGCCGGGATGGTGGCATCGGCTTCGAGTTCATAGACCCAGTGGCCATCGGGCTGTTGCTGGGCCAGCAGGGTATCCACGGCATGCGCGATACCGGCATCGAGCGGATCGGGCAGGGATGGCTGGACAGGGCGGGGGGTGCTGGGCTTCAGCGCGTCGTCCTGCGGGCGGGTGATCGTTGCGGCCTGGTTCATCAATTCGGGGGCACTTCTTTATTGGCGATGCCGCGGCAATGGCCGCGCGCATCGGTAATACCTATACACGGGGGTCATGCAATGGCATGCCGCAGCACGATCCAGATGAGCCGCGCCTTGGGCACGCGAACGCGCGCCCGCGGTGTTTGCCAGCCACGGGCCAGCAGGCGGGTCAGGATCTCGTGATAGACCTCGTACATGATGCGCGGTGAGCGCACCACCCGCGACGGGCAGCGTGCCATGATGGCAGCCGAGGCATCGTAGTGTGCCTGGGCCTCGCGGGCGATGCCGCGGCAGACTGTTTCAATCGCGGGGTGGCTGATCACCTCGTGCGGCGTGCCGGCCGGGATGCCGGCGGCGGCCAGCGGTTCGGCGGGCAGGTAAAGCCGGCCGATATCGGCGTCTTCGTCGATGTCGCGCAGGATATTGGTCAACTGCAGCGCGCGGCCAAGGTGATGCGCCAGTTCGATGCCGGGCTGCTCTTCCAGGCCGAATACGCGCACCGCCAGCCGGCCGACTGCGCTGGCCACGCGGTCGCAATAGATATCGAGCGTGGCCGCGTCCGGCGCCACGATCGTGGTCACGACGTCCATGATCATGCCGTCGATGACGTCGCAGAAATCCTGCTGCTGGAGATTGAACGCCTTGATCTGCTCGTCGAGCGAACGCAACGCGGCCGGCGCATGGCCTGCATAGCAGGCCGCGATGTCGGCGCGCCAGTCTTCCAGCGCCGCCAGACGGTCGGCATGCTGGGTGTCGCCATCGGCGATGTCGTCCACGGCGCGGCAAAACGCGTAGATCTCGAACATGGCCTGCCGCTGCGACGGCGGCAGGATTCGCATGGCCGTATGGAACGAGCTGCCGGCGGACACAGCGGGTCCGGCGAGCTGCCCGCCTGGCGTTGCGATTTCAGTACCGGCCACGGGTTTCCTCGGCACGCTAGATATCAGACCTTTCCCATGGGAACGGCCTGAGGTTGGGTTTTTCAGAGTCGGGCGATTATAGCAACTTCACTGGTTCGGGTGATTTGTGCTTGATACGCCATATTGTGTGTACGGTACGCCACGTGCGGGCGTGTCCGTCATCTGGTCGATGACCTTTTCCACATCTGGAATCTCTTGCAGCGCTGCCAGGAATGCAGTCCGATTGAATCGCGGCGATACGCAACCCTGAACCGTCAGCCAGCGTCCGCGCACCATGATCCAGAGCGAACTCTTCTGCCAGGCGGGCTGGGTTCGGCGCAGTGTGTCCAGGCGCCGCTGCAGTGCCTCGGCAATATCCTTGTCATATTGATAGGCATTGGCCAGTCGGCAACGGCCTTCCGCATAGCAATGGTTGCCTTCTTCGATGCGATGATGCGCCTCGCGTTTCCATTCTTCTTCGGAAACGCGTGGTCCTGCCGGTTCCGGGCATTCGGCAATGGCTTGTGATATCCGGATGAATGGATCGTTGCCAAAGTTGCGCAGCGTCTGAGCATGCGCGAATTTTGTCGCGCATATCAGGCTGGCAAGCAGAAAGCCGCCAATCCATGCGGTCCGCAAATTAATACGCCGGCGGGCCGAAACGTCAGCAAGGCAATACATTATCGTTCTGCAAAAAGCAGAAAGCCCCGCCGAAGCGGGGCTTCCCAGGCAAGATGAATTGCCCGGCAGATCCAGCTTAGACGGGCTGGATCTTCGTGGCTTGCTCGCCCTTCTGGCCCATGGCCTTGACGTAGCGAACCTTCTGGCCTTCCTTCAGCGACTTGAAGCCATTGCCTTCAATCGCCGAGAAATGCGCGAACAGGTCGTTGCCGCCTGCGTCAGGGGTGATGAAGCCGAAGCCCTTGGCGTCGTTGAACCACTTAACGGTACCGGTTTCCATATTCCTATCCAACCTTGAATTTCAGATGAGCGTAATTGCCCGACAAAGCATGTTGCCCACTACGAACCGGAGCAAGACGCTACAGGCCGGTGCACATGCGAGCAGCCATTCTGCCGGTTTTTTTTCGCCTGTCAATCAGACTAAGCCCCTAACGGTGTTTCGGCATGCAAACAGCAGATATTAGAGTTTTCTACATCATTTCGGGATTTGTCTGACATCAGATTAGATTTGCCAATGATATGACAGGCATTTCGATATCCACGGTATCGGCAGAACGTATGGGCGAGGCATGCCGATCCGGCTTTCGGGCAGATGCCTGCCACAAACGTCGCCATTCGTGCTTACTCCATTTGGACTATGGCTACCAATGGATGATGTCCGGACAATGTCCATATAACCACAACCTGCGACGCGCAATGATGCGCGTACGCTGAAATTGGGCGCGCATGCGCCCGCGCGTACGGGGATTCAGATGTCAATGTATTCGTAGTCGACGCCGGTGGCCCGCGGGCCGTGCGGCGCCCGCCTCTGGCGATGCCCGGCCTGTGCCGGGACACCCATCCTGCTGCAACTTCCCGAGATTGTCGGATTCCGTATGCCGGTACCTGGCATGTTTCCGTACGCCCGTGTCCTGTGAATGTCATGACCTTTCGGCACAATTTTTGACAATCCTTTCGGGAAGGATGCCCTAGCATCCGACCTGCCTGAGAATTAGTAAAAACACTAGTTCGAATGATCTTGCCTGCATAATTGCGGGCGTTGTCCGCCCAGGCGGATACAGCTGGACGCGCAAACACAACCGCGCGCCAAACCAGAACAAGAGAGCGGGTAACAGCCAGTGAAGCGATTGCAGCGATCTATCCGGGGATTTTTCCAAGAGGTTGGGCGTGACACGCCGAGGCGTTCGTTCGCACGAGCCTGCCGCAACGCGATGCTTGGCGTGGCGGTGGTGGCGATGCTGGGCGGCGTAGTGCTGGGCACGCTGACGCCATCGGCGGACGCGCTGGCGCAGGTTCCGCCGGCTGCGGCCGACACGGCGCCGACAGCCCCCAACGTGGCCTTCCACTATGGCGCCAGGCCGCCGGTCGACCTGCTGCAGGCCTTCGATGTGGCCGTGGTGGAGCCCGACAGCGGCTTCGACCCGCGCAAGGCCAAGACCCCGAACACGGCCTGGTTCGCCTACGTAAGCGTGGGCGAGGTACTGCCAAGCCGTGGATACTTTAAAGACATCCCCAAGGCGTGGCTGACCGGCAACAACGACGCGTGGAATGCGCGCGTGGTTGACCAGGCTGCCGACGGCTGGCCGGCGTTCTATGTCGACCACGTGATCGCGCCACTGTGGGAGCGCGGCTACCGCGGCTTCTTCCTCGATACGCTCGATTCCTACCACCTCGTGGCCAAGACCGATGCCGAACGCGCCAGGCAGGAAGCCGGCATGGTACGGGTGATCCAGGCCATCAAGGCGCGCTATCCCGATGCGAAGCTGCTGTTCAACCGGGGCTTCGAGATCCTGCCGCAGGTGCACGCACTGGCGTACGGCGTGGTGTTCGAATCGCTGTTCCGCGGCTGGAACCAGGCCCAGGGTGCCTATACGGAAGTCAGCCAGCAAGACCGCGACTGGTTGCTGAACCAGGCACGCATCGTCCGTGAACAGTACAAGCTGCCGGTCATCTCGATCGACTACTGCCCGCCGGCAGACCGCAAATGCCAGCGCGATACCGCGCGCCAGATCCGCGCGCTCGACATCACGCCGTACGTGACGGACTCGGGCTTGCAGACGGTTGGCGTGGGCCAGATCGAAGTGCTGCCGCGCCGTGTGCTGGTGGTGCAGGAAAGCCAGGCTGGCGTGGTGATCGACAACAGCGAAGGCGTGCGCTTTGTGTCGATGCCGCTCAACTACCTGGGCTATCGCGTGGATTTTGCCGAAACCCGCGATCCGCTGCCCGAGATCACGCCCGATCGCTACGCGGGCGTAGTGGTCTGGTCGAATGGCAATTTCACGCAGAACCCCGGCCGCTTCTACGCGTGGGCTGAAAAGCAGATTGCGCAAGGCATTCCGGTCGTATTCATGAACGGGTTTGGCGCGCAGGTGGGCGGTTCGCTGGCGCGGATGCTGAACCTGAAGACGGTCAAGGGCCGGGTCTCGGGTCCGGTGCAGATCGTGGCGCAGGACCGGATGATGGGCTTCGAGCAGCCCGTGGCGCCAGATCGGGTCGAGGCGGTGCCGGTCCAGGTGCAGGACGGTGCGGCGGGTACGCGCTCGTTGCTGCGCCTGCGCTCGGGCACGCTGACCTATGACGCGGCAGCGATCACTTCGTGGGGCGGCTTCGTGACGAACCCGTATGCGGTCCGCCAGAACTCGGCCAACGACCAGGACCGCTGGATCGTGCAGCCACTCGATTTCCTGCGCGAGGCACTGCGCCTGCCGCAGATGCCGGTGCCCGACACCACCACGGAAAGCGGCCGGCGCCTGCTGACGATTCATATCGACGGCGACGGTTTTGCCTCGAAGGCCGAGATTCCCGGTGGCGGCTATTCGGGCGAGGTGCTGTTCCGCGAGATCTTCGACAAGTACCGCCTGCCGATGACGATGTCGGTCATCGAGGGCGAAGTGGGCAAGGCGGGCATGTATCCGAAGCTGTCGCCCGAACTGGAGCCGATCGCGCGCAAGATTTTCGCGCAGCCCTACGTCGAGGTGGCTACCCATACGTACTCGCACCCGTTCGAATGGGGCCGTACCGTGCCGGGCCATGAAAACGACGCCAAGGTCAGCGAGGGCGACGAGGATTTCCACCTCGCGATCCCGGGCTACAAGATGAACCTGAACCGCGAGATCGGCGGGTCGATCGACTACATCAACAAGGTGCTGTCGCCCAACAAGCCCGTGAAGATGCTGCTCTGGCCTGGCGATTGCCAGGCACCGCCCGAAGCCCTCAAGCTGACCGATGCGGCGGGCGTGCTGAACATGAACGGCGGCGACACCATGATCACGCGCAGCAATCCGACCTGGACTGCGATTGCGCCACTGGGCGTGCACAAGGCCGACCACACGTTCCAGGTGTTCGCCACCAACCAGAACGAGAACATCTACACCAACCTGTGGCATGGCCCGTACTACGGTTTCGAGCGCGTGATCGAGACCTACGAGCTGACCGAGAAGCCGTATCGCTTCAAGGCCGTGAACATCTACTACCACAGCTACTCGGGCACCAAGGTGGCGTCGCTGAAGGCGCTGCGCAAGGTGTATGACTACGTGCTGACGCAGAACCTGTTGCCGATGCATTCCACCGACTACGTGCTCAAGGTGCTGGACTGGCAAGGCATGGCAGTGGCGCGCGAACTGGGCGATGGCGCCAGTGGCGCGCCCGCCAGCGGTGCCTGGCTGGTGCGTGGCGACGGCAACCTGCGCAACCTGCGCTGGACCGGCGCGGGCGTGCCCGACGTGGCCAGTGCGCGCGGCGTGACCGGATCGTCGGCCGCTCCCGGTGGTGGTGTGTACGTGCATCTCTCCGGCGGCAACGCGCGGTTCGGCTTCGTGCCGGCCGCCACGCGCGCCGTGCCTGAGCTGCCCGAGGCCAACGGCCTGGTGCGCGACTGGCGCCGCGATGGCAATACCACCCGTTTCAGCTTTGCCGGCTATTACAAGCCGTTCTTCCGGCTTGCCAATGCCGGCCAGTGCAGTGTGACCATCGATGGCAAGCCCGTAAGCGGTGTGCGCGAAAAGAACACGCTGCGTTTCGATACTCCCGCGGTCAATGATCCGATCCATGTCCAGCAACAAGTCGAAGTCCGCTGCGGCGCCTGAGCGCGAGCGGCTGTTGCCGCCGGCGCTGGTCCTGACCTTTACCGCGATGGTGGGGGTGGGCCTGGCGCTGATGTTCCCGCGTGAAACGCTGCGCGAGCGCCTGCTCGGCCAGGGGCGTACCGTCGATGGCCTGACCGTGGCCTACCTCGAGGCATGGTCGCGCGTGGCCCCCAACGATACGGGCTTCATGGGCGTGCTGGCCGAACAGTACGCACGTAGCGGCCGGCTGGACGATGCCGAGCACATGCTGGAACGCATGCTGGCCGTGCAGGGCCAGGACCTGACCGGCCAGATCCTGCGTACCCGCATCGAGATCACGCAGCAGCGCGCCTATGCGGCGCAGCCGGAGTCGCCCGAGCGCGCCGAGCGTCTGGCGCTGATGAAGGATCTGCTCAAGCAGGCTACCGCGGCGAACGTCATGCGCCGCTGGTCGCTGGCCGACCTGCAGACGCTGGCCACCCAGTCACGCCAGATCGGCGATGCCGACGCGGCCGCGATCCTCTATCGCACGCTGGGCACGCGCGATCCGGCCAATGCCGAGTTCTATAACAAGCAGCTCGCCGGCATTGCGCTGGCCGGCGGCAACTATCGCGATTCCGCGCAAGCACTGTTCGAAGCGCAGGCACGCTCGAAGAACCTGTACGAGCAGCGCACGCTGTTCCTGCAGGCGCTGCAGACCCTGCAATCGGGCAACCTGCTCGACGAAGCGCTGGTGCAGGCCGAGCGCCGCGGCGGCAAGCTGCTCGACGACCCCGAGGTGCTGCGTTACCTGACCAGGCTGGCGCTGGCGGCCAACAAGCCCGACGTGGCCGCGAAGTATGTGGAGCGCTTGCTGAAGCTGTCGGCCAACAAGCCCTCGGGTGCGGCGCAGATCGCGCTGGCCGAGTTGCGCCGCGACGAGGCGCGCCATGCGGCAGCGCCGGTGGCCGTGCGTCGCGTATCCGATTCCGAGCCGTGGCTGGCGCGGGGCTATGTTTTCCTCGATGGTCCACGCGGTGTGGCCATGCGCGAGCAGATGGGCGCTTTCGGCGTTCGCCATGTGGCGGCCGATGTCGCCCAGGGGGCGTCGGTGCCCGTCGCCGCCAAGCCTGCCGCCGGCAATCCTACGCAGACAGAAGCACAGGAAGCGGCCAAGGCCGACGTGGCTGCGGCGGTGGCCGCGGGCAAGGCGTTCAACGCCGACGACTACGACCTGGCCTACCGCGTGTTCCTGGCCGCGGGCAAGCTCGACCAGGCCCAGAATGTGGCGCAGACCGCGGTGCGCAAACTGCCGAACGAGCCGGTCTGGCGCGAGCGGCTGGCGCAGGTTTCCGAATGGAACCGCCAGCCGATGATCGCGCTGCAGAGCTGGCTCGAATACGCGCAGGCCACCAACGACGAGCGGGCCTGGAACAACGTGATGCGCCTGGCGCCAGGTCTCAATGATGACCGGGCCTATCTGGCGGCATTGCGCCATCGTGCCACGGGCGGCAACCTGAAGACCATCGACGAGGTGGTGGCAGCCTACGAGCGGTTGGGCGAGCCGGAAGCCGGCATGGCCTTCCTGGATACCCTGGCCAATGGGCCCAACGGCCGCCAGGTAATGGAGCGCAATGCCGCGCTGGCCGAGCGTGCCGGCAAGGACGATCGTGCCTACGCGTTGTATGGCCAGCTGGAGAAGCGCTACGGTGCGCGCCCGCTGTATGCGCTCAAGCGCGCCAACATGCTCTACGTGAAGGGCCAGTTGCAGCCCGCCATGGATGCCATGCTGCCCGCGCGCCGCAACGCCGGCCCGCAGGACCTGCTGTACTGGCGCACGTTCACCGAGCTGGCGCGCCTGACGCAGCGCGATGACCTGCTCAAGGACAGTTATCGGCAGATGATGATCGCCATGGCCGAATCGCATGACGATCATTGCATGCAGATGCCGGTGGGCCCTGCGCGTAACGACTGTCTCGACGAGGTGCGCGACACCGAGGAAGCGGATTTCTCGAACCTGATCCAGTACTACGACCGTGCCCCGATCGATGCGGGCCGCATCGCCGAAGCCGGTTGGCGCAAGAACGGCAAGCTCGACCAGCTGCAACTGGCGGTCTACTACTACACGCGTGCCCATGCCTATATCCGCATCGAGAGGCTGCTGGCGGGCCTGACACCGGAACAGAAACGCGAGGCGGAGTCCTCGGCTGCGTTCCTGATGCGGCGCGCTGAATACTGGCGCCTGACCGGTGACCGCGACCGCTCGCTGGCCGACCTGCGCCATGCGGTCAGCCAGTCCGACGCCGATAGCGAAACCTACGCCGCATTGCTGTGGGCGCTCGTCGACATGGGCACCGATAGCGAAGTGCGGGCGGTGATGCAGCGCCTGAAGCCCGAGGCAGAGTCCGACCCGAGCCTGTGGGGTGCCTATGCGGCCGGTGCCATGCGGTTCCAGGACGGGCGTACGGCGCTGCACTACCTGCTCAAGATGCAGCAAGGCAAGAGCGCCGATCCGCTGTGGCTGGGCCTGACCGCCGATGCGTACGAGGCCATTGGCCAGACGTCGATGGCATGGCGTATCCGCAAGCAGGCGTGGATCGATCTCCATCATCAATGGTCGTCGGCGGGCCGCCTGGGTGCAGAGGCTCGTCAACTTGACTCGGACGAGGACGACCAGCCGGACGGCGAGGAAGAAGACAACCAGGGCGGTCCGGCACGCGCCGACCTGCGCCGGCAGGAAGTGGCGTTGGGCCAGATCTTTGCCTCGGGCGATGTCTCGCGCACTCTGGTGATCGAGATGCTGCGCCGGGATCGTGCCGAAGTGGCGGCGCGCCGCTCGCTGCCGGGCGACCCGAAGTCGCCTTCGCAACTGGGCAACGTGCCAGGCCTGCCGCCGCTCGAGGTGGCGCCGCCCGCCGCATTGACAGAACGCGACCGTCGCCGCCAGCGCCAGCTTTCCGCTGCCGGCCGCGAAGTGGCACTGGCATGGGCCATGTCGTCGGAATCGAACGAGCTTGCGCGTGCATGGCTGGCGCGCCAGTACGTGAACCGTCTGCAGCGTCCGGCCTATGCCGAGATCTCGATCGCGCTCGACAACAACGACATGAACCAGCTCGACCGGATCATGGAACGCCAGGCCGGCCGCGTGCCGGTGGCGAGCCAGATCGAGGCCAACCGTCAGCTGGACCGGCTGTCGGCCGCGCAGACCCAGGCGTTCGAGACACAGGACCTGGCGCGCAGCGACGACACGCTGCAGGAAACGCTGGAGGATGCGCTGCTGTTCAATGCGCAGGCGCTGGAGCCGCGCGTCACGTTCCTGCACCAGAAGCCGCTCGAATTCTACGAGTACAGCCTGGCCGGTGGCGCGCGCCTGTGGGATGGCTACGCGGTGAACCTGCGTGGCGTGTTCCGCGACCAGCGTACCACCGACCGCACGCAGCTTGACAATGTGCCGGCCGCCGACCGCCGGGCCGAACTGGCGCTGACCTATCGCGATACGCAGAAGCGCTGGCTGCTGGGCGTGGGCCGCCGCGATGGCCTGCAGAGCTTTACCACGGCACGTTTGACGGGCCAATGGAACCAGGAAGGCCGCGTGTCGTACACCGGTACGCTGGGTTACAACCAGCCGGCCGACGAATCGTCGCAATTGCGCGTTGGTGGCATGAAGGACGTCGCGGAACTGGGCGCTACGTGGCGCCTGGGCTTGCGCGAGTTCATCAGCGGACGGGTCCAGTACAACAAGTTCTATGGCCAGGACCGCAGTGCGCTGGGACGTGGCATGGTCTACGACGTCGAGGCCGGCTATCGGATCCGCACGCAGTACCCTGACTACACGGTGCGTGTGGTGGGTACGCGTGCCATCTACAACACCAATAGCGGCACGCTGACACCCACGATGCAGCGGCTGATGCCGGCGGATGACGACGAGGCAACGCCGGCGTTCTACATGCCGCAGAACTTCACCCAGGCCGGTGTGCTGTTCAGTTTCGGCACCGACCTGATCGACGACTACACGCGCAAATGGCGGCCGTTCCTGGAAGCCGGCGCGCTGTATGACTCGCGCGCGGGCCACAACTTCCGTGGCCAGGCCGGCGTGGCCGGATCGGTGTTCGGCAACGACCACCTGTCGCTGTATGTATTGCATGAAACGTCGTCCCGCACTGGCGGTACGCCGCTGACCGAAGTCGGCCTGCGCTATCGCTGGCTCTATTGACGATTGATGATCAAGTTTTCAAGGTAACGAGGGGGATCGAAGATGAACAAGACCAATACCCGCATGGGCCGGCTGATGGCATGGTGCGGTGCGATCGGGGCAGCGTTGTGGCTGGCCGGTTGCGCCGTGACGGACGTGGGCCGCGCCCCGCAGATGGCGGCCGGCGACACGGTGGCCGTGCTGCCGATCGTCAACTACACCGAGACGCCGCAGGCTGGCCTGCGTGCCGAAGCCATCGCCGAGTCTTTGCTCAAGACGGGCGGCGTGGTCAACCTGAAGCGCTATCCTGCATCGCTGAACCCGGAAACGCTGTTCGAACCGGCCGAGCGTGAGGCCGTGAACAAGGCGCTGGACTGGGCACGCAGCGAACGCGCGCGCTATGCGCTGACCGGTGCCGTGCAGGAATGGCGCTATAAGGTGGGTGTCGACGGCGAGCCGGCTGTCGGTATCTCGCTGCAACTGATCGACGTGGCCACCGGCCAGGTGGTGTGGTCGGCCACGGGCAGCAACGCAGGCTGGAGCCGCGAGTCGTTGTCGGGTGTGGCCCAGAAGCTGCTGCGCCGCCTGCTGGCACCGCTGATGCAAGGTTGAGATTGAGTCGGAAAAGGACGGGTGACAAGCGTGGCTAGAACCGCGGAAAAAACGCGCCAGGGGCAGGGCATCGGCCTTGGCGGTCGCTATGCGCGCTGGCTGGCGCCCGCGGGAGGCGGGGCGGCGGCCGTGTTGGAAATGATCGTCGTGATGGTGGTGGCCATGGCCATTGCCTGGGCGATCCTGCCGCGAAACCCGCTGCTGCTGGGCATGGGCTTTCCGTGGGCATGGGTGCTGCCAGTGATCCTGGCGCTGCGCTACGGCACGCTGGTTGGCGTGGGTGCGGTGCTGATGCTGCTGGGCGGCTGGTTTTTCTTCGATAACCTCGGCGCCCACAACGAGGCCTTCCCGCGCATGTTCTTCCTGGGGGGCTTGCTGCTGGTGCTGGTGGCCGGGCAGTTCGGCGATGTGTGGAACACGCGCCTGGCCCGTGCGCGCGCCGTGAACCGGTATCTCGACGAGCGCTTGTCCGCCCTGACCAAGAACCATTACCTGCTGCGCATCTCGCATGCGCGGCTGGAAAATGACTTGCTGGCCCGTCCGACCACGCTGCGTGACACGCTGTCGCAACTGCGCGGCGTGGCCATGCAGGATGCGGCACGCGGCGCCCGGGCGGAACGCCTGGCTGGCGCCCAGCCGATGCTGCAGGTGGTGGCGCAAGCCTGCCAGGTGGAGGGCGCCGCGCTCTATGCCTGCGACGGCGACGAACTGCTGCCCGATGCGGTGGCATCGATCGGTCCCGCGTTCTCGCTGGATATCGATGATCCGCTGGTACGCCATTGCATCGACACGCGCGAACTAGCGCACCTGCGCTCCACGGGCCTGCAGCAGGATGCGCAGACGCGCTACGTGGCCGTGGCGCCTGTGCTGGCGGGTTCCGACCGCCTGATCGGCGTGCTGGTGGTGGAGCGCATGCCGTTCCTGTCGATGACCTACGAGAACCTGCAGTTGCTGATGGTGCTGATGGGCTACTACGCCGATGGCGTGGACCATGCACATGCCACGCACGGCATCCAGGAACTGGCCCCCGCGATTCCGTACGCGTTTGCGCTCGACTATGCGCGGCTGTCGCGCCTGCGTCGCGAAACCGGTATCGAAAGCTCGGTGGTGGCGCTGGTGTTCGACCTCGACGAAGCACGCGATGCGCTGTTCGAGCAGGTGGTGCGTAGCCGGCGGGCGCTGGACGTGGCCTGGCCCGCGCGCGGTGTGCACCAGCGTGCCATGCTGACGCTGATGCCGTTGTCGGACAGCCAGGCCGTGTCGGCCTACCTGGTGCGTATCGAGGACATGCTGCGCGCGCAGTTCGGGACTGATTTCGCCACCGCGCATATCGGTGTGTACACGTTGCCGGTGCCGGCGGCAGGTGCTGAAGAGGCGCTGGTACGCCTGCTGCATCGCTGCCACCTCGACGGCAATACCACCGCGGCCGCCTCGGCCGATGCCACGCCCGGTATCGGCGCGGCACCGGCTGCCGGCCAGACCCAGGCAGGCTGACGCATGGGCAAGCTCACCATCGGCGGCACCGCCATCCAGATCGCCGCAATCTACCTGCTGTTGCATGGCGGCACGGGGCTGCCGCTACTGCTGTCGTTCCTGGCATTGCAGGCGCTGGCGGCGGGCCTGCTCGGACTGGCACTGTGGCGGCTGCTGCCGCGGCGCTTCCGCACGCCGTTTGCATGGAGCTACGCCTACCTGGCGACGTTCTGCTTCTTCGTGCCGTTGGGCGGGGTCCTGGTTTGCCTGGGCAGCCTGCTGTTCGCGAAGCTGTTCCCGCAGCGGCGCGACAGCGCGGGCATTGCCTCGGTGGCGCTGCCCGAGTTTGTCACGCACCTGATCCAGCGCGTGACGCACGGTGGCGGTGCGCGCCTGCGCGCGCAACTGGGCAATACCCGCGCGCCGCTGCCGGAACGCATGACGGCGCTGGTGGCCATGCAGTCGATGCCGACGCGCACGGCCAGCCCGGTCCTGCGCGAACTGCTGGCCGACAGCACCGACGATATCCGGTTGCTGGCGTATGGCATGCTCGACGGCGCGGAAAAACAGCTCACGCAGAAGATCCTGGCGGAGTTGCCGCGCCTGGAGGCGGCCGATACCCCGCAGGCACGCGGTGAAATCAACAAGCGCCTGGCCGATCTGTACTGGGAACTGATCTATCAGAACCTGGTGCAGGGCGATGTCTATCGCTATACGGCCAGCCAGGTGGAACGCTACGCGAGCGCAGCGCTGGAGGTCGACGACAGCAATGCCGCGCTGTGGTACATGCGTGGGCGCCTGGCGTTGTCGCGCAATGCGCCCGGCGAGGCGCGCGAATTCCTGGCCCGTGCCGAGGCACTGGGCTTTGCGCGTGAGCGCGTGCTGCCGCTGCTGGCGGAAGCCGCCTACCTGGAACGCGACTATGCCGCTGTGCGCAAGCTGATGGCGGCCTTCGACAGTCCTTCGCCGCTCCCGCTGGTGCGGCCCCTGCTGCGGTACTGGCAATCATGAGTGAAATTCTTGTCAAGGGGACGTCCGCCGACGTCATGCTGCTGCTGGAAGGCACGTTCCCGTATGTAAGCGGAGGCGTGTCGAGCTGGGTCAACCAGATGATCCGCGCGTTTCCCGATATCCGTTTCGGCATCGTCTTCATTGGCAGCCGCCGCGAGGACTATGGCGACATGGTCTACCAGTTGCCCGAAAACGTGGTGCATCTGGAAACCCATTTCCTGTACGACTTCCCGCCACCGCCGCTGGTGCATGGCACCCCCGGCGACGCGCGTGCGTTCGACCGCTCGGACGCGCTGCATGAACTGCTGCGCGAACCGGGCAAGGAAGCCGAGGCCGGCGAACTGATCCGCGAACTGATGCCGGCGCTGCGCGAGGGTGGGGCGCTGTCCGAGGATGCGTTCCTCTACAGCAAGCGCGCCTGGGACACCATTACCGACCAGTACCGCAAGTTCTGCACGGACCCGTCGTTCACGGACTACTTCTGGACCATCCGCATCATGCACAAGCCACTGTGGCAACTGGTGCGGATTGCCGATGGGCTGATTCCGGCCAAGGTCTACCACACGGTGTCCACCGGTTACGCGGGCTTCCTTGGCGCGATGCTGCGCCATCGCAACGGACGCCCGCTGCTGGTGTCCGAGCACGGCATCTACACCAAGGAACGCAAGATCGACCTGTTCCAGAGCCAGTGGATCCGCGACAACCGCAACATCTTCGAGCGCGACATTTCCCAGATCAGCTACTTCCGCGAACTCTGGGTGCGCTTCTTCGAGACGTTGGGCCGGGTCTGCTACGAGGCCGGCGACGAGATCACCGCGCTGTACGAGGGCAACCGCCGCCGCCAGATCCTGGATGGCGCGCTGGCCGAGCGCACGCGCAATATCCCGAACGGCATCAACCTGCCGCGCCTGTCGGCGCTGCGCGACAAGCGTGCGCCGGGCGTGCCGCCGGTGCTGTGCCTGATCGGCCGTGTGGTGCCGATCAAGGACATCAAGACCTTTATCCGCGCGATGCTGACCGTGGTGCGCGAGTACCCCGATGCCGAAGGCTGGATTGCCGGCCCCGAGGACGAGGATGCGGAATACGCACGCGAGTGCCGCAGCCTGGCGGAAAGCCTCGGCCTGGGCAACAAGGTGAAGTTCCTGGGGTTCCAGAAGATCGACGAACTGCTGCCGAAGGTGGGCGTGCTGGTACTGAGTTCGATTTCCGAGGCCCTGCCGCTGGTGGTGCTCGAGGGCTTTGCCGCGGGCGTGCCGTGCGTGACCACCGATGTGGGCTCGTGCAGCGAACTGGTCTTCGGACTGCCCGGTGACGATGCCGCACTCGGCGCCGCGGGCGACGTGGTGCGCATTGCCGATCCGGCGGCGCTGGCCAATGCCGCACTGGGGCTGCTGCAGCATCCGGAGCGCTGGCAGGCGGCGCAGGCATCCGGCATTGCGCGCGTGGAGCGTTACTACACGCAGGAACAGATGGTGGGCAGCTATCGCACGCTCTACACGGAACTGATGGACATGCCGGATAACGCGCGCCGCCCGCACGGCGCCAGTCCCGCCCGGTGCCCGGTGCACCACGCGGGCCAGGGAGAACGCTGAGATGGCAGGCATTGGATTCGAACTTCGCAAGATGCTCCGACGGGACAGCCTGTCGGGCATGCTCAGCGCCTATGCCTACGCGGGTGTGATCAGCTCGGGCCCCTGGGTGCTGTCGATCCTGGGCATCCTGCTGATCGGCCTGTTGTCGATCGGCTGGGTGATACCGGGCGCATTGATCACGCAGTTCCAGGTCTCGGTGACCTACCTGATAGCGTGCAGCCTGATATTGACCGGGCCAATGCAGTTGTCGTTCACGCGCTTCACGTCGGACCGCCTGTTCGAACGCCGGGCCGACCTTGTGCTGTCCAACTACCACGCGGTGGCGTTGCTCTGCACGGTGCTGGCCGGCGTGATCGGCCTTGGCTGCGCTGTCTGGGCGTTTCCGGAGCAGTCGGTGCTGTACCGTCTGCTGATGATCGCGGGCTTCGTGATCATGAGCAATATCTGGATCGCGGCGATCTTCCTGTCGGGCATGAAGCAGTACAAGGCCATCGTGTGGACGTTCTTCGTCGGCTACACGATTACCGTGCTGGCTGCGCTGGCGCTGCGCTCGCATGGACTGGAAGGCCTGCTGGGGGGCTTCGTGTTCGGCCAGTTGTGCTTGCTGGTGGGCATGATCACGCTGATCTACCGCAACTACACGAGCCACCGGTTCATGTCGTTCGAGGTGTTCCAGAAGCGCTATGCGTATCCGAGCCTGGTGGCGATCGGCCTGTTCTACAACCTAGGGATCTGGATCGACAAGTTCATGTTCTGGTATGCGCCGTCCACGGGCCAGCCCGTGATCGGCCCGCTGCATGCGTCGATCATCTACGACATCCCGGTGTTCCTGGCCTACCTCGCGATTATCCCGGGCATGGCGGTATTCCTGGTGCGGATCGAGACCGATTTCGTCGAGTACTACGACGCGTTCTACAACGCGGTGCGTGGCGGCAGTTCGCTCGAACATATCGAGGACATGCGCAACACGATGGTCCAGACCATTCGCCTGGGCCTGTACGAGATCGTCAAGGTACAGGCCATCGCGTCGCTGCTGCTGTTCGTGATCGGCGGCTGGCTGTTGCGGCTGCTGGGTATCTCGGAGCTGTACCTGCCGCTGCTCTATGTGGACGTGATCGGCGCCAGCCTGCAGGTGGTGCTGCTGGGTGTGCTGAACATCTACTTCTACCTGGACCGTCGCCGCGAAGTGTTGATGCTGACCGGCACGTTCGTGGTGCTGAACTGCGTGCTGACCCGCTTGACGCTGTCGCTGGGGCCGGCATGGTATGGCTACGGCTTTGCGGTATCGCTGCTGATCGTGGTGGCCCTGTCGCTGTACCTGCTGGACCGCAAGCTCGACCGGCTCGAGTACGAGACCTATATGTTGCAGTGAGCATCACCTGCGAGGTAATGTGTCCAAGCCGCCGCCTGAATCAGGGCGGCGGCTTTTTTCTAGGTCACGTTTTCCCTACGCCCGCAAGAAAAATGCATGGGTTCGGGGTGCCTGCAACACACGGCGAGGCGATTCCCCTCTAACGTAGCCTCGACGTGCCATGGCGCGTTTCGGTAACATGGCGCGGCCGTGCCCGACACCGGCCGCAGTCATCAGAGGGAAGTAGATGAGAATTGCCTCAGTGGAGGACGATGCCGCACAGGCGGAGCAGATCCGTCAGTTGCTGGATGAGGCGGGTTTTACCTGTGCAAGCTTTGCAACCGGTTCCGCATTCCTGCGTGCGCTACGAGACCAGGCGTTCGACCTGGTACTCATGGACTGGCAATTGCCGGACACCAGCGGTATCGAGCTGGTCAGCTGGGTGCGCCAGCACTCGGGCCGTCTGCCGCCGATCCTGTTCCTGACCAGCCGCGTCGACGAAGCCGATATCGTGGCGGGCCTGACCGTTGGCGCCGACGATTATCTAGCCAAGCCGGTGCGGCCGGCGGAGTTCGTGGCGCGGGTCCGCGCGCTGCTGCGCCGCGCCTATCCCGAGACGGTGCATGACGACGACCTGATCCGCCAGGGTGACTATGTGGTGGACGTGCGCCGGCGCAGCATTGCGCTGGCCGGGCAGGCCGTCGACCTGTCGCCGCGCGAGTTCGACCTGGCGCTGTTCCTGTTCCGCAACATTGGTCGGCTGATGTCGCGCGAGGTGATCGAGCAGGCGGTCTGGGGCAGGGCCATGGATGCCGGTTCGCGTACGTTGGACACCCATGTTTCGCGCCTGCGTATCAAGCTGGCGTTGCGTCCCGGACACGGCGTGCGCCTGACCTCGGTTTATTCGCATGGCTATCGCTTCGAGATCGCGGGTAACACCGATGCCTGAGCAGCGACGCCGCGGCCGCATGGCTTACCTGGGCCTGCTGGTGCCGGGGGGCGTGGAACGTGGCGTCTAGAACGGTATCCCGCAGGACCGCGGCAGCCTTTTTCCATCGGCGCACACGCGTCGAATGGGTGCTGTTGCTCGCCGCGGTGGTGGTTGTCACCGCCGCGACGGCGCGGCTGGGCTGGTTTGACCGTGCGGACCAGGCCGTGCTCGACTTCGCCATTGCCAGCCAGCCGCATCCGGCACGCAGCGATATTGTGCTGGTGGCCGTGGACAATGCCAGCATCGGCGCCATCGGGCGCTGGCCGTGGCGGCGCTCGGTACTGGCTTCACTGGTCGACCATATCGCGGCCGACAAGCCGCGCGTGATTGGCATGGATATCGTCCTGTCAGAGCCCGATATCCGTTATCCCGCTGACGATCTGGACCTTGAGCGGGCCGTGGCGCGCGCACGCAACGTGATCCTGCCTGTCGTGGCCGAGACTACCGTTACGGGGGCCGTCATGCGGTATCCGCTCGACGGGCTGTCAGCCCGCGTCGGCCATATCAACATGAACCCCGATGCCGACGGTGCAGTGCGCTCGGTGTTCCTGCGCGAAGCCAATGGCGACGCCCAGCCGGTCTGGCATTTCGCGGCCGCGATGGCGGCCTACGGCCAGCCATCGAACCCCTCGCCGGAATCGTTCCGCCACGAACCGGCCACCCGCATCGACCATGCCGGCCTGCTGAGCCAGGACAGGCTGCGGATTCCCTTCGTCGGACCGCCGGGCACGTTCGCGCGGGTTTCCGTGCTGGATGTGCTGTCGGGCCAGCTCGGCGCGGGCTATTTCCATGGCAAGTACGTGATCATCGGCGCGCTGGGCACCGGCCTGGGCGATGTATTTCCTACCCCCGTATCGCATGACGGCCACGGCATGAGCGGCGCCGAGATCCTGGCCAATGTCCTGCAGGCATTGCGCGACGGCACCGGCATCGTGCGGGTTCCGGAACTGGCCGGCTGGTTCGCTACGTTGCTGCCGGTGTTGTTGGCCGCGCTGGCAGCGTGGATGCTCACGCCGCGCGATGCGTTGATTGCGGTGGGCGTGCTGGTGGCGGCGCTGGTCGGTGGCAGCGTCATGCTGGCAGGTGGCATGCACCTATGGTTCGGGCCATCGGCGGCAGTCTTCGGCTGTTTGCTGGTCTATCCGCTATGGAGTTGGCGGCGCCAGGAGGCAGCGTTGCGCTTCCTGTCCGAGGAACTGGTGCGTCTGGCGCGTGAACCTGGGTTGCTGGCGGCGCCGACACGTGTCGACCACTCGCTCGATGGCCGGATGCAGGCGGTCTACGATATGACGTCGCGCTTGCGTGACATGCGGCGCTTCCTGTCCGACGGGCTGGAAAGCCTGCCCGAGGCCACGGTGATCTGCAATCTCGATGGCAGTATCCTGGTGGCCAACCGCCGTGCCGTGGCCCTGGCGCCGGCAGTGCTGCAGGGCATCAACGAGATGCCGCGGCCCGCGGGCCTCGATACGCTGCCCGGTACCGACGGCTACGCCGACGCCTACGGCGGACTCGACCGGCCCGGATTGCCTGATATCGTCGAGACATTGTTTCCGGTGCCGGGCCCGGGCCTCGCGTATTGGGATGCACTATGCGACGCGCTCGATGCCGATGGACCAGTGACGTCGTCGTCCGATTCACACGGCGTGGAACTGGCCACAGAAGACGATCGCCGTTACCTGCTGCATGGTGCGCCCCTGCACGGCGAGGCGGGCCGTCCTGCCGGCGTGATCGTCAGCCTGATCGATATCACCGCGGTGCGCCGTGCCGAGCGGCAGCGCGAGCAGACCCTGCATTTCCTGTCGCATGACATGCGATCCCCGCAGGCATCGATCCTGGCACTGATCGACCTGCAGTCGCGCGCCGACCGGGCCTTGCCGCAGCACGAGTTGCTGGGACGTATCGGCGAGCATGCGCATCGCACGCTGGCATTGGCAGACGACTTCATTCGCCTGGCGCAGGCGGAATCGCAAAACCTGGTGTTTGCCGACGTGGACCTGACCGCGTTGGTGCTCGATGCCACCGACGAATTGTGGGCGTTGGCCAAGTCGCGGGGTGTCGAACTGCAACTGGAACTCGACGGCGATGGCATCGTGTTGCGTGCCGCACCGATGCTGGTGGTGCGTGCGATTGCCAACCTGGTCAGCAATGCCATCAAGTTCAGTCCGTCCGGCGCGCCGGTCACGGTGGGATTGCGCCGGCTCGGCCCCTACATGGCGATCGAGGTCACCGACCGCGGACCGGGCATCGCGCGTGAGGCGCAGGCCCGGCTATTCCGGCCTTTCAGCCGTGTGCATGCCCAGGGCAACGACGCACCATCGGGTAGCGGGCTGGGACTGGTCTTTGTGAAAACCGTGGCAGAGCGCCACGGCGGACGCGTCATGTTAAGGAGCGATGCAGGCGAGGGCGCCACGTTCTCGATCTGGCTGCCACTGCGCCGTCGCGCCGCGTGAAAGCTTGTCGACACAATTGTTGGCAATCGATTTTGCAAAAATTGCCTACGATCTGTCGGTCACGGACACCGCATCCGTGGTCTTCAGGCCCACGTCGTGCCCCGGCGTGGGCATTTTTTTGGGCATCGGTTTGGCTCCCCTCTCCCGCAGCGCGGGAGAGGGGAGACCACCAAGGGTACAGTGAAGGCCTACGTTACTTCGCCATGCCCGGCGCAGGAGCCGGTGTAGCCGGCGTGGCAGGTGTTTCCGGCTTGGTCGAGGTCGCGGGTGTCTTTGGCGCTTCGCCATCGGCAGGCTTGGCCGGCGTCTCCTCGTCATCCTCGTACGATGGCAGCGCGCCGCTGCCATCGCCCAGCAGATACTGGCGACGCTGCATGTAGGCGTCACGCACGAAGGCATATTTGTCCAGCGCGGCCTGCGACAGCAGGTCGGTGGCGCCCAGCATGTTGGTCCGCACGTTGATCACGTTGATGCCGAACATCGTATTGCGCCAGGCCGGATCGAAATAGTGCGCGGGATCGAGGTAGAAACTGCCGGCCACGCCCACGCCATCGCGGAACGAGCTTGGGCCAAACAGCGGCAGCACCAGATACGGCCCCGACGGGATGCCCCAGGTGCCGAGCGTCAATCCCAGGTCCTGCGAGTGCCGCGGAATGCCGGCCGCGGTGGCGATGTCGATCAGGCCACCGATACCCAGTACCGTGTTGATGGCCACGCGCATCATCGTTTCGGCAGCATCGACTACCTTGCCCTGCAGCACGTTGTTGGCGAAGTTGCCCACATCGGAGAAGTTGGCAAAGAAATTGGTCACGGCGATACGCGCGGGTTCCGGCGTCACGGCCTTGTAGCCCTTGGCCAGAGGTTGGGCCACGTACTCGTCGGCCTTGTCGTTGACCGTGAAGATCGCCCGGTTCATCGGTTCGAGCGGATCCTGCGGATTGGCATTGGGGCCGGTGGCGCAGCCAGCGGCCAGCATGGTCAGCGATGCGGCGGCCAGCGCGCTGGCCAGCCGGGACGATTGAGGCGCCACGGCGCGCAAGGACATGAAGCGGGAGAGCATGTTGAGACGGTCGGTCTTTTCGGTTTCTTGTCGTGGAGACGGACCGCCTGGCTTGACTGTCCGAACTGTCGTCGGGCTGGCAGCCCGGGCTAGCGCCGGGAGTTGCCTGAATCCGGCCCTGCAGATTTATCGGCAGATTGTGCCATGGTCGTAGCCACCGTGAGGGGGGGCAGCGAAGGACCCAGCGGTTCCGCGCGGCCGGTCAGTTGCCGGCGCGGGCGTCCCATCAGGATTGGCTGGAAGAACACCGCCCCGGCCAGCGTGCAGGCCAGCGCCAGCGCCAGCAGCTTGCCCATGCTGGCAGTGCCGGGATGGTGCGACAGCCAGAGGCTGCCGAAAGCGGTAGCGGTTGTGGCGGCGCTGTAGAGCACTGCGTGCGTAAGGCTGGATTGCAATAGCTTGGTCTTGCCATGGCGCCACGCAATCACGTAGTAGATCTTGAAGGCCACGCCAATGCCAAGCAGCAACGGCAGCGCAATGATGTTGGCAAAATTCAGCGAGATGCCAAACAGCACGCACAACTCCAGCGTGACGAGGCCGGAAACCAGCAGCGGAATCAGCGTGCGCAGCACATCGCCCACGCGGCGCAGCGTGATCCACAGCAGTACCGTGATCGACAGTACGGCCCACACGCCCGCATGGATGAACGCTGTCATGATCGTGTCGGCCGATCCCTTGATGGCAATCGGGCCGCCCGTCGCGTCGGGTTGCACGCGCGCCATGACGGCGACGAAATGGCTCAGCGCGGCTTCTCGTGCGGCTTCGTTCTTGACGCCGGGCGGCGGCAGTTTCGGACTCACGTTGACCAGCGCCTGCCCGTCCGGGGCCAGCCAGTCACGCGCCAGTTCCGGTGGCAGCGTCTGCTGGGTTACGGGCGCGGGCTGCAGCGCGCGTTGCAGCGTGCCCAGTGCCAGCCGTAGCGGCAACGCAATGGCGAGCTCGGCGCGGTCGCGGACGGCGGGCGAGGCATCGGCGAGCTGCTTCAGCGCCCGCGACAAGTGCGCGGCGGATTCGGCGCCCGGGCCAGGGTGATCCTCGGCAGCCAGGGACAGCTGGCGCGACGCATTGCGCAGCGACGCGACCCTGCGCACATCATCGGCGGGCGTAGCGGTCGGCTGGGTCAGTACCGGCATCAGGTTCTTCGCCATGCCGGCGATGATGGCCAGCTTTGGTGCCTGATCGTCGGGAATGAACGTCTTCAGTGTTACCACGCGCTCAACTTCGGGCAGCTTCCTCAGTTTCGCGGCGGTTTGTTCGGCATCTTTCAGCGTCGGGGCCAGCACCTTGACGTCGTCGGTACCGGCTTGCGGCGCATTCTTGAGCGCCAGCAACGTCGACATCGACTCCGAATGCGGATCCTTCAGGTGCAAGGGGTCGAAATCGAAACGCAGGTGCGGCAGCAGCGGGGCGCCGCCGATCAGCACCGCCAGCACGCCGACCAGCGTGCCCTTGCGATGCCGCTCGAAGAACGTGTCGGCCGGCGCCAGCCACTCGAAGCCGGGCATCTCGTCTTCGCCCGGCGGCGCCAGTACGCGGATCAGTGCCGGCAGCATCGTGAACGTGGTGGCGAAGGCGATGAACATGCCGACGCCCGCGATCTTGCCAAGTTCGGCCACGCCACGGTAGTCGGTGGGCAGGAAGCAGAAGAATGCGGCGGCGGTGGCCGCGGCTGCCAGTGTCAGCGGACCGGCCACATCGCGTGCGGCCAGCGTCAGGGCCTCCTGCAGATCGCCATGCTCGTGCCGCTCGGCCCGGTACCGCACCCCGAACTGGATGCCGAAGTCCACGCCGAGGCCCACAAACAGGACCGCGAACGCGACCGAGATCATGTTCAGCGCACCTACCATCATCAGGCCCAGTGCCGCCGTGATGATCAGGCCCGAGATCAGGCTGACCAGCACCGCCGTGATCAGGCGGGCGGACCGCAGCGCCATCCACAGGATGCCGATGACCACGACCAGCGTCAGTATGCCGTTGAGTGCGGCGCCGTCGCTGACTGACGCGAACTCGTCGTCGGCCAAAGGCTGCGGGCCGGTCAGGCGCACCACGGCGTTGTAGCGTTCGGTCAGTTTCAGTTGCGTGGCCGCGGCACGGATCGCATCGCTGGCACCCGACCCGGCTTTCAGGTCGCTGAAATCCAGCACCGGCGACAGTGTGATAAAGCTGAATGAACGACCGTCGGCATTGGGTTTGAGACTGTCGTCGACCAATCCGGCCCAGGATAGCGCAGCGGGCTTGTCGGCCAGTACACCGTCGACCGTCCTGGCACTTTCTCCCAGCAGCTTGTCCATGTCGGACAGCTTGATCTGTCCCAGTTGCAGCGGCAGCGACAGGGTGGTGGTAAGCAGGTCGGACAGCCCGCGCAGCGTGGGATCGTGCGCGAGGTTGTTCAGCAATGGCCGGGCCTGGGTGAGCTTGTCGGCCATGTCATTGACACTGGCGGTGTCGGCGAACAGCAGCCCATTGCGCTCGAAGAACGCGCCCGAGCCGGGTTGGCCCACGGCCTTGAAGCGTTTGGGTTGCTGGCGCAGCGCATCGGCCAGTTCATTGGCGGCGGCATCGGCCAGTTCCTTGGCGGGTGCCTGCACCACGGCAAGGATCATCTTGTCGCGCTGCGGGAAGGCGGCGCTGATCTGCGCATCGTTCCTGGCCCATGGCGCGTCCGATTCCAGCAGGCCGCTGATATCGGTATTGATGGCGAAGTTGCGCGCAGCATAGATGCCGCTGCCAACGGTGAGCAGCAGGGTAATGCCGATCACGAGCCAGGCGTGAACGGTGGCAAACTTGACGGTGCGAACGAGCAGCGGTCTGATCATGAGTCCTGTATCTTCAGCGCCCGGCTGCGGCGGGGCGCGTGGGCGGCACCCGGAGTATAGCGGCTGAAGGCGCGCGTGCCGTGCGGGTCATGCGGTTCCCTGCAAGTCGATCCGCTATATACTGGCCCGACTGGCCGTTCCGGCCGCAGTACATCTTCGAGTCATGAACCGTTACGGAATTTTCCCCGCTGCCATCATTGCACCCATTGCCGCCGTGGCCGTGGTTTCCACCGCCCATGCACAGGCCAATACCAGCGCTTCGCCGGACAAACTGGTCCAGTCGGCGGTGGAGGGTGTGATCACCAAGATCAAGACCGATCCGGAAACGCGTGCCGGCGATCTTGCAAAAATTACCGCCGTGGTCCAACGCGAGTTCCTGCCCTACACCGACTTTGGCCGCACCACGCGCCTGGCCGTGGGCAATGCCTGGAAGCAGGCTACACCTGAGCAGCAAAAAACGCTCCAGGAACAGTTCACGGCGCTGCTGGTACGTAGCTACGCAGTGTCGCTGTCGCAGTTGCGCGAGCAAAGCCCGAAGTTCACCTACAAGCCAGCCAAGACCGGTAGCAATGCCAACGACGTGGTAGTGGCTACACGCGTGCTCAACAATGGCGACGAGATGCTGATCGACTACCGGCTACAGCGCGGCAACGACGGCTGGAAGATCTATGACATCAACATGATGGGCGCCTGGCTGATCGAGGTCTATCGCAAGCAGTTTGCGGACATCGTGGCGCGAGATGGTGTGGATGGACTGGTCAAGTACCTGACCAGTCACAACGCACGGGCTTGAGCCTGAGAGGGGAGATTCCCCTCTCCCATGAACCGGGAGAGGGAGAGCGCCGCTGACGTATCAGTTGTCAGTTGGCCTGCACGGCCTCGGCGCGGCTGCCCTGGGCCTTCTTCAGGTTGCCGATTTCGGACAGCTTGATTTCCACGTGGCGCGAGAACACGTACTCGGCCGGGCGCTGGTTGTCGAGCGGCAGGTCCGGCTTCATCGGACCATCGGTCTTCACGCCACGCAGGCTTACGCCAAGCGCCTTGAGCGGATGTGAGAACGTGTCGGCCACGGCCGTGGCTTCGAAGCCGCTATGCACCATGCAGTCGGCGCACTTTTCATAGTTGCCAACGCCGTAGGCATCCCAGTCGGTACCTTCCATCAGTTCCTTGAAGGTCTTCACGTAGCCTTCGCCCACCAGGTAGCACGGACGCTGCCAGCCAAACACGGTGCGCGCGGGGTTGCCCCACGGCGTGCACTTGTAGGTCTGGTTGCCGGCCAGGAAGTCCAGGAACATCGTGGACTGGCTGAACGCCCAGTTCTTGCCGGCATTGCCACGCGACAGGATGTCGCGGAACAGTTGCTTGGTCTTGTTGCGGTTCAGGAAGTGCTGCTGGTCCGGAGCGCGCTCGTAGGCGTAGCCAGGCGACACCGTGATGCCGTCCACGCCCATCGCCTTGACCGAGTCGAAGAACTTGGCCACGCGGTCCGGCTTGGCGTCGTTGAACAACGTGCAGTTGATGTTGACGCGGAAGCCACGTTCCTTGGCCATGCGGATGGCTTCGACGCAACGGTCGTACACGCCTTCCTGGTTGACCGAGTGATCGTGCATCTCGCGGTCGCCGTCCAGGTGGATCGACCACACGAAATACGGGCTCGGCTGGTACTGGTCGATCTTCTTTTCCATCAGCAGCGCGTTGGTGCACAGGTAGACGAAGCGCTTGCGGGCAATGATGCCTCGCACGATCTCCGGCATGTCCTTGTGCAGCAGCGGCTCGCCGCCGGCAATGGAAACCACCGGTGCGCCGCACTCGTCCACGGCTTCCAGGCACTCGGCCACGGACAGGCGCTGGTTCAGGATGGGATCCGGATAGTCGATCTTGCCGCAGCCCGAGCAGGCCAGGTTGCAGCGGAAGAGTGGCTCGAGCATCAGGGCCAGCGGATAACGCTTTTGCCCGGAGAGATGCTTGCGTGCGATGTAGGCGCCTACGCGGGCGACCTGCAGAAACGGAATGGCCAAGGGGGTGCTTCCTGTTAGGTTCAGCTTTTCACTTCAGCTTGTCGCCGTCTGGTCGGCAAGCTGGGCGTCACTGATATCAGTTGTCTTCCTGGCCCCTGGGGCCAGCGTTGCATCGGCTAATTCAGCCGGCAGGCGGAATTCGGCATGTTCCTCGATCCCTTTCATGGTCGATACCTCGACCGGACCAAGGCGGCGCAAGGCCTCGATGACGTCTTCCACCATGTCTTCGGGCGCCGAGGCGCCCGCGGTAATGCCTATCACGCCAGCGCCCCGCACCCAGTCGGGATCGAGTTCGCTGCCGTCGGCAATCAGGTAACTCGGCACACCGCTTTCCGTGCCGATTTCTCGTAGCCGGTTCGAATTCGAACTGTTGGTGGCGCCGATCACGAGAATGACATCCACCCTCGTGGATAATTCCCGCACCGCGCTCTGGCGGTTCTGCGTCGCATAACAGATATCGCGCGTATCCGGTCCAACCAGATCGGAGAAACGCCGACCGAGCGCCGCAATGATATTACGGGTGTCGTCCACGGACAATGTGGTCTGGGTGATATATGCCACCGGGGCATCGACCGCCAGTTCCAATTGTGCCACGTCGGCTTCACTCTGGACCAGCATCACCTTGCCCGGGATCTGCCCCATCGTGCCTTCCACCTCGGGGTGGCCGGCGTGGCCGATCAGGATGACGTGCCGGCCGGCCGAAGCATATTGCCGGCCCTGGTTATGGACCTTGATCACCAACGGGCAGGTTGCGTCGATGGCGTGAAGTTCGCGGCGCCTCGCCTCGGCGATCACCTCGCGCGACACACCATGCGCACTGAAAATGGTGACTGCGTCACTCGGTACCTCATCGAGTTCCTCGACGAAGCGTGCCCCTTTCTTGCGCAATCCTTCCACGACATGCTTGTTGTGTACGATCTCGTGCCGTACATACACGGGGGCGCCGTGTTTGATCAGGGAGCGGTCGACGATTTCGATCGCTCTGACTACGCCGGCGCAAAAGCCCCTGGGTTGGGCAAGTATCACCTGCATAGAGACGGCCCCCCGACGCTCTTGTGAAGATTCGAAGACATCAGTATTTGGTATTCCGGCATCACTTTTCCGGTTCACGGTGGTTACTATATACCGGGCCGGATTTTCGTGTCGGCGGCGTTGGTGCTTGCCAACAACGTCAATCCGGTGAAAATGCGCCACTGCCCGCCGGTATAACGACCGATTAGCGCGGAACATGCGTGCAACGTAGACAGGGGATTTGAAATTAACAATTGCATTCTCGTGACAGGAGCCTCCGGCTTCCTCGGTTCATCCGTCATGCGCCAGGCGCTTGAGCGCGGTTTCCAGGTGCGTGTGCTGGTACGCGCCACCAGCCCGCGGGCCAATCTGGCCGGGCTGCCCGTGGAGGTGGTGGAAGGGGACATGCGCGACGCTGCATCGATGGCGCGGGCCATGGCGGGGGTTCGCTACCTGTTCCACGTGGCGGCCGACTACCGGCTCTGGGCGCCCGATCCCGAGGAGATCGTGCGCGCCAATGTCGAAGGCACGGTCACGACCATGAACGCGGCGCGCGACGCAGGCGTGGAGCGCGTCATCTACACGAGCAGCGTGGCCACGCTGCGCGTGGCTGGCGCGACCGGGCCGGTTGACGAGAACGCCGCCATGGCCGGCCACGAGGCCATTGGCGCCTACAAGCGCAGCAAGGTGCTGGCCGAGCGCGAGGTGGAGCGGTTGGTGGCCGAGGGGTTGCCGGCCGTGATCGTGAATCCGTCGACGCCGATCGGGCCGCGCGATGTACGTCCGACGCCGACCGGTCGCATCATCGTCGAGGCGGCCACGGGCAAGATCCCGGCCTTCGTCGACACGGGTTTGAACCTGGCTCACGTGGACGACGTGGCGAACGGTCATTTCCTGGCGCTGGACAAAGGCCGCGTCGGTGAACGCTACATCCTCGGTGGGCAGGATGTGCTGCTGCGGCAGATGCTGGCAGACATTGCCGGCATGGCGGGGCGCAAGGCGCCGACCGTCGAGTTGCCGCGCTGGCCGCTTTACCCGGTGGCCCGGATTGCCGAGACCGTGGCGCGATTCACGAAAAAGGAGCCGTTCGTCACCGTTGATGGCCTGAAGATGTCGCAATACCGGATGTTCTTCACTTCGGCCAAGGCGCAACGTGAGCTTGGCTACGCGCCGCGTCCCTACCAGCAGGGCCTTCAGGACGCGCTGGACTGGTTCCGCAACAACGGCTACCTGAAATAACAGGGGCGGGTACGCTCAGGAGCGTACCGGCGCCTGCGAGCGGCCCTTCCACTGGCCGCCGCGGCGCAGATAGAAACGGCGTGCGGAATCGACCGTGGCGCCGAGGTAGAACAGCGCGGTGAGCGGCAGCAGCGGCGCCAGCCAGGCCGGCTGGCGGTATTCACGCAGCATCGGCCGGTAGCTGAAGGTCATCAGCATCCACGCGAGCCAAGCCGGCCATAGGGCAGCCCCACCGGCCAAAGCCAGGAGTGGCGGAAGCAGGTAGGTCAGGATCATTCCCAGCACGGCGCCTGCGAGCAGCCACGGCGAGTAGTGCAACTGGGTGTATGCGCTGCGCGCAATCATGTTCCACAGGCTTTGCCAGTCATCGTACGGACGTAGCGAGATGCTGTCGTCGGCCAGGTCCAGCCGGATCGAGCCACCGGCCTTGATCTTCGCCGCCAGGCTGCAATCGTCGATCAACTCGCCGCGAATGGCCGCGAATCCGCCGATACGTGCCAGCGCCGAGCGACGTGCCAGCATGCAACCGCCCGCAGCGCCGGCGACCTTGCTGCGCGGGTTGGCAACGCGTGCAAACGGATAAAGTTTGGCGAAGAAGAACACAAAAGCCGGCACGATCATGCGTTCCCACCACGATTCGCAGCGCAGTCGCACCATCAGCGATGTCAGGTCGCGCTGTTCGTGCGCGGCCCTTGCCACCAGTTCGGCGATGGTGTTCGGGCCGTGCCAGATATCGGCGTCGGTCAGGAACACGAATTGCGCCTCGGGCATTTGCAGGTCGGCCGCCGCCAGGCCTTCCGACTGGGCCCAGACCTTGCCGCTCCAGCCCGCTGGCAGGTCGCGCGCGGCGATCACCGTCAGGGCATCCGCTTTACCGATCGACTGGGCCGCGGCCCTTGCGATATCGGCGGTACCGTCATTGCTGTGATCATCGACCACGATCAGGTGAAGCGGGCCGGCATATTGCTGGGCCAACACGCCGGTCACCGCGCGGGCAATCACATCGGCTTCATTGCGGGCCGGGATCACGCCAATCACAGGTGGCCACGCGGAGGGGGCAGGAGAAGGCGCGGGCTTGCGTACACGCCAGAAGCCGGCGCGCGCGAACACCAATACGCACCAGACGACCAGCGTCAACAGGGACAATACGAACGGCAGCATGAGTTCTACTTGATGAAGCGCCGGGCAAGGCGGGCCAGTTTCGGTACCGTGGTCGGACGCACAAGGCGCGCATCATACCCTGCCATGCGGCGTTCGTTCTCGGCCAGGCAGAGATCGATCATCGCGCCGGCCGAGAGGGTCTGGCCCAGCGATTCGGCCGCATTCATCGGGAAATTGGCGTCCTGGGCGGTGCCGTCGGCCTTCACGTCGATACCTTTGGCCAGGCCGATGCGCTCGCGAATCAGGAATAGCCAGACCCGCAGCACCTTGAGCGCAAATGCCGGCCGGCGCCACCATGGCAGGCTGTGGCGGTACCACGCCACCCAGTTGGCGAAGAACAGGATATGGCGGCCTTCTTCCTGGATCACCGGTTCGAACGTTTCGACCAGCTCCGCCGGGAAGAAGCCTGAGTCCTTGGCCGCGGCAAACAGGCCAAACGCCGCGAAGCTGTCGATGCATTCGCTGTAGCCGGTCACGAGCCAGCCCCACTCCGCATCGGCGGGCGGCAGGTACTCCGGCTCCGGCGCCAGGGTAATGCCATAGGCTTCCACCAGCTTCGACAGCACCACCTTGTGGCGCGCTTCCTCGTCGGCATCCATTTCCAGCGCACTGCGTAGCAGCGCATCGCGCTGCCTGTCAGCAAAGCTGTGGACCCGCACCGATGCACGCCCTTCGGTTTGCACGGCGATGTCCCAGATCGGCAGCGATGTCACACGCCGCAGCGCATCCGGCGCCAACGCGGGCCAGTCGATCACGGACGGCTTGTAGGGGTTGTGGGTCTGCAGCAGCATGTTGCAGAACATGCGCAGATGCTCGGGAGAGCCGATTTGCAGCGGGCCATCGAGCGGGTCGGTCCAGTTGCGCATGGCATGGTCGGCCTGCTCGATCGCCACTCGGGCAATGGTGGCGGCCACTGCGGCGGCGCGGGCCTCGCTGGATTCCGCGATCGATCCGGCGCGGGCAGCGGGTGGCTCGTCCAATACGCCATCGACTTCGAATGCTTTTTTCATCGGCGCTCCGGGCAGGGGGTGCGGCAGCCATTGTAGCGAGCCGGAGCGATTGGTGCAGGTGGGTGTGGCGGGAAAGACAGTTCTGCAAATAACGCGGCGGGCCGGGAGGCCCGCCGCGTCGATTCGCATGACAGCGTCAGCTAGCGTGCGCGATGCGCGTGCGCCGCCGGTGCAGCGGATTGCCGGCGCCAGTCCTCGACGATATCCGGAAAGACATCGCATTCTCCGCGCACGATGTTCTCGATCGTGGCGCAGATCCCTTCGGTGCCGCGCGGCCCCACGCAAACCAGGCTGCGGGGCTGCTCCGAATGGGCGGGAATGGCGTAGACATGCATGCCCTCGCGATAGAGGGGATGCCGGGTCAGCCGCTCGTTCAGGATTTCGACAAAGCGGCGGGGGCTTACGGTTGGCTTGTCCATCGCTTATCTCCCTGCTACGGGGTCTCCCCAGACTACGGCGGGGACTGACCGGGATCAAGAGGTGCGCTGGTGCTTCAAGCGCTCATTGGGTCGCAATGTCACCCAATGTCACGCAATGTCACGGTTTGCTACCGTTAATGTGGCCGGCCGCGTGCGACTTCGGCCGTGGCGCGTGGCCCGTCGAGCATGCCATTGCCCGCAGCCCAGCAGGCGGCCTCGGCTTCCGCGTGCGAGGCATAGTCCGAATGGGCTTCGATCGTGCTGTCGCAGTCGGCGCCGCCGTACTTTTCCTCGACCACGATGCGCCATGTGTAGCGCCCCGGCGGGTCTTCCAGCACGTGCATCACCAGCGTTCGATGATGGTCGGACAAAGACATCGGATGGGTGGACATGGCGGTTCTCCCGGAAGGGCAGGCGGGCCCGGTGGACTTTTAACATAGCATCAGCCCATGGCATTGCCAGCCCGAAATGACGCGGTGCGGCGTGGCCGTCCCGTAGCGGATCGTCCGGTGACGGATGCCTGACCCGTTTGCGGTCTTTGCATGGCGCATGCGGCCTGCTATCGTGTCTGCCTTCGGTTTTACGGGGTCGCCTTGGCGACTCTTCCGGCCATCCCGGCACCTCGACATGCTAGTTCCGCCAACCCTTATCGAACGGATTTCCGCGCTTCTGGCGCATTTCGACGCAGCCGTCCTGCCTGCCTGGACCGGACCCGGATGGAATCCGGTGTTGCTGCTCGCGCATGAGGCACTGGACGGCGCCACGGGCCAGCCGCTGAACGACAAGCGCTATCGGGCCATGGCCTGTGCCCGGCAGCTCTATGTTTTTGCCACGGCTGGCAATCTTCCGCATGCAGGTACGCTGTTCCAGTCACTGGTGCGCCATTTTGGTGACGACGCTGGTGGCTGGATCTACAGTGTCGATCCGCAGGGCGCTCCGCTCGACAGTACGCGCGATCTCTATACCCACGCATTCGTGGTATTTGCCACCGCCCACGCTTACCGCGCAACCCGGGATGCGAGCGTGCTTGAGACCATGCGCCGCACCGTAGAGCTGATCGAACAACGCTTTGCCGATGGCAATGGCCTCTATTACGCGGCATTGACTGCGAACTTCGGTCAGGGCGACGGCAGTGTGCTGCAGAACCCCATCATGCATCTCACGGAAGCCTATCTGGCGGCGTACGAAGTCACGGGCGACCCATGGTTTGCGGATCGTCTGCGTGCGCTGGCCGATGCGGTGCATGCGCGGTTCGTCGATCCCGCTGACGGCTGTGTGGCAGAGTTGCCGCAAGGCACGGCGGGCAACCGGATCGAGCCCGGACACCAGTTCGAGTGGTATTCGCTGGTGATGACGACACCTAGGCTATTCGAGGGCAGTCCGCTTGCGACTTCGCTGCCTCGTGCATTTGATTTTGCGCGGCGCCACGGCGTTGCGGCGGATACGCTCGGGGTGTGCGCCGCGCTCGACGGTCAGGGAACCGTGCAAGATTCCATCGAACGGATCTGGGCGCAGACCGAATTTGCGCGGGCCCTCGTGATCAAGGCGCTTCGGACCGGCGACGCCGCGCCGCTGGCTGAACTCGAAACCTGGGTCGACTGCTTCCGCGCGCGGTTTCTCCATGCCAACGGCTGGCGCGAGAGCGTAATGCCCAATGGCGACGTGGTGCGTGCGGAGATGCCGTCGACCACGCCCTATCATTTGCTGACTGCGTGGCAGGCATTGCAGCAACTGTTGCCAGCCCACTGAGCCACACCCGGCACAAGACAGGTCTTAGTCGACCCGCGCGGCACGCAGATCGCTTTTGCGGATCAACTGGAGCAGGGTTTCGGCGGGGCGGGTCAGCCGCCGCGCGGCCAGTGTGATGAATTCCACCTCGGGCAAGGCGGGAAGTGCGTCGAAATTGACCGGTGGCACCAGGCCGCCGCCGGTCAGGTTCTGCGCACGTACCGTTACGCCGAGCCCGCCGCGCGCTGCCGCGATGCATCCCGAATGGCTGCTGCTCGTACAGACGATACGCCAGCGCCAGCCCGACGTGGCCAGTGCATCCAGTACCACCGAACGTGTAACGCTGGGCTCGTTGACGAGGATCAACGGCAGCGGCTGCCCGACATCGACCACGGTGCCAGGGCGCGCCAGCCATTCCAGTTGCCCGCGAAACAGCGGTACACCTCGCCGTTCGCCCTCCCTGCGTTTGCCGACAATCAGGTCCAGCGTGCCAGCTTCGATCCACTCATAGAGCTTGCTGGTCATGCCGATCGTGATTTCGAGCTCGACATCGGGGTGCGTGGCACGGAATGCCGCCAGCACATTGGGGAGCGGCCCTTGCGCGAGGTCCTCGGAGGTGCCCAGCCGTACACGGCCCTGCAGCCGCGGAGCACTGAACTGCGATTCGGCCCGCGCCAACGATTCCAGGATCAGCCGCGCATGTACCAGCAGCGCCTCGCCATCGGGAGTCAGAGCGAGCGAATGCGTGTCGCGCACAAACAGCCGCCGGCTCACGCTTTGTTCGAGGCGGCGGATATGGTCGCTGACCGTCGACTGCGACAGGCCAAGCTGACGGCCGGCATCGGTAAAGCTGTGTGCCGTGGCAACGGTTGCGAAGGTCTGGATCCAGACGGGATTGAGCATCCGCGCATTGTCATCGGATTCTCCGATGACAGTCAATCAATGCAGAGGGGTTCCCGATGGGCTTGGCGGTAAGTAACATCCAGTCTGACGTTCGGGATTTCCCGGACAGCAATGCCCCCAGAATTCCCCAATGCATAACGCTTCAGCCCCCGCCGCCAGCCAGGCCCAGGCCCAGGCCTTCTCCCAGAAGGCCATGCTGTGGATCGTCTTCACCGGCTTCTTCATGCAGACGCTGGACACCACGATCGTCAATACCGCGTTACCGTCGATGGCGCATAGCCTTGGTGAAAAGCCGCTCGATCTGAAGCCGGTGGTGGTGGCGTACACGCTGACCATGGCAATGCTGACACCGGCTTCGGGCTGGCTGGCCGACAAGTTCAGCACGCGCCGCGTCTACTTCAGCGCCATCCTGATCTTCGTACTGGGTTCAATCTTCTGTGCCTCCGCCCATACGCTTACGCAACTGGTGATCGCCCGGGTGCTGCAAGGTGTGGGTGGATCGATGCTGTTGCCGATCGGCCGGCTGGCCGTATTGCGCAATATCCCTGGCGAGCAGTACATCGCGGCGCTGGCATTCGTATCGGTGGCCGGGCAGGTCGGCCCGATCTTCGGCCCGGTGCTGGGCGGCTGGCTGGTGCAAAGCGCTTCATGGCACTGGATTTTCCTGATCAACCTGCCGGTGGGCCTGGTCGGCCTGTTCGCGGTGCGCCGTTATCTGCCGCAGGGCGAAACGGGTGCCGCGCCGCCGTTCGACTGGATCGGCTGCGGTCTGCTGTCGCTGTGCATGGTTACTTTCTCGCTGGCGCTTGAGAATGGCGCGCATAGCCCGTGGAGCGTATTGCTGGTGGCGGTCAGCGTGGTTAGCGCGCTGCTCTATATTCCCCATGCACGGCGCCATGCCACGCCACTGTTCCGGCTGGCGCTGTTCCGCGAGCCAAATTTCAGCATTGGCCTGATCGGCAATCTGGTGTGCCGCATTGGCTCCGGCGCAGTGCCATTCCTGTTGCCGTTGCTATTCCAGCTGCAGCTCGGTTACTCGCCGTTCCACTCGGGCCTGATGCTGCTGCCCGTAGCCATCGCAGGCACGATATCGAAGCGCTGGATCGTGCCGCTGGTGAACCGGTTCGGGTATGACACGTTCCTGCTGGTCAACACGTTGATCGTAGGCGCCTCGATTGCTTCGTTCGCGGCCATGTCGCCGGACTGGCCGCTGGCATTGTCGATCGTGCAACTGGCCGCTTTCGGCTGCGCCAATTCGATGCAGTTTGCCGCCATGAACAGCGTCACGCTCAAGGGTTTGACGCGTGAGGATGCCGGCAGTGGCAACAGCCTGTTCTCGATGGTGCAGATGCTGGCTATCGGCCTGGGCGTGACGATCGGCGGCGGGCTCGTCAGCCTGTTCTCAGCCAAGCTCGGCGTGGCCGCCCCGGCCTATCGCCTGGCATTCCTGAGCGTGGGCATCATCACGCTGCTGTCCGCACTGGTGTTTCGCCGGCTCGACGCCGACCTGCTCAATCCAAAGAGCGTGAAGCGGTCGGCGGCGCAGGCGCGGTAGGATCACCGAACCGACGGTGGCCAGGCGCCCTGCGCCGTAAGTTCCTGGTACCACGCATGCATGGCCCCATCATGCGCGGAATACTCTCCGCGCGCCGATTTCCATACCAGAGCGGGTGTCCGTTCGCGCAGGCCTTCCAACGCCGCCTGCACCTTTTGCGCTGAAACCGTCATGCCCGGACATCGTTCGCGATAGAACGCCAGGGCCTCCGCGTCGTACGGCCGGAAGCCGCGCCCCGCGGCAAGCATGCGCCAGAGTACAGCCTGTTCCAGCGATCTCAGGCCAAGGAAGTCGGATTGCATCTGCGCGGCATCCTGTGCCTGGCGTTCCCGCGCTGCGGCCAGTACCCGTTGTTCGAATCGTTCGCCGTCACCCGTTGTCAGCGGATTTAGCGCTTCACCGATTGCAGCGTGAAAGAACTGCGGCCGGTTTCCGAACAGCTGGAACGCTTCGAGCAAGGCCAGATGATCGACCGGTGCCAGATCGGCGCGCTGTTGTTCGATCACGGCTGCGACATGATCGACATAGCTTTTGCCGAGCGTCGGCATCTGATGGATCGACGAACCAAAGAAGGGTGCGCCGGTCGAGTTGACCAGTCGTAGTAACTTGTCGCGATCCGAGCCGGACATGACCAGCATCAGTGTTATCGCCTCGGGCGTATTCATCTGGTCGCGTGCCGACTTGAGCGCCGCCATGGCCGCTTCGCCCGCCTCGCTGGTCAGTGCGTGCTGGGCCTCATCGATCAGCAAGGCAATGGGCTTCCCGGAGGTCTGGTGCAACGACATCAGCGCCTGCGGTAACGTGGCCCCGTCAGGCTTGCCAATCTTCGATGTATCCACCTTCAGCGCGCCGGCGATCGTTACGCTTTCGAGGTGTGCTTTCCGGGCCGTCCGGGCAACCACGCCAAGGTTCTCGCTCAAGGCCGCCGAGATACCTTCTGCGATGAGATCGCCAGGATCGCGCCGCTGGTCGGACCAGAGGTCGACGTAGATGACCAGCACGTTGCCTGCCTGCAGCGCCGGACGAAGATCGTGCTGCAGGAACATAGACTTGCCGGTGCGACGTGGTGCGGCAAGGAACAGGCCGTTGTGCCCGTCGCCGAAGACCGCCTTGCCCTGTAATTGGGTTGCCAGTTCCGCGGCAAGTGCCGGCCGACTGAAGTAGTGCATCGATTTATCCGGAATTATTTCTATCCGGATAATTTATGGGAGTGAGGATAAAAGTCAATAATTGGAGTGTCGGCTCCCGTATAAAGTTACTTATGAGTAGCTTTATATCAGTCCGTGACGCCGTTTTCCCGCAGCATCCGCTCGCACTCGTCGAGCATGTCGTGGGCGAAGGCCGACTGATAGTTGGGGTCCAGCGCCTCCATCATCTCGTGCGAGGCATAGAGGCCCGCTTCGCGTGACAGCGTGCCGGCCAGTTGCCGCGCCAACTGGTCGCTCAGTTCAGAAAGCAGACGTCGTTCCGCCAGCGCCAGTTGCAGTTTCGAGCGCGACAGCCAGTTGCCGGCCAGCGTGGCGCCTTGCGCGTCGGTCATCCACTGGCCGTGCTCGTAGAACGCGGACAAGCGCTCGGCCGTCAGTGCAAACATCAGGGCCTTGCGGGTATTGAAGTCGATGCGTGGTGGGGGCGAAGCGGGGATCATGTGCGGTGGTTCTTGGGTCTTGGGGCGCGCCATGGTAGCGCAATCGCTGTAGCGGAAAATCAGGCGAACCGTTCCCGCAGCCATTCCCCGATATCGGTGATTTCTTCCAGGCAGACCGAATGCGGCATCCGGTACGTGTGCCATGTCACGGGCTGCCCTTGTGCCGCGAGGTAGTCGCGTGCACGTGTCCCCAGCGTCAGCGGCACCACATCGTCCTCGGTGCCATGCGCGGCAAACACTGGCGTGGACTTGTTGGCCGACGTGACTTCGGCTGCGATGAGATCGGGCGAGGGGATATACGTGGATAGTGCAATCACGCCGGCGAGTGTTTCCGGATGGGTCAGCGCCGTGGTGTAGGCAATTGCGCCACCTTGCGAGAACCCGGCCAGCACAATGCGTTCGGCGGGCACACCGCGCGCGTTCTCACGCGCAATCAACGCCCGGATGGCATCGCGCGACTGCCGGATACCCGCTTCGTCGGCCTTGCGGCCAGCCTCGTCCAGCGAATAGATGTCGTACCACGCCGGCATGACATAGCCGCCGTTGCAGGTCACGGGAATCGCGGGGGCATGGGGAAAGATGAACCGTACCGCCAGCGTATCGGGGAGGCCCAGTTCAGGCACGACCGGCACGAAGTCGCTGCCGTCGGCACCGAGGCCATGCATCCAGATCACGGCACAGGCCGGATTGGGCGCGGTTTCGATTTCAATCGCAGGCAGCAGTTCGCTCATGGCCGTTCCAGGGTAGGGCTAGGAAAGCGGCCAGTATCGCACAGGCCCTGGAGACCTAGAGAGCCTGTGCGGCGGTCCGGATTGCCCGGATACGGTCCGAGATACGGTCCGAGATTTGGTCAGGCGGCAGTTGGCACGATCGGGATCGTTGCCAGGCCGGGGGCAGTGCGGGCGGGCTGCGGCGCGTGCAGCACCGGTGTATCCGATTGCGCGGACGTAGCGAAGCGGCGATCGGCCACGCCTTCCACGCCAGTAGCGCCGACTTCCTCGAGAAAGGAAATCATGTTGCGGTAGTAATCGACTTGCATCTGTGCTTCAAGCAAGCGACGTTCTGCCTGGAACAGCGTCAGCCTCATGTCTTGCAGTTCCTTCTCGGCGATCTTCTCGGGCGTCGGTGGACTGAACAAGTTAGCAAGCGAGCGCATGGAAGTTACCTCCGGGGTCTGTCGTACGGCTGCTGGTGATTCATACGGTTCGTGCGCGCCATGCCGTCCAATATAGACGATTCGGCGCAAGGTACACGATGGGTCACCATGGCAGATGTGGGGTCCCCCACAAGAATGATTGCCGTCACGCATCCGGTGGAGTAGATTTAGCGCCCATCAGCCAGGAATGCCGCGAGGCATGTCCTGGCTTTGTCTTTTTTACCTGCGGCGGTCATGCGAACTTTCCGATTGTGGCGAAAGCTGCTGTTCGAGTGCTCAAACAGCCGTTGCATCGGAAAAATCTGCCGTAGGTAAAAAAACCACAGCGAAAGGTAGAATGCTGCGCCGACGCCGCTTCCGGCCATCGCCTCGACATTGCATTTGTACTTCCATTCCGTTCCGACGTGTCCGCCTTGACTGCCTTGTGCCGACGTCAGCTGCTGCACCTGGCCTGCCTGTGCCTGGCATGGTTGCCGATCCTTGCCTGCGCTGCACCGGTACATGTGCTGGTTGTGACATCGCAACCACATCTGCTGCCTGCCGCCGCCGCCATGTTTCGTGTCGCGCATGGCAGTGAGATTGCCGAATTCACATTCACGACACGGACTCCCGATGCCGCAACGGTTGCGCGCGCCGACGTGGTCCAGGCGTGGTTTGCCCCAGCCGCCGTGCTGCGCGCCATGGCCCCCGGTGTGCGCCAGGCGCAGGCGCGTGGCGCGCAGGTGCTGGCGGCACCCGTGGAGACCGCCGAGGCTGCATGGAATATCAGGACCGACGCAGCGCTGAATGGTGTGGCCCAACAGTATTGGGATGCGGGTGGCGTCGACAACCTTGCCGCGCTGCTGGCTTTTGCCGTGGCTGCCCACCAGCGTGCCGCCGGCCTGGTGCCGATTGCCGTGCCCCCGGTGCGGCCTGCCCCGGCTGCCGGCATCTATCATCCGCGCGCACCGCAGCCCTATGCATCGCTGGCGGACTATCTGGATTGGTATCGCCAGCAAGGGCGCGTGCGCGGCGATGCGCCACTGGTCGGGATTTCCTTTTACGCCACCAGCTACCGGCAACGTGACCTGGCCCATATCGATGCGCTGGTCGATGCGCTGGAACGCCAGGGTATTGGCGCCGTGCCTGTGTTCGGCTGGCCGGTCGCGGGGCTGGACGCATTGCTGACACGCGATGGCACCACGCCATTGCGCGCGCTGCTGGCGTTGAACCTGACGATCACGCGTACCGAGGACAAGGACTGGCTTGCACGGCATGGGCTGCACACGATCAACCTGGTGGCCACGCGCGATAGCGCGGCGGCCTGGCAAGCCGATGCGCGGGGCATTGCGGGCGAACGTTTGCCACTGTTGCTGACCGCACCGGAGCGCAGTGGTGCCAGTGAACCGATGCTGTTCGCAACGCAAGAGGAACACGATGGCGCGAGGTCGAGCGCGGCGGTGACCGAGCGGGTCGATGCAATTGTGGCGCGCGTGAAGCGGTGGATCGCATTGCAGGACACGCCCGCCGCACGCAAGCATGTGGCGGTGCTTTACTACAACAACCCGCCGGGTCGCGGCAATATCGGCGCGAGCTATCTAGCCACGCTGCCTTCACTGACGCGGATCCTGCAACGGTTGCAGGCCGCCGGATACGATACGGGCCACGACCTGCCCGATGCCGCCTCGCTGACCGCATTGCTCGAAGCCAATGGACGCAACATCGAAACGTGGTCGCCCGGCGAGCTTGACCGCATGGTGCGTGCAAAGCATGTCACGCTGGTGCCGATGGCGCAGTATCGACACTGGTTCGATTCATTGCCGTTGCGGTTCCGGCAAGCGGTATTGCAGGCCTGGGGACCTCCCGAGCGCAATCCGTTGATGCTGACGCGCGATGACCGGGGCGAGCCGGCCTTCGTGATTCCCGGACTGGTATTTGGCAAGGTCTTTATCGGCCCGCAGCCATTGCGTTCGACGTTTGCTCGCGCGCTGGATGTCTCGCACGACACGCTCACGCCACCGCCGCATTCGTACATCGCGGCCTATCTCTGGTACCGGCACACGTTCGGCGCGGATGCAGTCGTGCATGTGGGGCGCCATGGCACGCTGGAATGGCTGCCCGGCAAGCAGGTGGGGCAGTCCGGTGACGATGCCTCGGAAGTCCTGCTTGGCGATCTGCCGAATGCCTACGTCTATATCCAGGACGGGGGTGGCGAGGCCATCCAGGCCAAGCGCCGCGGCGCCGCGGTGCTGGTCAGCCATCTTGCGCCATTGCTGGCAACCGCGGGCCAGCCGCCGGTGCTGGCATCGCTCGACGAGGCCATCGAGCAGGCCGAAGCCACGCGTGACGCCGCGCCGGAGCTGTCAGCCCAATATCGCAAGCAGGCGCTGGAACAGGTGAAGGCGCTGAAGCTCGACCAGCAACTGGGCCTCGATGCCGATGCGCCATGGGACACCATCGAGCCGACCCTGCATGCTTTCCTGCATAAGGTCGAAGCCGAACCGATGCCGCTCGGCATCCATGCGCTGGGCCAGATGCCATCGGACGCTGACCAGGCCGAAGCGCTGGCATTGCTGCTGGGCACGCGGATCAAGGCTGATTTCAAGGCAGATGGCGGGCAGTTGCAGCGCTGGGCCCGGGACCTCGTGGCCGGACGTGAACCCGCCACTGCCGATGACGCGGTACGTCGCGCCATGGCAGAGGGCCGGCAATGGCTGGCCGACCTGCGTGCGTCGCCGCAGGCGGAGCTCGACGGGCTGATAACGGTGCTGGCGGGACGGTACCTGCCGACCGGACCGCTTGGCGATCCGGTGCGCGTGCCAGACAGCCTGCCCACGGGGCGCAATCTGCATGCGTTCGATGGCGTGAAGATTCCTACGCGGGCGGCCTGGGAACTGGGCAAGACCATGGCTGGCCAGACTCTGGCGCGTTTCAGGCAACAGCATGGAAGCTGGCCGGAATCGCTGTCGATGGTGCTCTGGTATGGCGAGACGGAGCGACACCAGGGCGCGATGGAGGCCGAAGCGTTGTACCTGATGGGCGTGGAGCCAGTCTGGAACGCACGCGGCATTGTGGAAGACGTGCGGCTGATTCCCGATGGCGAACTGGGCCGGCCCCGCGTCAACGTGCTGTTGACTACCTCGGGCATTTACCGAGACGGCTTCGGCGACAAGGTTGCGCTGCTCGACAAGGCCGCGCGATTGGCTGCGGCGGCCGGCAACAATGCAATTAGCCGCCATGATCAGGAGGTCGCCGCAGAACTGGTCCGGCAGGGAGCGGATCCGGTGCAGGCTGGCAAGCTGGCACGGGCGCGGGTGTTCGCGGCCAAGCCAGGCAACTATGCGATCGGCGTGCAGCAAATGGTGGAGCAGAGCCGCGACGCACAGGGGCCACCCGATGCGCTGGCGCGCCAGTATCTGCACTACATGAATTTCGCGTACTCGGCGGAAGGCTGGGGCGAATCCGCGCCGGGCGCGCTGGCCAGCCATCTGAAGTCGAATCAGGCGGTGCTGTTTTCGCGTACGAGCACGTTGTATGGGGCGCTCGACAACGACGATACCTACCAGTACGCGGGCGGTTTGACGGCCGCCACGCGTTCGGCCAGCGGTATCGCGCCACCGCTGTGGCTGCACAACCTGCGCCGTGCGGGCGAAACGCAAACCGTTGATGCACGGACCTGGCTGGCAACCGAGCTCAACGCACGCCAGTGGAACCCGAAGTGGATCGTCGCCATGCAGCACTCCGGCTACGCTGGCGCGCGCGAGATGTACCGGGAAGTGGAGCACCTGTATGGCTTCCAGGCCACGATTCCCGAGCAGATGCCTGGCGAGTTCTGGCAACGCACCTATGACGTCTATGTGGCGGACAAACTGGGCCTCGGGATGGATGCCTTCTTTCGCGAGGCCAATCCGCACGCGCAGCAGGGCATCCTGGCGCGCCTGCTGGAAGTGGATCGCCAGGGCAGCTATCGCTTTACCGATGCCGAGCGGCGCGAACTGTTGCGCAGGTATGCGGACAGCGTGCGGCGCGACGGGTTGTCGTGCACGGCCAATACCTGTGGCAACCCGACGCTGATGGCGCATGTCGCACGCGAGGGTAGGGCTGCGAAAGTCGATATGAAGGCGTTGGGCGCGGCGATGGCCGATGCGGTGGTTGCGCCGGCGGTAAGGGCTGTGCCACGGGTTGCCAAAACTCCGGTGCCAGTGCCGCCTCCGGGCATGGCTCCTTCGCCGGCAGAAAACAGTCATGTGACCGGTCAACGGCTCGACCCTCGGATCGAGCCCGTGCGGGTGAATTCAACCGGCCATGCCAACCATATGCTGCTGGGGGTGATGCTTGCGTTGATGGCGGTTGGTCTTGGCGCTGTTGCAGGTTGGCGCAGGGCGATGCGTTGAGGCAGTTTGACGCGCTGGCCCTCTACCCCGCCCTTCTCCCGCCGTGCGGGAGAGGGGAGGCCACCGAGGGCATGGCAGGAGCAAATGGACAGGCATCCCCAATCTCCGTATCCTGATCGCCTTCGCAATCCCTGCCTGAAACCGCATGCAAACGTCCAAGATCCCGGCCACCATCGTCACGGGTTTCCTCGGTAGCGGCAAGACCACCTTGCTGCGCCATATCCTTGAGAACGCCAACGGACGCCGCATCGCGGTGATCGTCAATGAGTTTGGCGAACTCGGTATCGACGGTGAGATCCTGAAGGGCTGCGGCATTGGCTGCGACGATACGGGCGAGCCCACTGGTCAGCTTTATGAGCTGGCCAACGGCTGCCTGTGCTGCACGGTGCAGGAAGAATTTTTCCCGGTGATGGAGCAACTGCTCGAACGCCGTGACCAGATCGACCATGTGCTGATCGAGACGTCGGGCCTGGCATTGCCCAAGCCACTGGTGCAGGCGTTCCATTGGCCCAGCATCCGCAATGCGTTCACGGTGGATTCGGTGGTGACCGTGGTCGACGGTCCGGCCGCGGCGGCGGGCCAGTTTGCTGCGAATCCGGTGGCGGTGGATGCGCAACGGCGTGCCGATCCGAATCTCGATCACGAATCGCCGCTGCATGAGCTGTTCGAAGACCAGTTGGCCAGCGCGGACCTTGTGATCCTGAACAAGACCGACCTGATGGATGCCGCGCAGATTGCCAGTGTGGAGGCGCTGGTGCGCCCCGAGATCCCGGCCGAGGTCAAGATCGTGCCCGCGCAAGCTGGCAAGCTCGACGTTGGCATGCTGCTGGGTTTGCAGCGTGCCTCCGAGGAGACCATTCATCTGCGCGTGGATCACCATGGCAACGCCGATGATCCCGATCATGAAGATCATCATCATGATGAATTCGATTCCGTGGTGGTGGAAGCGGGTACCGTCGAGCGCGATTCGCTGGTTGCAGCGCTGCAGAAGCTGGTGGCCGACCACACGATCTATCGTGTGAAGGGTTTCGCCACGCTGCCGGGCAAGCCCATGCGGCTGGTGCTGCATGGCGTGGGCCAGCGTTTCGACAGCTATTTCGATCGTGCGTGGCGCACTGGCGAAGCGCAGGGTACGCGCGTGGTGCTGATCGGCCAGGACCTCGATCACGGCACGTTGCAGGCTTCGCTCGACGCCGCGCTGGCGCGCTGATCGATGCACCTGCTGTCGACCCGGCCCGGCGGCTTTGTCGAAGACAATGCCGTTGTTCTGCGCCTTGGGCAGACACCGGGCGATATCGTCGTACTGAGCGCGGCTGACACGACGCTGTCGCTGCTGGCCGCTGCGGTACCGAAGCTCGGCACCGGTTTTCCGCGCGTGCGGCTGGCCAATCAGATGTACCTGCGCCAGCCCGCATCGCTCGACCTGTATATCGAAGAAGTCCTGCAGCATGCGCGCGTGGTGGTGGTGGACCACCTGGGTGGTGAAAGCGACTGGGCCTATGGGCTCGAACGTTTGCCTGAACTTGCACGCGCGCGCGGTCAGTTGCTGGTGATGTTCTCGGGGGACCTCGCCGAGGACGACAACCTTGCGCGGCGTGGCAATGCGCCTGCGGGGCTGTCGCATCAGCTGTGGCGCTATCTGCGTGAAGGCGGTGCGGGCAACGCCGAGCAGTTTTTCCGTTGCCTGGGGCAGCATGCCTTTGGTCATGCCGAGGTGGCACTGCCGGTGCAGGTATTGCCGCAAGCCGCGCTCCATCACCGCGCCCACGGCGTGGCCACGGTGCAGGACTGGCAGCGCGAATGGGCCGCACGTGGCCTGGCCGGAGCGCCGGTCGTGGCGGTGCTGTTCTACCGTTCGCACTTGCAGGCCGGTAATACCGATGTCTTCGACGCGGTGGCAGACGCGTTGCTCGATGCGGGCCTGTGCCCATTGCCATTGGCTGTCAGTTCGCTCAAGGAGCCGATCTGCCGCGAAGTAATGCAGCGGCTCTGTGATGATCACGCGGTGGCCCTGGTGCTCAACACCACTGCATTCTCGGTGGCGTCACTGGACAATGCGGGCGAAGCCGATGCGCCGCTGGCCAACGACGCCCCGGTGCTGCAGGTGATTCTCAGCGGCGGCAACCGCGAAGACTGGCTCGCCGACAACCAGGGACTAGGCACGCGCGACGTTGCGATGCACGTGGCGATGCCCGAGGTCGACGGCCGCATCATCACGCGTGCCATCAGCTTCAAGGGCCTGGCGTATCGCTGTCCGCATACCGAAGTCGATGTGGTTCGATACCAGCCCGACGCGGAGCGCGTGCGCTTCGTGGTGGAACTGGCGCGCCGCTGGTGCCGCCTGCGCACCGTTCCGGCTGCCGACAAACGCGTGGCGCTGGTGCTGGCCAACTATCCCGCCAGCGAAGGCCGTATCGGCAATGGCGTGGGGCTCGATACGCCGGCTTCGGTGGTGCGCATCCTGAACATGCTGCGTGAGGCCGGGTATGCAGTGGGGCCGCTGCCAGATGACGGCGACGCGTTGATGCGTGGCCTGACACGCGGCATCACCAACGATCTCGATCAGCACGCGTGGCGTCCCGCGTTCCAGAGCGTATCGGTGGCCGACTACCAGTCATGGTTGACACAATTGCCGCAAGCCAACCAGGATGCGATCGCGGGACGCTGGGGTACACCCGAATCCGATCCGATGGTGCGCGAGGGCCGCTTCATGATTGCCGGCGTACGTAGCGAGCATGTGTTCGTGGGCATCCAGCCGGCACGCGCCTATGGCGTGGACGACTACGCGAGCTACCACGATGCCGAGCTCGTGCCGCCGCATGGCTATCTGGCGTTCTATTTCTGGCTGCGCCATGTATTCGGCATCGACGCCGTGGTGCATGTGGGCAAGCATGGCAATCTCGAATGGCTGCCGGGCAAGAGCGTGGCGCTGTCGCAGAGTTGCTGGCCCGACGCCATCCTGGGTCCGCTGCCCCACCTTTATCCATTCATCGTCAACGACCCAGGGGAAGGCGCGCAGGCCAAGCGTCGCGCGCAGGCCGTGATCATCGATCACCTGATGCCGCCGCTCACACGTGCCGAGAACTACGGCCCGTTGCAGGATCTGGAACGACAAGTCGACGAGTACTACGAGGCGCTGACCGTCGACCCGCGCCGCGCGAAGTTGCTACGCCGCGAGATCCTGCAATCGATCGTCAGCCAGCAGTTGCACAGCGAGCTGGGTCTTGAGCCACCAGCCAATGGCGCGGACGAGGATGCGCTGCTGAATCGCACCGATGCGTGGCTGTGCGAATTGAAGGAGTCGCAGATTCGCGACGGACTGCATGTGTTCGGCATGTCGCCGCAGGACCGCCAGCGTCGCGACACGCTGGCCGCGCTTGGGCGCTTCCCGGTAGGCGATGGCCTGGATGGCCGTGCGAGCCTGCTCGCTGCGCTGGCCGCCGACCTTGCGCTTGGCGAAGCCTTCGATCCACTCGATGCGGACTGGGCCGCGCCATGGGAGGGGCCGCGCCCGGCAGTGCTGGCGGGCCTGGACGATGCGCCGTGGCGCCATCATGGCGACACGCGCGAGCGGCTCGAAGCGCTGGCGCTGCGGCTGCTCGACGGCGATATGCCGGCGGACATGCCTTTGTCGCAGTCCGGCGCCGTGCTTGCCCGGCTCCGTGAGCAGGTGGCGCCGCGCCTCGATGCCTGCGGCCCGCAAGAGCTGACGCAGCTTGAACGCGGGCTCGCGGGTCGCTTTGTGCCGGCCGGTCCCAGCGGTGCGCCATCGCGCGGGCGTCCCGATGTGCTACCTACCGGGCGCAACTTCTATTCGGTCGATACGCGCGCGGTGCCCACGCGTACCGCATGGACGCTTGGCCTGCGCTCGGCGAACCAGCTTATCGAACGGCACCTGCAGGAGCATGGCGAATATCCGCGTGCCGTGGGCCTGTCGGTGTGGGGTACCGCGACCATGCGCACCGGGGGCGACGATATCGCACAGGCCATGGCATTGTTGGGCGTTCGGCCCAAATGGGCGCACGGTAGTCACCGCGTGGTTGATTTCGAGATCCTGCCGATGTCGGTGTTCGACCGCCCGCGTGTCGACGTCACGCTGCGCGTCTCGGGCTTCTTCCGCGATGCATTTGCCAATCTGGTGGCATTGTTCGATGCCGCGGTCCGTGCCGTGGCGGCGCTCGACGAGCCGGCCGACGTCAACCCGGTGCGTGCACGAGTGCTGGCCGAACAGCAAGCGCTGGTAGTGCAGGGCATTTCCGCCGATAGCGCGCTCGAACGAGCCAGCTGGCGCGTATTCGGTGCGCGGCCCGGCGACTATGGCACGGGCCTGCAGACATTGATTGACGGGCGGCGCTGGCAGGACGATGGCGACCTGGCCCATGCCTATCTGCATGCGGGCGGCTATGCATATGGCCAGCATGCCGACGGCATCGACGCGCGCGAAACATTTGCCGCGCGCCTGACCAATATCGACGTGGTGGTTCAGAACCAGGACAACCGCGAGCACGATATCCTCGATGCCAACGACTATTACCAGTTCCAGGGCGGCATGGTGGCGGCGGTACGCCACCTTGGCGGCGCGCAGCCGGCGATCTATCACGGCGACCATGCCAATCCGGCGGCGCCACGCGTGCGCACGCTCAACGAGGAGATTGCGCGGGTGATCCGCACGCGCGTGGTCAATCCGAAATGGATCGATGGCGTGAAGCGGCACGGCTACAAGGGCGCGTTCGAAATGGCCGCCACAGTCGATTACCTGTTCGGCTACGATGCCACCGCGCGTGTGGTCGGCGACCACCAGTATGCGCTGGTTGCGGATGCCTATGTGCATGACGCCGCCACCCGCGAATTCCTGGCGCGCCATAATCCGCGCGCGTTGCAAGGCATCTGCGAGCGGCTGCTCGAAGCCATGGAGCGCGGTCTCTGGCAGGTGCCCGGAGATCAGAAGGAGCGGATCGAACACCATCTGCTCGACAACGAACAGCGTCTGGAAGGGATGTGATGATGAACTCGGCCTTGCGTCCGATCTTTCCGTTCAGTGCCCTGGTGGGGCAGGAGGCCTTGCAGCAGGCACTGCTGCTGGCCGCCGTGGACCCCGGTATCGGCGGGGTGCTGGTCACGGGCCCGCGCGGCACGGCCAAATCGACGGCCGCGCGCGCGCTGGCCGAATTGCTGCCGCACGGGCAATTCGTGACGTTGCCGCTGGGCGCCAGCGAAGAACAACTGACGGGTACGCTGGACCTTGGCCATGTGCTGCAGCAGGGCGAAGTACGTTTCCAGCCGGGCCTGCTGGCACGTGCGCACGATGGCGTGCTCTATGTCGATGAAGTCAACCTGCTGCCCGATCCGCTGGTCGACCAGTTGCTCGATGTGGCCGCCAGCGGTGTCAATGTGGTGGAACGCGACAACGTCTCGCACCAGCATCCAGCGCGCTTCGTGCTGGTCGGCACCATGAACCCGGAGGAAGGGGAACTGCGTCCGCAGTTGCTGGACCGCTTCGGCCTGGCGCTGGCACTGTCGAACTACGCCGACCCTGCCGCGCGGCAGGCGATCGTACGTGCGCGACTGGCTTTCGATGCCGACCCGGACGCATTCCGCGCATCCGTATCGCAACGCCAGCACGCGCTGGCGCGGCAGGTGGCGAGTGCGCGCATGGCGCTCGGTGGGCTGGCCTTGAGCGATGCCGTGCACGATCGCGTCAGCGCATTGTGCCTGGCCGCCGAGGTCGATGGCGTGCGCGCGGACCTGGTCATGCTGCGGGCTGCCAGGGCGTTGGCCGCATGGCAGGGCGCCAATGCGATCGACACCGCGCATGTCGACGCAGTGGCCGAACTGGTACTCCATCATCGCCGCCACACGCCGCCATCGGCAACGCAGACCCAGTCGGCACCGTCGACCACGCAGCCTGCGTCGCCATCGGGCGACGACGCCGCGAACCCATGGGGCGCGCTGCCACCGCCGCAGCCATCATCCATTGCGGATGTGAAGCCGCTGAAGCCGCTGAACACGCAGAAGTCGCTGAAGCCCGTTACCTCGGGGAGTGACGCCGCAAAAAAAGCCTGAGCCACCGGCAGGGCGGCCACCGGTGGCAGGCACTTCATCCAGGTTCCCCCCGCCATGCCGCGCACGGCGGCAGCCCCGCCGCGCAGGTGCATTGGCCGCGCACACTGGCGGCGAAGCGCCATGGCCGGCTTGAACCAGGGCATCTGCGCTTCCGCCAGCGGGAAGCACGGGCGGGCGTGCTGCACTGTGTTGTCCTCGATTGCTCGGGGTCGATGGCTTATGGCGAGCAATTGGCGCTGGCCAAGGGGGTGCTGGTCCGGTTGATCGAGCGAGCCTATCAGGCGCGTGCCGATGTGGCGCTGGTGTGCTTTGCGGCAGGGCATGCCGAAATCCGGTTGGCGCCGTCGCGGGCCAGGCACTGGAACGAAGACTGGATCCGGCCGATTACCGGCGGAGGGGGCACGCCCCTGGCATTGGGCATGATGCGTGCGGACCAGCTGCTGGCGCGCCAGGCCCGGCGGCGGCCCGCACAGCAGCGCTGGCTGTGGTTGCTGACCGATGGCCGCAGTACCGACACGCCGGCGCGTCCGGACTGGGCCAACCATGTGGTGGTGGTCGATGTCGAACGCCAGACGCCGGCGTTGGGTCGATGCCGGCAACTGGCGCAGGCGTGGGGCGCCGACTATCGCACCGCGGATGCCCTCGCGGCCTGAGCGCCTGCGTTTTTTGCCAGGGGTTCTTCGCCTAAAGTTTTCAGTCGCGCGGCCGTTAGCCCATCGATAGCCCCAGAAAACGTGGGGCGGAAAACGAGGAGCGGACGGCATCATGGCTTGGGACAACTTGAGTATGCGCACCCGGTTGGGCGCGACATTTAGCGTGATCGTGCTGTTGGTGGCGGTCATGATGACGCTGGCACTGGGGCAGATCGCGGACGACGGTACGCGAAGCTGGATCTGGGTGCTTGGCCTGGCCGTGCCGGTATTCAGCGTGATCTGCTGGTTCCGGCTGGCCCACGCGATCGAGGCCCCGCTCAAGGAGGCCGAGTTCATTGCCGAAACCGTGGCCGCCGGCGATCTCAGCAAGGATTTCGAGACCGAACGCGGCGGCGACTTTGGTCGTCTGCTCGGTGGGCTCGGCGAGATGGAGGACATGCTGACCGAGCTGGTGACGCGGATCAAGTCCGCCAGTGATTCGATCTCGTCGGCGTCGCATCAGATTGCGGTTGGCAATACGGACCTCTCGCAGCGTACCGAGGAGCAGGCCGCCACCTTGCAGGAAACCGCGTCGAGCATGGGTGAGCTGACTGCGATGGTCAAGCAGAACACCGAGCGCGCGCGCACCGCCAATGGTCTGGCGGCGTCGGCATCAGGCATCGCCGAACGTGGCGGCAGCATCGTCAGCAATGTGGTGCAGACGATGGGCGCCATCAGCACCAGTTCGCGAAAGGTGACCGACATCATCGCGGTGATCGAGGGCATTGCGTTCCAGACCAATATCCTGGCCTTGAACGCAGCGGTTGAAGCCGCGCGCGCCGGTGAGCAGGGGCGCGGCTTTGCCGTGGTGGCGGGCGAGGTGCGTACGCTGGCGCAGCGTAGCGCCGCGGCCGCCAAGGAAATCAACGTACTGATCAACGATTCCGCGCGCCAGGTGGAAAGCGGCTCGGCACTGGTGGGCCAGGCGGGGCAGACCATGGAGGAGATCGTCCAGGCCGTGCGCCGCGTGACGCAGATCCTCGGTGAAATCGCCGTGGCGTCGGAACATCAAAGCGAGGGTATCGAGCAGGTCAATGTGGCCGTGACGCAGATGGACGACGTGACGCAGCAGAACGCCGCCCTGGTGGAAGAGGCCGCGGCGGCATCGTCGGCACTGGCCGACCAGGCCCAGGAACTCCAGAAGGTAGTGGGCGAGTTCAAGCTGTAACTGTCGCCGAGGTGGCCTGGCTCAGAGCTTGCCGCCCTGCAGCCAGGCGATCACCGGGGCCCAGAAGGTCTTCATGAAGGGTGTCTCGATCGCCGCGTTGTGGGGCAGGTCATCGAACACCACCAGCCGGCTCGGTCCGCCGGTGGCCCGTGCCAGGTGCTCGCCTTGCCGGAACGGTATGGTCTCGTCGCGCCGGCTGTGGATCAGCATCACCGGTAGCTTCAATCTGCGCATGCGCGCGATGTTGTCCCATGGATTCGGCAGCGCCCACGCCAACCAGCGTGGTACCAGTCCGGTTGCCACGGCCGCGGAGCGTGCCGAGCAGAATCCCGCGCCGATAATCACGCCGGCCGGTTGCGGCTGCAAGCCGTCCAGCACGTCCAGCAAAACCCCACTTCCCAGCGAATAGCCCATCACATAGCGGCGTGTGGCCTGTGGCGCCACGGCACAGAACTGCTGGTAGGCGGCCAGGGCATCGTCGTGCAGATGACGCACGCTCGGCTTGCCGGTACTGGTGCCGTAGCCGCTGTAGTCGAACACGAACGAACTGATACCTGCCGCATGCAACAGCGCCTGGACTGGCGCCCAGTCGGCCAGGCACTCCTCGTCGCCGTGGAACACGCCAAGCACCGCCGCGGCGGGGTCCGCCGCGGCAACCCACGAAGCGTGCAGGGCGCGGTCTCCACTGGCAAACGTGAACTGCCGCGAAGCCACGCCAAGATCGTCGGGCTGGAGCGTGCCGACCTGACCCGGTACGAAGGCCTCGCGTTCGATGGCGCGGTATAGCAAGAGTCTGCCAACGCCGGCCATCACGGCCAGTCCGGCCAAGCCAAGGGCTCCGGCAAGCCAGCGCCGATAGTTGGGCCCAAAGTTGGGCCGATAGTTGGGAGAGTTGGCAGGCTCGGAGGGGGGCATCGATATCAGGCAGATGGGCGGCAGGTGTGATAACCCTAGCATTTGCGGTGCCAATGGGAAGCCGCAGCAGAAGCCCAGACCCTGCTCTAGCTCCGTAACTCCTTAATTTTCAATAGCTTGATCGCGATATAGAGGAATTCAATCGGGCCGATAGAAAAGTTTGCGACGCAGATCACAAATTCCTCCTTGCTTATCTATCTATAGGTAGATAGTATTCAGGCCATGGACAGCGACGCAGCAGCCAGATCCGCAAGAAAAGGCGAAAGCGCTGCAGCGATAAGGTCCACGCAATACCAGCAGTTTCAGTACCGGAGGCGGTCTTTTTTTTAGCCCCGGTCCTCTATCTAGCAGTAGATAGCAAGCCGCGAGGCCAGGACCAAAAGAAAGGCCGCTGAAATTGCAGCACAGACCCAGCGTCGTGCGATCGACCACCAAAACAAGATCGCCCGGCCTTAGCAAGGAGAACATCATGAACGCCAAGACCATCCTGACCGCCGCCGCCCTCGCCGCCGCTTTCGTGACTGGCGCTGCCCAGGCCGCCCAACCGCGTGGCGAAGCCTACGGTTATACGTACCGTGTGAATGACCAGCGCAGCGCTTTCACCGACGGCGCTCGCATCGGCAACCGCGACAGCTTCACCGACGGTGCCCGTATCGGCAACCGCGACAGCTTCACAGATGGTGCCCGCATCACCAACCGCGACGGTCTGGTCGCCAGCATCGGTAGCCGTGATGTCTATACGGACGGCGCCCGCGTGACCAACCGTGACGGCTATACGGACGGTGCGCGTACGGCTGATCCGTACACCGACGGCGCACGCTTTGTCGCAGGCCTGGATCGCACCGGTGTGTCGGCCAGCCCGGCACGCAAGGTGGATCCGTATCTGGACGGTGCCCGTGGCAACGGTCCGCGCAACCCGTACTTCGACGGCGCCCGCTCGACCGACGTGTACACCGACGGCGCGCTCGCCTGAGGCTGGTAACGCATGTCTCGCCATGACCTGGCGATAACGGCAACGCAGACGGTACCCCACAAGGGTCCGTCTGTTTTTGCATGTGCGACCTACCATGGAAGTAGTCGTGCAGATGCCCTGTTACGGGGATGTTGGCTGCCAGGCAGTGCAGCCAGTGGCCCACCCGTCACGCCGTTGGTGCAAAACCTGGCGTGAATCGACCCAGGGTTGACTCCGGGAAAGTCCCGGTTGAGTATCTATCTTCGTGTAGATAAAGTTCCCACCATGAAAACGCAACCCGTCCGCGAGCAACTGCTCGAACACACACTGGTCCTGATCCGCAGCCGCGGCTTCAACGGCTTCAGTTATCGCGACCTGGCCGAGTTGGTGGGGGTCAAGACCTCCAGCATTCACTATTACTTCCCGTCCAAGGACGATCTGGTACTGGAAGCGGTCAAGGAGTACAGCCGGCGCATTTCCGAGCGCCTGGCTGGTATCAGCCAGGACCAGCCCGTGCTGGAGCAGGCGCGGCAATACCTTGATCCGCTGCGGCAGACCTGCGGTTCCGGCCAGATCTGCCTGGCGGGCATGCTGTCCACCGAAATCCTGAGCCTGCCGGAATCGGTGCATTACGTGCTCAAGGAGTTCTATCACATCAACGAAGCCTGGCTGACCAGGTTGCTGGAACGGGGCCAGAAGGAACGCGAAACGCCATATCCGGTCCCGCCCGCCATGCTGGCGCAGGTCATCTACGGTTCGCTGCAAAGCGGTCTGATCGCGGCGCGCCTGTTTGGAACGCAGGAGCGTCTGGAAGCGGCGGCGGAAACGCTGCTCGGCGCACTGTGCAACCAGCGCGCGAAGGCACTGCTCGAATCCAAGGTTACCTGCGGCTCGCTGTAGTTGCGGAGTTGAATGGTTTTGAAACGCCGGATGGCCAGGGTCTTCCGGCGTTTTTTATTGGGCAAGCGCGGACGCGCTGACCGTTGCGCACAGCCACGGCGCATCGTCATGCGGCAGGTCGTGGCCCGCCCACGCGTGACGATGATGCAGGACATGCGGTGCGCGCCAGGCGGAGGCCAGCCGCGCGGAGCAGGACGGGTTGACCAGCCGGTCCGCATCGGACGAGACGATCAGCGTGGGACACGCGGGTGCGCCGCCCTGTGCCGAGAAACGTGCCGCTGCCAGCAACTGGCGCCATGCCGCGTCGCGCGTGACCGGCGCGTCCTGCCCGATTTCGACCCAGCGCGCCAGATCTGCGTCGCGTGTGTCTAGCCGTTCGCAGGTCAGCCTGTGGATGGTGCGCTCGCAACGGGCGCGATCGTGCCAATGATGTGCCATGCCGGCGACGGCGACCCAGTTTTGCGGCCGCAGCCGTTCCATGGCGGTGCTGAACGGACGCATGCTCGTATTGATCAGCACCAGCCCGGCAACGTCTTCAGGCCAGGCCTGGGCCCAGTCGGTGGCGATCATCGCGCCGAGCGACATCGCCAGAATGTGCCATGGCCCGTTCTGGCCCGATGCCCGGGCCATGCCGCGCACGGCTTCGGTCATGCCGCGCACGTTGGCAGGTACCGGCAAACGGCGTGCGCTGCCATTGCCTGGCAGATCGATCAGCATTGGCTGACCCAGGCCGTGGGCGGTCCAGCGGCCGGGCAAGTCGCCCCAGTGGCGTGCTTCACGCGTGAGGCCGCGCAGGAAGATCCAGGTGTTCATGGCGCGTGCGTGCGATGTTGCCAGTGGGCGCGTGCCTGCTCCAGCAGATGCAGCCGGTGCGCACCCTGCGGCAGCCAACGCTCGGGTGCCACGGCCACACGGCCCAGGAAATCGAACAGGCTCACGTGCCGCCGCAAGACCCGCGCGGTGCGATGTGCCTTGACCGGATTGAACATGCCGGCGCGAGAAAAGAGCTGGCGCGGGTTCTTCTTGATCCATAGCCACGAACCGAGCTCCAGAGTCATCGGCAGGAACAGGTGCTCACTGGGCGAGCGGTCATAGGCATAGTCCCAGAGATCGCCGTGCAGCAGATACTGCTGGCTCTGCGGCTCGAAAGCGTAGCCATGGTGGGGATGGGCCTGTTCGAACATGGTCTTGAGCAGGTACATCTCCGGGAAGTGCGGCATTGGGGCGTGGGTTCGCGCATAGGGAAACCAGATGCTGTCGCGCCAGCCGTAGCCGGAATGGCAATCGACGGCAAAGCTCAGGGGCCGCGACAGCAGCTCGGTTTCCACCACGCGTAGCAAGGCCATGCTTTCCGATTCCATCGGCGCGCCCGCGCGGCCCCGATACCAGGGTAGCCACGCGCCGATGCGCTGGCCACCGGCCAGGAACGGCACGGCCGCGTCGGCATTCTGGGGGGCATTGCGCATCAGGTCCACACCGTTCGGATTGGCACGCGTAGCCACGTACATCCCGCCTGGATTGACGATCGGCATGAATACCAGACGCACGCTTTCAAGCTGGCGATGCAGCAGTTCGTCCCAACTGAGCCGGCACAGCAACGAGCGCATGTAGTCCAGCACGAGTTGCGTCCCGATACGTTCCAGTCCGTGAATGCCGCCAAAGATGCCGATGGCCGGTGCATCGGGCGCGCGGGTGCCGAGGCTGGCCACGTGAACGGCAAACTCGCGGTCCCGCACCGTGACACTGCATGCCACGCTGCGCTGGAACCATGGGGCCCCCAGTTCCAGCAGGGTAAGCAGCTGGTCGTATTCGGGAAAGCTGTGGTGGACCGGATCGGCCATCGAAGGGGGCGGTGGGTTGGTCAGTTCAATATAGGCGCTGGCGGTGGCGCTTCGCAATGATGCGTGGTGGCATTGTTTGCCGGCGTGACAAGGCAATCGAGCAGGGCACCCACCAGGCGCGTATCGCGGCGGCTTTGCAGGCAGTACAGGTATTCATGGATGACCGGCGCGTCGCGGGTGAATGGCACCACGGTAAGCGCCGGATCGCGCGGCACCTCGCCCATCGGCATCACGCTGGCGCCAAGGTTGTGGCGGATGGCCTCGCAGATGGCTTCCCGGCTGCCGATCACGGTGTGCGATGGCATGTCGACACCCACCATGCGCAGCGCGGCTTCGGTGGCCTCGCGCGTCATCGAGCCGTGTTCTCGCACCAGCAGGTGACAGGCCGCCAGTTCCGAAACCTCGACGCGCGGCCGGCGCGCAAGCGGATGCACGGGATGCACCACCAGCACCATCGGGTCGGCGGCCAGCGTAATGCGGAACAGCCGTGCATCGTCGAGCCCGTGCGATGACACCGCGGCATCGATGCGATGTTCGTAGAGTGCCTCGATCATCTGCTTCGAGTTGCCGATTTCGATACTGACTTCGATGGCCGGATAGCGTTGACGGAATGCGGCCACGCTGCGCAGGATGTAGTACGGACCCGTGGCGCCGATGCGCAGGTTGCCAAAGCGGAGATTGCCGGCGTTGCGCAGCAGGAAGTCTGCCTGGCTTTCCTGCTGCATGATCTGCTCGGCCAATGGCATCAGCGCCACGCCCACATCGGTCAGGTCCACGCGGCTGGCGCGTCGGTGAAACAACTCCACGCCGTACAGGTCTTCAAGCTGCCGGATGCGACCGGTGACCGTGGGCTGACTCACGCGCAACTGACGCGCGGCGGTGGTAATGCTGCCCTGTCGTGCCACTTCGTAGAAGGTCGTCAGCAGGTCGCCAAGCATTGGGGGTTCCGGGAGCAGGACAACCTGGAACTTTAAGGCGGATATATGACAGCGTGACGAACCTGGCAACACCTCAGCATTTGATGCGCTGGCCCTCTCCCCCGGCCCCTCTCCCGCGCGGGAGAGGGGAGCAAACAAGCGACGTTTCTTAGCTCATCGCCGGGTCCGAGGTCGTGTGCTTGCCGTTTTCCAGCCGTCCGGCGAAGCGGCGGTTGAAACCGCCTTGCTGGGTGGTTACCGAAAAGTCGTACCAGTTGGCTTGCGAAGCTACGGGCCAGTGCTGGTCCAGTTCCTTGCCGGCCGGTACCTCGAACGTCCAGGGGCCGTCCTTGCGGTAGGCATTCGGCTTGACCGTGAACGTGCACGTGGTGCTGCCGCGGTTGATCAGAGTCAGCCAGACCTCGGCATTGGTTTCGTCATAGCAGACCCGGATCTCGGGTGCCGCGCCACCGCCGGCGGCTTTCTGAGCGCTGATATCGCCCACGAACGCGCGATGGTAGCCATTCGGGCCCAGTACCCACAGGTCGTAGCGGCCGTTGTCGGCACTGACATCGATTCGGGCATCGTAGGACTTGCCTGCCTCGATGGCATAGCGGCGCGGCACATTGCTCAGGTTCAGCCGGTCATAGACGTGGAATACGGCGGCCTGCGTGCCATCGTTCTTGAAGCGCAGCAGGAACGAGTTGGTGGCCGGTTCTTCCAGCCCGCTCGTGTGCAGCGAGTATGGCAACGCGCGCGACGGACGCGTGCCCGATGCCTGCTTCGGCATGACTTGTGCCGCGGTGGTCGGCACCGGGATCTGCGCCTTGGCGTCCTGTGCGGCGCGCTGGCTGTCCGCGTCGGTCTTGGCCAGCGATGTAAAGGCCAGCGCTGCGTTGCTGTTCGGATTGACGAAGTCGAAGGCCGAGGTCAGGTCGCCCATCACCGCACGGCGGTAGGCGCTGATATTGGTTTCGGCCACGCCAAAGCGTTGCTCCAGGAAGCGCAGTACCGAGGTGTGGTCGAAGACTTGCGAGTTGACCCAGCCACCGCGGCTCCATGGCGAGACTACGTACATCGGCACGCGCGGGCCCGGGCCGAACGGGGTCTTGTCCACGCTGTAGTACTCGGTTGCGGCATCCATCGAGGTATAACCGACGGGCTGGCCCGTGCTGTCGAGCGCCGGCGCGCATGGCGGCGGTACGTGGTCGAAGAAGCCGTCGTTCTCGTCGAAATTGATGATCAGGGCCGTGCGGCTCCAGATCTCGGGGTTTGCGGTCAGCGCGTCAAGCACCTGCTGCGTGTACCACGCGCCTTGCACGGGGCTCGATGGTGACGGATGTTCCGAATACGTCTGCGGTGCCACGATCCACGATACCTGCGGCAGCGTGCCGGCCGCCACATCGTCGCGTAGCGCCTGCAGGAAGCCACCGTCGGGCATGGTGTTGGCGATGCCCTTGAACAGCGGGTTCGCGGCGTCATCGGCGACCGTGTAGGCCGGGTATGGCGAGCCATTGGCAGCATTGCCGCGCGCCGCGTTGGCGGCACGATACTGCTGGAAACCGGCCAGCGGATTGTCCGTGTAGTTGTCCGGCATGTTCTGGTAGACCTTCCAGGTCACGCCGGCCGTTTGCAGGCGTTCCGGGTAGGTGGTCCACGTGTAGTTGATGCCGGTGGCATCGAGCGAATCACCGCTGTTGTCGATGACCGGGCCGCCATTCTTTGCGAACGGATCGTTGGTGCCGGTCCAGTGGAACAGGCGGTTGGTGTTGGTGCCGCCGTGGAAGCTGCAATGGTAGGCATCGCAGAGCGTGAAGGCGTTGGCCAGCGCGTACTGGAAGCCGAGTTCCTGTCCCGTGTAGTAGCCCATCGACTGCGTCTTTTTCGAGGTGGGCCACGCGCTCATGCGGCCCAGGTCGTAGGCGGCCTGTGCATCGGGCTGGCTGTGGGGTGTACCGCTGACGCGTTGCGCGTTGCCGATGCTCTGGTCGAGATGGTACGGCAGCACGATGCGGTTGGTATTGCCGCTGGCATACGTTTGCTGGAACACGTTGCGGCCGCCCGCCAGCGGGATTGGGAAGCGGTCGCTGAAACCACGCACGCCGTTGAGGGTGCCGAAGTAGTGGTCGAACGAGCGGTTTTCCTGCATCAGGATCACCACGTATTCCACATCGCGGATGGATTTGGTGGCGTTATTGGCCGGGATGGCCAAGGCGCGGCGGATGGCTGGCGGAAAAGCGGCAAGCGCGGCGGTGGCGGCGGCACTGCTACCGGCCATCTTGAGAAAATTGCGTCGGCTGCTGGATGTCATGTTGGTTCTGCCCTGGAAGTCGATTGCGCTGTCTGCGAGGTTGTTGTTGGAACGCGGTGCAGGCATCAGGGCGCGCACTTCATTTGTGGCTTGACGTCGGCAGGGGTGCCACCGCCGGACGCGGGCGGATTGTCGTTGTCGCCGCCACAGGCGGTCAGCGCCGTACATAGCAGCAGGGCGGCCAGCATGCCCAGCGGGCGTGCCCGGGCAAGTTTTCGGATGGCTTCGATCATGGTCGGGGTCTCGTGCGGGGTAGGGCATCGCGAAATGTGCGATACGGTCCGCAGCGTAAGCATCGGAGAGGTCACCCCGGTGACATCGCTCCCAAGTTTTCCGATGCCGTCATTCGTGATTTTGGTGACGCATGCGCCGTTCCAGAACCGGCTGCGGGATCGATGATGTGCGCCGACCAACGAAAACTACGGCATCAAGCCGGTAATTTGTGCTGCAATGCACCAAATGCTGTGCTAAGGTTTTAGACGTTTCCCTCAAAAGACATTTCGGGCTTGTCCTCGTGGCAAGCCATGGAAACTGCGGGAAACCCGCGCCAGTCCTGGCCTGCAGGGTAGTGGCGCGCAATTTCGAAAGTCTTGCAGCATCTTTGTTGCGGTCGCAACACGCCGTGACCTTGCTTGTAAACGGGGCAGAACGCCACCAATGTGGAAGGTGGAAGGGCGCTTGCAGGAGCAGCACATGGAAAAAGAAACCGGTTACGTCTGGCATTACACGGTAGGAACCCCGCTGGCCGCGATCGCGCGGTCCGGGCGTCTCATGCCGGCCGCCGCCTGTACGCCGGCACCACGCATGGGCGAACAGGAAATCCTGTGGTTCTCGCGCAACCAGCAATGGGATCCGTCAGCCACCAGGGACGACGGCTTGAGCCAGGCGCGGCATACGCTGTCGCAGGCCGCGTTGCATGCCCGGTTTGGCTTGTACCGCTTTGGCTTGCCGGTGCATGACGTGCGTCTGCTGCCCTGGCCCACGGTGACACGCGTGGCGGATATCGATATCCCCGAAGCCATGACCATGGTGGCCAACGGACTGCGTTGCGGCGCAGCGCCCACCGACTGGATTGGCACGCTGATGCCGGTGCCGCTGGCCGAGCTGCGCTTCGAACGATGGACCGGCGCGACTTGGGCGCCGGCCGACCTTGACGAACTGGTGGCCCAGTTCGCCTGAATGCTGGTGTGCTGGCGCGACTACCGGCTCAGGCCGCGCGCCGCCACGGGCCAGATGCTCTCCACCACGCCCGCCCGGATACCCACGATTTCGTCGTACAGGTTCAGCGTGGGATCGCAATGTCCGGGCACCAGCATCACGCGGTCGCCCAGCAATGGCAGGACGCCTGCCTGATTGCCGGGCTGTGTCTTGACAATGCCATGCTCGTCATTGGCAGCCACATAGTCCAGCATCTGCGAGGGTGCGCCATCGGTCCAGATCCAGGGCAGCCCAGAATCGACGGCCATCGATTTCAAGCCCGCATCCACCACCACGCGATCACCGGCCGCCACGCTCATCACGGTTGATGCAATGAACAGGCTGTGCTCGAAACGCAGGGAGCCTGTGTAGGCATTGCTGCCGTAGTCCGCATCCATGAACACATACGAACCGGGCTGGATTTCCGTATAGACGCCGCTGCGCAGGTCGAACTCGACGCTGCCGCTGCCGCCACCCGTTACCACGTCGCACTGCACACCCGCCGCTTCGAGGCGGGCGATGATGCTGCCGGTGCGATCGGCCGCCTGTGCCGCGGCGTCGCGCCGTTCTTCCCAGCCACGCAAATGCTGGATGCCACCGTGATAGGCCTGCAGGCCACGCATTGTCAGCGGTCCGTGGGCGCTAATGCGATCAACCAGACGCAGCACCGCGGCCGAGTCGGATACGCCGCAGCGGCCCTGGCCGATATTGATCTCTACGAACACGTCGAGCTTGCTGCCCGCCGCCTGCGCCGCGGCGGCCAGTTCATCGACCTGTGCGGGATCGTCGACGCACACGCTGATCCGCGCGTGTCGCGCCAGGTCGGCCAGCAGCGCCGCCTTGGCCGTGCCGGCAATCTGGTTGCTGATATGGATATCGCGGATACCCGCACGCACGAACGGCACGGCTTCACTGACTTTCTGGCAGCAGATGCCGACAGCGCCGCGCGCGACCTGCGCCAGCGAGATGTCGGGGCATTTGTGCGCCTTGGCGTGCGGGCGCAGTTTTACATTGGCCTGGCTGGCGGCGGCCTGCATGCGGTCGACATTACGTGCGAAGGCATCGAGGTCGAGGACCAGGGAAGGCGTGTCGATGGTGTCGGCTGGCTGGCCGCGCCGCGCGGCAGGCGGCAGGTCGAAAGCGATGGACATGGTGATGGGGAGGCAAGGGCAACGAATCAAGGGCGATGCACAGCGTAACACGACGTGCGGGATGCTTCGCCTTGCGATCCAGCGCATGTCATCTACGATGGTTGGATGTTCCGCATTGCAGACATGGGCGCATGCGTCGCCCATCATCGGAGTCGACATGATTTCATTTCGCATTCCCGCTTCGCGCGTTGCGCTGTGCGTCGCCGTCACCGTTGGCCTGTCGAGCCTGCCAGCCATCGCCCATCATGGATGGTCGACCTATGACGAGACCAAGCCATTGACCGTGACCGGCAAGATCGTGGAAACCCACTACGAGAATCCGCATGCCACGATCCGCGTCGAAGCGCAGGGCAAGCGCTGGCTGGCGGTATTGGCGCCAGTGTCGCGCATGGAGTCGCGCGGGGCCACGGCCGACAAGGTGGCGGTGGGGCGGCAGGTGACCATGGTCGGCTACGCAAGCAAGGAAAAGGCCGACGAAATGCGCGTGGAGCGGATCACGTTCGACGGCGGCCAGACAGTGGAACTACGCTGATCGATGGAAGCGCTTGGTGCCTGGGCCGGCCAACTCGCGGCAACGCCGCTGGCGGTCTGGTTGCGCGCGTCGCCGTGGGCCTATCCGGCTAGCGAGATCCTGCACCTCGCGGGCATGGCCCTACTGTTCGGATCGATCGTGGTGGTGGACCTGCGGCTGGCCGGGCTCGGCAGGCAATTGCCGGTCACCATCCTGCTGCGGCATGCATTGCCGGTATCGCTGGTTGGTTTCGTGCTGATCATGGGCAGTGGCGTGTTGCTGTTTGTCGCGCACGCCGATGACCTGGTCGGCAATCGCGCATTCCTGATCAAGCTCGTGCTGATCGTGTTTGGCCTGGCCAACGCCGCCTGGTTTCATCTCGGGCCTTACCGGTCCTTGCATGCTGCCGAAGGCGTGTGGGAAACGCAGCGTGCCCCGCCGCCGGTGGCGCGCGCGTGCGCGATGCTATCGCTTCTCACATGGGCCCTGGTGATCTGCGCGGGCCGCCTGATTGCCTATGTTTAAGGCTGAAAGTGGATGGCAAGACGCTTGGCTTCGCTTTGATTTGATGTAACGCAAAGGCGACGCCTCGATCGGCTCAAGGTTTAAGAGAGGGGGTCGTTAAGGCTGGGCTGAACCCATACGAGTAGAGCCCCCTGATGAAAAACGTGAGTATTCGCCACGGCCTGCTGGCGACGCTGGTGATCTTTGGTCTGATGATCGTATTCGGCGCCGTGCTGGGCGTCAGCCAACTGAGCGCGGCCAGCGATTCGGCCCAACGCATCCACCTGGTTTCGTCGCGCGCCTTGTTGTTGAACGATGCCTACAAGGACATGACGCGCGCACGCTCCGCGTTGACGCGCGCCTACAGCTCGGCCAAGGCCAGCGGCCAGGTCAATGACGATGCGCTGGCCAGTGCCCAGAAATCGATCGGCAAGTCGAAGGACGAGCTTGATGCCTTCGACAAGGCGCCGGCTTTTCCGGAGCAGGATGCCGCGACGCGCGACGATATCGTCAGCGCCGGCCGTGCCCACATGGAGGTAGTGCAACGCGGCCTCGATGCGCTGCGCAAGGGCGACCCCGATGGCTATGCCGCGATCAACGACAAGGACATCACGACGTCGGGCGCCAAGTACTCGGCTGGTGTGGAGCGCTTCCAGCAGTTCGCCATCCAGCTCAATGACACGGCAATGGCCGACGACCACGCGCGGCTGCGCCGCGTGATCATGCTGGTTTGCGTGGGTCTGGCGATGTCGGCGCTGCTGATCGTCGCGGTGCACCTGGCGCTGCGCAATCTGGTGGTGACGCCGCTGAACCAGGCGCGCGACCTGATCATGCGCGTGGCGGACGGCGACCTGACCATCGAGGTGCCGCAGGCGGGCCGCAATGAAATTGGCCAGTTGCTCGATGCGCTGTCGCGCATGCAGGCCGGCCTGACGCAGACCGTGACCCGTGTGCGCGCGGGCTCCGATGCGGTGACGATCGGCGCGCGCGAGATTGCCGCGGGCAACACCGACCTGTCGTCGCGTACCGAAGAACAATCGTCGGCGCTCGAGGAAACGGCAGCCAGCATGGAGCAACTGACGTCGACCGTCGGCAACAACGCCGAGAGCGCCACGCGTGCCAGCGAACTGGCGCGCAGCGCGGCCGACCTGGCATCGCGTGGCGGCGACGTGGTGCGTGGCGTGGTGCATACGATGAGCGAGATCAACACGAGCTCGCAGAAGATCGTCGACATCATCGGCGTGATCGATGGCATTGCATTCCAGACCAACATCCTCGCGCTGAACGCCGCCGTGGAAGCCGCACGCGCGGGTGAGCAGGGCCGCGGCTTTGCCGTGGTGGCGGGCGAGGTGCGCAGCCTGGCGCAGCGTAGCGCCAACGCGGCCAAGGAAATCAAGACGCTGATCGATTCGTCGGTCGACAAGGTCGATGCCGGCAGCGCGCAGGTGGAGCAGGCGGGCAGCACCATCGGCGAGATCGTGGCGGCCGTCAAGCGTCTGGCCGATACGGTCAGCGAAATCTCGGCCGCGTCGATCGAGCAGTCGAGCGGCATTACGCAGGTCAGCGAGGCGGTGTCGCAGATGGAGCAGGTCAACCAGCAGAACGCCGCATTGGTGGAGCAGGCTGCGGCCGCCGCAGATTCGCTCGAATCGCAGGCCAATCAGCTGGCTGCTGCGGTGACCGTATTTCGCCTTGCCTGATTAGCCCGAAGATCGACCGGCGAGCTGTTGTTCGACAAACAGCAGCCGGTCATTGCCCCAGAACAGTTCTTTGTCGACGATGAAGCTGGGCGCGCCAAAGATGCCGCGCGCCACCGCTTCCTCGGTCACGCGCTTGAGTTCGGCCTTGACCTCGGGGTCGTCCAGCATGGCCAGCGCCTCACGCGGGTCGAACCCCGCCGCCACCAGCACCTTGCCGATTTCATTCGGGTCGTTGAGGTTCTTTCCCGTTTCCCACATCGCACTGAAGATGGCTTCCACATAGCGGTGGAAGTCGGCATCCCCCTTGCGCTGATAGCCGATCGCGCCACGCATCAGCGCCAGCGTGTTGATCGGAAAGTGCGGGTTGTGCAGGAACGGCGCGTCATAGCGTTGCGCCCAGCGCTGGATATCTGATTTCGACCAGTCGCTCTTGGCCGGAATGTCCATCGGGCTATGGTTGCCCGTTCCCTTGAACACGCCGCCGAGCAACATCGGCTTCCACACGATGGTAGCGCCGGTGCGTGACGCCACGCGTGGCAATTCCTTGTAGGCCAGGTACGAATAGGGGCTGCCGAAATCGAAGTAGAACTCCACCTGCTTGGACATTGGTTGTCTCCGTGTCTGGGTTGTGCCACCTGCTGGCTTTCATTGTGACAAGAACTCCATGAGTCCAGGCAAGCGACAAATTAGTCCTTGACTTAGTATCGTACGATATATATCTTACGATACGTCTTACGATATAACGGAGTTCACGATGCGACATCCTTTTGCACATAAGGGGCACCATGGAGGTCATCATGGTTTCGGTGGAAAATTGCGCGCCCATGCCCTGATGGCCATGGCGCATGGTGGTGGCTTCTGGTCGCGGGGCGGTGGCGGTGCCTTCGACCGTAACGATGGCGGCGATGGTGGTGATGGGTTCGATGGCGACAGCCTGCGCCGTGGACGCAAGTTCAGCGCGGAAGACCTGCAACTGTTGCTCTTGTCGCTGCTCGATGAAAAGCCATCGCATGGATACGAACTGATCAAGGCGCTGGAGGCACGTACCGGCGGCTTCTACAAGCCAAGCCCCGGCGTGGTGTATCCGGCCCTGACTTTCCTGGAAGACGTGGGATACGCCACGGTCGATTCCGAAGGCAACAAGAAGCGCTACCAGTTGTCTGACGCTGGACGTACCTATCTGGATCAGCACCGCGAACGCCTGGAAGTCATGGTGGCGCGCCTGCAGCACGTGGCGCGCAAGATGGATTTCATGCGTCGCGCCATGAGTGGCCAGCCGCAGCGCGAGCCCGAAGAGGGCGGCTGGGCGCCGGAACTTGTGAAGGCGCGCGGGCGCCTCAAGCAGATCATGATGATGCGCAGTGGCGCGTCGGCCGACGAACAGCGCCGTGTTGCCGCCATCCTGGAACGTGCGTCGGACGAGATCGAACGCGGCACACCCACCAATCAACCGGAGGCTTGAACATGAATGACAACCGTGACCTGACCGTACAGCGCGTGCGCCATCCGCTCAAGATGCGCCTGCTCAAGGTGCTGCGTACGCGCCAGGTATCGCCGCAGTTGCTGCGCGTGACGCTTGGCGGCGACGATCTGGCCGACTTTGTTTCGGGCTCGTTCGACGATCACATCAAGGTCTTTTTCCCGACGCCGGGCGCGGAAAAGCCGGTGCTGCCGCAGGCGGGCCCGGAGGGCATCACGTTCCCCGAAGGCCAGCCGCGTCCGCCGGCGCGCGACTACACGCCGCGTCGTTATGACAATGTCGCGCGCGAGCTCGATATCGAATTCGTGCTGCATGGCGATGGTCCTGCGTCGACCTGGGCCGCGCATGCACAGCCGGGCCAGTACCTTGGCGTGGGCGGTCCACGTGGGTCGTTCGTGATTCCGCACGGCTTCGACTGGCATCTGCTGATTGGCGACGATACCGCGCTGCCGGCGATTGGCCGCCGCATCGAGGAGCTTGGCCCCGACGCACGCGTGATCGTGGTGGCCGAAGTTGCCGACGAGTCCGCACGGATTCCATTGGCTGCAGGCGCGCAGGCCGAGGTGCACTGGGTGCATCGTGGCGATGCGCCGGAGGGCAGCCAGTTGTTACCCACTTTGAAATGGCTGAGCCTGCCCGAAGGGGAGGGCTATGTGTGGGCCGCCGGCGAAGGTGCCGCGATGCGCGAGGTGCGCCAGCATCTGGTGGCCGAACGTGGTATCGACAAGACGCGCATTCGTGCATCGGCCTACTGGAAGCGCGGTAACGCCGCGGTTCACGAAACGATCGACGACTGATCTGAAAATTTTCTCGCGGCAGGGTTCCATGGAGGCGGCACAGCTACACTGGATAGCACGCCAACTGTCATGGGACCCGCCATGCCGCGCCTTCGTCTGCTGACATTCGTCGCTGTCCTTGGCCTTGCCGCCTGCGCACCCGATTCCGTGCGCAACTACGAGGCGCATGGCCTGAACAAGTATCTCGACAAGATCCAGGCCGTATGCGCGGGCACGCGACTGGGCAATCATGAGCTGGGCGAGTGGTTGCGCAGCGGTACCAACGACAGCGACAGCGACTATGTCTACTGGCTCGACCAGACGTCGCGCCTGTATTACAACCGCATCAGCGTGCCGCAGTATCGCGACTCGATCGCCGCGGCATTCGGTGGCGACAAGCCCAATGCCGATGCGCTCGACTGCATCGTGAAAATCCTGCCGCCTGACCGCCCGGTCAACGTGCCAGGCAGCATCCTCTGAATTTTCTGTCGATGGCCAGTTGTGCAAACACGCGCGGCTGGCTATGATCGATTCCCAGTGACCCAGACAATGGTCACGACGTCGCTCGGACGGATCCGGGCGCTTACGTAAGGAATCCACCATGACTGCCGAATCCGGCAAGCGCCGCTTTGCGCGCATCGATCGTCTTCCCCCGTACGTTTTCAATATCACCGCCGAGCTCAAGATGGCCGCGCGCCGTCGTGGCGAGGACATCATCGACATGAGCATGGGCAACCCCGATGGCGCCACGCCGCCGCATATCGTGGCCAAGCTCGTGGACGCCGCGCAGCGGCCCGATACGCACGGCTACTCGGCCTCGAAGGGTATTCCGCGCCTGCGCCGTGCCATCTCGCACTGGTATCGCGAACGCTATGACGTGGAGATCGATCCGGACAAGGAAGCCATTGTCACGATTGGCTCGAAAGAGGGGCTGGCCCACCTGATGCTGGCCACGCTCGATCGTGGCGACACGGTGCTGGTGCCGGACCCAAGCTATCCGATTCATATCTATGGTGCGGTGATTGCCGGGGCCGATATCCGTTCGGTACCGCTTACGCCCGGCATCGATTTCTTTGCCGAACTGGAACGTGCGATTCGCGGCAGCTATCCGAAGCCGAAGATGATCGTGCTCGGTTTTCCGTCGAACCCGACGGCGGAATGCGTGGAACTGGATTTCTTCGAACGCGTGATCGCGCTGGCGCGCAAGCACGACATCTTCGTGGTGCATGACCTGGCCTACGCCGATATTGTGTTCGATGGATGGAAGGCGCCGTCGATCATGCAGGTGCCCGGTGCCAAGGATATTGCCGTGGAGTTCTTCACGTTGTCGAAGAGCTACAACATGGCTGGCTGGCGGATCGGCTTCATGGTGGGCAACCCCGACCTCGTGGCGGCGCTGACACGCATCAAGAGCTATCACGACTATGGCACGTTCACGCCGCTGCAAGTGGCGGCCATTGCGGCGCTGGAAGGCGATCAGCAATGCGTGAAGGAGATTGCGGCGCAATACCAGTCACGCCGCGACGTGCTGGCTCGCGGCTTGATCGAGGCGGGCTGGCCGGTCGATATTCCGAAGGCGTCGATGTATATCTGGGCCAGGATTCCTGAGGCCTACCGCGCGCTGGGTTCTTTGGAATTTTCCAAGCAACTGCTGGCCAAGGCAAAAGTCTCGGTGTCGCCGGGCATTGGCTTTGGCGACTATGGCGACGAGTACGTACGCTTCGCACTGATCGAGAACGAGTCACGAATCCGCCAGGCCGTGCGCGGCATCAAGGCCATGTTCCGCACGGATGGACTGGTGAAGGCACCGGCGGTTTGAAGTACTTGTGTTCTGCTCCCCTCTCCCGCAGCGCGGGAGAGGGGTTGGGGGAGAGGGCAACGAGGTTCAAATTGCCGATTTCGCGTCTTGATGCGCCAGCCCTCTCCCCCGCCCCTCTCCCGCGCGCGGGAGAGGGGAAACACATCAAAAATACCCCACAAACCTTTTCATGATTGGCGACAGTGCCTCTGTGCGGTGCGCCATCAGGATGCGGCTGGCCGCGTCGGGTCCGGCTATCGGCACGTACGCCACGCCTGGAATTCCCGTGCGTGCGTAGATCTCGGGTAGCACTGAAACACCGGCACCGCTGGCCACCAGTCCGATGATGGTGGTGGCCTCGCGCGCTTCCTGCGCAATGTTGGGCGCAAAGCCCGAGCGGTTGCAGAGTGTGGTCACATGGTCGAACAACCCGCAGCCCAGCCCGCGCGGAAACAGCAGGAAGCGCTCCACGGACAATGCGCTGATGTCGATCTCGTCTTGCTTACGCGCATTCACGAGTGGATGTGCCAGCGGCAAGACCGCGACCAGGCGATCGTCCAGTACTTCGCGCACCGTGATGCTGACGGGGGGACGGAACTGCGGAGAAGGGCGCAGGAAGGCGATATCGATCTCGCCATGTTCGAGTTGCTGCAACTGCTGTCCCGTGGACAGGTGCACGAGTTCAAGCCTGGCGTGGCGATGGGCTTCGCGAAACGCGTGCACCGCGCGCGGAAATGAATCCTGCATCGGCACCGACGCCGTGAATCCCACGCGGATCTCGCCGGCCTCACCCGATGCCACCTGCTTTACCACTTCACGTGCCTGGTCCAGATTGGCCAGTGCCGCGCGCGCCTTCTCCAGGAACAGTTCGCCGGCGGGAGTCAGTGCCACATGATGGCGCGAGCGCTCCAGCAACGCGCTGCCGAGTTCCTCCTCAAGCGCCTTGATCTGCACGCTCAGCGGCGGCTGGCTCACATGCAGCCGGCGCGCGGCTTCACTGAAGCTCAGCGCCTCGGCCACGGCCACGAAATAGCGAAGTTGGCGGAAGTCCATTGATAGGGAATCGAAATAACAAGCTATCTGAAAACGTATTGGACAGTATCACGACCGGGACAGAGAATGCGAGCACATCCTCAATAACATCCTGGAGACGACATGCAGCATGGGCTCGCTCGACTTTGTCATTCGCAGGGCGGGAGCCGCCCATTCCTGGCAACGCTGCTTGCGGCGGCACTGGCGCTGGGGAGTGCCGCGGCACATGCCGACGCGTTTCCCGATCATCCGGTCCGGCTGGTAGTGCCATATGCAGCCGGTGGCGCGGTCGATATCGTGGCGCGGTCGGTGGGCCAGCGCATGAGCCAGTTGCTGAAGCAGCCTGTCATCGTCGACAACCGTCCGGGGGCCAGTACCAATATCGGCATGGATTTCGTGGCCAAGGCGCCCGCCGATGGCTACACGATCATGATGGCGTCGAACAGCCTGGCGACCAACGCCGCGCTGTTCAACAAGCTCAGCTTCAACCCGCAGACCGATTTCACACCGGTGGCACGCATCGGCGAAGCGTCGCTGGTGGTGGTAGTGCCGGCCAAGTCCAATATCGCATCGATGAAGGCGCTGGTGGCGCAGGCCAAGACGCAGCCGGGCAAGCTCAGCTATGCATCGGCCGGCAACGGCAGCTCGGGCCACCTGGCCGGTGAAATGCTCAAGGATACGGCCAATATCGACGTGCTTCATGTGCCGTACAAAGGCGGAGCACCGGCGATTACCGACCTGATCGGCGAGCGCATTACGTTCATGCCGATCAACCCGCTCGAAGTGATTTCGCATATCAAGGCCGGCACACTGCGTCCGCTGGCGGTTGCCAGTGCCAATCGTTCAGCCCTGCTGCCCGACGTGCCCACGTCGAAGGAAGAGGGCTTGCCTGGCTTCACCGCTTCGGTGTGGTGGGGACTGGTTGCGCCGGCCAAGACGCCGCCGGCCATCGTCAAGCAGTTGAACACAGCCGCCAACACGGCGCTGGCTGACCCGGACGTGCGCAAGCAACTGAGCCAGCTTGGCGTAACGATCGTCTCGGGCACCCCCGAGCAGTTTGGCCAGTTCGTGAAGACCGAGACCACCACCTGGAACAACGTGATCCGCAAGGCCGGCATTACTGCGGATTAAGCGCACCCTGTGTGGCCCGATCCACTGATTCAATGATTTCTGGAAGCTGTCCCCATGTCTGAACCACAAGCCACGGCTGCAAAGCCTTCGATCCTGGTTGTCAGCGCACACGCTGCCGATTTTGTCTGGCGGGCGGGCGGTGCAATTGCGCTGTACGCAGAGCGCGGTTATCACGTGCGCATCGTCTGCCTGTCTTTTGGCGAGCGCGGAGAATCGGCCAAGATGTGGCGCCAGCCGGGCATGACGATCGATCGTGTCAAGGCCGCACGCCTTGAAGAAGCGCAGCGCGCCGCCGAGATTCTGGGTGGCACGCTGGAATGCTTCGATCTTGGCGATTATCCGCTGCGCGTGCCAGATCATGCGTTGCTGCGCCTGGCCGACATCTATCGCGAGATTCGACCGGAGCTCGTGCTGAGCCATTCCAGCGAGGACATCTACAACTTCGATCACCCGCTGGCCACGCATGTGGCACAGGAAGCGCGCGTCATTGCGCAGGCCCACGGCTACAAGCCCGAAGTGCCGGTGATTGGCGCGCCGCCGGTATTCCTGTTCGAGCCGCACCAGCCCGAGCAATGCAACTGGAAGCCCGATGTGCTGCTGGACATTTCTTCGGTTTGGGAAAAGAAGCAGCGTGCATTCACGACGATGGCGGCGCAGGAACATCTGTGGGAGTACTACACGCGCGTGGCGCTGCAGCGTGGAGCGCAGGCAACGCGCAATTCGGATAGCAAGATTCAGTATGGGGAAGGGTACGTACGCGTATTTCCCCAGGTAACGGAGGTATTGGCATGAGAACGGTTGCCTATCGCAATATCCTGCGCGCCGATGCGCGCGACATCGAATCGCTCGGCGCATCGGGCGTTGCCACGGTGCACGAGGCCCAGCGCCGCACCGGGCTGTTGAAGCCCTACCTTCGACCGATCCAGTCGGGGGTAGCCATTGCAGGCAGTGCCGTGACCGCGCTGATGCATCCCGGCGACAACTGGATGATCCACGTCGCCGTGGAAATGATCCAGCCCGGCGATATCCTGGTCGTGGCACTGACCAGCGATTGCACCGACGGCGTGTTCGGTGACCTGCTTGCGACCTCGCTGAAGGCGCGTGGCGCACGTGGCCTGATCCTCGACGCCGGCTGCCGCGACGTCAGCACGCTCAATGCAATGGGATTCCCGGTCTGGTCGCGTGCCATCTCGGCGCAGGGGGCAGTCAAGGAAACCGTGGGTGCCGTCAATGTACCCGTGGTATGTGCGGGCGCGCAGGTGCGTCCCGGCGACGTGATCGTCGCGGACGACGATGGCGTGGTCGTCGTGGCGCGTCCGCATGCGGCGGAAATCGCCCGCAAGGCGGCCGAACGCGAAGCGCTGGAAGCCGGCAAGCGTGACAAGCTCGCATCAGGCGTGCTCGGGGTCGATATGTACAACATGCGCCCCGCGCTGGCCGACAAGGGCCTGGTTTATCTCGATCAGACGGTGGACTGGCACAGCGGCGCAGACGAGGCCTGACCGTTGCCGCACGGTTCCCCGCCCTTGGTCGGGACGGCGAAGGGACCATGAAATCAGCGCATCTGGTATAAGACCCCCAGAACATTGAAGCCGACCCCCGCTGGCACGGGTGGCTCGGCCTTGCCGGGGGAGTCAGATGGAATTGCGCCAGCTTCAGTATTTTGTGCGAGTGGTCGAGCTTGGCAGCATGAGTCGTGCCGCGCTCGAACTCGACATGGTGCAATCGGCGGTCAGCCAGCAAATCAGCCGGCTGGAAAGCGAACTCGCCACGCGCCTGCTGCGCCGTACACCGCAAGGCGTCACGCCAACCGAAGCCGGCCTGGCATTCTTCCACGAGGCCCAACTCACGCTGCGCCATGCCGAACAGGCACGGCGTGCCGCGCATCAGGCGCGCCTGACCGGAGCGGTCAGCGTTGGCCTGGCGCCGACCACCGCATCGGTTATCGGCGTACCGCTAATCCGTGCAATGCGCGAGCGATATCCCGATGTGCGCCTGCATATCGTCGAAAGCCTGTCCGGGCATCTCACCGCAATGCTCAATGCACGCCAGCTCGATCTTGCCGTGCTGTTCGGCACCCATGCGGCACGGCGCTGGACGGTTATCCCGTTGCTTGAGGAAACCCTGTTCCTGATCCAGTCGCGCAAGGCGTTGCCGCAAGGCAAGGCCGATCCACCAACTCACAGGCAGATGGCTGACCTGGCGGAAGTACCCTTGATCATGCCGACCGGGGTCCACGGCTTGCGCAGTACGTTCGATGCCGCGTTTTCGCGTGCCAAGGTCACGCCGCGCGTGACCCAGGAAGTCGATTCGCTGGCAATGCTGATGGACGCCGTCGACATGGGCTTTGGTGCCACGCTACAGCCGTGGGCCGCCGTGGGGCGTTATCCCGATGCGGAAACACGGTTTCATCTTGCGCAGATCGATGATCCCCAGGTCGGCAGGAAAAACTTGTTGTGCAGCCTGTCCGATGACGAACTGTCGCCCGCCGCACTGGCGCTGCGCGTCGTGCTAGCCGACACGGCGCGCGGGCTGGTGCGGTCCGGCGAATGGCGTGGGGCACGGTTACTGGAAGGGTAGGGTTAGTTAGATTCGGCCAGCCTGATGTCAGGTTTCTTTGCGCGACTGGTGAAATGCATGGTCTCTTCCTATCCTTGCAATGGAAATGCCGGCGCCGGCAAGCACCTTGCGGTACCGGGCAGAACAAGAACCGGTTGACCATGCCGGACGGGGAGCGCCGCCATGCACGCACTGATTTTCTTCTCCGTGCAGTTCCTGCTGGCCGTAACGTGGACACTCTACGTGGCCTTTCTGCCGCAACTGGCCGCGCAGGTGGGGCTGCCGCGCGCGCAGGTGGCCTGGATCCTGATGATGGATCAGGTGATCTTCGTGGCCATGGACTTCGCGCTGGGGGTCGCGGCCGACCGGGTGGCCAACGCGATGCGTCGGCTTGGCGGATGGATTCTTGCGCTGTCCGTCGCTTCCGCACTGGCCTTCGTGCTGTTGCCCAGTGTTACCTCGCCGGTCTTCCTGCTGGCCCTGACCGCGTTCTGGGCGGCCACGTCTTCGGCACTGCGGGCGCCACCGATGGTGATCATTGCCCGCCGCATGCATAGCCGCGCCTCAACGTTTCTGGTGTCCTGTTCGCTGCTTGGCGTCGGTCTTGCGGGGGCGGTTGCGCCGCTGCTTACGGCGCGGCTGCGCACGGTATCGCCATTGCTGCCATTTGTTGCGGCCAGCGCTGCGCTGGTGATTGCGGTTGCCGCCTTGCGATGGTTAGAGCCACCCGCCGAATCCAGGCATCCTGACCTGTCATCCCCGCCCGGCATTGGCCCGAAGCGCGTCTGGCTCCTGTTTGTCGCCGTCTGGCTTCTTGCCTTTGGCTTTCAGATCCACACTGCGATCAACTCCGCGCCCGCCTACCTGCGCTTTGTTTCGAGCGCCAGCCTCGTGAATGTGATGCCGGCTTTCTGGGTTGGCTTTGCCTTGTGCGTGTTGCTGCCCGAGACGCCGCTGCTGAAACGCTATCCTGCCCATGTGCTGCTGCTGGCCGCGGCAGCGCTCGGTGTGCTGGCGCTGTCAGGGTTTGCCGCAGCCAGTTCGCTGGGATGGGTGCTCGCGATGCAATACGTGGCTGGTGGCCTGTGGGGCATCATGTTCGGCTCGACGGTCAATGCCGCGCTGAACGCGGGCCATGTCGGCCACGAAGGCGCCTTCACGGGCGTGGTCTTTGCAGTCCTGGCGGTCGCGGCATTTCTCCGAATTGCGGCCGTGTCGTCCGGCGCCAGCAAGGCCGCGCCACTGGCGGGCCTGCTGCCATGGCTGCCGGTAGCGGCCTGGGGTCTCGCGGCCGTTCTGCTGGCGGCTTTCGTGCTGGCGAACCTTGCGCCGCACGCCTTGCGCCCGAGATCGTTGATCGAGCCCTAGCGCATGGGACGCACCCCTGAGCCTGTCATCGTCAAGAACATGACGGGCCAGTACACAGGTATCAAGGCCGATCATCGTAGCCTCCGGCTGACTCGTTCCTGACCGGCCTGAAGAAGCTGGTGTCAGGCACAAAGAATTCGACCTTCCGGTCGCGCACCGCTTGCGCAGTCTGTCGTGCATGGGCCGGAAGCCTGCATGTGTGGGGCATATCGTCGAGAGGGGGCCAATCGGCGGCACGCACCACGCTCCCTGGATCCCATCCCATGCTTTGCATGAAGTCCTCCATGACGGAAGCTTCGATGAGCTGGTCGATCTGCTCGAGGGTCAGCGCAGGGACCTCATGGCGCAAACAGCCCTTTAACGCTTGCAGGCCGGTCGGCGGCGCGTCTGGCAGTAAAACGGCGGGGGTCTTGCTGGCGAGCTTTTCAGTGAGTACAGGCATGGTGCGGGAAGGTCTCGGTTGATATGGGTTGCGGCGGCAGCGTCAGGTGCCGTCCCCAAGACTTTCCACCAGCCGCGTCCCCATGGATATGAGACGCCTCTGAAAACGCACTCCGCAGCAGTCCACCGCGTGTCCGCCGCCATCACAAATCGTGATACCCCCATGCCGGACAAGGACTTAGCAGCGTTTCTCCATGCGGATACAGTCCCGGACAGACTCCTGAAGGTATAGAAAGTCGTGTCCATCTCCACCCTAGATTCCAGCAAGCAGGACGTGTGCGCATGATCGACGTCCTCGTGATCGGCGGCGGCAATGCCGCCCTCTGTGCCGCGTTGATGGCCCGCGAAGCCGGCGCCAGCGTGATGCTGCTCGAAGCTGCCCCGCGCGAATGGCGCGGCGGCAATTCCTCCCACACCCGCAATCTGCGCTGCATGCATGACGCGCCGCAGGACGTGCTGATCGAGGCCTACCCCGAAGAAGAGTACTGGCAGGACCTGCTCAAGGTGACTGGCGGCCTGACTGACGAAAAACTGGCCCGGCTGGCGATCCGCGCATCGTCGAGCTGCCGCGACTGGATGCGCAGCCATGGCGTGAACTTCCAGCCGCCGCTGTCGGGTGCGCTCCATGTGGCGCGCACCAACGCCTTCTTCATGGGCGGCGGCAAGGCGCTGGTCAATGCGTACTTCCGCAGCGCCGAGCAACTTGGGGTGCAGATCCGCTACAACGCCCCCGTCGATGCGATCGAGCTCGATGGCGACCGCTTCGTGGCGGCTCGCATCGGCACCGAGCGGATCGAGGCGCGCGCATGTGTGCTGGCGGCTGGCGGCTTCGAGTCGAACCGCGAATGGTTGCGTGACGCGTGGGGCCAGAACGAGCGCGGTGAATGGCCGGCCGACAATTTCCTGATTCGCGGCACGCGCTTCAACATGGGTGTGCTGCTGAAGTTCATGATCGAAGCGGGCGCCGACGCAATTGGCGATCCGTCGCAATCGCACTGCGTGGCCATCGACGCGCGCGCGCCGCTTTATGACGGCGGCATCTGCACGCGCATCGACTGCGTGTCACTGGGCGTGGTGCTCAATGCCAACGCCGAGCGCTTCTATGACGAAGGCGAGGACTTCTGGCCCAAGCGTTACGCGATCTGGGGCCGTCTGGTGGCCCAGCAGCCGCAGCAGATTGGCTACTCGATCATCGACGCCAAGGCCGTCGGCCGCTTCATGCCGCCAGTGTTTCCGGGCGTGCGCGCCGACACCTTGCCTGAACTGGCGCGCAAGCTGGGGTTGGACGAGGCCACCTTCATGCGCACCATCAACGACTACAACGCGGCGTGCCGTGTAGGCAAGTTCGACCATACCGTGCTCGACGACTGCCACACCGAAGGCGTGGCGCCGGCCAAGACGCACTGGGCGCGGCCTATCGATACCGCGCCGTTCTTTGGCTATGCACTGCGGCCGGGCATTACGTTCACTTATCTGGGCCTCAAGGTCAATGACGAATCGGCCGTGCATTTTGGCGGCAAGCCGAGCCGCAACCTGTTCGTGGCGGGCGAGATGATGGCCGGCAACGTGCTGGGCAAGGGCTATACGGCAGGTGTGGGCATGGCGATCGGCACGGCGTTCGGCCGCATTGCCGGTACCCAGGCCGCCAGGGCTGCGGACCGGATCAGGTCCGCGGCTGCATCACAGGAAGAGAACCATGCAACATCTTGAAGCGTTGACGCGCGAGGCGGCGGCGCTGGCCAACGGCGCGCTGCCCTTGACGGCCGATGAGGGCGAAGTTGCCCGCACCCTGCAGATCTGCAATGCCTGCCGCTACTGCGAGGGCTTCTGCGCGGTGTTTCCGGCAATGACCCGCCGGCTCGAGTTCCATAAGGCCGACATCCACTACCTGGCCAACCTGTGCCACAACTGCGGTGCCTGCTATCACGCGTGCCAGTATGCGCCGCCGCACGAGTTTGCCGTGAACATTCCGCAGGCCATGGCCAAGGTGCGGGTGCAAACCTATGGCGACTATGCGTTTCCCGCCGCGCTCGGTGGACTGTATCGCCGCGCGGGACTGACCATGGCATTGGCCCTGGCCGGTGGTCTTGCGCTGTTCCTGCTGATGGCGCTGGCCATGCGCGGCACGCTGCTGCATGAACCGCTGGCCGGTAATTTCTACGCGATCTTCCCGCACAACCTGCTGGCGGCGATGTTCGGCGTGGTGTTCCTGTTTGCGATCGCGGCACTGGGCATCGGGGTCACGCGCTTCTGGCGCCAGGTCACGCCCGGCACGCGCAGCGGCGAGTCGCACGGGGCGGCCGTCGGCGGCGCCGCGCACGATGCGCTCAAGCTCAAGTACCTCGACGGCGGTCATGGCAAGGGCTGCAACAACGATGACGATGCATTCACGTTGTTGCGTCGCCGCTTCCACCATTTCACGTTCTACGGTTTCATGCTGTGCTTTGCTGCGACCACTGTGGCAACGCTGTATCACTACCTGCTGGACCTGCATGCGCCATATCCGGTGACGAGCCTGCCGGTGCTGCTGGGCATTGCCGGCGGTATCGGCCTGCTGGTCGGTCCGGCCGGATTGCTGTGGCTGAACCTGAAGCGCGATCCGCGCACCATGGATGGCAGCCAGAAGCCCATGGATCGCGGATTCATCGCGCTGCTGTTCCTGACCAGCGCCAGTGGCCTGGCCTTGCTGGCGGGCCGCGACACCGGGGCGATGGCCGCGCTGCTGGCCGTGCACCTGGGCATCGTGATGGCGCTGTTCCTCACCTTGCCGTATGGAAAGTTCGCGCACGGCATCTTCCGCAGCGCGTCGCTGCTGAAGTACCACATCGAGAAGCGTCGTCCGAACGATCTTGCGCTTGGCTCGGACTGACCCCGAATACGAGAAACCAAATCCACCAAATCCACGGTAATCCCCCAGGAGACAGATCATGACGAAACCCGGTGTGCTGAACATCCCGTCGATGCGCGGCCAGTGCAGCGAGGCGGAATGGCAGGCGCGCGTGGACCTGGCCGCCTGCTACCGGCTGGTCGAGCTCTATGGCATGGCCGACATGATGGCCAACCACATCTCGGCGCGCGTGCCAGACGAGGAAGACGCGTTCCTGATCAACCCGTACGGCATGATGTACGAGGAAATCACCGCGTCGTGCCTGATCAAGGTCGACCACGACGGCAAGATCCTGTCAAAGCCCGACTTCGGCGCGCTGAACTACGGCATCAACAAGGCCGGCTACGTGATTCACAGCGCCGTGCACCATGCCCGGCCCGAGGTGGCATGCGTGATCCACACCCATAGCTGGGCATCGATGGCCGTGTCGTCGCTGGCGTGTGGCCTGCTTCCGATCACGCAGACGTCGATGCGTTTCCTGAAGATCGGTTACCACGACTATCAGGGCGTGGTGCTCGATACCGCCGAGCAGGAATCACTGATCGCCGACCTGGGGCGTGGCGAAGCGCTGATCCTGCGTAACCACGGTGCGCTCACCGTGGGCAATACCGTCGGCGAGGCGTTCAACTGGATGCACCGGCTGGAACTTGCCTGCCGCTCGCAGGTGGCGGCGATGTCGTGCAACACCCCGTTCCAGGAAGTGCCGGCCGACGTGCTCCAGGAAACCTGGAACAACTACCAGCCCGGCACCCGACGCCCGTATGGCGTGATGGAGTGGCCGGCGCTGCTGCGCAAGCTCGACCGCCTTGACCCGGGTTTCCGGGACTGAACGTAGCTTTCCCACCAGAACAAAAATCAATCGAAGAAAGCCCACAGCAATGTGTGGAGGAGAGCAATGAATCGTAGACGCATGCTGGCGCGGATCGCCGCGCTTGCCGCCGCCCCCTATGTCCTTGATTCGCGCGCGCAAGCGTTGCCGAACAAGCCCGTGACGCTGATCGTACCGTTCGCGCCGGGCGGCAATCTCGATGTGGTGGCGCGCGCCATCGCACCGGCGCTGGAACAGCAACTGGGCCGCAACGTGATTGTCGACAACCGCCCCGGCGCAGGCGGCATCATCGGTGCTTCGGCCGTGGCGCGCGCCGAACCCGACGGCAGCACGCTGCTGGTCACCACCCCCAATGCAGTGGTGGTGCTGCCAAAGATGACGCGCACCAACTTCAAGCTGGCCAGCTTCAGCCCGGTCGGGCTGGTATCGACCACGGCGCTGGTGATCGTGGTCAAGGGCGGCGCTACGCGCTTCAAGGACATCGAAGCGCTGCTAGCGTACGCACGCAACAATCCTGGCAAGGTTACCGCGGGACACGCCGGTCCCGGCACGACCAATCATATGGCCCTGCTGCAGCTTGAAGATGCCGCGAAGATCCAGCTCAACCAGGTGCCTTACAAGGGCTCGGCACCGGCGCTGGTCGATCTGATGGGCGGGCAGATCGACATGGTGGTGGATCAGTTGACCAGTTCCGCACCGCATATCCAGTCGGGTGCGCTGCGTGCGCTCGCCGTGATGTCGCGTGACCGTGATGCTGCCTTGTCGAAGGTGCCGACGTTGCGTGAAGCGGGGCTGGCGAACTTCGAGGCCACCACCGCCACCGGGCTGCTGGCGCCGGCCGGAACCCCGGCCAAGACCGTGGAAACGATCAATGCGGCGCTGCGCAAGGCGCTGGCCGAAGGCAGCGTCAAGAGCCGGCTGCTCAATGTGGGCAGCGTGGCGCAGGCATCTTCGCCACAGGAACTGCTGGCTTCGCTGCAGCGCGAGGACGCACGTGCGCAGACGCTGGCAGCGGCGGGGCGGCTGAAGGCTGCCGAGTGATCGCTGCACAGTCAGAACACAGTCGAACCACCGTTAGCGGAGCGCATTCATGACACGTCCTTGCCTGCCCCCGTTGTCGCATGTTACGTCGCCGGTGTTTCGCGCACCGGCGGGCGCCTGCGACAGCCATGCCCACGTTTTTGGTCCGTTCGCCCGGTATCCGTTGGCGGAAGACCGCAGCTATACGCCGGCAGAGCACCCGGCGGACGCCTTTATTGCCCATCTCGATGCCTTGGGTCTTGCGCGCGGCGTGCTGGTCACGGCCAGTGCCAGCGGCACGGACAACAGCGTGGTGATCGATGCCCTGCGCCAGTACCCCACGCGCCTGCGTGGCATCGCCGTACCTGCGCCAGACATCACCGATGCCCAACTCGATGCCTGGCACGAGGCTGGCGTGCGCGGCGTGCGCTTCAACCTGTACCAGCTTGCCGGTCATGCGGTGTATCGAAATGGCGTGGGAATCGATGTGCTGGAAGCACTCGCGCCGCGACTCAAGGCGCGCGGCTGGCATGCTCAGATCTGGATTCATGCGCCGGACCTCGTGGAACTGGGGCCACGGCTGAAGGCGCTGGGCCTGCCGCTCGTGATCGACCACATGGGACGCATGGCGACGTCGCGTGGCGTGGCCGATCCCGGCTTCCAGGCGTTATGCGCATTGCTGGGTGACGGTGTGGCCTGGACCAAGATATCGGGCGCCGACCGTCTGCAACCGGCCGGCGCGCCGTACCACGACGTAGACCCGTTCGTGGCGACACTGATGGCCGCCAACCCGGAGCGCATCGTGTGGGGCTCGGACTGGCCGCACATCAACTACTTTGAAACCGCGCAGATGCCTGACGACGGCGTGCTGTTCAACCTGCTTGCACGCTGGCTGCCGGCCGAAGCAGACCGCCAGCGCGTGCTGGTCACGAATCCGGCCACGCTGTACGGATTCGGGCAGTAGCCTGGCCCGAATCCGAACTCAAACATAAAAAAATCAAACACGACAGGAACGGAGACAGATCATGAACCGGATTTACCCTGCAATTGCCCCCGCACGCTGGCTGATGGCCGCTGCAATGCTGAGTGGCCTGGTGCTCGCCGCGCCGGCACGCGCCGAAGAATTCCCGGTCAAACCGGTGCGGGTGGTGGTGGCGTTTACCGCGGGCGGCACCACCGACATGCTTGCGCGCAGCGTCAGCCAGCAGCTGGCACAACGGTTCAAGCAGTCTTTCGTCGTGGATAACCGCCCGGGTGCCGGCGGCAATATCGGCACCGAGTTCGTGGTCCGCGCACCAGCAGATGGCTATACGCTGCTGGTCAATTCGGTGGGGCCGATCTCGATCAACCAGACGCTGTACAAGAAGCTGAACTACGATCCGCTGACCGATCTGGTTCCGGTGGTGCAGATCGCCGATGTGCCTAACGTGCTGGTCGTGCATCCGTCGTTGCCGGTAAAGAACTTCGACGAATTCGTGGCTTATGCCAAGGCCAACCCGGGCAAGCTCAACTACAGCTCCACGGGCGTGGGTACCTCGTCGCACCTGTCGGGGTTCATGTTGACGGAGCGCATGGGCACGCAGGCCACGCATATCCCGTACAAGGGCGCCGATGCATTGAATGACCTGCTGTCGGGCCGCATCCAGTTCATGTTCGCGACGATTCCGTCGGTGATGCCCCATATCCAGGCTGGCAAGCTGCGCGCGCTGGCGGTGTCCAGCGCCAAGCGTTCGCGTTCGCTGCCTGATCTGCCGACGGTTGCGGAAAAGGGCTTTCCGGGTTTCGAGGCCGGTTCGTGGTTCGGCTTCTTCGCGCCCAAGGGTACGCCGACAGATGTGATTACCAAGGTGAACCAGGCGGTCAATGACATCCTGCCATCGCTGCAGGCGCAGATGATTCGCGAAGGCGCAGATCCGGTGGGCGGATCGCCGAAGCAGTTCGGTGACTTCACCCGCAAGGAATACGTCAAATGGAAGGCCGTGGTAAAAGCCTCCGGTGCAACCGTCGATTGATGAATCGACAAATTGATGGATTGATGAACTGATGGCTAGCCATGTCTGAACCGCTTCGCATCCTGTTGTCTGAGCCCTCATTGCAAACGCATCGCGCGGCGATCGATGCCGTGCTGGCCGGGCGGGCGTGGCAGCCGGTGCCAGTGCCGGCCGTCAACGACGGGCGCGCCGTGGATGCCGATCTGGCATTCGTTTCGCGTGATGTCACCGGGCTGTCGACCAAGCACGAGATCCTGCCGCCTACGCAACGCTTCTATGCCGCGATGCTCGAAGCGCCATCGCTGCGGTGGGTCCACACGCACTCGGCGGGCGCCGATCGGGCGATATTCGGGCAACTGCGTCAGCGCGACGTGACTGTCACCACCTCGTCAGGGGCCAATGCCGGCGTCGTAGCGCAAACCGCGCTGGCGGGCGTGCTGGCGCTGGCCCGCCATCTTCCCCAGCTGCTCGATGCCCAGCGTGAACGGCGTTGGGCACCGTTGCTCGGTAGTGGCCTGCCACGCGACCTGCAAGGCCAGCGTGCCACCATCGTCGGGTGGGGCCCCATCGGACAGCAGGTTGGCGCTGTCCTGCGCATGCTGGGGTTGTCGGTTGCGGTGGTCAGGCAACGCGCCACGCCAGCCGGTGAAGGGTTCGAGTCGGTGACGTTCGAGCAGTTCGATGCCGTGTTGCCGCGCACCGACTGGCTTATCCTGGCATGCCCGCTGACGGCGCGCACGAGTGGACTGGTCGATGGTGCGGCGCTGCGCCGCTTGCCGGCCGGTGCACGGCTCGTGAACGTCGCGCGCGGAGAGGTGGTCGATGAAACGGCATTGATCGAAGCATTGCACTCGGGGCAACTGGGCGGTGCGTATCTCGATGTCTTCGCGCATGAGCCGTTGGCCGCGACATCACCGATCTGGACACTGCCCAACGTCATTGCCACGCCGCACAGCGCGGGATTCTCTGACGGCAACGCGGCACGTGTGGTCGAGATCTTTCTCGACAACCTGCAGCGTTGGGTACATGGGACGCCGCTGAAGAATCAAGTCACCTAGCAATTTCAGACGCATCTGCAGGTACTTGCGGAAATTTCCGCAACTCAAGCGACAAAGCGACGCTGACAATCAAGCCATGATCGATTGCAGTCAACGTTTGCCGTGAACCAGACTCTGCCCGCCGCCTCATCTCTGCCACGCGTCCTGGTTGTGGAAGACCACCCCGTATGCCTGCTGGTCCTCGAGGGCCAACTGAAGGCGCTTGGCGGATGCGAAATCGTGGCATGCACAAGCGGCAAGGCGGCGCGGGCGATACTGCAGCATGGCGATGTGGCGTTGTTGCTGACCGATATCAGCCTGCCCGACATCGATGGCATGGCATTGGCGCGCGCGGTGCGCGATGCGGAGCGGCGGTCTGGCGCCGCCCGCTTGCCCATCGTCGCCATCACGGCTACCGCGGGGCGCAAGGAGCGGCGAGCCTGTGAGGCTGCCGGCATCGATACCGTGCTGACAAAGCCCGTGAGCTCCGTCACATTGACGAGGCTGCTGAACCGGCATGTCCGGCGGGCGTGCTGAGCTAGCGTCTGGTCAGCCTTGCCACGCCGAGGCACGAATCACGCTGCAGAAATTGCCGCGATGGAAATGCGGTTCCTTGTCTGCGATTACATCGGCCTTGACGTTGCCGAATGTCGTATCGGGCTTGTGCCGGATGCCGTCATAGAACGCCTGGATGATGTCCTCCTTGAAGTGCTGGGTACGTGGGTGCGCGCGCAGTACCATCTCGCGATCCGCATCGGCAAACGTGTCATGGCGTATGCCGAGCACATCCATCTCGACCCCCGCCGTTACCAACGCGATCTCCGGCGCCATGAATTCGGGGATACCGGGCGTGGTATGCAGCGCGATCGCTGTCCAGACCTTTTCCACTTCCCTTTCTCCAATGCCGCGGCTGCGCAGGAAGTTTGCCGCCACATTGGCCCCATCGACTTCAAAGCGCTTGTCGGCACTGCTGTGAGCGTGGGTCAGGCCCATGTCGTGAAACATTGCACCGGCATAGAGCAGTTCGGGGTCGAAGTCGAGTCCGCGATGCTGGCCCGCCAATGCTGCCCAGTAGTAGACCCGGCTCGAATGGTGGAACAGCAACGGCGATTCCGTATCGCGTACCAGTTCGGTGATTTCGCGCGCCAGCTTGCTGTCGGGAATGGCGATATCGGCTGCGGTGAAATGCATGGTTGACTCCTGTTCGGTGAAGGTTGCCTCGAGTCTAGGAGTCGGCGTAGTATGTCTTCAATCATCGCAATGCGATGAATTAGGACATCAGGTCTCAATCAGGACATCACATGGCTGTATCGCGCAAAATCGGCCTGCTGGCCGTCGAAGGGGTTCAACTTCTGGACGTTTCCGGGCCGCTCGACGTGTTCGCCGAGGCCAACGTGCAGGCCGGTGCCGAGGTTTATCGGATGAACGTAGTCGGTGCCCGGCGTGGGCCGTTGCGTGCCTCGTCAGGCGTCACACTGCTGCCGGATAGTGCGATCGACGATGCGCCTGCCGATGTTGCGCCGACAAGGTTCCATACGCTGCTGGTGGCGGGGGCACCGCACGCGGCCGATGCCGTCGCGGATCCGCAGGTGCTTGACTGGCTTCGTCGTGTGGCACCGTTGGCAAGGCGTTATGGCTCGGTATGCAGCGGGGCATTCCTGCTTGCCGAGGCCGGGTTGCTCGATGGGCGCCGCGTTACCACGCACTGGGCGGTGGCCGATGCGCTGGCGGCACGCTATCCGAAGGTGGTGGTCGATGCCGATGCGATTCATGTACGTGACGGCAAGCTGCGTACCGCGGCCGGAGTCACTGCGGGCATGGACCTCGCACTTGCGCTGGTCGAGGAAGACCTGGGCCGCGAGATCGCCATGAAAGTGGCCAGCCAGTTGGTGATGTTCTTCAAGCGGCCCGGTGGCCAGGCACAGTTCAGTCGTCGCGAAGTGCCAGCCGCCTTGAGTCGCTCAGCGTTGCAGGCGTTGCAGCGCTGGGTGGCCGCACATCCCGCCGCTGTACACGATGTGCCAAGTATGGCGGCACGGATTGGCGTCAGTGCACGTCATCTGTCGCGGCTATTCCAGGAGGAAGTAGGCGTGACGCCAGCGAACTGGGTGGAAGAGGCGCGCGTGGCGGCGGCAAGGCAGTTGCTTGAGGAGGGCAATCTGGCCCCGAAGCAGGTGGCGCCGGCATGTGGCTTCTCCAGCGTTGACACGCTGAGACGCGCGTTCATGCGGGTGGTAGGGGTAACGCCTGCGGAGTATCGCAAGCGGACGGCGATGGATTGAATCGATGCCCTTGGTGGTCTCTCTGTGGTGGTCAAGTTTTTTCAGACAGGTACTAAGGTTGTCTGGTGCTTTAAC
>CAUUBQ010000004.1:0-188730 GCA_963543405.1 uncultured Cupriavidus sp.
TGCAACGCACCGCGCACCTCGCCCGCCAGCGAGCGCGCCAGCGGCGTCGGTGCCATGCCCTGCCCGCGCCGTTCGAACAGCGCATCGTCGAACAGCGTACGCAAACGCCCCAGCGCATGGCTCACGGCCGGCTGCGTCAGGTTCAGCTGGCGTGCCGCGGCAGTGATGCTGCCTTCGCTGTAGATGGCGTCGAACACCACAAAGAGGTTGAGGTCGATCCGGCTGAGCTGCATGGCAACCTTCGCATCATTTGACTGCTGCGATTCTGGCACGAGATGCAGCAAATTGATACTGACCAATCTAGTAAATTCATTTTTCTTATTGATTGCCATCGGCTAGAGTAGCCATCAGTCCGCACCACCAACGCGGTCGGCACGCTCGGCACATGCTGCACGGCGTGCCACCCAACCCATCCCCCAGGGAATCGAGGAGACCCCATGCAATTCGAGTACTCGCCCAAGGTCAAGGAAATGCAGGCCAGGCTGCTGGCGTTCTTCGACCAGCATATCTATCCCAATGAAAAGCGTTTCTACGCCGAGGTGCAGGCCAACCGCGAGGCGGGTAATGCGTGGGTGCCGACCAAGGTGGTCGAGGAACTGAAGCCGCTGGCGCGTGAAGCCGGCCTGTGGAACCTGTTCCTGCCGCGCTCGAAGCGTGCGCCGGAAGGCCTGTCGAACCTCGAGTACGCACCGATGTGCGAAATCATGGGCCGCGTACCCTGGTCGGCCGAAGTGTTCAACTGCGCCGCGCCGGACACCGGCAACATGGAAACGCTCGAGCGCTACGCGTCCGAGACATTGAAGGACCAGTGGCTGGAACCGCTGCTGCGCGGCGAGATCCGTTCGGCGTTCCTGATGACCGAGCCCGACGTGGCATCGTCCGATGCCACCAATATCGCGTGCCGCATCGTACGCGATGGCGACCACTACGTGATCAACGGCACCAAGTGGTGGTCGTCGGGCGCCGGCGATCCGCGCTGCAAGGTCTATATCGTGATGGGCAAGACCGATCCCGATGCCGGCCGCCATGAACAGCAGTCGATGATCGTGGTGCCGGCCGATACGCCGGGCATCACCATCAAGCGCTTCCTGCCCGTGTTCGGCTACGACGACGCGCCGCACGGCCATATGGAAATCGAACTGAAGAACGTGCGCGTGCCGGCCAGCAATATCCTGCTCGGTGAAGGCCGCGGCTTCGAGATTGCGCAAGGCCGCCTGGGACCGGGCCGCATCCACCACTGCATGCGCAGCATCGGCGTGGCAGAGCGCGCGCTGGAACTGATGTGCAAGCGCAGCCTGGAGCGTGTGGCGTTCGGCAAGGCAATCGCACGCCAGGGCGTTACACAGGAACGCATCGCCGAAGCGCGTTGCGATATCGAGATGGCGCGCCTGCTGACGCTGAAGGCCGCGTACATGATGGACACCGTGGGCAACAAGGTGGCCAAGGCCGAGATCGCGATGATCAAGGTGGTGGCGCCGAACGTGGCGCTGCGCGTGATCGACTGGGCCATCCAGGTACATGGCGCCGCAGGTGTGTCGGGCGATTTCCCGCTGGCCAACTGGTGGGCGCACCAGCGCACGCTGCGCCTGGCCGACGGTCCGGACGAGGTGCACCGCAATGCCATCGCCAAGCTGGAACTGGCCAAGCATATGAACGTGAATGCTGACAGCATCCAGATGCCGGTGACGCGCGGATCGTGATGGGCGGTGGTCCGGTTGCAACGCATGGTTGACTGAACGGCCGGGCCCTCTCCCGCACGCGGGAGAGATGGAGCAAAGTGTGGGCAGATCATGTGCCGCCAGCAGGGTTATTCCTTCTATGCTCTAATGCCCCGGCCAATCTTCCATGGAGAGCGTTGCACATGATCGACGTCTACACGTGGGCCACCCCGAATGGCCACAAGGTCCACATCATGCTCGAGGAATGCGGTCTCGAGTACCGGGTGCACCCGATCAATATCGGCGCCGGCGACCAGTTCGGCGAAGACTTCCTCAAGATCAGCCCCAACAACAAGATTCCCGCGATCGTCGATAGCGACGGCCCGGACGGCGCACCGATCTCGCTGTTCGAATCGGGCGCGATCCTGCTGTACCTGGCTGGCAAGACCGGCAAGTTCCTGCCCGACGACGTGCGCGGCAAGTACGACGCGCTGCAGTGGCTGATGTTCCAGATGGGCGGCGTTGGCCCGATGCTGGGCCAGGCGCACCACTTCCGTATCTACGCACCCGAAAAGATCGAATACGCGGTCAATCGCTACACCAATGAGGCAAAGCGCCTTTACGGCGTGATCGACACCCAGTTGTCGAAACACGCCTGGCTGGCTGGCGACAGCTATTCGATCGCGGACATCGCCACCTTCCCGTGGCTACGCAGCTGGCAGAACCAGGGCGTGGACCTTGACGACTATCCGCACCTGAAGCGCTGGTTCAACGAGATTGCCGAGCGCCCTGCCGTGAAGCGCGGGGTCGAGGTGTTGGCCAAGGAGCGCAAGCCGCTGCGGACGGACCAGGAACGCGAGATTCTGTTCGGGGCGACGCAGTATCAGCGTCGTTAGGCTCCGGCGCCGGCTCGGACTCCGGCATCGCGTCGTTGCGCATGCAGCAGAGCAGCCCCGTGCCGGGCATCATGGCGTCGATGCAGTAGTCGTCGCCCGGTGCCGGCGCGAAGGCCATGCCCGGCCGTACATAGAGCATGCGCGGCTTGCCGGAGCGGCGCTTGTCGCGCCATTGCAGGCACAGCGTGCCGTGATGGCAAATCGCCCACAGCAGGCCGCGTGCGTGAAAGCGTTGCGCCCAATCGGGCTCGCCCGGTTCCAGCGCGACGAATTCCGCGGCCACTGTATCGGCGGCATCGCTCTCTGCGTTGTCGTCGGTCTGCGGCAGCGCTACGGCACGAACCAGCACGCTGTCGATCGCGGCCTGCAACGCAAGTGGACGCGCGGGTGGCACCAGAATGTCGCCACTGGCCAGCATCGCGAATTCCTCGTCACCATCGAGCAAACGTACACCGCCTTGCAGGCAGGCCCACCATTGCACATGCTCCGGCGTGGCCACCGGAGACCGTGCGGCAGCCGACAAGTACACGTATCCCGACGTATGGCCAAGGCCAGCCGTTGCCGGAATGACACATAATCGGCGATCGATACCTGGGGTGGTGGTGGATTTCCCGCATGGCGCGGTAGTGCGGACGCGGGCGTCGGAGGACGAAAAAATCTGCATGGCATTCCCTCGAAACAGAGCCTGGGACGCAAGTGGTCCCGGAATGCGCAATGGACGAATGGACGGCGTGGCGCGGTTTTCCGCCCGACATCCGTTGCGCGACAGCCCCGTTTCGGCACGGTGTTTTCACACCGCCCGGTCAGCCTTCGGCACCGCACCCTTTGCGGGTGCATCCCTTAAGATGCGGATCTGGCACCGATAGAACGACGAACTATAAGTTGTCGTTCCGCATAGGTCAAACCCTTAGGCTCGGTCGACTTAGCGACTTATTATCCACACAGCAGACACAGCAGCATATGACAGCAGACCCACTCAAGCTGTTCGGGCGGCACTTGACCTGGTTGCGCAAGCAGCGCGGCTGGTCTCAGGAGGCGCTGTCGCTGGAAAGCGGCCTGGCCCGATCGTACCTCAGCGGCATCGAGCGCGGCACGCGCAATGTTGCGCTATATAACATATGTACCCTGGCAGACACGCTCGGTATTGCACCAACCGAGATGCTTGACTTTAGCAGACATCGATCGGATGAAGCGACAGCCCCACCCCGCTCTCCTTTTGACGCAGAGCAATCGCCTTCGGTACAAGCTACGTTGCGCTACATGGCCGAGCTCAATGACGTCGACCGCGATGTGGTGGCCGGCGTCGCGCGCGCATTGGCGCGGCGACACATGCGCTAGGTTTTCCCGCGGCCGGCGTCTCAGACGTTCAGCATGCCCTGCCGTTCAATGAAGGCAATCACCTCGTCGAGGCCCTGCCCCGACTTGACGCTCCCCATCACGAACGGACGCTCGCCACGCATCTTGCGCGTGTCGCTTTCCATGATCTCGAGCGATGCTCCCACATAGGGCGCGAGGTCGGTCTTGTTGACCACCAGCAGATCCGACTTCGTAATCCCTGGCCCGCCCTTGCGCGGGATCTTTTCTCCCCCCGCCACATCGATCACGTAGATCGTCAGGTCGGACAGTTCCGGACTGAACGTAGCCGCGAGATTGTCGCCACCCGATTCGATGAAGACCACGTCGGCATCGGGAAACCTGGCCAGCATGCGATCCACGGCCTCGAGGTTGATCGAGGCATCCTCACGAATCGCCGTATGCGGGCAGCCGCCCGTTTCCACGCCCATGATGCGCTCGGCCGGCAATGCGCCGGAGATCGTCAGCAGCCGCTGATCTTCCTTGGTGTAGATATCGTTGGTGATGGCCACGAGGTCGTAGCGGTCGCGCATGGCCTTGCAGAGCATTTCCAGCAGCGTGGTCTTGCCGGAGCCGACGGGGCCGCCCACGCCGACGCGCAGCGGAGGATTTTTCTTGGTACGGGTCATGATGGGATTCACGATCGGAAAAGCCGGGAGTACTGCGTCTCGTGCCGAGCGGACAGCAGTCCCAGCATGGGAGAAAACGTGGAAAGGCGCGGCGGTGCCGCATCGGCGCGCTGCGCGGCCTCTTCGACCACCTCGAGCACGGCACCGTGCAGGCCGCGCAGGATCTGCTGACCGGCCACCTGACCCAACGGCACAGCCTTGAGCGCTGCCGCCACCTGGTTTTCGGCCCAGTTGAATGCGTAGGCAGCCAGTCCGTCGCGCTCGCTGATCTCAAGCGCCACGCACGCCGCGGTGAATGCCGTGGGCAGGCATAGCGGCGACAGTTCGCGCAACACGCCGCGCATGGCGTCGCTGCCCCACCCCATCTGCGCCACCAGCTTTGCCAGCGACCAGCCCATCTGCTCGGTCTCCAGGCGCAACTCAGACGTTTCGCGCGTGACGTGGAACCAGTCGTTCCATGTCGCTACCGCCGCGTGGTCTTGTGCGAGCCATGCACGATGCAGTAGCAGCCAGACCGGCGCCTCGCATTGGGCTTGCACCTGGGTGAGGTTGTCGTGGATCCAGCGTTCGGCGGTTTGGGCATTGCTGACCAGCCCACAGTCGATCGCGGCCTCCAGTCCTTGCGAATAGCTGAAGCCGCCAATCGGCAACGCAGGCGACGCCAGATGCAGCAGGGAAATCAGTTGCGGGAGGGCGGTCATGGCGTTGTGCTCGGTTCTACAAACCCTTGCGCCAACACAGCCTGACGAATGGCTTCCAGCACGCCATCGATTTCGTTGTGAACCTGGTTGTTCCAGAACCGTAGCACCGTATAGCCCTGATCCCGCAACCAGACATCACGATCGAAATCATTGAGGGAACCATGCTGACCGCCATCGGCTTCGACGATCAGGTTGAATTCGATGCAGAGGAAATCGGCGATGTAGGGGCCGATGGGTACCTGACGTTTGAATTTCAGGCCCAGCAAGCGATGCGCACGGAGGAAATACCACAAGCGTTGTTCGGCGGCGGTTTGATTCGCGCGTAGCTTGCGGACGAATTCGTGGTTGCCCAGGCGCCCGCCCTCTCCCCCTGCCCCTCTCCCGCAAGCGGGAGAGGGGAGTTTTGAAGCGCCAACGGTTGGCTCCCCTCTCCCGGGCGCGGGAGAGGGGTTGGGGGAGAGGGCCGGCCTTGGATCCACGATCACATCCACTCAGTGCTTGTGCCCGCAGTGTTCGTCATGCACGTGATCATGACCATGATCGTGGTCATGATGATGGTGGTGAAACACTTCCTGCGCCTTGGCATAGTCCTCGGCGAACGTCGCATCATGGCCATGCTTGTGGCCGCCGCCATATGCACCGGCTTCGGGTTCGAATGGCAGGTCGGCGCGTTCGGCCTGCACGCCCAGTCGTGCCAGCATGTCGGCGAGCACCGCGTCGTATTCGAGCCGCAGGTAATCGCAACCCACTTCCACTGGCGTGTGGCGATTGCCCAGGTGATATGCCGCGCGCATCAGGGCCAGCGGATCAGCGGCCGACACCTGCAGCACGGCTTCCGCCGCGGCCTGCACTTCGACGAACGTGCCGTCCTCGGCCACCAGCAGGTCGCCGCCGCGCAGCACGGTGCCGCGTGGCAGGAACAGCGCCGCCTCGGTGCCGTTGTCGAGCACCGCGCGCAGGCGGCTCTTGCTACGGTCGCCAAATGGCAGGACCAGTTTCGGCGCACGGCGCACCAGTACCGGGGCAATGCCGTGCGGGGCAGGCAGGTGTTTGTCGATCTTGATCACGGGTCAGAACAGGAAGTAACGCTGCGCCATCGGCAGCACGGTAGCCGGTTCGCACATCAGCAGTTGTCCATCGGCCACCACCTGGTAGGTTTCCGGATCGACCGTGACATGCGGTTGCCAGTCATTGTGCACCATGTCGCGCTTGCTTACGGTGCGTGTTCCGCGCACCGCCGCCAGCGTCTTGGCCAGGCCATAGCGCTCCCCCACATTGCCGGCGAGTGCCGCCTGCGAGACAAAGGTCAGCGACGTCTTCGGCAGCGCACCGCCGGCCGACGCAAACATGGGACGGTAGTGCACCGGTTGCGGCGTTGGAATCGACGCATTGGGGTCTCCCATCGCGGCCGCCGCGATCATGCCGCCCTTGAGGATCAGGCTTGGCTTCACGCCGAAGAACGCGGGCCGCCACAGCACCAGGTCGGCCCACTTGCCGACCTCGATCGAGCCGACTTCATGCGCAATGCCATGCGTGAGCGCGGGGTTGATCGTGTACTTGGCGATATAGCGCTTGACGCGGAAATTGTCATGGCCGCCGCGTGCATCGTGCGGGTCACCGGGCAGCTTGCCGCGCTGCGCGGCCATCTTGTGCGCGGTCTGCCAGGTGCGGATGATGACCTCGCCCACGCGCCCCATCGCTTGCGAATCGCTCGATATCATCGAAAACGCGCCAAGGTCATGCAGGATATCCTCGGCCGCGATGGTCTCGCGACGGATGCGCGATTCCGCGAAGGCAATGTCCTCCGCAATCGCCGGATCCAGGTGATGGCACACCATCAGCATGTCCAGGTGCTCGTCCAGCGTATTCACCGTGTACGGGCGCGTCGGATTGGTCGACGACGGCAACACGTTGGCTTCGCCGCATACCTTGATGATGTCGGGCGCGTGGCCGCCGCCCGCGCCTTCGGTGTGATACGTATGGATCGTGCGGCCCTTGAACGCGGCAATCGTCGCCTCGACAAAGCCGCCTTCGTTGAGCGTGTCGGTATGGATGGCCACCTGCGTATCGGTGGCATCGGCCACGGACAGGCAGGTGTCGATGGCCTGCGGCGTGGTGCCCCAATCCTCGTGCAGCTTCAGCCCGATGGCACCGGCCTCCACCTGCTCGGTCAGCGGCGCTTCCTGGCTCGCATTGCCCTTGCCCAGGAAGCCGATATTCATCGGATACGCATCGGCTGCCTGCAGCATGCGCTCCATGTACCACGGCCCCGGCGTCACCGTGGTGGCGAACGTGCCCGTGGCGGGTCCGGTGCCGCCGCCGATCATCGTCGTCACGCCGCTCATCAGCGCCTCGTCAATCTGCTGCGGACAGATGAAGTGGATGTGCGTGTCGATGCCGCCAGCGGTAACGATCATGCCCTCGCCCGCGATCACCTCGGTACCCGGGCCGACGACGATCGTTACGCCCGGCTGGATATCGGGGTTGCCGGCCTTGCCGATGCCGGCGATGCGTCCATGCTTGAGGCCGATATCGGCCTTGACGATGCCCCAGTGATCAATGATCAGCGCATTGGTGATGACGGTGTCGACGCAATCCTTCGACATGCGCTGGCTTTGCCCCATGCCATCGCGAATCACCTTGCCGCCGCCGAACTTCACTTCCTCGCCATAGATCGTGAAGTCCTTCTCGACTTCAACCACCAGTCCGGTATCGGCCAGTCGCAGGCGGTCGCCGGTGGTAGGGCCGAACATTTCGGCATAGGCTTGCCGGGAAATCTTCACGCTCATCACAGCGCTCCCATGATCTTGCCGTTGAAACCGTAGACGATGCGGTCACCGTCCAGCGCCACCAGTTGCACCGTACGCGACTGGCCAGGTTCGAAGCGCACCGCGGTGCCCGCGGCAATGTCGAGCCGGAAGCCGCGCGCGGCTTCGCGATCGAACGACAGCGCTGCATTGGTCTCGTAGAAATGGAAATGCGAGCCGACCTGTACCGGCCGGTCGCCGGTATTGGCCACCACCACGCTGACCGTGGCGCGCCCCGCATTCAGTTCGATCTCGCCGTCGAGCGGCATCAGTTCACCGGGAATCATCGCCTTGCTCCTTGTGGGGAATCAGGCCACCAGCAGGCCAACGCCATACAGCGCCACTCCGGCACCGGCCACGCGCGCCATCCAGGCCGCATGGCGACGCAGGAATGCCCCGGCACCGATACCCATGACATGCAGCGTCATCGTGCTCACCGCAAAGCCGCCGACATAGGCCAGCACCGCGGGCAATGCGGCGGCCGTGGCCGGCAGTTCGGCACCATGTGCATAGCCATGAAACAGTGCGAAGCCGCCCACGATGGCCATGCCGGCCAGCGTGGACAGGCGTGCCCGCGCGGCCACCAGCAGGCCGATCACGAGCAGCGAGACCGCAATCATCGGCTCCACGGCCGGCAGCGTCACGCCGGCCAGGCCAAGCGCGGCCCCCACCAGCATCATGGCCACGAACGCCAGCGGCAGACGCAGCAGGTCCAGCTTCGACGGGCCCGCCTCGAACGCGTCCCTGGGCGACGTTGCCAGGGCACTCCACACGCCCACGGCAGCCATGGCCAGCAGGTGATCGGCGCCAGTGAACGGGTGTGCCAGGCCGGCCAGCAGACTGGCGCCAACGGTGGCACCGTCGTGGCCCGGATGGGCAAAGGCCGAGGCGGTGGCCAGCGAAAGCGTGGCGCCGGCGATCAGGCGCGAACGGAGCATGCGGTGCATAGGGTTCATCCTCTTCTTGTTGAGCGTTCGGGGTTCAGGTTTTCAGGCCTTCAGACGATCGGATGGTGCACGGTCACCAGCTTGGTGCCGTCCGGGAATGTGGCTTCGACCTGGATCTCGGGGATCATCTCGGCCACGCCATCCATGACATCCTCGCGCGCTAGCACGGTGGTGCCCTCGTGCATCAGTTCGGCCACGGTGCGGCCATCGCGCGCACCTTCCATGATCGCGGCCGTGATCAGCGCCACGGCCTCGGGGTAATTCAGCTTGAGCCCGCGCGCGCGGCGACGCTCGGCCAGCAACGCGGCGGTGAAGATCAGCAGCTTGTCCTTCTCGCGCGGAGTCAGTTCCATATCGGGTTCCTGTTTGTACCTGGCTGTGCCTGGTTGTGCTTGATTGTCGTTGTCAGGTTGCCCAGAGCCGCAGCGGCCGGGCAGGCACGCCGTGGATCGGCATGCGCAAGGTGTTCCAGCAGTCGATCATCAGGTGCCGCACTGCTTCCATGTCGCGGCCAAGCACGCGCAGCAGCAGCATCGACTGTCCCCGTGCCGCCAGGCAGGTCACGCCCGCGCGCAGGTCGGGGCGATACGGCAACTGGGTGGCCAGCGCTTCGGCCAGATCCTGTGTGGCACCCTGCCCCACCGCCCAGAGCGTACCCAGGATCGGCAGGCCATCCAGGCCGGCCACTGCACCGCGTAGCGGCGATGCGGCATCGAAATGCGACTGCTCGATCCATAGCGAGCGGTTGGCGCTGCCGATGCGTGTATCGAGCCACAGCGATCCGCTGGCCCAACGCTCGCCCGACGCCAGGCGTCCAAGCACCACCACGTCCCAGCCGATAGCGCTGCCACCCGGCGCAACCGCTACTTCCGTGGCAATCCGTGCGCGTGCATCGTCGAATACGATGTTCTCCTGCGGCAACCAGTCGAGCCGCGCGCCTTCGGCTACGTCGATGCGTACCTGCTGCGCCGCGTCACGACCCTGCGACTTGTACCACTTGGTGGCGCCCGGCGTGGCCAGCACGGCCTGCGCGCCGGGTTCCAGCTTGATATCGATATCGAGCACATCGCCACCCGCGACACCTGCCGGCGGATGCAGCACCACACCGTGGCAGATCGCGCCTTCCGGATAGAGAGGCTTCTGCACGCGCAGCGGCCCCTCATGGCGGCGCTCCACCATGGCGGTACGACCCGCGCGCACGGCGAAACGCAGACGCAGGCTGCCATGCCATGCGGCAGGCATGGCGAGCGACGAAGGAAAATCGGGATGACGCATCAGTGAAGACGGGAACGCGAGGGCGCGGACGATGGCACAAATCATAGCGCGCGGCCGCGCTCACCGAAAGGTGATTGATCAGCCGCGCGCGCATGATGGATTTACACCGCGATCAACTCGCGCACACCATCCTGTTCCATCGTCGCCCCGTTGCCTTTGGCCACCACCTCGCCACGGCTCATCACCACGTAGTGATCGGCCAGGTGACGCGCGAATTCGTAGTATTGCTCCACCAGCAGCACCGTCATGCCGAACTCGTCTACCAGCAGGCGCAGCGCGCGGCCGATATCCTGGATGATCGACGGCTGGATGCCTTCGGTAGGCTCGTCGAGGATCAGCAACTGCGGTTCGCTCATCAGCGCGCGGCCAATCGCCAGTTGCTGCTGCTGGCCACCGGACAGGTCGCCACCGCGACGCTGGCGCATCGTGCGCAGCACAGGGAACAGTTGGTAGATGCGGTCGGGCACGCCCGCCGGCTTGCCGCGGCTGGCCGCACCGATCAGCAGGTTTTCCTCGACCGTCAGGCGCGGAAAGATCTCGCGACCCTGCGGCACATAGGCCAGCCCCGCCGACACGCGTTCGTACGGCGCCTTCTTTTCCAGTGCCTTGCCGTCCCAGCTCACGCTGCCGCTGCGGGTAGGCACCACGCCCATCAGGCATTTGAGCAGCGTGCTCTTGCCCACCCCGTTGCGGCCCAGCAGCGTCGTGAGCTTTCCGTGCGGCACCTCGAACGATACGTCGCGCAGGATGTGGCTGCCGCCGTAGTACTGATTCAGTGCATTGACCTGCAGCATGGTTATCTTCCCAGGTAGGATTCGATCACGCGTTCATCGCGCTTGACGGCATCGAGCGTGCCCTCGGCCAGCAGGCTACCTTCAGCGAGTACCGTGACCTTGCCCGCATCGCCAGCCAGCGCCGCCACGAATTCCATGTCGTGCTCGACGACCATCATCGAGCAACTGCCGCGCAGGCTGTTGAGCAGCGCGGCAAGCTGCATGGTTTCCTCGTCGGTCATGCCGGCCACGGGCTCGTCGAGCAACAGCAGCTGCGGTTGCTGCATCAGCAGCATGCCGATTTCCAGCCGCTGCTTCTGGCCGTGCGAAAGCAACCCGGCGGGACGATACGCTTCGTCCTCGAGCCCGGTCAGCGCCAGCGTTTCCTCGATGCGGCGATGACCTTCCCCGGTCAGCCGCGCGCGCAACGACGACCACCAGCGCTTGTCGGCCTTCATCGCCAGTTCCAGGTTTTCCCACACCGCATGCTGTTCGAACACGGTCGGCTTCTGGAACTTGCGGCCAATGCCGGTCTGCGCGATGCGTGGCTCGGTCATGCGCATCAGGTCGATGGTCTGCCCCAGGAACACGCGCCCCGTGACATTGGCATTGCGCGGCCCGGTCTTGCCGGTGATGACGTCCATCATGGTCGTCTTGCCGGCGCCATTCGGGCCAATCACGCAGCGCAGCTCACCGTGATCGATCGACAGCGACAGCTTGTTCAGCGCACGGAAACCGTCGAACTGCACCGTCAGGTCCTCCACGTAGAGGATCGGACCATGCGTGGTGTCGATGACACCGGGCTCGAGGATGCGACCCAGGCCGGTGGCATCGCCGCTTTCGGCCTGCCCTGCTTCCAGTGCGGCATTCATGCTTCGCTCCGTTGTTGTGGCGCCACTGCCGGTGCCGCTACTGCCGGTGCCGCCGGTGTTGCTGCCACCGGTTCGTCGGTCGCGGTCTCGATCTTCTCTGCCGTGGTGCGCACGCCGCGCAGGCGGCGCAGCAGGCCGACCACGCCGTCGGGCAGGTACAGCGTCACCAGTACGAACATCGCGCCCAACAGGAACAGCCAGTACTCGGCGAAATAGGCCGTGAACATGGTCTTGGCGCCGTTGACCAGGAATGCGCCAATGATCGGGCCAATCAACGTGCCGCGTCCGCCCACCGCTACCCACACCGCCATCTCGATCGAGTTGGCCGGCGACATCTCGCCCGGGTTGATGATGCCCACCTGCGGCACGTACAGCGCACCGGCAATGCCGCACAACACGGCCGAGAAGGTCCACACGAACAGCTTGTAGCCAAGCGGGCTGTAGCCCGAGAACATCACGCGCATCTCGGCATCGCGCACGGCCGTGACCACGCGGCCCAGCTTGGACGTGACGATGTAGCGGCATGCGATGAAGCCGGCCACCAGCGCCAGGAACGTCAGCACGAACAGCGCGGTACGCGTTTGCGGTGCGGCCACGGCAAAGCCGGCAATGCGCTTGAAATCGGTGAAGCCGTTGTTGCCGCCGAAACCGGTCTCGTTGCGGAAGAACAGCAGCATCGCCGCATAGGTCATGGCCTGCGTGATGATCGACAGGTACACGCCCTTGATGCGCGAACGGAACGCGAAGTACCCGAACAGCCAGGCCAGCACGCCCGGCACCAGCACCACCAGCAGCAGCGCGTAAGGCAGGTGCTCGGTGCCATGCCAGAACCACGGCAGTTCCTTCCAGTCCAGGAACACCATGAAGTCGGGCAGGTCGCTCTTGTAGACGCCTTCACGTCCGATCGAGCGCATCAGGTACATGCCCATCGCATAGCCGCCCAGCGCGAAGAACAGGCCGTGTCCGAGGCTCAGGATGCCGCAGTAGCCCCACACGAGGTCCAGCGCAATGGCGGCCAGCGCAAAGCACATGATCTTGCCGATCAGCGTCAGCGCGTAGGCCGACAGATACAGTGGATGGCCTTCGGGCAACACCAGCGCGCAGATCGGCACGCCGATCGCCACGACCAGGGTCAACGCCACCAGCAACGTCCACACCCGGCCCGAGAACAATGGCTGGCGCTCAGGCACCGAGAGGCGGAACGCCTTGCCGGATTTCGATTGAAAGCTGCTCATGTCAGGCCTCCGCGCTGCGCCCCTTGAGCGCGAAAAGTCCCTGCGGGCGCTTCTGGATGAAGAGCACGATCAGCACCAGGACAAAGATCTTGGCCAGCACCGCACCGTAGAACGGCTCGATGAACTTGTTGATGATGCCCAGGCCGAACGCGCCGACGATGGTGCCGGCCAGTTGGCCCACCCCGCCCAGCACCACGACCATGAACGAATCGATGATGTATGCCTGCCCCAGGTCGGGGCCGACATTGCCGATCTGCGACAGCGCGCAGCCGCCCAGCCCGGCAATACCGGCGCCGAACGCAAACGCGTAGCTGTCCACCTTCCACGTACGCACGCCCACGCAGGCCGCCATGGTGCGGTTCTGCGTCGTGGCGCGCACGAACAGGCCCAGGCGCGTGCGGTTCAGCACGGCCCACGCCACGGCCACCACGCCGAGTGCAAACAGGATGATGACCACGCGGTTATACGGAATCACCAGCCCGGCCATGGCCTCGAAGCCACCGCTCATCCAGACCGGGTTGGCCACCTCCACGTTCTGTGCACCGAAGATCGTGCGCACGGCCTGCATCAGCAGCAGGCTGACACCGAACGTAGCCAGCAGCGTTTCGAGCGGACGGCCATAGAGATGGCGCAGCACGATCCGTTCGAGCGCGAATCCGACCACGCCCGCGGCCAGGAACGACGCCGGCAGCGCCGCCACGAGATACCAGTCGAACGCGTTCGGTGCATAAGCGCGGAACAGCGTCTGGACCACGTAGGTGGCATAGGCCCCGATCATCAGGAACTCGCCGTGCGCCATATTGATGACGCCGATCAGTCCGTAGGTAATGGCCAGGCCCAGCGCGGCCAGCAGCAGCACGCTGCCCAGGCTCAGGCCGGCAAACAGGTTGCCGAGCAGATCGGCGCGACGCTGGTCGCTACGCAACTGGTCGATTGCCTTTTGCGCGGCCACGCGCACGCCTTCGTCGGCTTCGCGGTACTTGCCGGCATCGTCCTTCTCCACCAGCGGCATCAGCTTCTGGCGCGATTGCGGATTGCTGTCCTTGCCCAGGATGCCAATGGCTTCCAGGCGCGCGTCGCGCGTGGCATCGGTACCCTGTGCCAGCACCGTATTGGCCCAGATCACGTCCAGGCGCATGCGCAGGCCCGCATCGGCTTCGGCCTTGCGCGCCGCTTCGACGGCATCGCGCGAGGCGCTTTCGGGCTGTTCGAACAGCGTGTTGATGGCCTGCGTGCGTACCGCGATGTCCGGCGACTGCAGCAGCAGGCTGCTCGCGGCACTGTCGACGACGGCCCGCAGGCTGTTATTCAATGTCAGGGATTCGAGTTCGCCGGCCTTCACCGTCACAGGCTGGCCCGTGATCGCATCGAAGGTCTTGTCGCCGTCCTGGCGCACCATGCCGACCGAGGGCGCGTATTGCAGCGCATCGTCCTGCAGCGCCTTCAGGATCGGGCCGGCCTGTTCGGCGGGCGCCTGCGTGACCTTGGCCAATGCGGCGGTCTTGGCGTCGAAATCGTCTTCGGCCAGCGGCTTCAGGTCCGCCTGCGTCAGTGGCGTAGCCGCCCACAGCGGGGCCGCGGCCAACAGCAGCGCGGCAAGCATGGCGCGCAGCCATGACGGGATGGATCGGTGCATTCAGGAGCCTGGTGTGGCGCGATGATTCGCGTCTTGTGTTCGTCTCTGGGTTGCTCCCCTCTCCCGCTGTGCGGGAGAGGGGTTGCATAGCCAAGGCTATCGGCTGGCTTAGTTGCCGCCGACCTTGTCGGCCTTGCCTTCGTTACCCGCGATGAACGGGCTCCACGGTTGTGCACGGATCGGCTTCGGCGTCTTCCAGACCACGTTGAACTGGCCGTCACCCTTGACTTCGCCGATCATCACCGGCTTGTAGAGGTGATGGTTGTCGCCCATCGTCAGGGTGAAGCCGTCCGGCGACTTGAAGGTCTGGCCGTACATGGCCGCGCGGACCTTGTCCACATCGGTCGTACCGGCCTTCTTCACGGCCTGGGCCCACATATGGATGCCGACGTAGGTGGCTTCCATCGGATCGTTGGTCACGCGCTTGTCGCCGCCGGGCAGGTTGTTGGCCTTGACCCAAGCCGCCCATTGCTTCTTGAACGCATCGTTCTCAGGATTCTTGACCGACATGAAGTAGTTCCATGCGGCCAGATGGCCCACCAGCGGCTTGGTGTCGATGCCGCGCAGTTCCTCTTCACCCACCGAGAACGCCACCACCGGCACGTCCTTGGCCTTCAGCCCGGCGTTGCCCAGTTCCTTGTAGAACGGCACGTTCGAATCGCCGTTGATGGTCGAGATCACGGCCGTCTTGCCGCCCTGCGAGAACTTCTTGATGTTGGCGACGATGGTCTGGTAGTCGCTATGGCCGAACGGGGTGTAGACCTCTTCGATATCCTTGTCGGCAACGCCCTTGCTCTTCAGGAACGCGCGCAGGATCTTGTTGGTGGTACGCGGATAGACGTAGTCGGTACCCAGCAGGAAGAAGCGCTTGGCACCGCCGCCTTCCTTGCTCATCAGGTATTCCACGGCCGGGATCGCCTGCTGGTTCGGTGCCGCGCCCGTGTAGAACACGTTCTTCGACATTTCCTCGCCTTCGTACTGCACCGGGTAGAACAGCAGCGCGTTGGTCTCTTCATAGACCGGGAGCACCGACTTGCGCGACACCGATGTCCAGCAACCGAACGTCACGGCAACCTTGTCCTTGGTGATCAGCTGACGGGCCTTTTCGGCGAACAGCGGCCAGTTCGACGCGGGGTCCACCACCACGGGCTCGAGCTTGCGGCCCAGCACGCCACCGCTCTTGTTGATCTCGTCGATCGTCATCAGCGCCACGTCCTTGAGCGACGTCTCGGAGATGGCCATCGTGCCCGACAGCGAGTGCAGGATGCCGATCTTGATCGGTTCCTTGGTTTGCGCCATCAGCGGGCTGGTACCGATCATCGCCGCGGCGGCTACCGCCGACAGCTTCAGCATGTCACGTCGTTTCATTGCAGCTCCCAGTTCGTCCAGTTTGTCGTGTGTGATTAGGGACTACGCACCCCGGGTGATGCTTCTGCAACTAGCGTGCCATGGCTGGGGGCAACGGCGACGTGACAAATCGGCGAAGGGAAGAATGCGACGCACCATGTCGGTGCCAGGCTGGTGAAGCCCGATGAAGGCGGCTGTGCACCGGCAGCGTGCATGGCAACGAAGCGGTGCATGCCGGGGTGCGATCGGTGCCGTGCGCACCGTTCGAATGCCACTTGTCCGGCAAGCAAAAAAAAACGGGACCCCTGGGGGTCCCGTTCTTCAACAGCATGCGAGGAAGCTTACTTCGACATCCACGGCATCATGTTGGCGTTCATGTTGTGCATGATCCAGAGCGAACCGGCCAGCACGATGAACAGGATCAATACCGTGAACAGCAGCGCCATCACGTTCCAGCGCTGGCCGTCGGTACCGTCCAGGTGCAGGAAGTACTTCAGGTGCACGATGATCTGGACCACGGCCATGCCGAGGATGATCCAGAGCGTGGTGGCACGATCGATCGAGCCGTCCATCACGATCTTGAACGGGATCACGGTCAGGATCACTGCCAGCACGAAGCCGATCACATACGACTTGACGCTGCTGTGGCCATGCGACGCGCCGTGGGCGGTCGTAGCGTGTTGCTGTGCCATTTACATTGCTCCCATCAGGTAGACGACGGTGAACACACCAATCCAGACCACGTCCAGAAAGTGCCAGAACAGGCTGAGGCAGTTCAGGCGCTTGGACACGGCCGGGGTCAGGCCCTTCTTCGACAGCTGGTACATCAGCACCAGCATCCACACCATGCCGCTCGCCACGTGCAGGCCGTGAGTACCCACTAGCGTGAAGAACGACGACAGGAACGCGCTGCGGCTTGGGCCGGCGCCTTCATGGATCAGGTGCGCGAATTCGTTGATTTCCATCGCCATGAAGCCGGCGCCAAGCAGGAACGTCACGAACAGCCAGAACATCACGCGGCCCTTCTGCTGGTTCTGCAGCGACACCATGGCAAAGCCATAGGTGATCGACGAGAACAGCAGGATGGCGGTTTCCACGAGCACGTAGTTGAGCTCGAACAGCTCCTTGCCCGACGGGCCACCCGCCACTTCGCCGCGCAGGACGGCGAACGCGGCGAACAGGCACGCGAACAGGATGCAGTCGCTCATCAGGTACAGCCAGAACCCGAAGATCGTGTTCTCGCTGGTGTCGTGATGGGCGTGGTCGTGCGCCTCGTCGTGCGAGTGCGCATGCGCGGGGGCTTGCGCCCCAAAGCGGTCAAGAACTTCTGTCGACATGGTTATCAGCCCTGGGCAGCAATGCGCTGCTGATAGCGCGTTTCGATTTGCTCGACCTCGGAGGCCGGCACGTAGTAGTCGATGTGGTCATCGTTGGCGCGGCGGATGAACGCCACCACCATGCCCACCAGGCCCACGGCGGCAAGCCACCAGATGTGCCAGACCAGCGCGAAGCCCAGCGCCAGGCTCCAGGCACCCATGTAGAAGCCGGCAGCCGTGTTCTTCGGCATATGGATCTGCTCGAAGCCGTCGGTGCGCATGGTCTCGCCACGCGCCTTCATGTCGGTGAACGCGTCCAGGTCACGCACCACCGGGGTGTGCGCGAAGTTGTAGAACGGCGGCGGCGACGAAGTGGCCCATTCCAGCGTACGGCCACCCCACGGGTCGCCAGTCACGTCGGCCAGCTTCTTGCGGTCGCGGATCGACACCACGATCTGCAGCACCTGGAAGAAGATGCCCAGCGCCACGAACACCACGCCCACCACGGCCAGATGCAGCCAGGGCGTCCATTCCGGGTTGTTGGTGTGGTTCAGGCGACGGGTCATGCCCATCAGGCCCAGCACGTACAGCGGCATGAACGCGAAGTAGAAACCGACGATCCAGCACCAGAACGCGCACTTGCCCAGGCGTTCGTTCAGCTTGAAGCCGAACGCCTTCGGCCACCAGTAGGTGATGCCGGCCAGGTAGCCGAACAGCACACCGCCGATGATCACGTTGTGGAAGTGGGCGATCAGGAACAGGCTGTTGTGCAGCACGAAGTCGGCAGCCGGCACGGCCATCAGCACGCCGGTCATGCCACCGATCACGAACGTGATCATGAAGCCCAGCGTCCACAGCACCGGCGACGTGAATTGCACGCGGCCACGGTACATCGTGAACAGCCAGTTGAAGATCTTCACGCCGGTCGGGATCGAGATGATCATCGTCGTGATGCCGAAGAACGCATTCACGTTGGCGCCGGAGCCCATCGTGAAGAAGTGGTGCAGCCACACGATGAACGACAGCACCATGATCGCGCTGGTCGCGTACACCATCGACTTGTAGCCGAACAGCTTCTTGCCCGAGAACGTGGCAATGATTTCCGAGAAGATGCCGAATGCCGGCAGCACCAGGATGTAGACCTCGGGGTGGCCCCAGATCCAGATCAGGTTCACGTACATCATGGCGTTACCGCCGCCATCGTTCGTGAAGAAGTGCATGTCGAAGTAGCGGTCCAGGCCCAGCAGTGCCAGCGACACCGTCAGCACCGGGAAGGCGGCCACGATCAGCACGTTGGTGCACAGCACGGTCCAGGTGAACACCGGCATGCGCATCAGCGTCATGCCCGGGGCGCGCATCTTCAGGATCGTCACCAGGAAGTTCACGCCGGTCAGCAACGTGCCCAGCCCTGAGATCTGCAACGACCAGAGGTAGTAGTCCACCCCCACGCCAGGGCTGTAGTCCAGGCCCGACAGCGGCGGGTAGGCCAGCCAGCCGGTACGCGCGAATTCACCAACGCCCAGCGACACGTTCACCAGCAGCGCGCCGGCCACGAACAGCCAGAAGCTCAGCGTGTTCAGGAACGGGAACGCCACGTCGCGCGCGCCGATCTGCAGCGGCACCACGAGGTTCATCAGGCCCGTCATCAGCGGCATGGCCACGAAGAAGATCATGATCACGCCGTGGGCCGTGAACACCTGGTCATAGTGCTCGGGCGGCAGGAAACCGGTGGCGCCATTGGTGGCCACCGCCAGTTGGGTACGCATCATGATCGCGTCGGCAAAGCCGCGCAGCAGCATGATCAGCGCCACCAGCGAGTACATGATGCCGATGCGCTTGTGGTCGACCGAGGTAATCCACTCGGTCCACAGGTAACCCCACTTCTTGAAATACGAGATCGCACCGAGCAGCGCCAGCCCGCCAAGGGCGACGGCGGTCAGTGTGACCATGATGATCGGCTCATGAAACGGAATCGCCGACAAACTCAATTTGCCAAACATCATTGCTCCTAGATTTGCGCGCCCACGGCCGGCGTGGCCGGCGTGGTCAGGGACACACGCTCTTCGCCGAGCGTGTTACGCGACGTGCAGACCGGACCGCCATCGAAACCTTCGCGGGCGACCGCACGGCCGTCGTGGCCCATGTACTGGTGCAGGACACCGGTGAACAGACCGTCTTCGACGCGGCCGAAGTACGTCACCGGTTCTGCCTCGCTCGGCTTGGCCAGGACCTTGTAGTCCTCCGAAGCGAGCTGTTTGCTGGACGCGCGCACCTGCTCCACCCACTTGTCGAACTCGAAGTTCGACATGGCGATGGCCTTGAATTTCATGCCCGAGAAGCCGCCGCCGCTGTAGTTGGCGGACATGCCGTCGAACGTGCCGGCTTCATTGGCGATGAGGTGCAGCTTGGTTTCCATCCCGGCCATGGCGTAGACCTGGCTACCCAGTTGCGGGATGAAGAACGAATTCATGATCGAATCCGACGTGATCTTGAAGTTCACCGGGGTGCCGACCGGCAGTGCCAGCTGGTTGACCGTCGCGATCTTCAGTTCCGGATAGATGAACAGCCATTTCCAGTTCATCGCCACGGCTTCGACGGTAACCGGCTTGACGTTCGATTCGAGCGGCTTGTACGGGTCGAGATCGTGCGACGACTTCCAGGTGATGATGCCCAGCGCGATGATGATCAGGCACGGGATCAGCCATACCACCACTTCGATCCGGGTCGAGTGCGACCAGTCGGGATCATAGGTGGCCGACTTGTTGCTGGCGCGATACTTCCACGCGAACACGATCGTCAGGATGATCACTGGTACCACGACCAGCAGCATCAGCCAGGTGGCAATCAGGATGATGCCCTTGATGTCCACGCCGACCTGCCCTTTCGGGTTCATCAGCGCGAAGTCGCAGCCGGCCAGCAGGAGCAGGCCAAGGCAAGGCAGGAACCGCGTCAGGCGCGGCATTGTTGGTGTCTTCATGTCACGACGGTCTGGTTGCGCCACGCCTGTGCACAAGCGTGGCACCGCCACCCGCTGCACAAGGCAACAGGCTGGCTGGGCTGGGGAAAACCGGGGACGTGTCCAAGTGGCGCGTGCGAAAAGGGCGATGCAAACGCCTGCGGACCATGCGGCCGGGCAACGCCATGAGCGCGGCTGGACAGCAACTGACGACTGCGTGCGCGAAACGCCGGGGGCGGAAGCGTGCGCTGAGGTAACCGACTGCCTGAACTGCGATCGTTCCCGGTTCGGAGCAGCCACCGGGACAAGCGTTGTGTCACGATGTCCACGCGATTTCCGCCTGCTTTTGACCGTCACGCCAGCGCAGCGAGAGCGGTCTCCGAGCGGATATCGCATTACTTAAAACATCGTGGGCGCGACTGTACCGCAACGCAACATTGCGGGTAAACCCAAACACAACGGAAACACTGTTCTTTTAATCGGACAATGCTTGCAGGTGTCGCGCGAAGGAAACAGTCATGGCGTGATCATCTGTTTGTCGATGAATCTTCTGGACAAAAGAAAGGGGCCGCGTTCTAGCGGCCCCTTCCCTGGTGCATGGACTTCTTACGAATAGCGTCGGCTGATCGATTCCGCCACGCAGACCGGGCGCTCGCTACCCTCGCGCTCGATCGTGACTTCCCAGGTCGACTGCGCCCCGACCAGTCCGTTCCCGGCCGGCTCGAGCCGCTCGACCTTGAGCAGCTTCACGCGTCCGCGCAGCCGGCTGCCGACCGGCACCGGCGAGGTGAATCGCACACGGTTCAGGCCGTAGTTGACGCCCATCTTGACGCCTTCCATATGGATCGCGTTGTGCATGAACTGCGGCAGCAGGGACAAGGTCAGGAAGCCGTGCGCAATCGGGGCACCGAACGGCGATTCACGCTTTGCGCGCTCGACGTCGACGTGAATCCACTGGTGGTCGCCGGTGGCCTCGGCAAACAGGTTCACCTGCTGCTGCGTGATCTCGAACCAGTCGCTGATGGCCACTTCCTGGCCCTGAAGGGTTTCCAGCTCTTCCAGCGATGCGATGGTACGCATGTTAGTTGTCTCCTGCGTTGCTGTTGTGAAGGTTACAAGTCAGGCCGGGCGACGCTTGTACATGCCCATGCCTTTGACCGTGCAGACCAGCTCGCCCTTCTGGTTGCTGGCCACCCACTGGGTCAGCACCACGCCACGGTCGGGCTTCGAGCCCGACGGACGGGCCTCCAGTATCTTCAGCACGGCGGTCAGCGTGTCGCCGGCGTAGACCGGCTTGATCCAGCGGACCTCGTCCACGCCGGGCGAGCCCATGCTGGTCGAGCGGTCACCCATCGACTGTACCAGCAGCCGCATGATGATGCCGCACGTCATCCAGCCACTCGATATCAACCCGCCATAGATGCTCTTCTGCGCGGCCTCTTTGTCTACATGGAACGGTTGCGGGTCGTACTGGCGCGCAAACGCGATGATCTCTTCCTCGGTCACGTGATAGCTGCCGAGCGGAATCTCGCTGCCAACGACATAGTCTTCGAAATACATCTTGTCCGACATGGGGGCTCCAAAGCAAAAAACCGCGCTCGGGGTCGCCGGCGCGGTTCAGGGTCATACGGTTCGATCAGGCGGCTTCCTGGAAGCCAGCCTGGCTGGCGAAGCGGCCCAGATGGTGGTCCACATCGCCAAACGTCGTGTTGATCAGCGTCAGCCGCTTGAACATGTGCGCGGCCGGCAATTCGTCGGTCACACCCATGCCGCCGTGGATCTGCACCGCCTCCTGGCCCACCGAGCGGGCTGCCTGGCCCACGCGCGCCTTGGCGGCGGACACATAGCGGCGGCGCTCCTCGGGGCTGGCCGCCTCGAATTGCGCAGCAGCCAGCAGCGTGATCGAGCGCGACTGCTCGGCATGGATGAACATCTCGACCATGCGATGCTGCAGCGCCTGGAACCGTGCGATGGGCACGCCGAACTGCTGGCGCGTCTTCGCGTATTCGAGCGTGGCGGCGTTCAGCGTGTCCATCACGCCAACCGCTTCGGCGCACAGCAGCACGGCGGCGTAGTCCGCCGTGGCCTCGACCACTTCGTAGCCCTTGCCTTCGGTGCCGATCAGCGTGGCCGGGGCGTCCGTGAAGGTCACGTCGGCGGCGCGCAGGTTGTCGATCGTTCGGTAGTCCTTGACGCTGACGCCCGCGCCCTTGGTATCGACCACGAACACGGAGATGCCGTCGCGATCGGACTGGCCGCCACCGGTGCGCGCCGACACCACGAGCTTGTCGGCCTGGGCGCCGTGGATCACCACCACCTTGCGGCCATTGAGCTTGCCGCCCTTGGCCGTCACGGTCACGTTGTTCAGTTCATAGCGCGCCTGGGGCTCGTTGAACGCCGTGGCCAGCTTCAGTTCACCGCCGGCCACCTGCTCGAGCAGCGCTTCCTGACCACCGGCCACCTTCAGCGCATGCGCGGCCACCACGGTGGCGAAGTACGGTTCCACGACCAGGCCGCGGCCCAGTTGCTCCTGTACCACCATCATGTCGACGGCCGTACCCGAGAAACCGCCCTGCGCTTCGGGCACCGGCAGCGCGGTCAGGCCCAGTTCGACCAGCGCGCCCCAGGCCTGCTCGCCGTAGCCGGCATCGGTCTTGATGTTCTTCTTGCGCGATTCGAAATCGTAGCTTTTCTCGACAAAGCGGCGGATCGCGTCGGCCAGTTGCTTCTGTTCGTCGCTGAGATTGAAGTTCATGTTGCGTGTCTCCTCACAGCCCCAGAATCATCTGGCTGATGATGTTCTTTTGGATTTCGTTGGAACCACCGTAGATCGACGTCTTGCGGTAGTTGAAGTAGAACGCGGCCAGCGGCGCGGCGTCGTCGTAGCCGGTCACCGAGTGTTCGTGCTCGCACTCGAGGTAGGCCGTATCGAACGGCTGGGCATACGGGCCGACGGCTTCGACCATCAGTTCGGTCAGCATCTGCTGGATCTCGGTGCCCTTGATCTTGAGCATCGAGGCCTCGGGGCCAGGGCCCTTGCCGGCCGCTTCGCTCGACACCACGCGCAGCACCGTGATCTCGAGTGCCATCAGTTCGATTTCCAGTGCGGCCACCTTGGCGCCGAACACCGGATCCTCCAGCAGCGGCTTGCCGTTCTTCTGCTGCTGGCGGGCCACGCGCTTCAGGAAGCCCAGTTCGCGCTTCGAGGCACCCACGCGGGCAATGCCGGTACGCTCGTGGCCGAGCAGGTACTTGGCGTACGTCCAGCCACGGTTTTCTTCACCAACGCGGTTCTCGACCGGCACCTGGACGTTGTCGAAGAACACCTCGTTCACTTCATGCTCTTCGTCGAGCATGATGATCGGGCGCACGGTGATGCCCGGGGTCTTCATGTCGATCAGCAGGAACGAGATGCCTTCCTGCTTCTTGGCTTCCGGGTCGGTGCGCACCAAGCAGAAGATCATGTCGGCGTGCTGGCCCAACGTGGTCCAGGTCTTCTGGCCGTTCACGATGTAGTGCTTGCCGTCCGAGGTCAGTTCGGCGCGCGTCTTCAGCGACGCCAGGTCGGAACCCGAACCCGGCTCCGAATAGCCCTGGCACCACCAGTCGGTGCAATCGAGGATACGCGGCAGGTAGTACGACTTCTGCTCGGCATTGCCGTACTTCATGATCACCGGCGCCACCATGGCCACGCCGAACGGCAGCACGCCGGGCGCGCCGACGCGGGCATTTTCCTCGTCCCAGATATGGCGCTGCGTGGCGTTCCAGCCCGTGCCACCAAACTCGACCGGCCAGTGCGGCGCCGACCAGCCCTTGCCGGCCAGCGTCTTGTGCCAGAGCACGAGGTCGTCGCGGTTGGGACGGCGGTGGTTGAGAACCTTGCCGCGGATATCCGCCGGCAGGTTGGCTTCGAGCCAGCTGCGCACTTCCTGACGGAAGGCGTTGTCGGCCGCCGAGTAGTTGAGATCCATGCCCGTCTCCATTGGTGGTGCCGGCGGGCGCCGGCCGTTTGTTTTACCTGCGCATCGCTGCGCTGGTAGAACCGGGCACAGGATGCTTGTTCAGTGGGCCGTCTGCTTCAATGCATCGGGCACGATGAGCGGAAAGGTGTCGATACCCTCGTCGGCCAGCGCCTGCACGTCCTCGGGGGTTGCCGAACCGCGGATGCCGCGCTCGGGTGCCTCCTCGTAATGCATGCGCCGCGCTTCTTCCACGAAGCGGTCTCCCACGTCCTCGGTCTGCGCCAGCACCTGCCGCACGGCCTTCAGGTAGTGCGCCTGCAGCGCCTGCATCATCTGCTGCGCGTCGGCCTTGCCTTCATCGCCGTTGCGGGCCTGCGTCGGCGCCGGCTTCGCGGTGGCCCCTGAAAGATTCAGGCGCGGTGCGCTGGGCAGGCGGCTGACCGCATGGTCGCCACAGACCGGACATTGGACGAGATCGCGCGCGATCTGCGATTGCGCATCTTCCTCCGAGGCGAACCAGCCCTCGAAACGATGGTCTTGCGCACAGCGCAGGTCGAGCACCTTCATGATCTTTCCAGCCCGTCGGGGCAATGTTAGCCGTGAATCGAAATTTTGTGAACGGTCGTGCTAATTTTTTTCGCGACCGTTTTCGCCTGGCAGGATGCGTGCAAAACACAATCGCGCCAAACGCACTGCTCCGGCCTGCCAAACCAAGGGAAAACCCCTGTCGGCAGCCGCAGCAAGCTTAGCAGCAAAGTGGCATTTCAGCCGGCCGCCCGGGCGGCCGGGAACGGCGGTTCGGCCAGTTCGCCCGGCTGCCATGCCCCCGAGGCGATCTTCTCGAGCCAGAACGCACCGATGATCGTCTTCACATCGGTGATCCGGCCTTGCCGAACCCAGTCGATCACCTGCCCCACGGGCGTGATGAAGGTCTCCAGGAATTCACCGTCGTCGAGTTTCGATTCGCCGGCCGTCAGGTCGCGCGCCAGGAACAGGTCGATGAATTCGGTCGAATAGGAAATTACCGGGTGGATGCGGGTCAGGTAGTCCCAGCGTTGCGCGGTGTAGCCGGTTTCCTCGATCAGTTCGCGCTGGCCGCAGCGCAGCGCGCCCTCTTCCGGATCGAGCTTGCCGGCCGGGAATTCGAGCATGACCTCGCCCACCGGATAACGGAACTGGCGTTCCATCAGCACCGTGCCATCGTCGAACAGCGGAATCATCATGACCGCGCCCGGATGCAGCACGTACTCGCGCGCGGCCTGCTTGCCGTCGGGCAGGCGCACGATATCGTGTTTGAGGGTCAGGAATTTACCGCGGTGGATGGTCGCCGAGGCTACCGGCGTTTCGCGGAGATGATCGTCCTCTTGCGTGGACGATTGCGCGGACGATGTTGCGGAAGTCTTGTCGGTCATGAACGCTCCGGGTAAGGCACGGGCCCGGAGCTGGCAAGCCCTCAGGCCGTACGATGTTTGACCAGGTATTGCCAGGTGAAGCCTGGAAAGGCAAACACCAGCATCATGCAGGCGGTAATGGCATAGAACTGCCAGCCCTGCGGGAAAGCATTGCCAAGGCTTGCTTCCACCGCAAAGCCGGCCAGGCCGGCCACCGCGTAGCAGACGACCAGTTCCACCGCGCGCAGCCACAGCGGCTTGCGGGCCCACTTGAGGCCCACCGCCGCGAACAGGCGCTGGTTGACGAACGGCAGGTTGGCACAAACCAGTGCCAGCAGAATGACAAACCAGCCGCCCGCCGAGGAACTCATATCGTCACCTTTGGCTTATGCAATCACGATGCCAGCGTCGCGCGGATGGCCTGGTAGCACAGGTTCATCAGCGCAGCCGGGAACAGGCCCAGCAGGATCACGGCCAACCCGTTCAGGCTCAGCACCGAACGCAGGCCGGTAGATGCTTCCAGCGGCTCTTCGCCAACCGGGGCATCGAAGTACATCAGCTTCACGATGCGCAGGTAGTAGAACGCGCCGATCAGCGAGAACACCACGGCCACCACGGCCAGCCAGCTCATGCCGGCCTTGACCACGGCCTGCAGCACGGCCAGCTTGGCGTAGAAGCCCACGGTCGGCGGAATGCCGGCCATCGAGAACATCATCACCAGCATCAGCAGCGCAAACCACGGATGACGGCGCGACATGCCCTTCAGGTCTTCCAGCGTCTCGGCTTCGAAACCGCGGCGCGTACGGATCAGGATCAGGCCGAACGTGCCGAGCGTGGTCAGCATGTACGTGATCGAGTAGAACATCGACGAGCTGTACGCATTGGCCGCGCCATCCGCCTGGCCAGCCACCACGCCGGACAGCATGCCCAGCAGGATGAAGCCCATGTGCGAGATGGTCGAGTAAGCCAGCATCCGCTTCAGGTTGGTCTGCACGATCGCGGTCAGGTTGCCGATCGCCAGCGAGGCAATCGACAGCACCACCAGCATCGTCTGCCAATCGGTGGCCAGCGGGAGCAGGCCTTCCACCAGCACGCGCATGATCAGCGCGAAGGCGGCAACCTTCGGACCGGCGGCAATCAGCAGCGTCACCGCGGTCGGCGAACCCTGGTAGATGTCCGGAATCCACATGTGGAACGGTGCGGCGCCAAGCTTGAACGACAGGCCAGCCACGATGAACACCACGCCGAAGGCCAGCATTGTCGTGTTGACGCGGCCCGACTCGACCACGCGGAACACTTCGCCCAGGTTCAGCGAGCCCGTGGCGCCGTACATCATCGACATGCCGTAGAGCAGGAAGCCCGAAGCCAGCGCACCGAGCACGAAGTACTTGATGGCCGATTCCGACGTCACGCGCGAATCGCGGCGCAGCGCCACCAGTGCGTACGACGACAGCGACAGCAGTTCCAGGCCCAGGTACAGCGTCAGGAAGTTGTTGCCGGTGATCATCACGATCTGGCCGCCAAGCGTGAACAGCGCGAGCATGTAGAACTCGCCGGCGTACATGTCGCGCTCACCGAGGTAGTTGCGCGTGTAGACCAGCGTCAGCAGCATGCCCAGCGAACAGAACGCCGACAGCACGTTGGCCATCGGGTCGATCACGACCAGGTTGGCGAATGCGTAGTGCGTTTCGCCGTTGGCCGCGTTCAGCGCGAACCATACGGTCAGCACCAGCGTGGTCAGCAGCGAGAGCGGGTACGCCACGCTCGAGCGGGCCTTGCCGCGCGCCAGGTCGATCCAGTTGATCGCCGCGATGGCGATCGCCAGGAAGATGATTGGCGCGACCGGCGCCAGGCTAGAGGACGATTGCATGTTGATTTCTCTCCCCCGCTTACAGCTTGGACTGTGCCACGTGGGACAGCAGGTTCACCACCGAGGCGTGCATCACATCGGTGAAGGGTTTCGGGTACAGGCCCATGTACAGCGTCAGGATGGCCAGCAGGCCAAGCATCACGAATTCACGCTTGTTCAGGTCCAGCAGTTCGCGCACATGCTGGTGCACGATGTCGCCGAAGATCACGCGCTTGACCATCCACAGCGAGTAGGCCGCGCCGAAGATCAGTGCCGTGGCGGCCAGCAGGCCGATCCAGAAGTTGAACTTGACGGCACCCAGGATCACCATGAATTCGCCCACGAAGCCCGACGTTGCCGGCAGGCCGCAGTTGGCCATGGCGAAGAACACCGAGAATGCGGCGAACTTCGGCATCACGTTCACCACACCGCCGTAGTCGGCGATCTGGCGCGAGTGCACGCGGTCATACAGCACGCCGATGCACAGGAACATCGCGCCCGACACGAAACCGTGCGAGATCATCTGGATGATGCCGCCTTCGATGCCGATGTCGTTGAAGATGAAGAAGCCCAGCGTCACGAAACCCATGTGGGCAATCGACGAGTACGCCACCAGCTTCTTCATGTCGGCCTGTACCAGCGCCACGAGGCCGATGTAGATCACCGCGATCAGCGAGATCGTGATGATGAACGGCGCCAGGTAGTGGCTGGCATCCGGGGCGATCGGCAGCGAGAACCGCAGGAAACCGTAGGCGCCCAGCTTCAGCATGATCGCGGCCAGCACCACGGAACCACCGGTCGGTGCTTCCACGTGGGCATCGGGCAGCCAGGTATGCACCGGCCACATCGGCACCTTCACGGCGAAAGCCATGAAGAACGCCAGGAAGATCAGGACCTGCTCTTCGAACGTCAGCTTGGCCTGGTGCCAGGCCAGGATGTCGAACGAACCGGTCTTGTTGTACAGGTACAGCAGCGCGACCAGTGTCAGCAGCGAGCCGAGCAGCGTGTAGAGGAAGAACTTGAATGCGGCGTACACGCGGTTCGGACCACCCCAGACACCGATGATGATGTACATCGGGATCAGCGTGGCTTCGAAGAACACGTAGAACAGCATGCCGTCCAGCGCGCAGAACACGCCGACCATCAGGCCCGACAGGATCAGGAACGCGGCCATGTACTCAGCCACACGTTCGGTGATCACTTCCCAGGCCGAGATCACGACGATCACGGTGATGAACGCGGTCAGCACCACGAACCACATCGAGATGCCGTCCACACCCAGGTGGTAGGCAATGTTGAAGCGGTCGATCCAGTTCGCCTGTTCGACGAACTGCATGGCGGCAGTGGAAGTATCGAAGTGGAAGACCAGCGGCAGCGTCACCACGAAGCTGGCGACGGCGCCAAACAGCGACATCCAGCGCACGAAGCACTTGCTGCGGTCGGAACCGAACATCAATACCAGCAGGCCGAAGAAGATTGGCAGCCAGATTGCGAGAGACAGAACCATTTCTTTGTTTTCCTTACTTGGTGCCTATCACTTGGTGCCTATCACGCCAGTGACCGTCAGCGTCAGGAGCACCAGCATGCCGATAATCATCGCGAAAGCGTAATGGTAGATATAGCCGGACTGGATGTAACGGCTGGCCGCGGCGAACGAAGCCACCACGCGAGCCGAACCATTGACGAACAGGCCGTCGATAAAGCTCTGGTCGCCGCCCTTCCACAGGCCGGTACCCAGCAGGCGCGCACCGCGGGCAAACACTGCCTGGTTGAACGCATCCATGTAGTACTTGTTGTCCAGCAGCTTGTAGACACCCGAGAAACGCTGCTTGATCGCTTCGGGGATATCCGGGCGCTTCATGTAGAAGAACCACGACAGCACCACGCCGGCGATGGCCAGCCACAGTACCGGGGTCGTCAGCGAATGGATCGCCATCGGCACCCAGCCGTGGAACGCTTCCTTCAGCTCTTCCATGGCGTGGTGATTCTCGCCAACGAAGATCACGTCCTTGAATGCCACGCCGTGCTTGAAGAAGTCACCGAACAGCATCGGCTCGATGGCGATGGCGCCCACGATCACCGACGGGATGGCCAGCAGCACCAGCGGCAGCGTCACCACCCACGGCGACTCGTGCGGCTTCTCGCCGGCGGCCAGGCCATGGTGATGGTCGTCGCCATGCGACTCCTCTTCTTCCTCGTGGTGATCTTCGTGGGCGTGGGCCTTGCCCCAGCGCTCTTCACCGTGGAACACCAGGAAGTACATGCGGAACGAGTAGAACGCGGTCACGAACACGCCAGCCAGCACGGCGAAGTACGCAAAGCCCGAACCGGCCAGGTGCGATTCCGCCACGGCCTCGATGATCGAGTCCTTCGAGTAGAAGCCCGAGAAGAACGGCGTGCCGATCAGCGCCAGCGAACCCACCAGCGAAGTGATCCACGTGATCGGCATGTACTTGCGCAGGCCGCCCATGTTGCGGATGTCCTGGTCATGGTGCATGCCGATGATCACCGAACCGGCGCCAAGGAACAGCAGTGCCTTGAAGAACGCGTGGGTCATCAGGTGGAACACGGCGACCGAGTAGGCCGACGCGCCCAGTGCCACGGTCATGTAGCCCAGCTGCGACAGCGTCGAGTAAGCCACCACGCGCTTGATGTCGTTCTGGATGATGCCCAGGAAGCCCATGAACAGCGCAGTGATCGCGCCGATCACCAGCACGAACGACAGCGCGGTATCCGACAGTTCGAACAGCGGCGACATGCGCGCCACCATGAAGATGCCGGCGGTCACCATGGTTGCCGCGTGGATCAGTGCCGAGATCGGGGTCGGGCCTTCCATCGAGTCAGGCAGCCAGACGTGCAGCGGGAACTGCGCCGACTTGCCCATCGCGCCGATGAACAGGCAGATGCACGCCACGGTGATCATCAGCCAGTCGGTGCCCGGGAAGATCACGGCCGCCAGTTGCTCGCGCTGGCCGAACACGTCGGTGTAGTTCATGCTGCCGCTGTAGGCCAGCAGCAGGCCAATGCCCAGGATGAAGCCGAAGTCGCCCACGCGGTTGACCAGGAACGCCTTCATGTTGGCGAAGATCGCGGTCGGACGCGTGTACCAGAAGCCGATCAGCAGGTACGACACCAGGCCCACAGCTTCCCAGCCGAAGAACAGCTGCAGGAAGTTGTTGCTCATCACCAGCATCAGCATCGAGAAGGTGAACAGCGAGATGTAGGCGAAGAAGCGGTTGTAGCCGGGGTCCCCTTGCATGTAGCCGACGGTGTAGATGTGCACCATCAGCGAAACGAAGGTCACCACGACCATCATCATCGCGGTCAGCGAGTCGACCAGGAAGCCGACTTCGAGCTTCAGCGAGCCGATGGTCATCCAGTCGTAGACGGTGGCGTTGTAGCCGGCGCCATCGAGCACGTCACGCAGCACCAGCAGCGAGAGCACGAAGGCGATGGCGACACCGAGGATCGTCACCGAGTGGGCCACGATCCGGCCGCCGCGCGACTCCGAGGAAAACGTGCCGAAGAACTTGGTGCCGAACAGGCCGGCTATCGCGGCGCCGGCGAGCGGCGCCAGCGGAATCGCCAGCAGCAGGTTGGGGTTGAGCGTGGTTGCCATAGGACGCTTATTGGTGTGCGGTCAGGGAGCAGTCTTGGTTCTTGACGTGGACGTTCATGTCAGCCCTTCAGGGTATCCATGTCGTCAACGTTGATCGTGTCCAGGTTACGGAACAGCACGACCAGGATTGCCAGACCGATTGCCGACTCGGCGGCGGCCACCGTAAGGATGAAGAAAACGAAAACCTGTCCGGCCAGGTCGCCCATGTAGTGCGAGAAGGCGACGAAGTTCATATTGACCGCAAGCAGCATCAGTTCGAGCGCCATCAGCAGCACGATGACGTTCTTGCGGTTCAGGAAGATGCCAACGATGCTGATCGCGAACAGGATGGCACCGAGGACGAGAAAGTGGGCGAGAGACAACACAGCGAGGTTCTCCGGGCTTAGTTCTTGTTGGCGGTTGCCGTGGCTTCCGCTTCGGCCCGGCCCTCGGCCGGCATTTTCACCATGCGCACGCGCTCGTCGCGGCGTACGCGCAGCTGGGCGCCCACATCCTGTGCCTTGACATCCTTGCGGCGGCGCAGCGTCAGCGCGACGGCTGCGATGATTGCCACCAGCAGGATGATGCCGGCCACTTCAAACGCGTACACGTAGTCCGTGTAGATCAGCTTGCCCAGTGCGGCAGTGTTCGAGTAGTTCGGATCCTGCGCGCCGGCCGGCAGCACCGCGTTGGTGGTACCGACGAAGTTGCGCACCAGCACGATGGCCATTTCGGCAATGATCAGCGCGCCAACGACCGAGGCCATCGGCACGTAGGTCCAGAAATCCCGGCGCAGGTGCTCGATGTCGATATCGATCATCATCACCACGAACAGGAACAGCACCATCACGGCGCCAACGTAGACCAGCACGAGCAGGATGGCGAGGAATTCTGCCTTCAGGATCAGCCAGATGGCCGCGGCGGTAAAGAACGCCAGGACGAGGAACAGTGCGGAATGCACCGGGTTCTTCGCGGTGATGACTTTCAGTGCGGACAGCACCAGCACCAACGCAAAGACATAGAAGATGGTGGTCGTGAGTTCCATGGTCCCTATCGGATCCTCTCTGGGCCGCGCGTCGCCAGCACCCTCCCGGGGTTGCCCTCGCTGCGCGGCATCCTTCTGGTGGCCCCTTGCGGGACCGATTCAATTTCACTTGCGGGGGCGGGCCACTGCGTGCCCTGCCCTCGCCCTGCTGATACGTTGGTACGCCGGTACGTCGATGCGCCTTAGCGGTACTTCGCGTCCGCGGCCTTGGCCGCGGCGATCTGCGGCTCGTAGCGGTCGCCCACTGCCAGCAGCATGTCCTTGGTGAAGTACAGGTCGCCGCGCTTCTCGCCGTGATACTCGAGAATATGCGTCTCGACGATTGCGTCGACCGGGCAGGCTTCTTCGCAGAAGCCGCAGAAAATGCACTTGGTCAGGTCGATGTCGTAGCGCGTGGTACGGCGCGTGCCGTCGTTACGTGCGTCCGACTCGATCGTGATGGCCATGGCCGGGCACACCGCTTCGCACAGCTTGCATGCAATGCAACGCTCTTCCCCGTTCGGGTAGCGGCGCAGTGCGTGCAGGCCGCGGAAACGCGGCGACATCGGCGTCTTCTCTTCCGGGAACTGGACAGTGATCTTGCGCGCGAAGAGATAGCGGCCGGTCAGTGCCATGCCCTTGAAGAGTTCCTTCAGGAGCAGGCTGTTGAAGAAGTCCTTGATGGCGAGCAGCATGACGATTGCTTCCTAAGTATTTCCGCGCGGTGCGCCCTGCCCTCTTGGGCGGCGCACCGTCGCCAGGCCTTTTAGTGCCAGATGTTCCACGGCGACTTGATCCAGATCGCCACAATGATCAGCCACCCCACGGTCAGCGGAATGAAAATCTTCCAGCCCAGACGCATGATCTGGTCATAGCGGTAACGCGGGAACGAGGCGCGAATCCAGATGAATACCGACAGCAGCAGGAAAACCTTGATCACGAGCCAGAAGAAGCCCGGGATCGCATTGGTGATGAAGCTCGAGAACGGCGGCGCCCAGCCACCGAGGAACAGCAACGCGGTCATCGTCGAGATGACGATCATGTTGATGTACTCGGCCAGGAAGAACAGCGCGAACGTCATGCCCGAGTATTCGATCATGTGGCCGGCCACGATTTCCGATTCGCCTTCCACCACGTCGAACGGGTGGCGGTTGGTTTCGGCCACGCCCGAGATGAAGTACACGGCGAACATCGGCAGCAGCGGAATCCAGTTCCACGACAGCACGTTGAGACCCATGTTGGCGAAGTAGCCGGTGTTCTGGCTGTTCACGATCGCCGACAGGTTCAGGCTGCCCGCCACCATCAGCACCGTCACCAGCGCGAAGCCCATGGCGATTTCATACGACACCATCTGTGCCGCGGCGCGCATGGCGCCGATGAACGCGTACTTCGAGTTCGAGGCCCAGCCAGCCAGGATCACGCCATAGACGCCCACCGAGCTGATGGCCATCACGTACAGCAGGCCGGCGTTCACGTTGGCCATTACCGCCTCGGCCTGGAACGGAATCACGGCCCACACCGCCACCGCGGGCATCAGCACCATCAGCGGAGCCACCAGGTACATGCCCCGGTTGATCTGCGACGGGAACATGACTTCCTTGAGCAGCAGCTTCAGCACGTCGGCGATCGGCTGCAGCAGGCCCAGCGGACCCACGCGGTTCGGGCCGATACGGACGTGCATCCAGCCAATCAGCTTGCGCTCCCACAGAATCAGGTAGGCCACGCACAGCAGCAGCGGCACCACAATGACCACGGCACGGATCAGGATCCACAGCGGCGTCCAGACGCTGCCGAAGATGGCCTGGCCCTGCGAGGTAATGAAGTCGATCATGTTGCTTTCTCGCTCTTCTTATACGGTGGCCGTCGCGGCGGTCTGGCCGGCCGACAGGTCGATGGCTTTTTCAACAGTGACGTTGCCGAACAGCGCGCCCAGCGTAGCCGCGGCCACGGTAGCCGCCGGCACGCGCACGGTGTTGGCCGGCAGCGTCTTTTCGAGCGCCGCGGGCAGCACCACGCTGGCACCGTCCTGCGTCACGCGCACCGGATCGCCCGCCTGTACGCCAAGGCTGGCGAACAGGTCCGGCGACAGCGCCACCTGCATGGCACGACGCGCGGCGGCAGTCAGTTGCAGCGAATCGGCACGGCGCACGATCGGGTCGGCGTGGTAGATCGGCACATCGGCGATACGCTCGACACCGTTCGCGGCTGCAGCCGTGACACGGATCGCGGCGTCGGTCGCGTTGTTCAGCTGCTCCGCCACCGGGCGGGCCAGCGCGGCATCGCGCACGGCTTCAGCGGTGTCGAAGTCGAAGCCCGGCACGTCCAGCAGGTTGCCCAGCACGCGCAGGACCTTCCAGCCCGGACGCGCTTCGCCCAGCGCACGGACCACGCCGTTGAAGCTCTGGGCACGGCCCTCGGCATTCACGAACGTACCGGCGGTTTCGGTGAACGGCGTGATCGGCAGGATCACGTCGGCGTACTGCAGCGCCGCTTCCGAGCGGAACGGCGACAGCACCACCACGGTACCGGCCTGTTGCAGCGCGGCCAGGGCCTTGCGCGCATCGGCGGTATCGAATTCCGGTTCGGCGTTCAGCACGATGTAGGCGCGGCGCGGCGCGTCGAACATCGCCTGTGCGTTGGCACCACCCTGTTGCGGCAGCGCGCCGGCAACGTAGCCGCCAACGGTGTTGGCCGCTTCGGTCAGGAAGCCCAGCGTCGCACCCGTTTCCGTGGCGATCCATTGGGCCAGCGCGTGCAGCGCCGAGAATTGCGGATGACGTACGGCTTCGTTGCCGAGGAACACCGCACGGCGTTCGCCCGACAGCAGCGCTTCGGCCACCGACTTCGCGGCGTCGCCGCCATCGAAGCCATCGGTACCGGCCGGCGCGGCCACGCCCTTGGAGGCGGCCACGGCACGGGCCACACCGGCCAGTGCGGCAGTCCAGCCCGACGGCGCCACGTCGATACGTGCAGCCACCGGCATCAGCAGGTCTTCACCGCCGGCACCGATCAGCGTCACGCGGGCACCCTTCTTCACAGCCTGGCGCAGGCGCGAGGCCAGCAGCGGATGATCCTTGCGCAGCGACGAGCCAATCACCAGCGCGCGTTGCAGCGTGGTGACCTCGGCCACCGGCAGGCCCAGCCACGGCGCGCCCTTCAGCGCTGCCGAGAAATCGGTCTGGCGCAGACGGAAGTCGATATTGTCGCTGCCCAGGCCGCGTACGAGCTTGCCCAGCAGGAACAGTTCTTCCAGCGTGCTGTGGGGGCTGGCCACGGCGGCGATCTGGTCGGCGCCATGGTCGCGCTTGATGCTGGCCAGGCCATTCGCCACGTATTCGAGCGCGGTCTGCCAGTCCGTCTCCATCCATTCGCCACCCTGCTTCAGCAGCGGGCGCGACAGACGGTCGGCACTGTTCAGGCCTTCATACGCGAAGCGGTCCTTGTCCGAGATCCAGCATTCGTTGATGTCTTCGTTTTCCAGCGGCACCACGCGCATCACGCGCTGGTTCTTGGTCTGGACCACGAGGTTGGCACCCACGCCGTCGTGCGGCGACACCGACTTGCGGCGGCCGAGTTCCCACGTACGGGCGGAATAGCGGAACGGCTTGCTGGTCAGCGCGCCAACCGGGCACAGGTCGATCATGTTGCCGGACAGTTCCGAATCAACGGTCTGGCCCACGAACGTCGTGATTTCCGAATGCTCGCCGCGGTTCAGCATGCCCAGCTCCATCACGCCGGCCACTTCCTGGCCAAAGCGCACGCAGCGGGTGCAGTGGATGCAGCGGGTCATCTCCTCCATGGAGATCAGCGGGCCCACGTTCTTGTGGAACACCACGCGCTTTTCTTCCTTGTAGCGCGACTCCGAGGCACCGTAGCCCACGGCCAGATCCTGCAGCTGGCATTCGCCGCCCTGATCGCAGATCGGGCAGTCGAGCGGGTGATTGATCAGCAGGAATTCCATCACGGACTTCTGGGCCTTGACGGCCTTTTCGGAGTTCGTGAAGACCTTCATGCCGGGCGTCACCGGAGTGGCGCACGCGGGCAGCGCCTTGGGCGCCTTTTCCACTTCGACCAGGCACATGCGGCAGTTCGCCGCGATGGACAGTTTGCGGTGGTAGCAGAAGTGCGGGATGTAGGTGCCCAGCTTGCGGGCTGCTTCCATCACGAGGCTGCCTTCCGCAACCTCTACCTTCTTGCCGTCGATCTCGAGTTCAACCATGTTCTGCCACGCTTCAGGAATGGGCCGGGACCATGCACTGCTTGTGTTCGACGTGATATTCGAACTCTTTCCAGTAGTGCTTGAGCATGCCGCGTACCGGCATCGCCGCGGCATCGCCGAGCGCGCAAATCGTGCGACCCATGATGTTTTCCGCGACGTTATTGAGCAGGTCCAGGTCTTCCTGGCGGCCTTCTCCGTGTTCAATACGATTCACCATGCGATAGAGCCAGCCGGTGCCTTCACGGCACGGCGTGCACTGGCCGCACGATTCTTCAAAGTAGAAATACGACAGGCGCAGCAGCGACCGCACCATGCAACGCGTTTCGTCCATCACGATCACGGCGCCCGAGCCCAGCATCGAGCCGGCCTTGGCGATCGAGTCGTAGTCCATGGTCGTCGCCATCATCAGGTCGCCCGGCACCACCGGCGCGGACGAGCCGCCCGGGATCACCGCCTTGATCTGCTTGCCGCCGCGCATGCCGCCAGCCAGCTCGAGCAACGTCGAGAACGGCGTGCCCAGCGGGATTTCGTAGTTGCCCGGACGCTCGATGTCACCCGAGATCGAGAAGATCTTGGTGCCGCCGTTGTTCGGCTTGCCGATCTTCAGGTACTCCTCGGGGCCGATTTCCAGCAGGAACGGCACCGCGGCGAACGTCTCGGTGTTGTTGATCGTGGTCGGCTTGCCATACAGGCCGAAGCTGGCCGGGAACGGCGGCTTGAAGCGCGGCTGGCCTTTCTTGCCTTCCAGCGATTCGAGCAGCGCGGTTTCCTCGCCGCAGATGTATGCGCCATAGCCGTGGTGGGCATGCAGCTGGAAGCTGAAGCCCGAACCCAGGATGTTGTCACCCAGGAACCCGGCGGCACGCGCTTCCTCGAGGGCTTCCTCGAAGATCTTGTACTCGTTCCAGATCTCGCCGTGGATGTAGTTGTAGCCCACGGTGATGCCCATCGCATACGCGCCGATGGCCATGCCCTCGATCAGCGAATGCGGGTTGTAGCGGATGATGTCGCGATCCTTGAACGTACCCGGCTCGCCTTCGTCGGTATTGCAGACGAGGTATTTCTGGCCCGGGAACGTACGCGGCATGAAGCTCCACTTCAGGCCGGTCGGGAAGCCCGCACCGCCACGGCCACGCAGGCCCGACGCCTTGACGTCGGCAATCACCTGCTCGGGGGGTACCTTGCCTTCGAGGATGCGGCGCAGCTGCTTGTAGCCACCACGCTTGACGTAGTCCTCGAGGTGCCAGTTCTTGCCGTCCAGGCCGGCCAGGATCAGCGGCTTGATGTGACGGTCGTGCAGAGAGGTCATGTTACTTGTCCCCCTTGGCGGCGGCTTCGGCCTTGAGCTCGTCGACCAGGGCGTCGAGCTTCTGGTCGCTCATGAAGCTGCACATGCGGGTGTTGTTGACGATCATCACCGGTGCGTCGCCGCAAGCGCCCATGCACTCGCCTTCCTTCAGCGTGAAGCAGCCGTCAGCGGTGGTTTCGTTGTAGTCGATCCCGAGCTTGCGCTTCAGGTATTCGCCAGCCCGGTCGCCGCCCGACAGCGCGCACGGCAGGTTGGTGCAGACGGTCAGCTTGTACTTGCCGACCGGCTTGGTGTCATACATGTTGTAGAACGTGGCCACCTCTTCCACCCACACAGGCGGCATTTCCAGGTAGCTGGCGACGAACTGCATGACTTCGGGGGAAACCCAGCCCACCTCGCCCTGTGCCACGGCGAGTGCCGCCATCACGGCCGACTGCTTCTGGTCGGTCGGATACTTCGCGATCGCGCGATCGATTTCCTTGAGAGCTTCTGCTGATAGCATGGTCATTGCAGTAATACGGCGCAGCCGCGCATCTTGCGGGGCTTCGCTGGTTTGCAGCCGTCGCTGCCATGTTCTGCCGGCCCGGAGCGCCCTGCACTCCTTGCCAGTCCGTTGCAGGCATTGCCTGCCGCCACCGTTACCGCCGGGGCCGGCCGAACACGCCCGGATCGTCGTCCGGACAACGGCCTGTGACGGGTTACCTGTCTTGCCGGTATCCCTTAGCGGTCGATCTCGCCGAACACGATGTCCTGTGTACCGATGATCGTGACCGCATCCGCAATCATGTGTCCCCTGGCCATCTCGTCGAGCGCGGCCAGGTGGGCATAGCCCGGGGCACGAATCTTCAGGCGGTACGGCTTGTTCGCACCGTCGGAGATCGCGTAGATACCGAATTCGCCCTTCGGATGCTCCACCGCCGCATAAGCCTCGCCCGGCGGCACGTGCATGCCTTCGGTGAACAGCTTGAAGTGGTGGATCAGCTCTTCCATGTTCGACTTCATGTCGACGCGCGACGGCGGTGCCACCTTGTGGTTCTCGGTGATCACCGGGCCCGGGTTGCGACGCAGCCAGTCGATGCACTGCTTGATGATCCGGTTCGACTGGCGCATTTCTTCCACACGCACCAGGTAGCGCGAGTAGCAGTCGCCTGCCGTACCCACCGGGATGTCGAAGTCGAGCTGGTCGTACACCTCGTAGGGCTGCTTCTTGCGCAGGTCCCACTCGATGCCCGAGCCACGCAGCATCGGACCGGTGAAGCCCATCTGCAGTGCACGCTCGGGAGTCACCACGCCGATATCGACCAGACGTTGCTTCCAGATACGGTTATCGGTCAGCAGCGTCTCATATTCATCGACATACGTCGGGAATCGGTTCGTGAAGTCCTCGATGAAGTCCAGCAACGAGCCCGAACGGGCATCGTTCATGACCTTGATGGCCTTCTCGTTGTGGATCTTCGATGCACGATACTGCGGCATCGTGTCGGGCAGGTCGCGGTACACGCCGCCCGGTCGATAGTAGGCCGCGTGCATGCGCGCACCGGACACCGCCTCGTACATGTCGAACATGTCCTCGCGTTCACGGAACGCGTAGAGGAACACCGCCATCGCACCCACGTCCAGCGCGTGCGAGCCGATCCACATCAGGTGGTTCAGCAGACGGGTGATCTCGTCGAACATCACGCGGATGTACTGGGCGCGCACCGGCACCTCGAGGCCGAGCATGCGCTCGATGGCCATCACGTACGCGTGTTCGTTGACCATCATCGACACGTAGTCGAGGCGGTCCATGTAGGGAACGTTCTGGATCCAGGTTTTCTGCTCGGCCAGCTTTTCGGTGGCACGGTGCAGCAGGCCGATGTGGGGGTCGGCACGCTGGATGACTTCGCCGTCCAACTCAAGCACCAGGCGCAGCACGCCGTGGGCTGCAGGGTGTTGGGGACCGAAGTTTAGGGTGTAGTTCTTGATATCTGCCATGACGCCGTTCTCAGTGCTGCGTGCCGCCGTAGTTGTCCTCGCGAATCACGCGCGGCGTGATTTCGCGCGGCTCGATCGTCACCGGCTGGTAGATGACCCGTTTCTGCTCGGGGTCGTAACGCATTTCCACGTAGCCCGAAACCGGGAAGTCCTTGCGGAACGGATGACCGACGAAACCGTAGTCGGTCAGGATGCGGCGCAGGTCCGGATGGCCTTCGAACACGATGCCGTAGAAGTCGAACGCTTCGCGCTCGAACCAGTTCAGCGAGTTCCAGACATCGATCAGCGACGGCAGTACCGGCAGGTCGTCGTCCGGCGCGAATGCGCGCAGGCGCAGGCGCCAGTTGTGCGTGACCGACAGCAGGTGCGTCACCGCGGCAAAGCGCGGGCCGTCCCAGGCGCCTTCAGCGTAATCGGAGTAATCGACGCCGCAGAGATCCACTGCCTGTTCAAAGCGCAGCGACGGATCGTCGCGCAGCAGGCGCGCGACGTCGAGGTAGTCTTCAGCCTTGACGACCAGCGTCAGTTCGCCGAGGGCCTCGGTCAGGTTCTGCACGCGCTTGCCCAGAACTTTCTCGAGGGCGGCCTTGAGGGTATCGAGGTTCGCCATGTCAGCCCTTGCGCGCAATGGTGTTGGTACGCTTGATCTTGTTCTGCAGCTGGATCACGCCGTAGATCAGCGCTTCCGCGGTCGGCGGGCAGCCCGGAACATAGATGTCGACCGGCACGATGCGGTCACAGCCACGCACCACCGAATACGAGTAGTGATAGTAGCCACCGCCATTGGCGCACGAGCCCATCGAGATGACCCAGCGCGGTTCCGCCATCTGGTCGTAGACCTTGCGCAGCGCGGGGGCCATCTTGTTGCACAGCGTACCGGCCACGATCATCACGTCGGATTGACGCGGCGACGGGCGGAAAATCACGCCGAAACGGTCCATGTCGTAGCGTGCGGCGCCGGCGTGCATCATTTCCACTGCACAGCAGGCCAGACCGAACGTCATGGGCCACAGGGAACCCGTACGGGTCCAGTTGATCAGCTTGTCAGCCGTAGTCGTGACAAAGCCTTCGTTGAGAACGCCTTCGATTGCCATTTCACATCACTCCCAATCGAGCGCGCCCTTTTTCCAGATGTAGACGAAGCCCACGATGAATTCCAGCAGAAACACGCCCATGGCGATGAATCCCGGCCAACCGATGTCCTTGAGGGCAACGCCCCACGGAAACAGGAAGGCAGTTTCGAGATCGAACAGGATAAAGAGGATGGCGATGAGGTAATAGCGCACGTCGAACTTCATGCGCGCATCCTCGAACGCTTCGAAGCCGCACTCGTACGGCGACAGCTTCGCTGCGTCAGGCTTGTAGGGACCGAGAATCCGACCAATGGCCATCAGCGCTACACCGAGCACGATGCCAAAGAGGATAAAGATGAGGACGGGGAAGTAGGCTTCGAGTGTCAAGGTACGGCCAGCCTTATCTGGAATGTTGTCAACAGCACCAGCAGCTAGCGGCGTCCTGTTGCCCACCCCAGGCGCCATCCCGTCTTAGCTACGGCGCCGCCTTGCGGACTGCCGGAGAGTCATGTTTGCACCCGTGCATGACACGGGTGCGACACAGACTTCCGATCAAGTTTTTTGGTGCCGACGGCGAGACTCGAACTCGCACAGCTTTCGCCACTACCCCCTCAAGATAGCGTGTCTACCAATTTCACCACGTCGGCTGGGGGAGAAACAATATTGCCTTGCGCCGGGTTTTTACACCCTGCGAAGCCTGGCTAAAGGAGTATTTCCTTTGACTTCTGCTTCGCCGCTGGGGAATCGTTTCAAGCCTTGCATTCTAACTCATGATTCCTGATTTGTTCAATGCACAACTGCAAATAAAATCAGGAATCGACGAACACACTGTTCGATTATTGCGCGGAGTCCGACCTTACTTCGGCACAGCCGGACCAGCGGGCGCGGATGCTGCGGCCGCAGGCGCGGATGCGGCAGCCGCAGATGCACCCTGCGGTTGTTGCGCGGCACCCATGACACCCAGCGAGGCCTGGGGCTTGTAGTTGCCCAGCAACGTCAGACCCAGCGTGCAGGCGAAAAACAGTGCTGCCAGCACGGCCGTGGTACGCGACAGGAAGTTTGCCGAGCCCGATGCACCGAACAGGCTGCCCGATGCGCCCGAACCGAACGCAGCGCCAACGTCCGCACCCTTGCCATGCTGCAGCAGGACGAGGCCGATCACGCCAAGCGCGGACAGAACCTGCACGATGACCAACAAAGTCTTGAAGATTGCCATTTGTTTAAATTCGTTTCGTACTTGCCTGATCAGACAGTCGCATCCGGCATTCAGGCGTTGCCGATCGCGAGGAAATCATCCGCCTTCAGCGAGGCGCCACCAATCAGGCCCCCGTCGATATCGGACATGGAAAACAGTTCGGCTGCATTGTCAGGCTTGACGCTGCCGCCGTACAGGATGGCCATGCGCTGTGCCACACCGGCATCCTTCGCCGCCACCTGCGCACGCAGCGCAGCGTGCACGGCCTGGGCCTGCTCGCTGGTCGCGGTCTTGCCGGTACCGATGGCCCACACGGGCTCATAGGCCAGAACAATGCGCTCAAGCTGCTCGATAGACAAAGCATCGAGAACAGCCTGCAGCTGACGACCCACCACGGCCTCGGTCTGGCCTGCCTCGCGTTCGGCCAGCGTCTCGCCAACGCACACCACCGGAACGATACCCGCTTCCAGTGCGCGCAACGCCTTGGTCGCTACCGTTGCATCGGTCTCGGCATGATAGGTGCGGCGCTCGGAGTGGCCCACCAGCGCATAGGCGCAAGCAAACTCGGCCAGCATCGGGGCAGCAACCTCACCCGTGAAGGCACCCTTGACCTCGGCCGAGACATCCTGGGCACCCCAGGACACCTGCGATCCGGTGAGCAGCGACTGGCACTGGGCAAGATAGGGAAACGGTGCGCAGACGGCCAGCTTTGCCTTGGCCGGCGCCGCCTTGATACCGTCGAGCAGGGCCGCATTGGCGGCCAGGCTGCCATGCATCTTCCAGTTGCCGATGACCAGCTTTTGTCTCACAAGGGTCCCCTCTTTGAATCAAACCGGCTATTGTAGCGTGGTCATGGGGGTGCCGCCAGCATGGGGCGGACAATTGCGGACGGCCAGTGGCCATCGGCCCACAATCGACCCACAATCGCGCCAGTCAAGGCACGATTGTGCGGATCCGATGGCGCCAGACCCGTCGAATTACCAGGTCAGCACGATCTTGCCGATGTGCTCGCTCGATTCCATCAGCCGGTGTGCGTCCGCTGCCTGCGCGGCCGGGAACACCTTGTGGATCACCGGCTTGATCTTGCCCGAGGCCAGCAGCGGCCAGACGTTCTGGTGCAGCGCCTGGGCAATGGCCCCCTTGAACGATGCCGGACGCGGACGCAGCGTCGAGCCCGTGATCGTGATACGGCGACGCAGGATATCGCCAAGCGGGATTTCCGCCTTGCCGCCGCCGAGCAACGCGATGATCACGATGCGACCGTCATCGGCGATGCACGACAGTTCGCGCGCCAGGTACGAGCCGGCCACCATGTCGAGGATCACGTCGACGCCCTTGCCTTCGGTCAAGGCCTTTACCTCGGCCACGAAGTCCTGCGTCTTGTAGTTGATCGCGCGATCAGCACCGAGGTCTTCGCACGCCTTGCACTTGTCGTCGCTGCCAGCGGTGACAAAGACCTTGAAGCCCATCGCCTTGGCGATCTGGATCGCCGTGGTCCCGATGCCGCTCGACCCACCCTGGATCAGCAGCGTCTCCGCGGCACCGCGCGGGCCACGGCCAAGCTGGCCACGATCAAACACATTGCTCCAGACCGTGAAGAACGTTTCCGGCAACGCAGCCGCCTCGATATCGCTGAGGCCTTCCGGCACCGGCAGGCACTGCTCGACCGGCGCGGTGCACAGCTCCGCGTAGCCACCGCCCTGCACCAGCGCGCAAACCCGATCGCCCACCTTCAGGCCAAAGCGGTTCGCCGCATTCGACAGATCGCCACCCACCACCACGCCGGCAACTTCAAGGCCTGGCAGATCCGATGCACCGGGCGGCACCGGATAGTTGCCGGTACGCTGGAACACGTCGGGACGATTGATACCGGCGGCAGCCACGCGAATCAGGATTTCACCGGCCTTCGGCTCCGGATCGGGGCGCTGTGTTTCCTGCAGGACTTCGGGGGCGCCGTACTCGCGGATCTCGATGGCTTTCATGATGACTCCTCATTAATGTCGTGGGTCGCACCACGCGCGCGAGCTTGCACGCGCGTGCCGCAGGTTGAAGACTGACCGGCAGTGTAAACAAAAAAGCGGCTGGACATCGCCAGCCGCTTTCATGGGGTACTGCTACTGCCTGCTTGCCGCTTCAGCTTACTGCTGTTGCTCCGGCGAGGTCGGAGCAGCCGGTGCATCGCCTTGCGGGGCGATCGGGCTGATGCTGCCACCCTCTTCAGCCAGCGCAGCCTTCAGCGACAGGCGCAGACGACCCTTCTCGTCGGCCTGGATCAGCTTCACGCGCACGTGTTGGCCTTCCTTCAGCCAGTCCTTGATGTCCTTCACGCGCTCGTTGACGATCTCCGAGATATGCAGCAGACCGTCCTTGCCCGGCAGGATGTTCACGATGGCGCCGAAGTCCAGCAGCTTCAGCACGGTGCCGGGGTAGATCTTGCCCACTTCGGCTTCCGCGGTGATTCCCTCGATGCGGCGCTTGGCTTCGGCCATGCCTTCGTTCGAGGTCGACGCGATCGTGATCGTGCCGTCTTCCTGGATGTCGATGGTCGTGCCCGTTTCCTTGGTCAGCGCCTGGATGGTCGAGCCGCCCTTGCCGATCACTTCGCGGATCTTGTCCGGATGGATCTTCATGGTGATCATGCGCGGAGCATGGGCCGACAGCTCGGTGCGTGCATGGCCCATGGCTTCCTGCATCTTGCCCAGGATATGGATGCGGCCTTCGCGTGCCTGTGCCAGCGCAACCTGCATGATTTCCTTGGTGATGCCCTGCACCTTGATGTCCATCTGCAGCGCGGTAATACCGGTATCGGTACCCGCCACCTTGAAGTCCATGTCGCCGAGGTGATCTTCGTCGCCGAGGATGTCGGTCAGCACGGCAAACTTGTTGCCTTCGAGGATCAGGCCCATGGCCACGCCAGCCACGTGCGCCTTGACCGGAACGCCGGCGTCCATCAGTGCCAGGCAGCCGCCGCACACCGAAGCCATCGACGACGAACCGTTCGACTCGGTGATTTCCGAGACCAGGCGGATCGTGTAGGCGAATTCGTCTTCCTTCGGCAGCACCGGGATCAGTGCGCGCTTGGCCAGGCGGCCGTGACCGATTTCACGACGCTTCGGGCTACCCACGCGACCGGTTTCGCCGGTGGCGAACGGAGGCATGTTGTAGTGGAGCATGAAGCGGTCGCGGTATTCACCGGCCAGTGCGTCGATGATCTGCTCGTCGCTCTTGGTGCCCAGCGTGGCCACTGCCAGTGCCTGGGTTTCACCACGCGTGAACAGCGACGAACCGTGGGCGCGCGGCAGCACCGACGAACGGATCTCGATCGGGCGCACGGTGCGCGTGTCGCGGCCGTCGATACGCGGCTCGCCGGCCAGGATCTGGCCACGCACGATCTTCGCTTCCAGATCGAACAGCACGTTGCCAACTTCAACCTTGTCGGCTTCCACGCCGGCTTCGGCCAGCTTGGCCAGCACGGTTGCGTTGACTTCCTTGAGCTTGGCGCTGCGGGCCGACTTCTGGCGCAGCTGGTAGGCTTCCTGCAGCAGCGACAGGCCGATCTCGCTGACCTTGGCGATCAGCGCTTCGTTCTTGGCCGCGGGTGCCCAGTCCCATTCCGGCTTGCCACCTTCACGGACCAGTTCGTGGATCGCGTTGACGGCGATCTGCATCTGCTCGTGGCCATACACCACGGCGCCCAGCATCACGTCTTCCGACAGCTGGTTGGCTTCCGATTCCACCATCAGCACGGCACGCTCGGTACCGGCCACGATCAGGTCCAGCTCCGACGTGGCGATCTGCGCGCGGGTCGGGTTCAGCAGGTACTGACCATCCTTGTAGCCAACGCGGGCGGCGCCCACCGGGCCATTGAACGGAATGCCCGACACGGCCAGCGCGGCGGACGAAGCGATCAGGGCCGGGATGTCGGCCGGCACTTCCGGGTTGATCGACAGTACGTGGATCACCACCTGCACTTCGTTGTAGAAGCCTTCCGGGAACAGCGGACGCAGCGGACGGTCGATCAGGCGCGAGGTCAGCGTCTCGCTTTCCGACGGACGGCCTTCACGCCGGAAGAAACCACCAGGGATCTTGCCCGCGGCGTAGGTCTTTTCGATGTAGTCGACAGTCAGCGGGAAGAAGTCCTGGCCCGGCTTCGGGCTCTTGGCTGCCACCACGGTGGCCAGCACCACGGTGTCTTCCACATCGACGATCACGGCGCCAGACGCCTGGCGGGCGATCTCACCGGTTTCCATGCGGACCGTATGCTGGCCCCACTGGAATTCCTTGACGATCTTGTTGAACATGGTCATGAGCGTTCCTTGAATAACTTGCCTTGCCTGCCGTCAATACGGTACGGCTGGCGACGCCTGCGCTCGCAGCGGCAGGCGAACTGCCGGATTGTTCCCGGTCCGCAGTCTCAGGGAAGTGCTATGCCATTCCATCGCGCCACCGTCAGTGACGGTCAGTGGCGATGGCGCGATGGAATGACACAAAACCCCGTTTCCTTGGCCGGCTCCGGTGCAATTCTGCGATAAAGAGCGAGGTAACTTACTCCGTCGCACCCGTTGATGCAACGGCAGACGCAACGGTGCCAGGCATTGTCGCCCAGCCAATACGTGAAACAAACATCACTTCACCACCAACCCGGCGCCGTAACCGCCGTAACGCCGGGCCAGAAAAGCAAAATGCCTGCCCCAGCAGTGCTGGCGCAGGCATTGCGGCCTCACGTGAAATCGTGCGCGAACAACTCTTGCAGGATCCGTGCTGCCATCCGCAGACCTTACTTGCGCAGGCCCAGGGCTTCGATCAGGGCGCGGTAACGGTCGGCGTCGTTGGACTTGAGGTAGTCCAGCAGGCGACGACGACGGCTCACCATGCGCAGCAGACCGCGGCGGCTGTGGTGATCCTTCATGTTGGCCTTGAAGTGGGGGGTCAGTTCGTTGATGCGCGTGGTCAGCAGGGCGACCTGGACTTCGGGGCTACCCGTGTCGTTGGCGGCGCGGGCGAACTTCTGGATGACTTCGGACTTGTTGGCGATTGCCATGATGATTCCCTTTCACTTGCGAACGCCGTAGCGCGGGATGCGCCACCTGCGTCGTGCCTGAATTGACTTGAGGCATCCGCCGCCGGCAGCCAGGTGGCTTGCAGACGACAGCCGCGCATTATAGCCGAATTCCGCCCGGCTGCGAATCGCGCCGTTGCCGTGCGCGCCTAATTGCGCGCGGGGCGCTCCATGCGGCACGTGGTCGGCAAGGTGGTCTGGGCCGCCTTGAGCTTCTTCACGGTGCGGAATCCATAGCCGGACCCCTCGTTGTCGAAGCGCACCTCGCCGCCCTGCCTTGCCATGACCGATACATAAAGCGGTTGCAGCACCTGATGGTCATCGGCCCGCACCGTTGCCTCATGGAAGCCGTTCGTGAAACGCATGTTCTCGAGCGCATAGGCCACCGCCACGGCATCGGTGGAGCCGGCCTGCTCGATGGCTCGCGCAAGCATTTCCACCATCATCTGCATGCGCAGGTGCACGTAGTCGTCGCGCGGATCGGGATAGCGCTTGCCAAACGACTGGTAGAACGCATCAGACGCCGCGCCACCCACGTTCGGGTGCCATTCGGCCACGGCCAGCACGCGGCCCACGCCAGCGTCGCCCATCGCCGCCGGCGCCCCCAGGCCATTGCCGTAGAACGTGTAGAAGCGCGCGTTGAGGCCGCCCTCGCGCGCGGCCTTGATCATCAGCGTCAGGTCGTTGCCCCAGTTGCCCGTGATCACCGCGTCGGCGCCGCTGGCCTTGATCTTGGCAATATACGGCGCGAAATCCTTGATCTTGCCGATCGGGTGGAATTCATCGCCCACGATCTGGATATCGGGCCGCTTGGCCGCCAGCATCTCGCGCGCGGAACGCGCAACCTGGTGACCAAAGCTGTAGTCCTGGTCGATCAGGTAGATCTTGCGCACCGCATGCTCACTGCGGATCGCCTCGGTCAGCGCCTGCATGCGCATGTCCGAACTGGCATCGAAACGAAAATGCCAGAAACTGCAATTTTCGTTGGTCAGCGCGGGATCGACAGCCGAGTAGTTCAGGAACAGCACGCGCGCATCGGGCTGGCGCTGGTTCTGGCGATTGACGGCCGCCACCAGCGCGCTGGCCACGGCCGAGCTATTGCCCTGCAGCACGAACGGAATACGCTTGTCGACGAGGCCGCGAAACTGGATCAGGCTTTCGTCGACATTGCCCTTGCTGTCGAACGTGACCAGTTCCAGCGGGTGGGCGCCATCGGGAAGCTTCACGCCACCGCGCGCGTTGATGCGCTCGATCGACAGGCGCAGATTGCGCGCCACGGCCTCGCCGGCGTTGGCAAACGCCCCGGACAAGCCGTCGATCATGCCCAGCCGGATCGGCGTGCCTGCCGCGGCCTGGGCCGGCCCCTGCGCCAGTGCCGCCACGCTTACGCAGCACAGTGCCGTTGCCAGCCACGCACGCAAACCGTGCACTCTGATGCCCGCCATCGTTTCTCCTGTCGCCTGTCGCAAAACCCGCGATGGTACACACAGAGCGCCCGGCCCCGCTACACTCACGGCAATTGCGTAAATCTGCTTCACAAGGCACCTGACATGACACACCCCACGCAACCCACGCAATCCACACGACCCACGCATGCGTCGCAGCCGCTGCGCCGCTGGATGGCCGCCGTGGTGCTGGCTAGCGCCACCCTGGCCGGCTGCGCCGCGCTGGGCCCCGCCCTGGCCCCGGTCAACACCGGCCTGAAGCTGGTCGGCCAGCCCCAGGCCGCCGTCGAGGCAACCTTTGGCAAGCCTACCGACGTCTACCGGCTCGACGACGGCACCACGCGCTGGTTCTACTCGAAGCAGCCGCTGGGCGAGTACTCCTACGCGGCCGACTTCGACCGTGACGGCAAGCTGACCAACTTCCGGCAGATGCTGACCACCACCGAACTCTACAAGGCGCAGATCAATGTCTGGACCAAGAAAGACGTGCTGGAGCACTTCGGCGCGCCGCGCGAGCCAGTGGAATACTACCCGCGACTGAAACTGGAAACATGGAGCTATCGCTTCCTGCACGAGGACATGTGGTACTCGATGTTCAACTTCATGTTTGACGATGCCGGCGTACTGCGCCGCTCGCTGGTCACACCCGATCCGCTGCGCGACCGGCCCGAGCGCAACTGACCCGGTAACGCGGCAACGACGCCGCAACGACAAACCGCCCGGCGCCACGCGATACGCGGCAGCCGGGCGGTCCATGATGGCCGGGGCCTTGTGAGCCCCGCCATCGCACTCGCAGGAATCGGGTTCAGATCTGCGGATTGATCTTCTGCACGGCCTTGTCGTGCAATTTGTTCAGCGCCGCCAGGTAGGCCTTGGCCGAAGCGGCGACGATGTCAGGGTCAGTGCCAACGCCATTGACGATGCGGCCAGCCTTGGTCAGCCGCACGGTCACTTCGCCCTGCGCCTGGGTGCCCGCGGTAATCGCGTTCACCGAATACAGCACCAGTTCGGCACCACTGTTCACGCGGCCTTCGATCGCGTGCAGCGTGGCATCGACCGGACCATTGCCTTCCGCCTCGCCAGTCTGCTCGGTGCCATCGACGTTGAAGACCACGCGTGCATGCGGGCGCTCGCCGGTTTCCGAACGCTGCGACAGCGATACGAAACGATAGTGTTCGTTGGCGTTTTCCTGCTCTTCGTCCGAGACAATCGCCATGATGTCTTCGTCGAAGATCTCGGCCTTCTGGTCGGCCAGTTCCTTGAAGCGCGTGAAGGCGGCATTGATCTCGGCCTCGCTCTCGAGTTCGATGCCGAGTTCCTGCAGGCGCTGCTTGAATGCGTTGCGGCCCGAGAGCTTGCCCAGCACGATCTTGTTGGCGGTCCAGCCCACATCTTCGGCACGCATGATTTCATACGTGTCGCGCGCCTTGAGCACGCCGTCCTGGTGGATGCCCGAGGCGTGTGCAAACGCATTGGCGCCCACCACGGCCTTGTTCGGCTGCACCACGAAGCCGGTCACCTGCGACACCAGCTTCGATGCCGGCACGATCTGCGTGGTGTCGATGCCGACATCCATGTTGAAGTAGTCACGGCGCGTCTTCACGGCCATCACGACTTCTTCCAGGCTGGTATTGCCGGCGCGCTCGCCCAGGCCATTGATCGTGCATTCGACCTGGCGCGCACCGCCGAGCTTCACCGCGGCCAGCGAATTGGCCACGGCCATGCCCAGGTCGTTATGGCAATGCACCGACCAGATTGCCTTGTCCGAATTCGGAATCCGCTCGCGCACCGAGCGGATCAGTTCCGCATAGCCTTCCGGCACGGCATAGCCAACGGTGTCGGGCAGGTTGATCGTGGTGGCGCCTTCGGCGATCACGCCTTCGAGCACGCGGCACAGGAAGTCCATGTCCGAACGGCTGCCGTCCTCGGGCGAGAACTCGATGTCGTCGGTGAACTGGCGTGCGAAACGCACGGCCAGGCGGGCCTGTTCATAGACCTGGTCCGGCGTCATGCGCAGCTTCTTTTCCATGTGCAACGCCGACGTGGCGATGAACGTGTGGATACGGAACGAGTTGGCGGGCTTCAGCGCTTCGGCGGCACGGGCAATGTCCTTGTCGTTGGCGCGGGCCAGCGAGCAGATCGTCGAGTCCTTCACCACCTGGGCGATCGAGCGGATGGCCTCGAAGTCGCCGTTGGAGCTGGCCGCGAAGCCGGCCTCGATCACATCGACCTTCAGGCGCTCGAGCTGACGCGCAATGCGGATCTTCTCTTCGCGGGTCATCGACGCGCCGGGCGATTGCTCGCCGTCACGCAACGTGGTGTCGAAAATGATGAGTTTGTCAGACATTTGTGGAGCTCCTGGGCTGTGCCTTATGTGCTGTGTACCGCGCTGTCCCGCCGCGGGGCATTCCGGTCAGAATGCAAAACGCCCCGGCGTGCATGGATGCAGGCCGGGGCGTTTAAAAATCCTGGTGATTTTCGCGCTAGGGTGTTTTGGCGTTCCCTCAGCGCGCGCGCGTCCCGACCTGATGGCCTAGTAGGCCACCTAGGGTGGTGCGAGCGATTAGGGTCTGGCGCGAAATCATGCGGCGACTATAGCCGGTTTGCAGCGCGCGTGCAACCGGCTTTTTCCCGCTCTCCTGCGGACGCTTACTTTGCCACTTACTTTCCCACTTACTTTGGCGGAATGCGCAGCTTCTGCCCCGGGTAGATCTTGTCCGGATGCGAGAGCATCGGCTTGTTGGCTTCGAAAATCTTGTTGTACTCCGCCCCGTTGCCATAGGCCGCCTGGGAAATCGCCCACAGCGTGTCGCCCTTCACCACGGTATGCCACTGCGATTCGCTGGTCTCGACATTGACCGACATCTTGTCCTCGACCGCATCGACGCCTTCGACATTGCCGCAGCACAGGATGATCTTCTCGCGCGTTGCCTGGTCCGGCGCCACGCCAAACACCGTGACCTTGCCCTGCGAACCGTCCACCGTAACGGTCAATCCGGTCGCGCTGAGTCCCATTTGCGCGATATACGCCTCGATCGCATCGCCTGCCGCACGATTGGCCGCCTCGGCCTTGTCGCTCGCCGATGGATCGGCAGCAGCCGCTTCCTGCGCAGCCTTGGCTTCGCCCTTGCCAAACAACTTTTCTCCCGCTTCCTTGATGAAGTCGAACATGCCCATGACATTCTCCTGAGGGTGGGTGGAACTGACTACGACACACCAAAAAACAAAGGGCGCCCGAGAGCGCCCTTCATCGATACCGGTCAGCGATCGCTGCCTGCACCATTGCCCGCACCGTTGCCGGAGCCGGCTGCACGGACCTTGCCTGCCCCGCCGGGTTGCCCGTGGATCGAGCGCCAGGCCCACAGCAGGTAACCCGAGATCGCGTAGGCCACGAACAGGCCGAACAGTGCCACGGGCGGATCGGACGACACCACCACGAACAGCACCAGCACCAGCACCATCATGCCGAATGGCACGCGATAGCGCACGTCGAGTGCCTTGCCACTGTAGAACGGCGCGTTCGACACCATCGACAGGCCGGCATAGAGCGTGATCGCAAACGCGACCCACGGCATCCACAATTCCTTCACCGGCAGCTTGTTGTCGATGGCCAACCAGACAAAGCCGGCCACCAGCGCCGCCGCCGCCGGGCTGGGCAGGCCCTGGAAGAATCGCTTGTCCACCACGCCGATATTGGCGTTGAAGCGCGCCAGGCGCAGCGCCGCGCAGGTGCAGTAGACAAACGCGGCGATCCAGCCCCACTTGCCCAGGTCATGCAGGATCCATTCGTACATCACCAGCGCCGGCGCCACGCCGAACGAGGTCATGTCCGACAGTGAATCGTACTGCTCGCCGAATGCGCTCTGCGTATTGGTGATGCGCGCCACGCGTCCATCCATGCCGTCGAGCACCATCGCGGCAAAGATCGCGATGGCCGCCACGTCGAAGCGCATGTTCATGGCCTGCACGATCGCGAAGAAACCCGCGAACAGTGCTGCCGTGGTGAATGCGTTGGGCAGCAGGTAGATCCCGCGGCGGCGCGGACGCACGTATTCGATATCGTGCTCGTCGGCGTCGTAGTCGGGGTCGTTGCGAAGCTGGTTATGACGGAACGGACGCAGGTGCGTCACGTTGCCGTTGCTGACCCGCTTGTTGCGTCGGTTGAAGGCACCCATGCCAGGTCTCCTGTCGCTGACTGATCCGCGGCGCGTTAGGCCTGGACGTCCAGTTCGGCCAGCACGGTCGACGAAGCCGAGACCTTTTCGCCAATCGTCACGCGCGGTCGGGCATCCACGGGCAGGTACACGTCGACACGCGAGCCGAAGCGGATAAAGCCGTAGCGCTGGCCGCGCGAGAGCGTATCGCCCACCTTGGTGTAGCACAGGATCCGGCGTGCCACCAGACCCGCCACCTGCACCAGCGTCACCAGCTGGCCGTCTGCGGCGCGGCGGATCACCACTGCATTGCGCTCGTTTTCGAGCGATGCCTTGTCCAGGTCGGCGTTGACGAACTTGCCTGGGAAATATTCGAGCTTCTCGACCTTGCCGTCGAGCGACGCACGGTTCGAGTGCACATTGAACACGTTCATGAACACGCTGATCTTCAATGCCTCGCGGCCGGCGAAGGGATCCTGCGTCTTCTCGACCACCACGATGCGGCCATCGGCCGGGGCCAGGATCGCATTCGGGGCCGACGGAATGGGCCGCGGCGGGTCACGGAAGAACTGCAGCACGAAAACCGTGATGATCCACAGCGGCAACGCCCACCAGAAACCCGCGCTGGCATGGACCAGCAGCGAGATGATGAAAGCGCCGGCCAGGAATGGCCAGCCTTCACGGGCGATCAGCGGATGAGGATAGTTCATGCAAGCGTTGTGATGGGTTCACGCAATTTCGACACTTTGCACGCTTTCCACCCATTGGGTAAGACATGCGGCGGTGTCGATGCGAAATATAAGAAAAAATCAGGCCAGCGCCTGAAAAAGTCCGACAAGGATAACAAAAAGCCGCCCAGTCTCCGCCAAATGTCTCCCTGGATGCAGGAGACCGGCGGCAGACTGGACGGCTGTGGCACTTTGCGAAGCGCCCTGCCGTTCCGGCCAGGCGCCCCGCTTGTTGCCCGTACTGCTTAGTTCTTCGATTGGTCGACCAGCTTGTTCTTGGCGATCCACGGCATCATCGCGCGCAGCTTCGCACCCACTTCCTCGATCTGGTGCTCGGCCGTCAGGCGACGGCGCGAGATCAGCGTCGGGGCGCCGGCCTTGTTTTCCAGCAGGAAGCTCTTGGCGTACTCGCCGGTCTGGATGTCGGTCAGGCACTGCTTCATGGCCTTCTTGGTCTCTTCGGTCACCACGCGCGGGCCGGTGACGTATTCACCATACTCGGCGTTGTTCGAGATCGAGTAGTTCATGTTGGCGATGCCGCCTTCATAGATCAGGTCGACGATCAGCTTCAGTTCGTGCAGGCACTCGAAGTACGCCATTTCCGGCGCGTAGCCGGCTTCCACCAGCGTCTCGAAGCCAGCCTTGATCAGCTCGACGGTACCGCCGCACAGCACGGCCTGTTCGCCGAACAGGTCGGTTTCGGTTTCTTCGCGGAAGTTCGTCTCGATGATACCGGCACGGCCGCCGCCGTTGGCGGTGGCGTACGACAGGGCGATGTCACGGGCAGCGCCGGACTTGTCCTGGTGCACGGCGATCAGGTGCGGCACGCCGCCACCTTGCGAGTACGTCGAGCGCACGGTGTGGCCCGGGGCCTTCGGCGCGATCATGATCACGTCCAGGTCGGCGCGCGGGATCACGGCACCGTAGTGCACGTTGAAGCCGTGGGCGAAGGCCAGTGCTGCGCCTTCCTTGATGTTGGCGTGCACTTCGTTCTTGTACACGTCGGCGATCTGCTCGTCCGGCAGCAGGATCATGACCACGTCGGCGCCCTTCACGGACTCGGCAACTTCCTTGACCTGCAGGCCGGCGTTGGCCGCCTTGTTCCACGACGCGCCACTCTTGCGCAGACCAACCGTCACGTTCACGCCCGAATCCTTCAGGTTCAGTGCGTGGGCGTGGCCTTGCGAGCCGTAGCCGATGATGGTGACATTCTTGCCCTTGATCAGGGAGAGGTCGGCGTCCTTGTCGTAAAACACTTTCATGATGGTTCCTTCAATTTCTCAAATCTTGTATTAGGGTGGCGGCGAGACACCTGATGCCTGTTCGGTCGATGGTGTCGCGCCGCTTCGGGATACTGCGTGTCGGCTTGTGGCCGTGCTCTGTTGCCGGTGGCGCCGGTCAGACCTTCAAAATGCGCTCGCCGCGGCCGATACCGGAGCCGCCCGTACGGACGGTTTCCAGGATCGCGGTGCGGTCGATGGCATCGAGGAACGCATCCAGCTTGCCGCCGTTGCCGGTCAGCTCGATGGTGTACGTCTTTTCGGTCACATCGATGATGCGGCCACGGAAGATGTCGGCGGTGCGCTTCATTTCCTCGCGCTCCTTGCCCACGGCACGCACTTTCACGAGCATCAGCTCGCGCTCGATATGCGCGCCTTCGGTCAGGTCCACCACCTTGACCACTTCCACCAGCCGGTTCAGGTGCTTCGTGATCTGCTCGATCACGTCGTCCGAACCGGTGGTGACGATGGTCATCCGCGACAGCGACGCATCTTCGGTAGGCGCTACCGTCAGCGTCTCGATGTTATATCCGCGAGCCGAGAACAGGCCCACCACGCGCGACAGCGCGCCGGGTTCGTTTTCCAGCAGGACCGAGATGATATGTCGCATTACAGGTCCTCCACGCCGAGCAGCATTTCGGAGATACCCTTGCCGGCCTGGACCATCGGCCACACGTTTTCGGTGGGGTCGGTCTGGAAGTCCAGGAACACGGTGCGGTCCTTCAGGCGGAACGCCTCGCGCAGCGCCGGTTCGACGTCGGACGTCTTCTCGATGCGCATGCCAACGTGGCCATAGGCCTCGGCCAGCTTCACGAAGTCCGGCAGTGCGGTCATGTAGGAATGCGAGTAGCGGTTGTCATACTCGATTTCCTGCCACTGGCGCACCATGCCCAGGTAGCCGTTGTTCAGCGAGCAGATCTTGACCGGGGTGTCGTACTGCAGGCAGGTCGACAGTTCCTGGATACACATCTGGATCGAGCCTTCGCCAGTGATGGTGACGACTTCCTTGTCCGGGAATGCCTTCTTGATGCCCATTGCGTACGGCAGGCCCACGCCCATCGTGCCCAGGCCACCGGAGTTGATCCAGCGGCGCGGCTCGTTGAACTTGTAGAACTGCGCGGCCCACATCTGGTGCTGGCCGACGTCGGAGCAGATGAACGCATCGCCCTTCGTCAGTTCCCAGATCTTTTCCACCACATATTGCGGCTTGATGATCTCGGAATCGCGGTCGTACTTGAGGCAGTCCACCGAACGCCATTGCTCGATCTGGTCCCACCACTTGGCCAATGCCTCGCGGCGCGGCTTGACGTCGCTGGCCTTGATCTGGGCGATCAGTTCCTGCAGCACGTCCTTGACGTTGCCGACGATGGGGATATCCACCTTGACGCGCTTCGAGATCGACGACGGGTCGATATCGATATGGACGATCTTGCGCGCCTGCGCGGTGAAGTGCGCCGGGTTGCCGATCACGCGGTCATCGAAACGCGCGCCGATGGCGATCAGCACGTCGCAGTTCTGCATGGCCATGTTGGCTTCATACGTGCCGTGCATGCCGAGCATGCCGACGAACTGCTTGTGCGTGCCCGGGAACGCGCCCAGGCCCATCAGCGTGTTGGTGACCGGATGACCAGTCAGTGCGGCCAGTTCGCGCAGCTCTTCGCTGGCGTTGGCCAGCACCACGCCGCCGCCCGAGTAGATGAACGGACGCTCCGCGGCCTGCAGCAGCGCCACGGCTTTGCGGATCTGACCCGAGTGACCCTTGTTCACCGGGCTGTACGACCGCATGTCGATCGTCTTCGGATACTCGAACTTGCAGGCGTTGCGCGACACGTCCTTCGGGATATCGACCACCACGGGGCCGGGACGGCCGGTGGCGGCGATGAAGAACGCCTTCTTGATCGTCGCGGCCAGGTCGCGCACGTCCTTCACGAGGAAGTTGTGCTTGACGATCGGACGCGTGATGCCGACGGTGTCGCATTCCTGGAATGCATCCTGGCCAATGGCGTGGGTCGGCACGTTGCCGGTGATCACGACCATCGGGATCGAATCCAGGTAGGCAGTGGCAATACCGGTCACGGCATTGGTCACGCCCGGGCCCGAAGTCACCAGGGCAACGCCCACCTTGCCGGTCGCGCGCGCATAGCCGTCAGCGGCATGCACGGCAGCCTGCTCGTGGCGCACCAGGATGTGTTCGAATTTCTTTTGCTTGTGGAGCTCGTCGTAGATATAGAGCACTGCGCCGCCGGGGTAGCCCCAGACGTACTCGACGCCTTCTTCGGCAAGTGCGTTGACGAGGATTTCCGCTCCGATCATTTCGCGAGCGGAGGATGAATTGCTATCTGCGTGGGAAAATTCCGCGCTGGGCATGTTCATTTCAGTCCTTTGCAATTTTCGGCAAAAAATTGTTTGGATGCTCTCTGCCGGGCTTGTGGCTCGGGTTCAAGCGGTGCGCGTCTGCATGAGAAGACCGCCTCATAAGCGGTCCGATGAGACAACCACTGATGTCGTGTGAACCGCCGATGATACTGCAATGCACCAGCGCGGTAAATGGGCTTTTTACAATGCCGCACCGTCAGGGGGCCCGGCGCGACACCGGCCGGTGCATGAGCAGGGCATCATGTCTGCACATGCATACAGCAGTGGCAGAAGCCACGTGTTTTTTGCTAGGATCGCAAACATTTCCGAGATGCCGCAGGACTTCCACGGCACATTCGGCCCGGCTACCCCGCCCAACCGCTGTTTCTGCCTGCATGGCCACCGATAAGGAACTCTCCGACTTTCTCGCCAGTGTCGAGCGCCGCGCCTTCAAGCAGGCCGTGTTCGCCGTGCGGGATGACGAAGCCGCGCTGGATATCGTGCAGGACGCCATGATCAAGCTGGCGGAAAAGTACGGTGACAAGAGTGCCGCCGAACTGCCGCCGCTGTTCCAGCGTATCCTGCAGAACACCATTCATGACTGGTTCCGGCGCCAGAAGGTGCGCAACACCTGGGTAACGCTGTTCTCGAACCTGCGCGACGAGCGTGACGGCGACGACAGCGACCTGCTGGAAACGCTGGAAGCCCAATCGGGCAGCCAATCGGCCGAAAGCAGCGCCGACAAGGTCGAGCGGGAACAGGTCATGAACATCATCGAGCAGGAAATCCAACGTCTGCCAACGCGTCAACGCGAGGCTTTCCTGATGCGTTACTGGGAGGATATGGACGTGGCCGAGACGGCAGCCGTGATGGGCTGTTCGGAAGGCAGCGTAAAGACGCACTGTTCCCGTGCAACGCACACGCTGGCGCAAGCCCTGAGCGCGCGGGGGGTCCGACTATGAGCAGAAACGAACGAGATATCCAGGAACGGCGCATTGCCCACGAGATCCGCTTGGCACTCGATGCCACGGCGGAGGCACTGCCGCGGGACATTGCCGAACGGCTGGCAGCCGCGCGGCGCATGGCGCTGGCCGCAAAGAAGGCCGAGGTCGCCCACGTGCCGCAGCTCGCGCTGCCTGGCGCGCCGCACGGCTACGCCTTCGATGACGAAGACGACACGCCGCTGCACCGCGCCGGTGCATGGATGCGCAAGCTCGCGCTGGTGTGGACGCTGGTGGCGCTGGGCGCCGGCCTGCTGGGTATCTATCACTGGCAGCAACAGCAGCGCCTCGAGGAACTCGCGGACGTTGACGCCGCGATGCTGCTCGACGACCTGCCGCCCACGGCCTACGCCGATCAGGGCTTCCACGTGTTCCTGAAGCGCGATCCCGATCAATAGGATGGCACGCGCAACCTCCCGCACCGACGCCTTCCGTCGCCGGCTCGCCACACTTTGCGCGGCCGGGCTGACCATCGCCGCACTTGGTGTCGACATCGTGATCTCCACGGCGCAAGCCCAGGGTCCGGCCGCCAGCCAGCCTGCCGCTCGCCCGGTCATCAACACGCATCCCACATGGACCGAGCTGTCGCCAACGCACCAGAAAGTGCTGGCACCGCTACAGCCGCTCTGGGACACCATTCCCGAACTGAACCGGCGCAAGTGGCAGCGCATTGCCGACCTCTACCCGAAACTCAAGCCCGAGGAACAGCAGCGGCTGCAGGAGCGGATGGCGGAATGGGTCGGCATGACGCCGCAGCAGCGCCGCCTGGCACGCGAGAACTACCAGATCACGCGGCAGCTTCCCGCAGAAAAGAAGGCTGACGCGTGGGACCGCTACCAGCAGTTGCCGGAAGAGCAGAAGAAGAAACTGGCGGCCGCGGAGAAAGTGCCACGCCATCCCGGTGCGGTCAGTGCGCTGCCGTCAAGCAAGCGCCCGCCGGCCGACACGAGCCGCCAGATTCATCACCCGGAAAAGAAGCCGGCCAGCGCGCCGGAAGCCGCACCGGCTTCGGCGCCGCAGGCCGTGGCAGGCAATGCCGCCGCATCCGCGCCGATTGCCCCGGCCCCGGCTTCCGCCTCGAACGCGCCAGCCGCCGCGGCACCTGCGGCCCCCTCCCCCACGCTCTCCCCGCCTGTCACCGGCGAAGCCGCCACCGACTTCAACCAGACCGACACGCCGCGCCAGTAACGCGCTGCCCCCTCCTGGTCCATACATCGATGCAGCAGGTGCGGTTTGGCATAATGGCCGCTTGATCCGCTCTGCCTTGCGTCCAGTCCCGCGCCATGCCTGCCGCCACGTCAGCCGCCTCGACCCAATCCTCCACTCCTGCCCTGCGTACCCCAACGCTGCGCCGCCGGCTGCTATGCATGCTGTATGAGGGCGTGCTGCTGTTCGGTGTGCTGATGGCCGCCAGCGCGCTCTATGTCGTGGCGCGCCCGTTGTTGCAGCCGATTGGCCTGGATCGCCCCTATGTGGACCAGGCGTGGATGTTCATCGTGCTGGGCGGCTATTTCGTGTGGTTCTGGCAGCGTAACGGCCAGACCCTGGCCATGCAGACCTGGCGGATCCGGCTGGAAACCGGCACGGGCGTGCCGCCGCGCTGGCCGCAGGCGTTGCTGCGCTATGTACTGGCGTGGCTGTGGCTGCCACCAGCGGCGGCGGTGGGACATGCGCTGGGGCTCACCAAGGGGCCGTTCATCGGTGTATTGGCCGCAGGACTGCTGATCTGGATCTCGCTGGCGTGGCTCGACCCGCGCCGGCAATTCCTTCACGACCGCCTGGCCGGCACGCGGCTGACGGACCTGCGCCCTCCGCGGCAATGAGCCTGACGGCCGCCGCGCTGCGCCGTGTCGCCGTGATGGTGCAGGCGGCAGCCGTGGCCGGCCTGGCAACTTACCTGGCAGTCGGTGCGGGCTGGCCGTGGCTGCCGGCACTGACGCTGGCCCTGCTTGCAGTGCTGATCGGGTTTGGTATCAGCGTGGCCATCGCATTTGGCGCCACGCTGTCAGGCTTTGGCATCCCGCCATCGGCACGCCCGCCCCTGCCGGCCGATGCGCCGCCACGCCGCCGGCTAAACCCGCTACGCGCGCTGGCCTGCTTCCTCTACGAATGCCAGTCTGTGTTCCGCATGTTCAACTGGCTGCAACCGTTCCGCTCGCGGCTCACCTTTGCGCAACCTGCCCATCCGCTGGCAGGCACGCCACACGTACTGCTGGTGCACGGCTATGGCTGCAACCATGCGATCTGGCTCGACCTGACTCCCGCGCTGGCGCGTGCGGGCTACTGCTGCGAAGCGATCGATCTTGAACCGGTACTTGGCGATATCGATACCTATGCGCCGCAGTTGCTGGCCCGCATGCATGCCATCACGGCACGCACCGGGCGTGCGCCGCTGCTGGTCTGCCACAGCATGGGCGGACTGGCCGCGCGCGCGGCGCAGGTGCTGGCAACGCAAGCCGACCGGACAGACCGCGCACCGCCCTGCGCGGGCATCGTGACGCTGGGCACGCCACACCACGGCTGCGCGCTCGCGCGTTTTGGCCAGGGGCGCAATGCATGGCAGATGCGCTGGAACAGCCCCTGGCTGGCTGCGCTGGCCAACGCGGAAACACCGTCGATGCGCTCCCGCCTGGTCTCGGTATTCAGCTGGCACGACTCCATTGCCGGGCCGCCCGGCACCTCGTGGCTGGACGGCGCCCATCACCTCGCGCTCGAAGGTATCGGCCACGTTTCATTGCTGCGCCACCGCCACGCCATCGATGCCACGCTTGCCGCGCTGGCCATGTTGGCCACGCAAGCCCCTGCGTCGCCGCAACCCGTGCCGCACCAGTTGCGCCTGCCGAACTAGCCACGTGGCGGCAAGCTTCATGTGACATTCATGTTTCCGTCATGGCTTCGTCATGCGGCACTGGCTCAATCCAGCCATCGCCGATACCGGGGCCGCCATGGTTCAAGCCATCCGAAGTTTGTCGAAAGTCGCGCAGCGCCTGCGCGGCAAGCCTGACCCGACACTCTCAATGCCAGCCGCTTTCGCGGCCTTCATGCCGCCCGCCGATCTGTCTGCCGCCCATCCCACGCCGCTGCGCGAATCCGATGACACCGGCAGCCGTCCCGCCTCCCCCGCTGAACCACCCGTGCATCGCTATCGCGCCATCTGGCTGTCCGATATCCATCTGGGCACGCCGGGCTGCCAGGCCAACTACCTGCTCGACTTCCTCAAGCACAACGAATCGGACGTGCTGTATCTGGTTGGCGACATCATCGATGGCTGGCAACTGCGCCGCGGCTGGTACTGGCCGCAGAGCCACAACGACGTGGTGCAGAAACTGCTGCGCAAGGCGCGCAAGGGCACCGAAGTGGTCTATGTGCCGGGCAATCACGACGAAGCGGCGCGCCAGTTCGACGGCATGGCATTCGGCGACATCACCGTGCGCGAGGACGCCATCCACGTGACCGCCACCGGCAAGCGACTGTGGGTGGTGCATGGCGACCTGTTCGATGGCGTGGTGCAACACGCCAAATGGCTCGCATATCTTGGCGACTCGCTCTACACGATGATCCTGGCCGTGAACCGCCACTTCAATCGCGTGCGCGCCAGGCTCGGCTTCGACTACTGGTCGCTGTCGCAATACCTGAAGCACCAGGTCAAGAACGCGGTCAGCTATATCAACTCGTTCGAGCACGCCATGGTGGATGAAGCACGCCGCCGTGGCTGCGACGGTGTGGTCTGCGGCCACATCCACAAGGCCGAGATCCGCGAGGTGGACGGCCAGCTGTACTGCAACGACGGCGACTGGGTAGAGAGCCTGTCGGCGCTCGTGGAAACCATGGAAGGCGAGCTCCGGATCGTCTACTGGACCACCCTGCTGGACCCGCCCGAACCGGTCTCACGCCGGCGCCGCCGCACTGCCGAAGCCACGGCCTGAGACCGGCCGTTCTTCGCATTCCGCATGCACGCGCCGGCGGCACCGATGCGCCGCGCGCGACCCGTCACACCACAACCCCACGGCACCTCCGCCGCAAGGAGCTTCAATGAGAGTCCTGATTGTTACCGACGCCTGGGAGCCGCAAGTCAATGGCGTGGTACGCACGCTGAAGTCGACACGCCGCGAGCTCGAGGCCATGGGCCATCTGGTGGACCTGCTCACGCCGCTGGAATTCCGCACCATCCCGTGCCCGACGTATCCGGAAATCCGGCTGTCGATCCTGCCGTCGGGCAAGGTACGCCGCCGCATCGATGCGTTCCGGCCCGACGCGCTGCATATCGCCACCGAAGGCCCGCTGGGGCTGGCCGCGCGCGCCTATGCGCTCAAGCACAAGCTGCCGTTCACCACGGCCTATCACACGCGCTTCCCCGAGTACGTGCAGGCGCGCTTCGGCATCCCGCTGGCGTGGACCTATCGCTTCCTGCGCTGGTTCCATGGTGCAGGGCGTGCGGTCATGGCACCGACACCGGTGGTACTGGACGACTTGCGCAAGTACGGCATCACGAACGGCGTGCTGTGGACGCGCGGCGTGGACCTCGACGTGTTCACCGCGCAGCGAGCGAACGTTTTAAACACCGCGCATCCGATCTTCCTGTACGTGGGACGCGTGGCGGTCGAGAAGAACGTCGAGGCGTTCCTGCAGCTTGATTTGCCGGGCTCGAAATGGGTCGTGGGCGACGGCCCGGCACTGGCGGCGCTGAAGGCGCGCTATCCGTCCGCCAACTACCTCGGCGTACTCAAGCAGCCCGAACTGGCAAGGGTGTATGCTTCGGCAGACGTCTTCGTGTTTCCAAGCAAGACCGATACCTTCGGGCTGGTCCTGCTTGAAGCATTGGCCAGCGGCCTGCCCGTGGCGGCATACCCGGTGACGGGGCCGATCGATGTGCTGGGTGACAGCCCGGCCGGTGTCATGCATGAAGACCTGCGGGAAGCCTGCCTGGAAGCGTTGCGCATCGACCGCGCAACCGCGCGAGCCCATGCCGAGAAGTTTTCATGGCGCGCCGCCTCCGAGCAATTCCTCGCACATTTGCGTCCGTTGTCCACTGGGGCAGCAGGCGGCTCCGACAATCCGGCATCTTCCGTCGCACCCGATCATGGCCAAGCCCCAACCCACGCTACCGCCCGATCCGTCGCTGCACCGGCCGACCGCCACGCGAGTGGCGGCTGAAGTGGAAACCGAATATTCGATCGCCAGCAATCCGCACAAGGGCAACCGTGGCCTGACGCGGGCCTGGCACGCGGCCATCAACTCACTGTCGGGCCTGCGCTATGCGGTACTGGAAGAAAGCGCGTTTCGCCAGGAACTGACGCTGGTGGTCATCCTGACGCCATGCGCCTTCATCCTGCCGGTATCGAATGTGGAGCGTGTGATGCTGCTCGGCACGCTGCTGCTGGTACTGATCGTGGAACTGCTCAATTCCAGCGTGGAAGCGGCGATCGACCGGATTTCACTGGAACGCCACAGCCTGTCGAAACGCGCCAAGGACTTTGGCAGTGCGGCGGTGATGCTGGCGCTGATCCTGTGCGGCGGCACATGGATTGCGCTAGGCGGACCGCATGTGGTGCGCTGGGTGGAGATGTTGCTGGCCTAGCGTGGCTGGCCGGGCACCCCGATGAGAAACGCCGCCTGTCCTGCAGGCGGCGTTTTGCGCTGCTACCCCAGTTCTGCGGGGGTCTCAGGTCTGGTTCCGTCCCTGCTGCCACTTGTCCACGACCACGCGTGGCGCGGCCGACAGCTTGCCGAGCAGGTCCGACGGAGCATCCGATACATGCAGCATGTCAGCATGGATCTGCTTCAGGAAACCCTCGCCCACGGCATGTTTCAGGAACGCGAGCATGCCATCGTAGAAGCCGGCCACATTGAGCAAACCCACGGGCTTGTCGTGATAGCCGAGCTGCGCCCACGTGAACGTCTCGAACAGTTCCTCGAACGTACCGACGCCGCCAGGCATGGCAATGAACGCGTCGGCCCGATCCGCCATCATCTGCTTGCGTTCGTGCATGTTGCGCACCACGTGCAGTTCGGTCAGGCCGCGATGCCCGACTTCCTTCTGCATCAGCGCATCGGGAATGATGCCGATGGCCGCGCCGCCATGCGCCATGACGCTATCGGCCACGATGCCCATCAACCCCACCTTGCCGCCGCCATAGACCAGTGCAAGGCCCTGTTCGGCCATGGCCCGGCCAAGCGCTTTCGCCCCTTCGGCATATTCGGGGCGGAAGCCCGGGCTCGAACCGCAATATACGCAAACCGATTTCACTTTTTGTCCTTGTCAGCTTTCGCGGCTTTTTCGGCTTCGGCCTGCGCCTTCTGCGTCGCGTACTCACGCGCGAGCTGGTCGAATGCCTCGCGCGCCTTGCCGCGCAGGTACGGCGCCAGGATCGAGAAGATGTGATAGCTCGAACCGTGCAGATAACCGCGGATCTGTTCGGGATCGTTGTACTGGCGTGGGTGTTGTACGAACTGGAACGACAGCCAGTAAGTGGCGATCACCACGATATTGGTACAGATCGCATCGACCTGCTCGGGCGTCGCCTCCATATCGCCATCTTCCTGGAACTGCCGGCAGATCTCCAGCGCGAAGCGTTTCTTCTGGTCGACGATGCGCTTGAAGTTGGTTTCCAGCATCCGGTTGCGCGCCAGCAGGTCGTTGATGTCGCGATACAGGAAGCGGTAGTTCCAAAGGAACTCCGACATGTACTGCAGGTAGCCCCAGCTTTCGCCCAGCGTGGCCTTGTGGTCTTCCGGCATCTTCAGGCGGCGTTCCATCTCCTGCTCGAAACGCACGAAGATGGAATTGATGATGTCGTCCTTGTTGCGGAAGTGGTAGTACAGGTTGCCAGGACTGATCTCCATGGCTTCCGCAATCGTGGTGGTGGTGACGTTGGGCTCGCCCACTTCATTGAACAGGCGCAGCGAGACGTCGAGAATGCGGTCCCGGGTACGGCGCGGACCAGCTTGCGGTTTGGCTTCCATGGATGTCGGAAAGACTTTCGATCGGCAGGATTGGGATTATAAGCACAGCGCCCACCGTTACCTGCAACAGTGGCGTCTGCGCCACCAGCGTCCGGCGCGTGACTTCAGATTAAGAGATCAACTATTCAGAAGAATTCGGCAAACCACCACAATTCGGTGCACGTGTTACCGGCCTGCGACTGGTGACATGGAAACACCGCCTGGAGCTTTACCGTGAGAATCCAATCCCGTTCAATCGCCTCCGGCCTCGTCGCCGCGCTTCTGGCCATGGCAAGCCATAACGTGGTGGCTGGTTCAATCTCGGCCTTCCGCTTGCGCGCCAACATGATTCCGGTGTCATGCAATGTCTCGCTGTCGAACAACGGGACGGTCGACTTCGGCGTGATTCGCGCACAGGACCTCAAGAACACCGAGTACACCGACCTCGGCTACAAGACCATTTCGCTAACGCTGACCTGCGATGCAGCCGCCAAGGTGGCGGTGACGGCAGCCGACGGCCGCAAGGGTTCCGTGGCGCCCGGCGTCGGCAAGTTCCTGTACAACAACCAGGATGACGCCTCGATGTTCGGCGTCGGTAGCGTCGATGGCAAGAACATCGGTGCTTACATCATCTACAGGGAGGACTCCCCGACGGCCGACGGCGCATCGATTCGCCCCGTCTTCTCCAATGACGGCGGCGCGTCCTGGCACACCGCGAACGATGCCAACAACGCCATCATCCCCGATACCCGGCTGCACAGCTGGGCGGCCGCCAGCGGCGACATCGCGCCCGGCAGCTTTGTCTCGCTCACCCAACCCTACAAGATCAGGCTTGGCCTCAACAGCAAGGATAAATTGCCGAGCTTGACGCGCGATATCCCCATCGATGGCCTGGCCACCTTCACCCTCACCTATCTTTGAGCAGCACGGCCACGCAGAACTAGAACGATGAACCTGGCTGCCGCAGGAACTCGCGTTCGTCGGCAGTGCTCGCCCTGCCCAACACCGCGTTGCGATGCGGAAAACGCCCGAAGCGCGTGATGAACTCACGATGCTTCACCGCCCACTCCACCACGTCCACGGCACCGCCAGTATCTTCGCGCAGACGCGAAAATTCCCGCACCGAAACGTCCTGATCGGAAAGCGCCTCAGCATGCTCGAACGGCAGGTAGCAGAACATGCGATGCCACGGCGTCGGCAGTTCCCGATCCCAGCCCAGGTCCAGCATGCGACGCGCCAGCGCCAGTGCCTTGCCGTCGGTCGCAAAGCTGCGCGGATCGCCGCGAAACATGTTGCGCGGAAACTGGTCGAGCAGCACAAGGCGCGCGCAGGCGCCCTCGGGGGTGACCGACCAGCTGTCCTCGGCGCCATCGTGCGCGTCCTGAGCGTCCTGCCATGGCGGCAGGAACCGCTCGCGGATGGCAGCATCGAACGCATCCGACTTGGCAAACCACTCGCGTCGCGACACATTCCACGCAGGCGTTCCGGGCAAGCCGAACCAGAAGTCGAGCACCTCGCGTGCCGCGGCGGGAATCTGCCTATCGCTGGACATTGCGCATCCAGTCAGCGGTCTGGAACAACGCCTGCATCAGGCGCATCTGCAGATCCTCTGACAATTTCACATCCTGCATCGCCAGCGCCATGCAACGCATCCACTGGTCGCGTTCGCTGGTGCCGATCTCGAACGGCAGATGACGCGCACGCAGCTTTGGATGCCCGAAGCGGTCGATAAAGTAGTTCGGGCCGCCGAGCCAGCCGCACAGAAACCAGAACAGCTTGTCGCGCGAGCCGTCGAGCGTTGGCGGGTGCAGCGCACGCAGTCCGGCGAACTGCGTTTCCAGGTCCATCAGGTCATAGAACCGGTCCACCAGTTCACGCACACGCGCTTCGCCACCTATCAGTTCGTAGGCGGTGATCTCTTCACGCTGATCTTCGGGGTTGTTTTCAGGTTGATTACTCATCGACATTCAGTTCACATCGCGCAGCGTGGCCAGCGCAGGTTGCCGCAATACCTCGCGCAAACCGAGCCAGCCACCGGCAAAAGCGCACAGCATGCCAGAAACCACGCCCACCGGTACGATCCAAGCATTGAAGCGGTACGGAAAATCGAACACGAACTGCGACAGCCCCCAACCCACCGCGATCGCGCCAAGACTGGCCAGGAAGCCCGCCAGCCCGCCCACCACCAGAAACTCCGCATACTGCGTCTGCCGCACCAGCGACGCCTGCGCGCCCAGTGCCTTGAGCAGGCCCGCATCGCGCTTGCGTTCATCGCGCGCGCCGGACAATGCCGCATAGAGCACCGTAACGCCAGCCAGCAAGGTGAACACGAACAGGAACTCCACGGCCGCGATGACCTGGTCGAGCACACCCTGGATCTGACGCAGGATCAGGTCCGTGTTGACCACGGTGATGTTCGGAAATGCCGCCGTCAGCCGGTTGCCGAGCGCGGCCTTGGCTGGCGGCAGGTGGAACGCCGTGATGTAGGTTTCGGGCAGGCCCTGCATCTTCGATGTCGGCAGGATCACGAAGAAATTCACGCGCATCGAGCCCCATTCCAGTTTGCGCAGCGACGTGACCGGTGCCTCGACGATCTGCCCTGCCACATCGAAGCGCAGCGTATCGCCCAGCTTGATATGCAGTGTTTTCGCGATACCCTCCTCCACCGATGCACCGCCGTCCCACTGGCCGGCCGTCACCTGGTTGCCGTCGGGCAGCTTGTCCATGTACGACAGGTTGAACTCGCGCTCGACCAGGTTGCGCGCGCGGCCATCGGGATAGCTGTTCGCCTGCACCGGACGTTCGCCGATCTGGATCAGGCGTCCGCGCACCATCGGATACAGCAGGTCGGCAACCTCGCTGTTTGCCAGCATCGCGCGCAGTGGATCACGCTGGTCGGGCTGGATATTGATGATGAAGCGGTTCGGCGCATCGGCAGGCGTGGCGTTGCGCCACGAATCGATCAGGTCGTTGCGCGTCATGCCGAGCAGCAGCAGTGCCATCAGGCCGACCGCCAACGCCACGGTCTGCAGCACCGTCACACCACGGCGCCGCTCCAGCACGGCCAGTGCGAAACGCCAGCCCACGCTGCCGCGCGCGCGTCCGCGCATGACCCGCGACAGCGCCGTCAGCAAACCCAGCGCCAGCAACGCAAAGACCACCCCGGCGCCCACGAATCCACCGGCCGTGGTGGCACCGAGCTTCAGGTCACGCGCGGCCACCAGCAACAGCGCCACAAACGCGCCAAGGCCCAGTGCATAGGCGATCCAGGCCGAGACCGGCGGCAAACCGATATCGCGCCGCAGCACGCGCAGCGGCGCGATACGCGTCAGTGCCAGCAGCGGCGGCAGCGCGAAGCCAGCCAGCAAGACCATGCCCGCGGCCACGCCAACCAGTGCCGGCACCACCGACGGATGCGGCAACGATACCTGCAGCAGGCCGCCCAGCGACATCAGCAGGCCATAGTGCGCCGCATAGCCGAGCGCGACCCCCACCACCGCGCCGCCAAGGCCCAGCAGCACGAACTCGATGCCGAATGCGCGCAGGATCTGGCCGCGCGACAGTCCCAGGCATTTGTACACCGCACAGGCATCGGTGTGGCGCTGCATATAGCGGCGCGCCGACATCGCAATGGCTACCGCCGCGATCATCGACGACAGCACGGCCACCAGCGACAGGAAGCGCTCGGCACGGTCGAGCGTGGCACGCATCTGTGGCTGTCCGGATTCGAGCGATTCCACGCGCGTATTGCGCAGGTGCCGCCGTTCGATCTCGTCCGTGGCCCATTGCCGATAGGCGTTGTCCGCGGCATCGGGACCGGCCACAAGCAGCCGGTAGGTCACGCGGCTACCCCATCCAATCAGCTTGGTGGCCGCCAGGTCGGACATCGGCAACAGTACGCGCGGCGCAAAGTTCATGAAGCCCGCGCCACGGTCAAGCTCCTGCGTGATGATCCGGTCGATGCGGAAGGTCTGGCTGCCCAACTGCAGTCCGTCGCCAATGCGCAAGCCCAGCGCAACCAGCAGCGCTTCGTCGACCCAGACGGTGCCCGGTGCGGGAACCTCCTCGGCCACGGTCTCGGCACCGCCCGGCGCCTGCGCCACCTTGAGCCGGCCGCGCAACGGATAACCGTCGGTGACCGCCTTCAGCGCGGCCAACTGGCTCGGGGCCTCACCGTTGGCCGGGGCACCGTTCACGCGCGCCGTGGCCATGCTCGGGAATGTGACGGTCTGCGCTACCTGCAGGCCATCGCGTCTTGCGCGATCGCTGAACGCGGCATCGAACGGTTGATCGGATACCAGCAGCACATCGGCCGCAATCATCTGCCGCGCATCGCGCTCCAGGCCCAGTCGCATGCGGTCAGCCAGGAAACCGACGCTGGTCAGCGCCGCCACGGCCAGCACCAGCGCAAACAGCAGCAGCGTCAGTTCACCGGCCAGCCAGTCGCGGCGCGCCATGCGCAGTGCCTGGCGCCAGGCGGAGAATCTTGCTTCGGTAGCAACAGGAGAGGATGCAGTCGACATCGGGCAGTCTTCGGCTGACAGGTAACGGGTAACAGGTTCAGGGGCTCAGGGGCGGTGCGGCGGATGTTCGGCCTTGCCGCGCAGGCTCGCGTGCAGGCGGCGCACGCCACGCCACAGCTTCGGCAACAGCCACGCGGCCACGATCAGGAACAAAACCAGCAGGACCAGGAACACCACGGGCAGGAAGAACGCCAGCAGCAACCCGCCCACGGTACCCACATCCTCGGTGAATGAGGCCACCCAGTTCGAGAAAGGTTCGGGCGAGACATTGATCAGGGCGCGCGTGCCAGCCTTGGTGGCATGCGCGGTGCCAGCCAGCGTGCCGCCAATCAGGCCGGCGGCCACGGTCCACTGCGGGTCCATGTGGCCAAACGCCGCCGCGGCCAGGATTGCCCCGGCGGGAATCCGGATAAAGGTCTGGACGCTGTCCCAGGCGGTATCGAAGCCGGGCACCTTGTCGGCCACGAACTCGGCCACCGTCAGCGCCGCCGCCACCCCGATCACCCACCACGACGACAGCACGTGCAGGCCCGATGGCAGGTCGAGCCAGCCCAGGCGGGCCAGCACGCCCGCCGTCAGCACGGCCAGGTATAGACGCAAGCCGCTGGCCCAGGACATGCCTGCAGCAAGCGCGGCGGTTTCGAGCATGGCTCCCCTCGCGGTTATCGCATCGGACTTCAGGGGAGTGTAACGCCAGCCCGACGGTTACGGACCTTCCTTGCCATCGGCGCCATACCAGGGCAACGCCTCCTGCGGCGTCAGGATGCCCACCGGGTCGGCCGAGCGGTAGCCGGGCAACTGTTCGAGCCGGCGCGCAAACGCCGGATCGGCCAGCAGTGACAGCAGCGCGTTCATCCATGGCGCGGCCTGGTCGTTCTTCCGGATCGCCAGGTAGTAGGCCTCGTGCGTCAGCGGCACGAACGTCAGGCCATGCGCCTCGGCATTCATGCGCAGGCCGAAACCCACCTGGGCGCGCCCGGCATGCACCGCGTCGGCCACCTTTTCGTTGCTGAACTCCGTTTCGTCGTAGCCGGTGATCTGGTCGGGGTACAGGCCGTGCGAGGCCAGCAACTGGTCGAACAGCATGCGCGTGCCCGAGCTGCGCTGGCGGTTCACGAAGCGGGCGCCGGTGCGGGCCAGGTCGCGCAGCTCACGGATTTCGCGCGCCATGTCGGGCGCCACGATCAGGCCCTGTTCGCGCCACGCCAGCCGTACCAGCCGTACCGCGGCCGGCCGCAGCCACTTGCGCAGCGTCACGTGCGCCACCGAGCCGGCGGTCTGGATCGGCGACACGTAGAAGCCAGCCAGCTCGGACTGGCGTTCCTGCAGGCAGACCAGCGCCTCGACGCTGCCACAGAACACCGTATCCAGTTGCAGCGGCATTGCCGTGCCACGCAGCGCGGCGGCCAGCGTTTCGACGGCTGGGTCGTGGCTGCCCGAGAAATGCAGCACGGTCTGCGGCGCCGCGGCATCGTCGAGCTCACTCAGGAAATCAGCCATCGCACGCTGCATGGCCGGGTCGATGGTTTCGCGCAGGCGTAGTTCAGCCCGCAACAGGCGCTCGCCGAAACGCGTCAACGACGCGCCACGGCCCCGCTCCATGTCCAGCATCGAGCGGCCCAGCATGTCTTCCCAGGTGCGCATCACGCCCCAGGCGTGCCGGTAGGACAAGCCGATTTCCTGGGCCGCGCGATGCAGCGAGCCAGTTTCGCGCACCGCCTTGAGCAGCTGGAACACCTTGCCATTGGCGCGCGGATTGTCGTCCGCACCAATGACCGGAAACAGGTCAAAACGGAATGTCATATGTTCAGCCTTGCATATCTATTCGACAATGTGGCTCGATGACAAACGTTTGTCTCGGTTTCCACGACGATATCAGCATTCTCTACATCAATCGTCGATGTGGCAATTATGAATTTATCAGCATAAGTACAGCCGTGGAGCGCCCCGGGAAGCACAGCCCCAAGGGTCGACAACGACTAGCTGGCAGGTGCGGCTTCGAGACGCGGCAATTGCGGAAGATCCGAGGCAACCTCGGCAATCATGCGACGCAGCCACATGACATCGGGCGCGGCATGGCAGCGCTCATGCCAGAGCTGGTAGAAGCGCATGCGCGGGAACTGCACCGGCGACGGCACCATGCGGATCGGCAGGTACTGCGCATAGTGGGCCGCGAACTGCCGCCCCGTGGTGAACACCATATCGGTCTTCATCAAGACGTACGGCACGAGCCCGAAGTACGGTAGCGTGACCTGGATATTGCGCTTGTAGCCCTGCTCGGCCAGCGCCTGGTCGATCATGCTGCGCTGCATCGACGCATACGGTGCCGGCGCCAGGTGCGGCATCTCCAGGTAGTGGCGCAAGGTCAGGCCGTTGCGCGCCAGCGGATGCTGGGCGCCCAGCATGCAGACCACTTCGTCGTCGAACAGCGGCGAGATATGCAGGTGCTCGGGCGGCGACAGCCAGTTGCCGACCACGATGTCGAGATGACCCTGCTCCAGCGCATCGAGGAAGTCGGTGGACTGCGTCATCGGATGCACGAACAGCTTGGCGCCTGGCGCCAGCCGGCGCACGCGCTCGACGATATTGGGCAGGAAGAACGCATCCAGGTAGTCCGGCGCCCCGAGATGGAACGTGCGCGTGGTGGTTACCGGGTCGAACTGCTGCGGCGGCCGAGCGATGCGGTCCATCGCCGCCAGGCTCTGCTCGGCCAGCAACAGCAGTTCGCGGCCGCGCTCGGTTGGCACCATGCCGCTCTTGCCGCGCACCAGGATGGCGTCGCCGGTGATTTCGCGCAGCCGCTTCAGCGTGTTGCTGATGGCCGGCTGCGACTGCCCGAGGCGGACAGCGGTGCGGGTCACGCTCTGCTCGGTCAGCAGGGTGTGGAGTACCCGCAGCAAATAAGTATCGAGATGGTCGCGTCCGTGCATGGCAGATACCGCCCCGCCCGGTCTGTGCGGCGTGGGTGGCGTGGGGGAAGGGAACGGCGCATAGTGTATGACAGGGACCCCTGATACGGTCAAATTCGGCGCCTCCCCCGCACGGACTACGGGAAGACCCGTAGATCGCCGCCAGGCCGCACGGGGGCTGGCGCCGCGCCGTTCCCGCATGGATCGGTGCGCGCCTTGATGGGGCATATCACATGGGCTGAATATTGCATGAAATGGCCCGGTGCTATGTTTCCGCCATCCCCGAAAGAGAGAAGACCATGGAGACGCAAACCATCCGCTTTTTCCACCGCGGCCAGGTCCAGGAAGTATCCGACGCCCCCGTAACCCGGACCGTGTTGCAGTACCTGCGCGAGGACGTGCGCTGCACCGGCACCAAGGAAGGCTGCGCCGAAGGCGACTGCGGTGCCTGCACCGTCGTGATCGGCGACCTCCAGGCCGACGGCAACGTCGAGTTCAAGGCTGTCAACGCCTGCATCCAGTTCCTGCCCACGCTCGATGGCAAGGCACTGATCACGGTCGAGGACCTGCGCCAGGCCGACGGCGCGCTGCACCCGGTGCAGGAAGCGATGGTCGAGTGCCATGGCTCGCAATGCGGCTTCTGCACCCCCGGCTTCGTGATGTCGCTGTGGGCGCTGTACCAGCAGCACACCCCGGGCGGTGAACCCCCGGCCCGCGAGGAAATTTGCGATGCGCTGACCGGCAACCTGTGCCGCTGCACCGGCTATCGTCCGATCGTAGACGCCGGCCAGCGCATGATGGCCTTGCCGGCGCCGACCGCCAGCCGCCTGAACCCGAAGCAGATCGCCGACACGCTGCGTAACCTCAAGCGTGGCGAGACCTTCCACTACAACGTGCGTGGCCAGCATTTCTATGCACCGCGGACTGCCGCGGAATTCGGCGCCATCAAGGCCGCCGAGCCGGGCATCCGGATCCTGGCCGGCAGCACCGACGTTGGCCTGTGGGTCACGAAGCAGTTCCGCGAACTTGGCAACCTGCTCTACGTGGGCCAGGTGGAAGACCTGAACACGATTGCCGAGCGTGATGGCTTCATCGAGATCGGCGCTGCCGTGACGCTGGAAAAGGCCTACGCCGCGCTGAACGTCGCCCACCCCGAACTTGAGGAATTGTGGAAGCGCTTTGCCTCGCTGCCGATCCGCAACGCCGGCACGCTCGGTGGCAACGTCGCCAATGGCTCGCCGATTGGTGATTCGATGCCCGCGCTGATCGCACTGGGCACCGAAGTGGTGCTGCAGCATGGCGAGGTACGCCGTACGCTGCCGCTCGAAGACCTCTACCTGGCCTACCAGAAGACCGCCATGGTCGAAGGCGAGTTTGTGGCCGCGCTGCGCGTGCCCGTCAGCGGCCCGCAGCACTTCCGCACCTACAAGCTCTCGAAGCGTTTCGACGAGGACATTTCCGCGGTATGCGCCGCGTTCGGCATCACGGTCGAGCAAGGCATCGTTACCTCGGCCAATATCGCGTTTGGCGGCATGGCGGCCACGCCCAAGCGTGCCGCGCTGGCCGAGGCCGCACTGACCGGACAACCGTGGAACGAAGCCACCGCACGCGCCGGCATGGCCGCGCTGGGCCAGGACTACACCCCGCTGACCGATATGCGCGCAACCGCGGCGTATCGCTCACGCGGCGCCGCCAACCTGCTCTATCGCTTCTGGCTGGAAACGCGCGATGGCGCGCTGCCAGCCGCCATGGTCAATGTCCGCGCCATCGGCGCCGGTGAAACCGTGAGCGCCTGAGGAGAGCACGCATGAACAAGCAAACCGAACCCTTCTTGCTCGACGCCAGCGTGGCCGCGGAATCCGCCCCGCAAGTGGGCATCTCGCGCCCGCATGAATCGGCCCACCTGCACGTGGCCGGCACCGCCACCTATACCGACGACATCCCCGAACTGGCCGGCACGCTGCACGCCGCGCTGGGCATGAGCACGAAGGCACATGCCCGGCTGAAGACGGTCAACCTCGAGCGCGTGCGCAAGGCGCCCGGCGTGGTATCCGTACTCACGGTCGACGACATTCCCGGCGTCAACGACTGCGGCCCGATCATCCATGACGATCCGATCCTGGTGAAGGACACGGTCCAGTTCATCGGACAGCCGATCTTTATCGTGGTGGCATCGTCGCATGATGCCGCGCGCCGCGCCGCGCGCCTGGCCGATATTGAATACGAAGACCTGCCGCCGGTGCTGACCCCGGAAGCCGCGCATGCGGCCGGCAGCTACGTGCTGCCGCCGATGCACCTGACGCGCGGTGAGCCGGTGCGCCACCTTGAAACGGCGAAGCATCGCGATCACGCGAAGATCCAGCTCGGTGGCCAGGAGCAGTTCTATCTTGAAGGCCAGATCGCCTACGCCGCGCCGCGTGAAAACGACGGCATGCACGTATGGTGCTCGACCCAACACCCGACCGAAATGCAGCATGCGGTGGCCCATATGCTGGGCTGGCAAGTGCACCAGGTGCTGGTGGAATGCCGGCGCATGGGCGGCGGTTTCGGCGGCAAGGAATCGCAGTCGGCGATGTTCGCATGCTGCGCATCGCTGGCCGCGTGGAAGCTGCTGTGCCCGGTCAAGCTGCGTCCGGACCGCGACGACGACATGATGATCACGGGCAAGCGCCACGACTTCACGTTCGACTTCGACGTGGGCCATGACGACGACGGCCGCATCGAGGGCGTGCGCGTGGAGATGGTCTCGCGCGCCGGTTTCTCCGCCGACCTCTCCGGCCCGGTGATGACACGCGCGATCTGCCATTTCGACAATGCCTACTGGCTGCCCAATGTGCAGATCGACGGCTACTGCGGCAAGACCAATACGCAGAGCAATACCGCGTTCCGTGGCTTTGGCGGCCCGCAGGGCGCGTTTGCGATCGAGTACATCCTCGACAACGTGGCGCGCAACGTCGGCAAGGATTCGCTGGAAGTGCGCCGCGCCAACTTCTATGGCAAGGGCGAGCGCAATGTCACGCCGTATGGCCAGACCGTGGAAGACAACGTCATCCACGAACTGATCGACGAACTGGTGGCCTCGGCCGAATACCAGGCGCGCCGTGCGGCCACGCGCGAATTCAATGCGCAGAGCCCGGTGCTGAAGAAAGGCATCGCGATCACGCCGGTCAAGTTCGGCATCTCGTTCAATGTGGCGCACTACAACCAGGCCGGCGCGCTGGTGCACGTCTATAACGACGGTTCGGTGCTGGTCAACCACGGTGGCACCGAGATGGGCCAGGGCCTGAATACCAAGGTGGCCATGGTGGTGGCGCACGAACTCGGCATCCGCATGGAGCGCGTACGGGTGACGGCTACCGATACCAGCAAGGTGGCCAATACCTCGGCCACGGCTGCTTCGACCGGTGCCGACCTCAACGGCAAGGCCGCGCAGGACGCCGCGCGCCAGATCCGCGAACGGCTGGCCGCGTTTGCCGCGCGCAAGGCCGGCGTGGAACCTGACGCGGTGCGTTTTGGCGACGACCTCGTGGTGGCGGGAGAACTGCGCCTGTCGTTCGGCGACCTGGCCCGCGAAGCCTATGTGGCCCGCGTGCAACTGTGGTCCGACGGGTTCTACACCACGCCCAAGCTCTACTGGGACCAGAAGGCGCTGCACGGCCGTCCGTTCTACTACTTCGCGTATGGCGCCGCATGCTCGGAGGTCATCGTCGACACGTTGACCGGCGAATGGAAGCTGCTGCGCGCCGACGCGTTGCACGACGCGGGCCAGTCGCTGAATCCGGCCATCGACATCGGCCAGGTGGAAGGCGCGTTCATCCAGGGCATGGGCTGGCTCACCACCGAGGAATTGTGGTGGAACCAGAACGGCAAGCTGATGACGCACGCCCCGTCGACCTACAAGATTCCGACCATCAACGACTGCCCCGAAGCGTTCCACGTGCGGCTGTTCCAGAACAGCAACGTCGAGGACAGCATTCATCGCTCGAAGGCCGTCGGCGAACCGCCGCTGCTGCTGCCGTTCTCGGTGTTCTTCGCCATCCGCGATGCGATTGCCGCCGTGGGAGACTACCAGGTCAACCCGCCGCTGCGCGCACCGGCCACCAGCGAAGCCATCCTCGACGCCGTGGAAGCCGTGCAGGCCGCGCAGGCCGAACGAGCCACACAGGCCGCCCAGCCCGCAACCGTTTGACGCCAGCGAGAACCATCATGCAGGACGCCCCGCTCAAACCGTTCCGCTTCGCCGATGCCACCCGCTGGGTGCGTGCCGGCGTGCCCGTGGCAATGGTCACCATCGTCGAGGTCAAGGGCTCCGCGCCGCGTGAGCCCGGCATCCGCATGCTGGTCACCGCCGACGACCTGGTCGGCACGATCGGCGGCGGCCATCTGGAATGGCGCGGCATGGACATTGCACGGGCGATGCTGGCCAACCGGCACGTCAAGGGCAATCCTCATCGCCGCATCGAACGTATTGCGCTTGGCCCAACGCTTGGCCAGTGCTGCGGCGGCGTGGTCAAGCTGGCATTCGAGGTGCTGGGCGCTGACGACCTGGCATGGCTCGATGCGGTGCACGGCGCCTTCGCGGCAGGCCGTTCGCTGGAACGCACGGTACCGTTGGCAGGCCGCATCTCGACCACGGCCAGCCGCGCGCTGCTGCCGTCGGTGACGCTGCATGCCGACGACACGTGGCATGACACGCTGGTGCCCGACGAGATGCATGTGGTGTTGTTTGGCGCCGGGCATGTCGGCCATGCGCTGGTCAAGGTGCTGGCGACGCTGCCTTGCCGCGTGCACTGGGTGGACGAGCGCGACACGCTGTTTCCGGGCGGCCTGCCCGACAACGTGGAAGCCGAAGCCACCGACACGCCCGAGGCCGTGGTCGACCAGGCGCCGCCCGGTTCGTACTTCATCGTCATGACGCACAGCCATGCGCTGGACCAGCAACTGTGCGAGCGGATCTTCCGGCGCACGGATTTTGCCTACTTCGGCCTGATCGGCTCGAAAACCAAGCGCGCCAAGTTCGAACACCGCATGGTGGAGCATGGCATCGATCCGGCGCGGTTGCCGGAAATGACCTGTCCGATGGGGGTCGCCGGCATTACGGACAAGGCTCCGGCTATGATTGCGGTAGCCATCGTCGCCCAGCTGCTTCAGGTTCGCGACCAGCGCATTGCCGCGCTGACCGCGAGCCGGCTGGAGGCGGTGCATCCGTAACAGAACAGCCGTGATCCGGCTGTCGTCATAGAAAAGAGGCCCCATGACCATCGATGCCGCGCTGGCGGACAAGATCCGCCGTACCCCCAAGGCCGAACTGCACGTGCATATCGAAGGCTCGCTCGAACCCGAGCGCATCTTCCGGCTGGCCCAGCGCAACCACGTCACGCTGGCCTACCCCGACGTGGAGGCGCTGCGCGCCGCGTACGCCTTCACCGACCTGCAATCGTTCCTGGACATCTACTACGCTGGCGCCAGCGTCTTGCTGACCGAAGAAGATTTCTTCGACATGACGATGGACTACGTCAAGCGTGCCGCCGCCGACAATGTCCGCCACGCCGAGATTTTCTTCGATCCGCAAACCCATACCGAGCGCGGCGTGCCGATTGGCACCGTGATCGATGGCATTGCCGATGCGCTGGCCCAGGCCCGCACCGAGTACGATTTTTCGAGCAGCCTGATCCTCTGCTTCCTGCGCCACCTGTCCGAGGAAGACGCGTTCGCCACGCTGGAAGCCGCGCTGCCGTATCGCGACCGCTTCGTGGGCGTGGGACTCGATTCGTCCGAACGTGGCAACCCGCCCGAGAAGTTCGCGCGTGTGTTTGCCCGGGCGAAGGAACTGGGCCTGCATCTGGTTGCCCATGCCGGAGAGGAAGGTCCGCCGCAATATGTGACCGATGCGCTGGACATCCTGCAGGTTGAGCGCATCGACCATGGCGTGCGCGCGATCGAGGACGAAGCGCTCGTGCAGCGCCTGGCGCGCGACCGTATCGCTCTGACCGTGTGCCCGCTGTCGAACCAGAAGCTGATGGTGCATCCGGACCTGCGCGACCACCCGATGAAGCGCCTGCTCGACGCCGGCGTGGCCGTGACGCTGCACTCGGATGACCCGGCCTACTTCGGCGGCTACATGAACGCCAACTGGGAAGCCTCGTTCGAAGCGCTGCCGCTCGATGCGGCCGATGCCTACAAGCTGGCCCGCAACAGTTTTGAAGCGGCCTTCCTGCCCCCGGTGCAGAAGGCCGAATTCCTGGCCGAGGTCGACCATTTCTGGTCGGCCACGCCCACGTCCCCGCCCGCGACGGCCAACGTGACTTCCACGACCTGACCGGGCGCATACCAAGAAGGCCGGATGCCGCGCCCGTTGCAAGCTTGCCGCTCGCAACGGGCGGGTACCGGCCGCCCCGAGACATGATGATGACGACGACTTCCCCCGCCGCTTTCGGCAACCACGGTACCAGCGGTGCCGTCACCCGCGCGATCCGCGGCCGCATCCTGCATTTCCTGCGCGACCCGCAGTTCCATGAGGATGCCTGGCAGTATTGGGAAGACGGCCTGATGATCGTGACCGCCGGCCGCATTGCCGCGGTCGGCCTGTATGAAGACCTGTCGCGCGAGATCCCGGCCGGCGCCGAAATCATCGACCATCGCGGCAAGCTGATCGTGCCGGGCTTTATCGACACGCACGTCCACTACCCGCAGACCGACATCATTGCGTCGCCGTCGCCGGGCCTGCTGCACTGGCTCGATACGTACACATTCCCGGAAGAACGCCGCTTCAGCAATGCCGACTATGCGCGCGGCGTGGCCGACTTTTTTACCGACGAGCTGCTGCGCAACGGCACCACCACGGCCATGGTCTGGAGCACCGTGCACGCGGCTTCGGCCGATGCACTGTTCGCGGCCAGCCAGGCCCGCAACATGCGCATGATCACGGGCAAGGTGCTGATGGACCGCAACTGCCCCGAGTTCCTGCGTGACACCGCCGAGACCGGCGCGCGCGAATCCGCCGACCTGATCTCGAAGTGGCATGGCCGCGACCGCCTGGCCTACGCGATCACGCCGCGCTTTGCGCCCACCTCGACCGAGGCGCAACTGGCAGCGTGCGGAGAACTGGCGCGCGCCCACCAGGACGTCTTTATCCAGACCCACGTTGCCGAAAACCGCGACGAGGTGAAATGGGTAGCGGAGCTGTTCCCCGATGCGCGCAGCTACCTCGACGTGTACGACCGTTACGGCCTGCTGCGCCCGGGCGCGTTCTACGGCCACGCCATCTACCTCGACCCGCAGGATCGCCGGCGCCTGGCCGACAGCGGTGCCGCGGTGGCGCACTGCCCGACGTCGAACCTGTTCCTCGGCAGCGGCTTCTACGACTTCCACCAGTCCGACGCCAATCGCCTGAACGTGACACTGGCGACCGACGTAGGCGGCGGCACATCGTTCTCGATGTTCCGCACCATGAACGCGGCACACAAGGTGGCGCGCATGGGCGGCTATCACCTGACCGCAATGCGCATGTTCTACCTGGCCACGCGCGCGGCCGCCGAGGCACTGGGTTGGCAGGACCGTATCGGCAGCTTCGAGATCGGCTGCGAGGCCGACTTCGTGGTGCTCGATCCGGAGGCCACGCCGCTGATCGCGCGCCGCAGCAGCCGCTCGGAAACGCTGGAAGAGCAACTGTTCGCGTTCGCCATGCTGGGCGACGACCGCGTGATCGACAATGTCTACATCATGGGCGAAGCCACGCGCACCGTGACTGCCTGAGCCCCCGGAAAGGGACTTTTCCGACGCATGCGTAGAAAAAGTCCCTTTTTGAAGCCTCGTCTTGACCGCCATCAACACAGCCGTCATCAAACCCTTCTAGCCTGTCGTATTCGTGCGCCCTCGGATAATGGGCGCGACAGTATGACGACTCGCTGGACCCATTGATGACTGCCCGCTCCGACACCCTATCGCCGACCGACGCCGAGGCCATTGCCGCGGCGTCGGACCGTACCTCGACCTCAGGCAACGTACCGCTGCCCGAGCCGATCGCCTTCGACGCGCCCTACCCCAATCGCAAGACCATCCGCAGCTGGCTGATTCCGCTCGGCAACCGCAGCACGCCGCGCGCATTGATGCTGTTCGCGTTCGACTATGCACTGTTCGCGGCACTGCTCGCCGGCGTGGTGCTGGCCTCTGCGTGGTGGGCCAAGACCGGCCTGGGCATCCTTGCCGGACTCGTGATCGCACGCCTGTTCATCATCGGCCACGATGCGTGCCACCAGAGCCTGACCGATCATCGCGGACTGAACAAATGGCTCGGCCGGCTGACCTTCCTGCCCTCGCTGACGCCCTACAGCCTCTGGGAAGTCGGCCACAACGTGGTGCACCACGGCTACACCAACCTCAAGGGTTTCGACTTTGTCTGGGCGCCCTACTCCCACGACGAATTCCGTGCGCTGCCGCGCCGCCGCCGCATCATGGAGCGCATCTACCGCAACGGTTTCGGTGCCGGCCTGTACTACCTGATCGAAATCTGGTGGTTCAAGCTGTTCTTCCCGAGCAAGCGGCAAATGGCCACGCGCCGCGCGATCTTCATGTGGGACTGCGCACTGGTCGCGGCATTTGGCGCATTGTGGATCGGCGCACTGGCATGGCTGGCCATTGCAACGGGCCAGTCCGTACTGCTGATGGTCGGCACCGGCTTCGTGCTGCCGTTCCTGGTCTGGAATACCACGGTGGGTTTCGTACTCTACGTGCACCACACCCATACGAGCGTGGCCTGGTATGACACCAAGGCAATGTGGGCCAAGGCCCAGCCGTTCGTCTCGACTACCGTGCACCTGCGCTTCGGCATGGGCATCGGCGCCGCGCTGCACCACATCATGGAACACACCGCGCACCACGTTGACATGAGCGTGCCGCTGTACCGGCTCAAGCGCGCGCAGGCCCTGCTCGAACATGCGCTGCCGGGCCGCATCATCATCGAGAACTTCTCGTGGCGCTGGTATTTCCGCACCGCGCGCCACTGCAAGCTCTACGACTTCAAGGCCCTGTGCTGGACCGATTTCCGGGGCCGCCAGACCAGCGAGAATTCGCCGGTCCCAGCCTGAGAATCATTCTCGAAACCATGGCAATACGGCCAGATTGGTGGACATTCCCTACCGGTCTGGCTACAATGCGGGCTTCCATTGGGGAGTAGCCGCCCTGATCTCACCGCGCCGCGCAATGCGGCTTCCGGCAGACAGGGGCGTACGTCAACAGACTTGACCTAATGCCATCACGGCAAGCGGTTATGGCGTACGCAGCTTTGGACCTTGCGTCCAGCGCCTGGCGAGACCGATGACCATACCTTTCTGGCCGGGCCGGGAAAGGTGTGCGTCATTGGCATCTCGCAAGATGCGTATGCGGCCCGGTTATTCGACCTATAACAATGCAATCGTTCCTCGTCTCCACAGGTATCGTCGCGCTCGCCGAAATGGGCGACAAGACGCAGTTGCTGTCGCTCGTGCTGGCCGCACGTTACCGCAGACCCATTCCCATCATTCTCGGCATCCTGATTGCCACCCTGGTGAACCATGGCTTTGCCGGCGCGCTTGGCGGCTGGATCACCGGCGTGCTTGGCGCCAACCTGCTGCGCTGGATCCTGGGCCTTGGCTTTATCGCCATGGCTGGCTGGATGCTGATTCCGGACAAACTCGACGACGCCGAGGAAGCCAAGCCGGTCAAGGGTGCGCTCGGCATCCTCGGCACCACGATCGTCGCGTTCTTCTTCGCCGAGATGGGTGACAAGACCCAGATCGCCACCGTGGCCCTGGCCGCACGCTTCCATGGCGAAGTGATTGCCGTGGTGGCTGGCACCACGTTCGGCATGATGCTGGCCAATGCACCAGCGGTGCTGCTCGGCGACCGTTTCGCCAACAAGATGCCGATCGCACTGGTTCACAAGATTGCAGCAGCGATCTTCCTGGTGCTGGGCCTGCTGGCGTTGTTCAACGTGGGCGGTTGAAGACCTGAAAACAAAAAAAACGGGGCACGAAGCCCCGTTCAAACCCTCGCCGGTCCGGTACTGCCGGCTGCCGACTACTCAGCCGCCGGACCGTCGATCACCGATGCCCGGTCAAATTCAGTTGGTGGTTTTTGCGCCGCCCTCGAACCACTGGCCCAGCAACGCGCGTTCGTCGTCCGTGATCTGCGTGACGTTGCCCAGTGGCATCGCCTTCTGCTGCACGGCCTGTTGATAGATCAGTTGTGCGTGCGACTTGATGCCGTCCACGCTATCGAGCTTGATACCCTTGGCGGCCGTCGGCATCATCTTCGGCTGCTCGGCGTGGCACTGCACGCAACGCGTATTCATGATCTCCTGCACCTTCACGAAGCTCACCGCATTGGCGGCTGCATCGCCACCGGCATTGCCGGCGACTTGCTGACGCGGTTGCGGTGCAATCATGAAGGCCACCGCACCGAGGCATGCCACACCGGCGGCCGGCCATGCGATGTTGATCTTGCCCTTGTGCTTCAGGATGAAGAACTGGCGAATGAACACACCAGCAAGCATGACCGCGATCAGCACGGCCCAGTTGTTCTTGGCCGCATACGTCATGCTGTAGTGGTTGGACAGCATCGCGAACAGCACCGGCAGCGTGAAGTAGGTGTTATGCACACTGCGTTGCTTGGCGTGCTTGCCATGAATCGGATTCACCGGCTCACCAGCCCTCAGCGCAGCCACCACCTTGCGCTGGCCCGGGATGATCCAGAACAGCACGTTGGCGCTCATGATCGTCGCGATCATCGCGCCGGTCAGCAGGAACGCCGCGCGGCCCGAGAAGATATGGCAGGCCACATACGCGGCAACCGCCACATAGATCGCAACCAGGATGCCGACGGTCTTGTCGCTCTTGCCGAAGATGCGGCAGATCGCGTCATACACGACCCAGCCCACGATCAGGTACGACACCGCGAAGCCCACGGCCGCACCCGGCGACATGTCGTACACGTTCTTGTCGATCAGGAACGTGCTGGCATTGAACAGGTACAGCACCACCAGCAGCGCAAAGCCGCTCATCCACGTCGAGTAAGACTCCCAGTAGAACCAGTGCAGGTTCTCGGGCAGCGACTTCGGCGCGGTCAGGTACTTCTGCGGGTTGTAGAAGCCGCCACCGTGCACGGCCCACAGTTCGCCACCGACACCCTTCTCCTTGAGGTCGTCGGCTTCGGGGCGCGTCAGGCTGTTGTCGAGCCAGACGAAATAGAACGACGAGCCGATCCATGCGATCGCCGTGATGACATGCAGCCAGCGCAACAGCAGATTGGCCCAGTCGAGAATATAGCCTTCCATGACTTGTCTCCTTGTTCCCGTCCGCCTTGATCAGCTGCCGCGGTAGGTCGAGTACGACCACGGCGACACCAGCAGCGGCACGTGGTAGTGCCCGCTGGTATCGGCAATGCCGAAGCGCAGCGTCACCACGTCCAGGAATGCCGGTTCGGGCAGTTTGACACCCTGGGCACGGAAGTAATCGCCTGCACCGAAGTCGAGTTCATAGACACCAGGCTGCAGGTCCGCACCTTCCAGCAGCGGCTGGTCGGCACGTCCGTCATGGTTGGTCTTGATGGACTTCAGGGTCTCGCGACGATTGTCGACAATTTTATGAAGGGTAACCGACATGCCGGCACCGGGGGTACCTGCGGCAGTGTCGAGAACGTGAGTGGTCAAGCGTCCCATCCTGTTCTTCCTTTGGAATGTGGGTTGTGAGGGGCGCCGCTGCCTTCACTAGCACCATTTGTGGGAAATGATGCCCGCTCGGTACGTGTTTCAACGCATCCCGGCGCTGGATTGATGCGAGGCGACAATGCGCCTGCCCCATCCGGTTGACAACTCGGTAGATACCCGTAGTTGTCGAAAACCTGACTCGGTTTTGTTGACAATGGTGCTTGCATATCCAAATAATTGTCAACAATTTTTAGATCGGCGCAGCCAAATGTTCGACATCAAGACGCTTGATGTCGCGACGAAAACGGCTCGCTACGATCGCTGACCATTGCCTCTCCTGCTTTAGCGAGCGCCCAGCATGTCCAAGAATCTCAAACTGATTGCCGCCCCCGCCGACGTCCTCGCCGCGTCCACCGACAACAAGCCCGCCCGCAAGGGTTCGGTCGAGGAGCGCATGTATCACGAGATCTATGACGCGATCATGGAACATCGCCTGCCGCCGCGCACGAAGCTGACCGAGCATTCGCTTTGCGAGATCTATGCCACCGCGCGTCACACGGTGCGCAAGGTGCTGTCCCGCCTGGCCGCCGACGGCATGGTCGACCTGGAACCGAACCGGGGCGCGTTCATTGCCAGCCCGTCCACCGACGAAGCGCATGACATGTTCGAACTGCGCCAGATGCTCGAGCGCGCGGTGCTGGAAAAGCTGGCCTCGCTGCCGAACGTACGCACCGTGATCGCGCCGCTGCGCAAGATGGTCAACGACGAGCGCCAGGCGTTCCTGACCCATGAGCGCCCCCGCTGGATCCGCCTGTCGGCCGAATTCCACACCGCGCTGGCCGAGCTTTCCGGCAATCAGTTGCTGGTGACGATGATGCGCCGCCTGGTATCGCGCACCACGCTGATGATTGCCAGCGTGGAGGCGCCCGGCCATAACGCATGTTCGTTCGACGAACACGATGAGATTCTCGATGCACTGGAACAGGGCGATGCCGCCCTGGCCAAGTCGCGCATGGCGCACCACCTTGGCGCCTGTGCCGACCGCGTACAACCGGACGAACCCGGCAATTTCGATCTTCGCAGTGTGCTGGGCCGCTCCACCTAGCGCAATGTTCCCGCCGCCGGACGCGCAACACCCGCTGTTGCCGATGCTGGCCCACCGGTTTTCGCTACCCACATCGCCCGCCAGAGGCGCAGCGAAAAACCGGACAAGAACCGTCAACAAAAGCCCGTCACAAGAGGCATCGACAAAACGGTCAAGGGCATGACGCCGGCGTGCGTTCCCATCAAAACCAAAGGAGAGGAGACACACCCATGAATTCCGCAAGCACCACGGTCCCCACGGACCTGACAAACGAGCGGCTGCCCTCCGGGCGGTTGCTGGCGCTGGGCCTGCAACACGTGCTGGTGATGTATGCCGGCACGGTTGCCGTGCCGCTGATCGTTGGCGGCGCGCTCAAGCTCCCCAAGGACCAGCTCGCTTTCCTGATCAATGCCGACCTGTTCGCGGCGGGCCTGGCCACGCTGATCCAGGCCTTTGGCTTCTGGAAATTCGGTATCCGCATGCCGGTGATGATGGGCGTCACGTTCGCGTCGGTGGCACCGATGATCGCGATCGGCAACGATCCCAATGTCGGCCTGCTGGGCATCTATGGCGCGGTCATCGCGTCCGGGCTGTTCGGCATCCTGATCGCGCCGATGATGGGCCGCATGCTCGGACTGTTTCCTCCCGTGGTAACCGGTACCGTGATCACGCTGATCGGCGTCTCGTTGATGCGGGTTGGCATCAACTGGGCCGGCGGCGGGCAACCCACCACGCGCGCCGTGATCGACGGCGTGGTCAAGGAGGTACCGAACCTGGCCTATGGCGACCTGGGCAACCTGGCCATTGCCGGACTGGTGCTGGTGGTCATCCTGCTGTTGACGCGGTTTGGCCGTGGCCTCGTGGCCAACTGCGCGGTACTGCTCGGCATCATCATCGGCACGCTGGTAGCCATGGCGATGGGCAAGGTGTCGTTCGAAGGGCTTCATGACGCAAGCTTCGTGGCCGTCATCACGCCGCTGCATTTCGGCATGCCCACGTTCGAAATCACCGCCATCCTGTCGATGTGCATCGTGATGCTGATCACGCTGGTCGAATCCACCGGCATGTTCCTCGCGCTGTCCGATATCACCGGCCGCAAGCTGAGCCGCGCCGACCTGACCGCCGGCCTGCGCGCCGACGGCCTGGGCACGGTGATCGGCGGCATCTTCAACACGTTCCCGTACACGTCGTTCTCGCAGAATGTTGGCCTGGTGACGGTGACCGGTGTGCGCTCGCGCTATGTGGCGGCCGCCGGCGGCCTGATCCTGATCGCGTTCGGCCTGTTCCCGAAGATGGCCCACGTGGTGGCATCGGTGCCGCAGTTCGTGCTGGGCGGCGCCGGCATCGTGATGTTCGGCATGGTGGCCGCCACCGGCATCCGCATTCTCGGTTCGTGCGATTTCAACCGTAACCGCCACAACCTGTTCATCGTGGCGATCTCGATCGGCTTCGGCATGATCCCCACGCTGTCACCGACGCTGTTCCAGTACCTGCCGAAGTGGACCGATCCGTTCACGCACAGCGGCATCGTGCTCGGCACCATCGTCGCCGTGGCGTTGAACCTGTTCTTCAACGGCATCCAGTCGGCCGAAGAGGCCATGCGCAATGCCGCCGCCAACTCCCATGGCACGGAGTAACCCGACCAACAATTGACCTCCAACAATCGATAACGACAATCCGGCGGCAACAATCAACAACACTGCCGCAAGGATGTCAAGCCCCCGTGAGCGATTCTGGCACGCGCTTTGCGTAGGTGATGCAAGCGCTGTCAGGACCCGCTCTCGCGAGCAAGCAGTTTTGGTTTTCTCCTGAAGCAAACATAACGAGATGACACACGATAACTATCCACGCGATCTCATTGGCTACGGTGCGCAGCCACCGCACGCACGCTGGCCCGGCGGTGCACGCATCGCGCTGCAGTTCGTGCTCAATTACGAGGAAGGCGGCGAGAACTGCGTGCTGCACGGCGACGCCGCATCCGAGCAGTTCCTGTCCGAGATCGTTGGTGCCGCGGCCTATCCCGCCCGGCACATGAGCATGGAGGGCATCTACGAATATGGTTCGCGTGCCGGCGTCTGGCGCATCCTGCGCGAGTTCGAACAACGCAAGCTGCCGCTGACGGTGTTTGGCGTGTCGATGGCGCTGCAGCGCCATCCGGAACTGACGCGCGCGTTCGTTGAACTCGGCCACGAGATTGCGTGCCACGGCTGGCGCTGGATCCATTACCAGAACCTCGACGAAGCCACCGAGCGCGAGCACATGCGCATCGGCATGCAGATCATCAAGGAACTGACCGGCGAGATGCCACTCGGCTGGTACACCGGCCGCGACAGCCCCAATACGCGCAAGCTCGTGGTGGAACACGGCGGACTGCTGTACGACGCCGACTACTACGGCGACGACCTGCCCTTCTGGACCGAGGTGGAAGTCACGGGCGGCGCGAAGAAGCCGCACCTGGTGGTGCCCTACACGCTGGACTCGAACGACATGCGCTTTGCCACGCCGCAGGGCTTCAATACGGGCGAGCAGTTCTTCCAGTACCTGAAGGATGCGTTCGACGTGCTCTATGCCGAAGGCGATCCGCGCGGACTCGATCAACCGAAGATGCTGTCGGTGGGCATGCACTGCCGGCTGCTGGGCCGCCCGGGTCGTTTCCGGGCACTGCAACGCTTCCTGGACTACGTGCAGTCGCACGACAAGGTATGGATCTGCCGGCGCGTCGATATCGCCCGTCACTGGATCGAGACCCACCCGCACCGGAGCCACGCATGAGCCAGCACAACTACACCATCACGCAACTGAATGCGATGCCCGAAGCCGAGTTCGTCGAAGTACTCGGTGGCATCTATGAACACTCGCCGTGGTTTGCCGAAGCGGCCGCGCGCCAGCGCCCGTTCGCCAATGCCGCCGAACTCGCGGCCACCCTGCGCGGCGTGGTCGATGCAGCGGGGCAGGAAGCGCAGTTGAAACTCGTGCGCGCTCACCCGGAGCTCGCCGGCAAGGCCGCGGTACGCGGCGAGCTGACCGCGGAATCCACGCGCGAGCAGGCCGGCGCGGGACTCGACCAATGCACGCCCGAGGAATTCCAGCGCCTGCAGGCACTGAATGCCGCGTACAACCAGAAGTTCGGCTTCCCGTTCATCCTGGCCGTGCGTGGCTATGACCGTCACGGCATCATCGACGCTTTTGCAAGTCGTCTCGACAACGAGCCAGCTGTCGAGTTGCAAACTTGCATCAACCAGATTCATCGCATTGCGCAGTTCCGCCTGAACGACTTAGTATCCGCCTGAAAAAATCTACAGCGGTAAAGAGAGAGAGAGAAATTCAGCAACGTTAGGCGAAGAAACATCGCTGTCAAATTCGTACCCCGGCCGCGCCGGTCCCCACTGCACTGACAGACTTCCGTGCGCGGCCGAGGGACGAACCAGAAGAAGACCCAGCAGGGTTCCGGCACACAAGAAAACGTTCTGAGCAGCATCACAACCACGGAGGTCTTACAAATGAAGAAGCAGTACAAGCCGGCTCTCAAGCTGGCGGCAATCGCGGCCACCCTTTTTTCCGGCGCAGCCATGGCCCAGTCCAGCGTCACGCTGTACGGCCAGGCTGATATGTTCGTCGGTGGCATCAAGAGCCCGGGCAGCGCAGATCGCGCTTTCGTGGCGAACTCGGGTGGCATGCAAACTTCGTACTGGGGCATCAAGGGTGCCGAGGACCTGGGCATGGGCACCAAGGCCATCTTCGACCTGAACGGCTTCTTCCGCACCGACAGCGGCAGCATGGGCCGTTTCAATGGCGACTCGATGTTCAGCCGCAACGCCTACGTCGGCCTGCAGAACGAGCGTTATGGTGCGCTGAAGCTGGGTCGCAACACGACGCCGTACTTCGTGTCGACGATCCTGTTCAACCCGCTGGTTGACTCGTACGTATTCAGCCCGATGATCTTCCACACGTACTTCACCGCCAACAACGGCCGTGTGTTCGATCCGGGCATCATCGGCGATTCGGGCTGGAACAACTCGCTGGTGTACTCGACGCCGAACTTCGGCGGCCTGACCGCCAACTTCATCTACAGCTTCGGTGAATCGGCCGGCAACAACAGCAAGAACAAGTGGGGCGGCAATGTGACCTACTTCTCTGGCAACTTCGCTGCCACGGCCGCGGTCCAGCAGGTCAAGTTCGACAACACGCCGTTCGACCTGACCAACCAGACCACCAATGCGTTCCTGACCGGTTTCGACAAGCAGACCGCGGTGCAGGCCGGCGCCTCGTACGACTTCAAGGTCGTGAAGGTATTCCTGCAAGGCCAGTACATCAAGACCAATGTCAACGCCAACGCCAACGGCGACATCAAGCACATGAACGGCCAGGTCGGCGCGTCGGTGCCGGTCGGCGCCGGCAACGTGCTGGCTTCGTACGCCTACGACAAGACGCTGAACGACGTGGCCAGCTTCAAGCGCAACACGTTCGCGCTGGCCTACGACTACAACCTGTCGAAGCGTACCGACGTGTACGCGGCCTACTACTACGACAAGATCACGGGTCTTGAGCACGGCGACAGCTTCGGCGTCGGCGTCCGCCACAAGTTCTGATCGCGTTACAGCGCCCCTGAAAGCCTGCCTTCGCGGCAGGCTTTTTTTATGCGCGCAACGCTCCGCATGCGCCACAATGCTGCGCCGCAACGTGAAATTGCGCACCTGCAGCAAGATGGGAAGCCTTTGCTCCATAGACGGATTCAATTGGCGACTGCCCCCGCTTATACCTAGATTGGTTTTCCGGACTGTGTGCCGGACCACGTAAAACAGGACGAGTGAGGTGACGCATGCGGCGCTATGTGAAATCCCGATCGGAACTGATGGCTATCCTGAGCCAGTGCCTGGATAACAATCCGGAATGTGGCGAGGCGGAATTGCACGCGATGCGTGTGCACCAGCCAGACCATACGGGTTGCAACTGGAGCGCTGAGGTCGATTTTCGCGAGGAAACCTTCAACGATCTGGCATTGCAGATGGCCGCGGCCCGTTCGATCATCGTGGTAATGCGGGAGCAGTACAACGTGCTGCAATAGCTGCTGTAATGGCGAAAGGCGATGCGCACGACCGTGCGTACTGACCCGCCGACGCGCTGACACCCCGGCAGACGTGCCAGCGCACCGACAAAAGAATCGGGCCGCAGACGCGGCCCGATTCTTTTTTTGACCATCAGATCTGCAGCGTCTGCAGATCTGATGCCGCAATCGCGCTTAGCGGATCGCGCTCGACTCCGCCACGGCCACGGCCGTCATGTTGACGATACGGCGGGTAGTGGCTTGCGGGTTCAGGATATGCACCGGCTTGGCCGCGCCCAGCAGGATCGGGCCCACCGTCACGCCCTGCCCGCCCGTCATCTTGAGCAGGTTGAACGCGATGTTGGCGGCGTCCAGCGTCGGCATCACCAGCAGGTTGGCGCTGCCGGCCAGCTTCGTGTTCGGCAGGAAGTGACGGCGCACGTCTTCGTCCAGCGCCGCATCGCCCTGCATTTCGCCTTCCACTTCCAGTTCAGGCGCCACGCGGGCCAGGATCGCTGCCGCTTCGCGCATCTTGCGTGCCGACGGACGGTTCGAGGAACCGAACATCGAGTGCGACATCATCGCGACCTTCGGATGCAGGCCGAAGCGCGCGATTTCCTTTGCCGCCTGCTGCGTGATAGCGGCCAGTTCCTCGGCGCTCGGCTCGTCGTTGACGAACGTATCGGTAATGAACAGCGTATGCTTTTCGAGCATCAGCGCATTCATGGCCGCGAACACCTTGGCATCCGGGGCCAGGCCGATCACGTCGCGTACATGCTCGAGATGCGCCTCGAAGCGGCCCACGGTGCCGCACAGCAGTGCATCGGCATCGCCCATGTGCATCAGCATCGTGCCGATCAGCGTGTTCGAACGGCGCAGCGCCACCTTGGCCATGTCCGGCGTCACGCCGTCACGGCCACGCAGCGCATGGTATTCCTCGTGATAGGCGCGATAGCGCGGATCGTCTTCCGGATTGATCAGCTCGAAGTCGACACCGGGACGCAGGCGCAAGCCGGCCTTCTCGATGCGCATCTGGATCACGTGCGGACGACCGATAAGGATCGGCTTGGCCAGGCCTTCGTCCACCACGCCCTGCACCGCGCGCAGCACGCGCTCTTCCTCGCCCTCGGCGTAGGCAACACGCTTCGGGTTGGCCTTGGCGGCCGAGAACACCGGCTTCATGATCAGGCCGGTGTGGTAGACGTAGCTCGTCAGTTGCTGGCGATACGCTTCCAGGTCCTTGATCGGGCGCGTGGCCACACCGGACTCTTCCGCGGCCTTGGCCACCGCCGGCGCGATCTTCTCGATCAGGCGCTGGTCGAACGGCGTCGGGATGATGTAGTCGGGGCCGAACTTCAGTTCGCGGCCACCGTAGGCTGCCGCGACTGCGTCGTTCAGTTCGGCTTCGGCCAGTTCGGCAATCGCCTTCACGCAGGCCAGCTTCATCTCTTCCGTGATCTTCGTGGCACCGCAATCGAGCGCGCCGCGGAAGATGTACGGGAAGCACAGCACGTTGTTCACCTGGTTCGGATAATCCGAACGGCCCGTGGCGATAATGCAGTCCGGACGCGCGGCCTTGGCCACTTCGGGACGGATTTCCGGTTCCGGGTTGGCCAGCGCCAGGATGATTGGCTTGTCGGCCATGGTCTTGACCATGTCGCCAGTCAGCACGCCCGCCGTGGAGCAACCCAGGAAGACGTCGGCGTCCTTGACGATATCGGCCAGCGTACGGGCCGAGGTGTCCTGCGCATAGCGGGCCTTGTTGGCCTCCATGTTCGCATCGCGGCCCTGGAAGATCACGCCCTTCGAGTCGACCACGAAGACGTTCTCGCGCTTCACGCCCAGGCTCACCATCGTGTCCAGGCAGGCAATCGCCGCGGCACCGGCACCCGAGACCGCCAGCTTGACCTTGCCGATTTCCTTGCCCACGACCTTCAGGCCATTCAGCAGCGCCGCGGCCGAGATAATGGCCGTGCCGTGCTGGTCGTCGTGGAAGACCGGAATGTTCATGCGCTCGCGCAGCTTCTTCTCGATGTAGAAGCACTCGGGCGCCTTGATGTCCTCGAGGTTCACGCCGCCGAGCGTCGGCTCCAGCGCGGCCACGATCTCAACGATCTTGTCCGGATCACGCGCGTCGAGTTCGATGTCGAACACGTCGATGCCGGCAAATTTCTTGAACAGGCAACCCTTGCCTTCCATCACCGGCTTGCCGGCCAGCGGGCCGATGTCGCCCAGACCCAGCACCGCGGTGCCGTTGGTAATCACCGCCACGAGGTTGCCACGCGAGGTGTACTCGGCGGCCATCGCCGGATCCTTGTGGATTTCCTCGCAGGCGTATGCCACGCCCGGCGAGTACGCCAGCGACAGGTCACGCTGGTTCGACAGCGCCTTGGTGGCCGTTACCTGGATCTTCCCCTTGGTCGGGCTGCGGTGGTATTCCAGCGCGGCCAGACGCAGTTGTTCTTCGGGGCTGTTGGGGGCATGTTGCGGTGCATCACCGCTGGTCTTGCTGCTCATTCTGCTTGTCCGGAAAGAGAACGCGAAAAAAATCGAGGAGCCATTCTAGCCCAGGCATCCTGCTGCGGCGGGCCTTTATAGTGAAAACTAATTTCGTCTCATTGGCAAAGCAAAATCGTCGACGAATGTCGACGATTGCATGCGGAAACCGGCTGGTGGTTTGCCAGGGCCTTCTAGGGCTTCCTGTCCTTCTCCACTTCGAGCGTCACCCGCCGCGGCCGGCCGCTCTCACCGGGAAAACCCGTGAATGCACTGCGGATCATGTAAGGCATCACGGCCGTCAGGCTGCCGCCTTCGGTCGTGTTCTGCGCGGTCACCTGGTAGACCCGCCTGCCGCTGGCCGCGTCCTTGAAAAAGACGCGCAGGCTCGAGAACGTGACCGGCACATCCCGCACCACGGTCTGGGGCGGCCAGTAGCCCGGCCCCCAGCCATATGGCCCCCAAGGCCGGTACCAGCCATAGGGACCATAGTACGGCCCCCAGGGGCCGTACCACGGATCCGGATAGACGGTCTCCGCCACGCGCACGAAGCCCGGGGCCGCGTCGTAGTCCATCGTCACCAGGTAGCGGGCCTGTTTCGGCGGCACCTGCTCGAATCCCACACCGGACAGCACCTGGGCCAGCCACGCCTCGTAGGTCTGGCGATCGAGCTGGGCTTCCTGTTGCGGCGTGTGCTCGAACGCATAGGTGCGCGGCGCATTGTCGGACCAGTTGGCCTCACGGAACGATGTCACCTCGGTGGTAACCGTACTGGCGCAACCGGCCAGCCACAGCGCACCGAGCGCGACCAGCGCCCATCTCCCACCTTTTCTTCCCCACATCCGCACAGCTTGCCACATCGCGATACCTCGTTATTCTTGGTTTGCTCACGTTTCCTCAGACAGGAACGGCGCGCTCGAATTCCCGCATGAAGATTGACGCGGCGCATGCCGCCACCCCCTTGGCTACAATGGGGGCTTCAGGGCCGTCTCCCGCATGGCCCGCCGCCCCCGGTCACCCGAAGACAGGATTCCTCCATGCTGCGCACCGACACGCCCGTTACCGTCTATCGCAAGGACTATACTCCGCCCGCTTTTGCCATCGACCATGTCGACCTCGTGCTCGACCTCGATCCGCAGCGCACCATCGTCACCAGTACGCTTAAGCTCCAGCGTACCGGTGCGGCCGATGCCCCGCTGGTACTGAGCGGCGAAGCACTCGAACTGGTCGGGATCAAGCTGGACGGCCAGCCATTCAGCGGATTTTCCCAGGCAGACGACACGCTGGCGCTGACCGGCCTGCCGGCCCAGGGCACCCTGGAAATCACCGTTGCCTGCAACCCCGCTGCCAATACCACGCTGTCCGGCCTGTATGTGTCGAATGGCAATTTCTTCACGCAGTGCGAGGCCGAGGGCTTTCGCCGCATCACGTACTTCCTGGACCGGCCCGACGTGATGACCACCTACCGCGTGACGCTGCGTGCCGACCGCGCGGCCTGCCCGGTATTGCTGTCCAACGGCAACCTGCTGTCGGAGCGCGACCTGCCCGATGGCCGCCACGAAGCCGTCTGGGAAGACCCGTTCCGCAAGCCGTCTTACCTGTTCGCACTGGTGGCCGGCAAGCTTGAACGGATCGAGGAAAAGATCGTGGCGGCATCCGGCAAGGAAAAGCTGCTGCAGGTGTGGGTGGAGCCGCAGGATCTCGACAAGACGCGCCATGCGATGGACTCACTGATCCACTCGATCCGCTGGGACGAACGGCGCTTCGGGCTGGAGCTCGATCTGGACCGCTTCATGATCGTCGCCGTGGGCGACTTCAACATGGGCGCGATGGAGAACAAGGGCCTCAACATCTTCAATACGAAGTATGTGCTGGCCAATGCGCAGACCGCGACCGACGTCGACTTTGCCAATATCGAATCGGTGGTGGCACACGAGTACTTCCACAACTGGACCGGCAACCGCGTGACCTGCCGCGACTGGTTCCAGTTGTCGCTCAAGGAAGGCCTGACCGTTTTCCGCGACCAGGAATTCTCGGCCGACATGATGGGCTCGGAATCGGGCCGCGCGGTCAAGCGCATCGAGGACGTACGCGTACTGCGCCAGGTGCAGTTCCCCGAGGATGCCGGCCCGATGGCCCACCCGGTACGGCCCGACAGCTACGAGGAAATCAACAATTTCTACACCGTCACGGTCTACGAGAAAGGCGCCGAAGTGGTACGCATGTACCAGACGCTGCTGGGTCGCGACGGCTTCCGCAAGGGCATGGACCTGTACTTCAGGCGCCATGATGGCCAGGCCGTGACCTGCGACGATTTCCGCGCCGCGATGGCCGATGCCAACGGCCGCGACCTGACGCAGTTCGGTCTCTGGTACAGCCAGGCCGGCACGCCCGTGGTCTCCGCCAAGACCCAATGGGATGGCGCCGCCGGCGTGCTCACGCTGACGCTGGCGCAGCGCTGCCCCAAGGTCGGCATCGAGACGCGCGCCGGTGCGCCGGACAAGCAACCCTTCCACATTCCGTTCGCGCTGGGCCTGATCGATGCCGAAGGCAACGACCTGCCGTTGCAACTGGACAGTGAAGCCCAGGCCGATGGCACCACGCGCGTGCTCGATTTCACGCAGGCGGAGCAGACGTTCCGCTTCGTGAACCTGCCGCGTGGCGACAAGGCGCCGTTGCCATCGCTGCTGCGGAATTTTTCCGCGCCGGTGATCGTCGACCATGAGTACAGCGATGCCGAGCTGACATTCCTGCTCGCGCACGACAGCGATGCATTCAACCGTTGGGAAGCGGGCCAGCGCCTGGCCACCCGCGCGCTGCTGCAACTGGTTGGCGACGTACAGGCCAACCGTGAGCTGAAGCTCGACCCCGCGCTGGTTACGGCATTCCGTACGGTACTGACCGATGGCACGCTGAACCCGGCGTTCCGCGAACAGGCGCTGATGCTGCCCGCGGAAGCGTACCTGGCCGAACGCATGGGCGTGGCCGATCCGGCGGCAATCCATCGCGCGCGCCTGTTCCTGCGCGAGGGCCTGGCCCGCGCGCTCCGGGCCGAATGGCTGGCCGCCTACCAGGCCAATGAAACGCCGGGCGCCTATAGCCCCGATGCCGACTCGATGGCCAAACGCGCACTGCGCAACCTGGCGCTGGGCTACCTGGCAGACAGTGGCGACGCCGACATGCAGGCGCTGGCCGACCGTCATTACCAGCAGAGCGACAACATGACCGACCGTTTCGCGGCGCTGTCGGCACTGGTCAACAGCTTCGCGCCGGGCCGCGAGCACGCCCTGGCCGATTTCTACGAGCGCTTCGAGACCGACGCGCTGGTCATCGACAAGTGGTTCTCTCTGCAGGGCATGCAGCGCGGCGAGGTGGGCCCGCACGCGGGCAAGCGCACGATCGGGACCGTGCGCGCGCTGATGGAGCACCCGGCGTTCAACCTGCGCAACCCGAACCGGGCGCGTTCGCTGATCTTCAGCTTCTGCTCGGGCAACCCGGCCCAGTTCCATGCCGAGGATGGCTCCGGTTACCAGTTCTGGGCCGAACAGGTCCTGGCGCTGGACGCCATCAATCCACAGGTGGCGGCGCGTCTGGCGCGAGTGATGGATCGCTGGCAGAAGTATGAAATCCCGCTGCGCGACCGCATGCGCGCCGCGCTGGAACAGGTGGCAGCCAGTTCTACGCTGTCGCGCGACGTACGCGAGATCGTCAGCAAGGCACTGGCCAGCTGACCGCATACCGCCCACGGACAGCGCCGAAACGGCCTGTCCGTAGCGCCGGACCTGTAGAATGGCGGCCATCCAAGGAGAACCCCACCATGACACGCATCAGCCTCACCCGTTATCTGGTCGAGGAGCAGCGCAAGCACAATACGATCCAGCCGGAGCTCCGGTTGCTGATCGAGGTGGTTGCGCGTGCCTGCAAGGCCATTTCCAACGCCGTCAGCAAGGGCGCCCTCGCGGGCGTGCTGGGCTCGGCCGGCACTGGCAACGTCCAGGGCGAAACGCAGCAGAAGCTCGACGTGATCGCCAACGAAGTGCTGCTCGACGCCAACGAATGGGGCGGTCACCTGGCGGCCATGGCTTCCGAGGAAATGGACTCGTTCTACGAGATCCCGAACCGCTATCCGAAGGGCGAATACCTGCTGCTGTTCGATCCGCTCGATGGTTCGTCGAACATCGATGTGAACGTGTCCATCGGCACGATCTTCTCGGTGCTGCACATGCCCAAGCCGGGCCAGACCGTGACCGAAAGCGACTTCATGCAGCCGGGCACGCATCAGGTAGCTGCCGGTTACGCGGTGTATGGCCCGCAAACCACGCTGGTGCTGACCGTTGGCAATGGCGTGCACATGTTCACGCTGGACCGCGAGGCAGGCAGCTTCGTGCTGACGCAGTCGGATGTGAAGATCCCGGAAGACACCAAGGAATTCGCGATCAACATGTCCAATATGCGCCACTGGGCCCCGCCGGTGCGCAAGTACATCGACGAATGCCTGGCCGGTGACGAAGGCCCGCGCGGCAAGAACTTCAATATGCGCTGGATTGCGTCGATGGTGGCCGACGTGCACCGTATCCTGACGCGCGGCGGCATCTTCATGTATCCGTGGGACAAGCGCGAGCCGGAGAAACCAGGCAAGCTGCGCCTGATGTATGAAGCCAACCCGATGGCATTCCTGGTCGAGCAGGCCGGCGGCGCGGCCACCAATGGCCACGAGCGCATCCTGGACGTGCAACCGACCAAGCTGCACCAGCGTGTGTCGGTGATCCTGGGCTCGAAGAACGAAGTGGATCGCGCCACGCGCTACCACCAGGAAGAAGCCGCGAAGTCCTGATCACGATCGGGATCTCGATGCAAACAGGGCGCTGCGGCGCCCTGTTTGCATTCACGCGGCACTCATGCGGCAAGGTGCCACTGCATGCGCCATGTCACCGATGCAGCCGGCTCCAGCACTCGCAAACCGGTGCCCTCCCAGCCGCGCGCAGCCAGGTTGACCGCATCGGCCACATGCGAGACCGGCTCCAGGCAAACGAAATCGCAGCCACCCGGTGCGTGCAGCACAAGGTGGTCAAGCCCTTCTCCCGCGCGGATCGTCAGCATGGCGCCATCGGGGCGCTTGAGCGTAGCGAAGCGCTTCCAGCCACCGTAGTAAATGCTGAAGTCCGACTCCGGCAGGTTGCGTTCACGCAGGAAGCTCTCGCGCGCACCCACTGCGCTGCGCCCGGTGGCCACGCCACCTGCATCGGCGGGCCATATATGGGCGGCATCGAACTGAATGCGCAATCCGGGCACGCGAGCAAAGAAAGGATGAAAGCCACCGCCGACGGGCATTGTCGTATCACCGCCGTTGCGGATCGTCATGACTGCATCGAGGCCTTCGTCCGTCAGCCTGAGGGACTGCTCGGCGAAGACTGGCCACGGCCAGTCACTACCCGACGGCTCATGCCGCAGCGTCATCAGGATCCGATCATCGCCCTGCTCCGCTACGGTCCATGCGCGCACATGGCCAAACCCGTGCATGGCATGGGCCTGCCCCGGATGCGCGGGCAACTCGACCTGCTGGCCATGCCAGTTGAAACGGCCTTCGCGGATGCGGTTCGAGAAAGGCAGTAGCGGATAGCTGCCGGCCTTGGGCCACTGGAACGCATCGAAGCCTTGCTCCAACGGTAACGGCGCCAACCATTCCACTGGATTGCCATCGGCACGCGTGGTGCGCAGCGAGGCCATGCGGCCGCCTGCGGTGGGTACCACGGTCAGGGTGTGGGGGCCGGCGCGGAGCGTGTGGGAGGGGGTAGTCTGGAGCCAGGACATGCGTGGTCATTCATCGACGGCTGGCCCTCTCCCCCGCCCCTCTCCCGCATGCGGGAGAGGGGAGAAAACCAATAGCGGGGTGAGGGCCAGCGGATCAAACAAGGTACATCACTTCAACAGCGTTTCGGGCAGCCACAGCGAGAATGCCGGCACATACGTGACCAGCAGCAGCGCTGCCAGCAATGCGCCATAGAACGGCCAGATGGTCTTCATGACCTGCCCCACCGACACGCCGCCGATGGCGCAGCCAACGAACTGCGTGGTACCTACGGGTGGTGTGTTCAAACCCAGCGCGCAGTTGATCAGCATCAGCATGCCGAACTGCACCGGGCTCATACCGTAGTGCATGCAGATGGGCAGGAAGATCGGCGTGCAGATCAGGATGGTCGCGGCCATGTCCAGGAACGTGCCCAGGATGAACAGCATCACGTTCACCATCAGGAAGATCATCCACGGACTGGTCGACACCGAACTCAGGAACTGCCCCGTAAGTTCGGCCACGCCATAGAGGCTGATCATGTAGCCGAAAGTGGCCGAGATGCCGATCAGCAGCAGCACCACGCCAGTGGTCTTCACCGCCTTGGCCGCGGCCTTGATGAACTGTTGCCGCGTCAGCGACCGGTACAGGAACACCGTCAGTGTCAGCGCATACAGCACCGCCACGGCGGCCGATTCGGTGGCCGTGAATACGCCCGACAGGATGCCAGCGAGGATCAATACCACCACGAACAGACCCGGCAGTGCCGCAGCCAGCGAATGCCCAACGATTTCCCAACCGGGGAATTTGCCAGCCGGATACCCACGGCTGCGTGCCACGAAGTACGCGGCAGCCAGGTTGCAGATGGTCAGGATCAGCGCCGGCAGCACACCGGCCAGGATCAGCGCGGCAATCGATACCTTGCCGCCCGCGGCCAGCGTGTAGATGATCATGTTGTGGCTGGTCGGCATCAGCGCGCCCACCAGTGCCGCATGCGTGGTCACGTTGACCGCGTAGTCCGCGTGATAACCCTCGCGCTTCATCATCGGGATCATCACCGCGCCCATCGCCGATACGTCCGCCACCGGCGAGCCCGACACGCCACCGAACAGCGTACACGCCACCACGTTCGACATGCCCAGGCCGCCGCGCACATGGCCGGCCATCGACTTGGCGAAGTTGACGATACGGTCGGCAATGCCGCCATACAGCATCAGTTCGCCCGCGAAGATGAAGAACGGAATGGCCAGGAACGAGAACGCGTTCATGCCGGAGGTCATCTGCTGGAACACCACCGCCAGCGGCAGGCCTTCGTAGAGGATGGTAGCCACTGCCGACAGGCCAATGGCAAACGCAACGGGTACCCCGAGGATCAGGAAGCCGAAGAAGCAGACGGTGAGAATGATCAGTGCCATGCCGGCTCCACTTCCGTGCCTTTCAGCACCGCAATGATATGTTCGATCGAAAACAGCACGATCAGCACCCCGGCGATAACCGGCGGCACATAGCGCCAGCCTTCCGAGATACCGAGCGTGGGCAGCTTGTAGTCAGCGACGGACAGCGCCAGGAATGCGCAGTTGTAGGCCATCACCGCGCCGAACGCGCCCACCAGTGCATGAATCAGGATTTCGAGCTTGGTGCGCAGCCGCTCTGGCAGCAGGATCAGCAACGACTCCAGGCCAATATGACCGGCATCGCGCACGCCTACGGCGGTGCCGAACATGGTCACGTACAAGACCAGCAGCATGGCCGCGGATTCCGCCCAGGTCGGCGTGTCATTGAGCACATAGCGGCCAAAAACCTGGTAGAGCACCGCGATAACGAGCAGCACGAGACCGAAGATGCCAAGCCCGAGACAACCACGGGCCAGCGCCGCGCAGAAGCGCGTGTAGAAACTGGCGCGCACGGTCGCCGCGTCGGCGGCGGGACCGTGCGCGCCATCCGCCGGCGCGGCCGGCGTAGGGGATGGCGAAAGCATGATGGATTCCAGGCGGCGTTACTTCGTTTCCTGCGTGCGGCGCACCAGGTCCTTCATCTGCGCGCTGGTGATGAAGCGGTCGTAGACGGGTTTCATCGCGGCCTGGAACGAGCTCTTGTCCACCGGGATGATCTGTACGCCCGCAGCCTCCACCAGCTTGCGCGACTTCTGTTCGCGCTCGTCCCACAGCTTGCGCATGTACGGCACCGAATCCTTGGCTGCCTGGCGCACCATGGCCTGGTCTTCCTTCGACAGGCGATCCCATGCCACCTTCGAGAACATCAGCATCTCGGGCGCCATCGAATGCTCGGTCAGCGAGTAGTACTTGGCCACTTCGAACTGGCGCGAGCTCTCGTAGCTGGGCCAGTTGTTCTCGGCGCCATCGACCAGCCCGGTCTTCAGCGCGGTGTAGACCTCGCCCCACGGCATCGGCGTGGCATTGGCATGCATGGCTTCGAGCAGCGACACCCAGAGATCGGATTGCTGAACACGGATCTTCATGCCCTTCGCATCGGCCAGCGAGCGGATCGGACGCTTGGTGGTGTACATCGAGCGCGAGCCGCTGTCATACCAGGCCAGCCCGATAAAGCCGTTCTTCTCGCACGACTTCAGGATGTCCTCACCGATCGGGCCGTCCAGCACATGACGCATGTGTTCGGTGGAGCGGAACAGGAACGGCATGGTCGGCACGATGGTCGCTTCGCAGATATTGTTCATCGCGGCCGAGTTCACGCGCACCATCGACAGTGCACCGATCTTGGTCTGTTCGATGGCATCCTTCTCGCTGCCAAGCGAACCTTGCGCAAATACCTTGACCGACATCTTGCCGTTCGAGCGCTGCTTGAGCAGATCGCCCATGTAGCGCACGGCCTGCACGGTCGGATAGTCATCGGGGTGGATGTCGGCGGACCGGAATTCCGCGGCGTGCACGCCGACCGGCAACGCCACGGCCGTAGCAAGTGCGGCCATCAGGGTACCCAGGCGGGTACGCGCGAAACGATGTTGAAACATGTGTCTTGCCTCCAGGTTTTTTCGTTTTCAGTCAACACAATGCTCTGGTCCGCCTGGCTCGGCGGACCATGATTCGAAACAGCTTCATTCGCGCAGCACAGGCTCCTGCACGCCGCGCACACCGGGGCGCAATGCCACCACGGCGCCCGACAGCGGATCGGCATCGTCGGTGCGAATCGACGTGACATAGAGGGTATCCAGCGCGCGGCCGCCAAACGCGCACATGGCCGGCTTGGCGAACGGTACGGCCATGCTGCGATCGAGCCGGCCGTCTGGCGTGAAGCGATGCACCTGGCCGGCGTCGTTGCCGCAGATCCAGTAGCAGCCATCCTCGTCCATCGCCGCGCCATCGGGTCGGCCCGGATAAAGATTCATGTCGATAAACAGCCGGCCATTGGACGGCGTGCCGCTGTCGACGTCATAGTTGTAGGCCCACACCGCCTGCCGTGCCGGGTGCGAGTCCGATACATACATCGTGCGTCCATCGGGACTGAAGGCCAGCCCGTTCGGCGTGATCATCTCGTCGCGGATCATGTCCAGCGCACCGCTGCGCGCGTCATAGCGGTAGAGCTTGCCGTCGGTGGCGGCCAGCGACATGTCCATCACCATGGTCCCGGCCCAGAAGCGCCCTTGCCGATCGCAGCGGCCGTCGTTGAATCGCATGCCGTCGTGGCTGTGACGCACTGTTGCCACCCGTTGCGGTGCCGGCGCGGCCTGCCCAGGCACCAGCCGGCCGATGCGGAACAGACCGCTTTCCATCGCCAGCAGCCAACCGCCATCGGCGGTCATCGCCATGCAGCCGGCCATTTCGGGAATGGCCCAATGATCGGTATTTCCGGTGGACGGATCGAAACGCCACAGCGTGCGCTGCGGGATATCGGTCCAGTAAAGGCTGGCTTCGCCGGCATGCCACACCGGGCTCTCGCCGACGCCGCAGCGCATGTTGCCGATGCGTTCAATGGTATCGCTCATCGTGCCTGATCCCTGCTCAGCCGCGCTCATCGCCAAACGGGCCAGCCTTGACGAAGGCCCCGCCCTGGTACCAGCCGGCGGGATCGTCCGCCGGCAGCGGCGGTACCGATTCCACCTTCGCGCGGAACTGTTCAGAAGACTCCACCGGCGCAAAGCCAAGGCGAGCCGCCTTGCTGTTATCCCACCAACTATCCCGGTTCGCCGAGGCACCGTAGACGATCAGGAAGCCCACCTTGGGCACGAAGAGCGCGCGCTTGATCAACTGCTCAAGGTCGTCGTAGCCGAGCCACGTCACGAGCATGCGGCGGTCCTTGGCTTCCGGGAACGATGAGCCGATGCGCAGCGCCACGGTGTCGATGCCATGACGGTCGCTATAGAAGCTGGCCAGTTGCTCGCCAAACGCCTTGCTCAATCCGTAGTAGCCGTCGGGCTTTGCCGGCGTATCGGCATCGAGCACCTCGCCCTGCCTGTAGTAGCCGATGACATGATTCGAACTGGCAAACACGATGCGGCGAACGCCATGGCGGCGCGCCGCTTCATACAGGTTGTAGGTGCCCTGGATATTGGCCGGCAGGATCTCCTCGAACGGACGCTCCACGGAAACGCCCCCGAGATGCACGATCGCATCGACGCCCTCCACCAGCGCGTGTACTGCCGCTGGATCGGACAGGTCGCAGGTGACCGCCTCTTCCTGGTCTCGCACCTCGCCAAGGTTGGCAATATCGGAGATGCGCACCACATCGGCATACCGCTTCAGCCGATCACGCAGCACCTTGCCGAGATTGCCGGCGGCGCCGGTCAGCAGAATGCGATGGCAACGGGTCTGGACGCCGTCAAGCGGGTCCTGGAAGTTCTGGGACATATGTCGGCTGCATAGACGCGCGCGATCGATGCCACGCGCACAAGTGACTGGATTAGGTGTTATTGATCGGTCTATTGATCCGTCGTCATACAACGCAACTGGAATCTAATCGCGCACCCGGCTTCGGTCAAGGTCCACTCGTCTCGGTGAATTCCCTAGAAGTTTTAAGTTGCAGACAAGTAGACGTTAATTGCTGCGCCGCAGCTTATTTACTCATTTGGGTTAGATAACCAGCATATCAATGCTGCATTACAGGCTCGCTACACACCCACACAGCCTTATCCAGCATGGTATTCAAGGCGACCAAGGCAGCTGGGCCGATTAAAGGAATCAGCTTGCCCACGAAATGCTGCGATGCGTGAGTATTCGTTGGAAAGCCATAAATATAACGCCGGAGTGAATCCATCAACACATTCGACGGCACCCTCTAGTGTTGTTCCCAATGCAATGTCTCATCGTATGTCTTGCCTTGTTATTTTTCTGTAAGGTACGATGTCATAGGACATTTGGCCATTTTGATTGCCTTTCCCAATCGATTTGAACTGACCGTCCCGGCGCGCGGCACGTCATGCCTCGCGCCACTCATGCACGCCGGTGAAGGTAATGCCCGAGCCAGACGCAGCAGAAGTCAAAGAGCATTCGGCACCGGCCATTCCGCAGCCATACCCATAACGTAATAACGAAGCCAGGATGGAGACCCAAACCATGAAACGAGCCCTAGCGCCCGTCGTCGCCGCAGCAGCCCTGACCGCCATTGGTGCCCCGGCATCGGCTCAGGCCCAGTCCAATGTCACGCTCTACGGCATTGTCGACACCACGATCCGCTACACCACCAATGAAAGCGCAGCCGGCAACGGCAAGTTGCAGATGACTGACGGCGTGCTGACCGGCAGCCGTTGGGGCATGTATGGCGTAGAGGACTTGGGCCGCGGCTACCAGGCGTTGTTCGTACTCGAATCGGGCTTCTCGCCTGATGCCGGACAGAGCCTGCAAGGCAACCGCCTGTTCGGACGCAAGGCGTATGTCGGGCTGCAAGGCGACTTCGGCACGGTCACGCTGGGGCGGCAGTTCACGGTCATTCACGAAGTCATCGCCAGCTACGACGCGATGGCGCTGGCCAACCTGGCCATCGTCGGCTTCCAGGGCGGCAACTACACAGGCGGCGTCCGTCAGGACAATATGATCAAGTACGTCGGCAAGTTCGGCGGCTTCACCGTTGCCGCACAGCATGCATTCGGCGAGCAGCCGGGCAGCGTCGCCGCGTCGTCGTCGACCGGCGGGAGCCTGACCTATGCCAACGGACCGTTCATGTTCGCCGGCGGCTATCAGATCATGAAGGACACCACGACCTACTACGGCACTACGGTGCCGGTCAGCGACCAGAAGGTCTGGACACTCGGCGGCACGTATACGGCGGGTCCCGCAACGATCTACCTTGGCTACACGAACAGCAACGTCGACAACGCAGGCTACAAGAACCAGGCCGGCTACCTCGGCGCAAAGTATGCGTTCAATCAGGCATGGTCGATGATCGCGATCGGCACCTATGACCACCTCAAGCATGGCAATGATTCCGGCAACCGCTTCACCGGCGCCCTGATGCTCGACTATGCATTCAGCAAGCGCACCGACGTCTACCTGGAAGCCGACTACACGACGCTGACCGATGCATGGCGCACGCTGGGAGCCCAATCGACGTTCCAGACCCCGTTCTATGGCCACGGCAGCCGCGTCGGTGTGATGGCAGGCCTGCGCCACAAGTTCTGACCCGCGGGCGGTCAATACTGAAAAGGGGGCGAAGTCGCCCCCTTTTTGCTTGATCCCATTTGCACGACTCGTGCGATCCTTACGCCTGTTGTTGCAGCGCTGCCCTGGCTGCCGCAGCGATGTCCGACGGTTAGCCTCGGCGGGATTTCACAAAAACCTGCATGAAGGGCTTCACAAACCCGGAACTCGCTGCTAGTATTGCGGGCTCTATCCGATTCGCAGCAAACGCCGCGAAACAGGCTTACAAGCTCAGGGTAGGACAGGTTTTGTTGTAGCAGGTTAAGTAGCAAGTGAAGATTTCGCCGGTGTAGCTCAGTTGGTAGAGCAGCGCATTCGTAATGCGAAGGTCGTAGGTTCGACTCCTATCTCCGGCACCACTTGAAGTAGAAAGGGCAACCCATCCGGGTTGCCCTTTTTGCTTTGGTACTTTGGTACTTTGGTTTCTCTGGTTGCTTTGGTCGCAATCACGCACCGCACTGCCTCACGATCGCCGCGCTATTCGCCAGCGCCCCCAGCATCTGGTCGCGATCCACATCCATCTCGGTGCGATAGTCCGCCTGCTGGCGCAGCAGCCTGCCACGATTGAGCATGCGGGCCAGCGCAATCGATTGCCAGTACTCGGGACGCTCGCGCCTGAGTCCCGGCTGATAGAGCTGGGTCACCAGCGTCTCGTGCCTGCCGGTCTTGCGATATCCGGCACTGCCCGGTATGGGCAGTGCCAGATGCCAGACGCGGGCCGCATGATAGGCCGCGTAGTAGCATCGACTGATCGCGGAGCGGAAACTGGCTTCGCCATCCGCCGCTTGCGCAATGACAGCAGCGCACTGAAGGATCTCACCCGCACCGACACTCATGATGCGAACACGACGTCGAGTTGTGCCGATGGCGACAGGCCGCGCGCATACTGCAACGCCGTCAGTGCTTCGTTCAGCGCGAAGACATCGACACCCTCGCCCACCTGCACGACATACAGGACAGCGTCATCGACCGCATCGAGTCCTGCGCATTCGCGCGAAACACGGCAGTCGGCCAACGACAGTCCATGCCGCCGCAACAGTTCCGCGGCCGCATCGAGATGCGCCTCCTCCAGGTCCGCGGCACTACGCCGCGCCCGGTCCCGCGGATCAGAAGCCGCACGCGAAACCGCGGCAAGATCGGCTTTGGTTTCCAGGTCCAGCATCGTCGCCACCTTCGCCGCCGCCTTCGCCGTCGTTGCGTCAGCAGTCGTTGCGTTTGCCTTCGTCATCGTCATCGCCACCATGGTCACTCCCTCCTTTCATCGGATATCCACAACGGATGACGGGGAGTCTAGATGCGAAAGGCGGGGAAAAACCGCGTCACTCGCGAAATCTGATTTGTCTCATCTGAAGCAATGTGTGCTGGCAACGGGCCAGCGCACAGCTGCTACAACACGATGTTGCGAGGGTAGTGAGCGGGTCGCCAGCCATCATTGGCGCTGCCCGGCAAGGGCATGAACTCTTCGCAGCCCAGCATCTGCAAGAGGGCGGCCTCCATGCGCTCGATCGACGCAGACTTCGGCAGGTGCGCGGCCACTCCGCACGATGCCAGCGAGGCCGGCACACGCAGCCAGATATTGCCGGACAGCAGCAGGATGCGCGCGTTGGGCAATGCCTCGTGCAGACGGCGCAGCAGGTACCAGTTGTCCGTGGCGTCCTCCGACAGCCCATAGACCACCAGCGCGAACTCCGCGCTGGCTTCGAGCGCGACGATTGCCGCGGGATCGATGGCGCGCACCGCGCCAATACCCGGCATGCGTTCGAGCATTCGTTGCATCCCCAGGCGGGCCAGCGGCTGGCTGTCGATCACGAGTGCGGTCATGGTCGGTCTCCCCGTATGTTTCGTTGAACTACGAGAAGCTTCGCAAACCCCGTGCCTGCCAGTTTGCGTCACGTCACACCGACTGCGTGCACTACCGGACAACCCGCAAAGCCTTGCGGGATAAGGAAAGGAGCATGGCATCGCGGCGACCATGCCGGGCCGTGCGGGGCGTAGCGCAGTTACCGCTTGCTGGCGCCGTGTTACGCGTGACGTAACGTGTCACCCCCGGGGCCGTAACGTTTCGCTGTGCCGTGATGCGCTTCGATGCGCGTCACGGTCCCGGTCGCACCTGCTCGGCCACCCGGTTACGTCACCGAAATGCGATCCTCGACCACGCGCACCTGGCCGCCGGTCTTGTCTTCCATGACCTTGAGCACCTTGTGCCCGACCTGCAGTGTCACGCCGCCGTGAATCCGGCGGCTGACCCCGATCACGGCGTTGTCCGACGGTTTGATCTGCTCGTCCAGCTTCCCAATCTCGGCGTCGAGTTCGAACAGGTCGCGATTGATCTTGTACATCGTCGCGCGCGCCTTTTCGCGGACATCGCCTTGCGCGCGCTCGGGATGCTTGGCAAAGAATGCCACCAGTTGCTGCAGCTTGGCCTGGTCGTCGAGCACCTTGCGCCGGCGCGCCTCCAATTCAGCCTTCTGCTCGTCGGCGAACGGGTTCAAACCCACCTGCACCGTCGTCGCACTGCCGGCAGGCGCGCCCAGAATCGCGGTATTGACGGCCTGTAGCGCGCGCGTGCGCCCACCACTGATGCTGCCCTGACCGGTAGGGGTCCCGACCACCACGCGCTCGCCCGCCGACACATCGCTTTGCCGGATACCGCTCTCGACGATGACCTCGGTAGCGGCCTCGACGATCGCATTCTGGATATAGCGCGCGTGCACCGATCCCTTGCTGCGCACGCTGGCGATCTCGTTCGGCGCGCCGCCATGCGCGGTCTCCGCCTTGCCGATGATGCCGCCCTTGACGATGACATCGCCGCCCGCCTCGACATGGGCCGCTTCAATGGTGCCCTCGACCACCACGTCACCGGTCACGCGTACCGACATGCCAGTCCGGATATCGCCCGAAACCCGTAGCGAACCGTCGAAATTGACATTGCCCGAGTGCAGGTCCACGGCCTCCACGTCGACCACGGGACTGACGATCACGCCACTGGGCAGCACCCGCGGCGAGCCCGCGATCACGGCAAGCAGCAGATTCGGATCGTTGGGGTCCCCGGCAACGCCGGTCAGGTCCGCCGCGAAGGGCGCATCGACAACGACCTCAGCGGCAATCGGCTTGCCAAGGACGTCCATGCCATCCTTGCCGGGCCTGGCGGGCGTACGCCGCATCAGCGCCGTACCGGGGTTCACCAGCAACAGGCTGCCGAGGTCCCGCAGGTCCACACGCTCGTCCTCGCTTTCCACCTGCACGGGCCGCGGCTTGCGCACCAGGCTCTCGAAATGCGCCGGTTCGCCTTGCACAGGCGCCACACCGCGCGCAATTTCGCGGCTTTCGCAACTCCCCGCTTCTAGCGCCACGCCAATCGCGGCAGCATCGAGCAATGCCACGACGCCCATCGAAGCGGCCGCCGCCGCGACATCTTCCGGCGCAATCGGACGCCCCCCTTCGGGCGGCATCAGCGTCATCAGCAAGCGCAGCTTGTCGCCGGTGATTTCAAGTTCGAAGGCGCCGTCGAGCACCACGCCAATCACCGCATCGATCTCGCGGTCGGTCAGCTGGCATTGGGTCAGGAACCCGGTCACCGCGGCCTGGTCGAGGCGTGCCCCTTGCCAGCCATGGGCCTCGAGCAAGCATTCCAGTGAGGCCCTGTCGGGGGGCATGCGTCCCGTTTCCGGCGCGAAGCACGCCCTTACCTGGTCACCGGGTTGGCTGAGTTCCAGGCGTAATCCCACGTCCGCTGTCATGGCTCCCCACTTTCTGATTATCGTGGCGTCGAACGGCCTGGGCCCGCAGCCCCGGGGTCTTTCCGCAAAGACCCGCCTTATCCGCGCCAACTCTGCTTGTCGTGATCCCTGGATCAACGGCAGCGGCGCGGGTGAACTTGAGCCCACAAAAGTAGGGAGCGCGGGTTTTCGGTAAACTGTCGACCTTTCCCGAAGTTCGCAGCAAGATCCAGATCCCCAGATGTCCAGCAACCACGAAGTCCGCCCCGGCCAGTCCATCGAGCTACTCAAGGAGCTCCACATCCTGACGCGCGACGGCAAGATGAACCAGGACAGCCGCCGCAAGCTCAAGCAGGTGTATCACCTGTTCCAGTTCATCGAACCGCTGCTGCGCGAGGTCAAGGAAGCCAGGGGTGCGGTCTCGCTGGTCGACCATGGCGCCGGAAAGTCCTATCTCGGGTTCATCCTCTATGACCTGTTCTTCAAGGACCTGAAGGACGAGTCACATATCTTCGGCATCGAGACGCGCGAAGAGCTGGTCACCAGCTCGCAGGCGCTGGCCAAACGGCTGGGCTTTCCGGGGATGTCGTTCCTGAACCTGTCGGTGGCGGATTCGATCTCGTCGCCGGCACTGCCAGCCACTGTCGATGTGGTCACCGCCCTGCATGCATGCAACACGGCGACCGATGATGCCATCCATTTCGCGCTGGCCAAACGCGCGCAGCACATCGTGCTGGTGCCGTGCTGCCAGGCCGAGGTGGCCACCGTGCTGCGCAAGCACAAGGGCAAGCTGCTGGCCGGCAATCCGCTGACGGAAATCTGGCGCCACCCGCTGCATACGCGCGAGTTCGGCAGCCAGCTGACCAATGTGCTGCGCTGCCTGCAACTCGAGGCGCACGGCTATCAGGTCAGCGTGACGGAACTGGTGGGCTGGGAACACTCGATGAAGAACGAGCTGATCATTGCGCAGTACAAGGACCTGCCGCGCCGCCGGCCGGCCGAGCGGCTGCAGCAGGTGCTGGAGTCGGTGGGACTCGAGGAACTGCGCGAGCGGTTCTTTACGCCCGCCTGACCACGCGCATGCCGATCAACGATCGCTGCAAAGATCGCCTCAAAGATCGCTCTTACCGGCCATCCACCTGAGCCACCCTGCGTGGCCAAGCTGACGCAGGGTTTCCATGTTGCGCTCGTAGATGTCTTCCGCCTCGGGAAAGGCCTCGGCGGCACGTGCGATACTGTCCTCGCGGAGCAGATGCAGGATCGGATACGGCGCCCGATTCGTGTAGTTCTCGATATCGTCGGGTCCGGTGCCCTCGAACTGATACTGCGGATGAAAGCTTGCGATCTGCAGCGTGCCCTCTAGCCGCAGGCTGCCCAACAGGCGTTCGGCGAAATACAGGAAGTCGTTGTACGCGAGGAAATCGGCCAGCGCATGCGGCACGATCAGCAAGGTGGTGTCGATGCAGGCCGGGTCCGCATCGGCCAGCATGCGCAACTCGCGTTCGAGGTCGTCGAGCACGTCCTCGTCGCGCGTGGCATGACTGACCACGTAGCGGACCTGATCCTTCACGTGCACGCTCTTGGCGAACGGGCACAGGTTCAGGCCGATCACGGCACGCGTGAGCCAATGGCGCACCTCGCCAACGATGCGATCGGACTCGGTCTGGTCAGTCATACCGGCGTTCACTGTCCGTTCACGATGTGCAGCGCCACGGCCTCTGCCACCTCGATGCCATCGATCGCCGCCGAATAGATGCCGCCCGCATAGCCCGCACCCTCGCCGGCCGGATACAGGCCGCGCACATTGATGCTCTGGCAGTCGTCGTTATTGCGGCGAATCCGCAGTGGCGACGAGGTACGCGTTTCCACTCCGGTCAGGACCGCGTCATGCATGGCAAACCCGGCAATCTTCTTGTCGAGCTCCGGCAATGCCTCGCGAATCGCATCGATGACATAGTCGGGCAACGCGGTGCTCAGGTCCGTCGGTGTCACGCCCGGCTTGTACGACGGCTCGACCGAACCCAGCGACGTCGAGGGCCGGCCCGCGATGAAGTCACCCACCAGTTGCCCTGGCGCACGGTAGTCACTGCCACCGAGTTCGAATGCGCGCTCTTCCCACTTGCGCTGCAACGCAATGCCCGCCAGCGGCCCACCCGGGAAATCCTGGTCCGGCGTAATGCCGACCACGATGCCCGCGTTGGCATTGCGCTCGGCGCGATAGTACTGGCTCATGCCATTGGTCACCAGGCGACCCGGCTCCGATGCCGCCGCCACCACGGTACCGCCCGGGCACATGCAGAAGCTGTACACGGCACGGCCGTTGCTGGCGTGGTGCACGACCTTGTAGTCGGCGGCACCCAGCAGCTTGTTGCCGGCAAACTTGCCAAAGCGGCTGCGGTTGATCAGGCCCTGCGGATGCTCGATACGGAAGCCCAGCGAGAACGGCTTGGCTTCCATGAACACGCCACGGTCATGCAGCATGTGGAAGGTATCGCGTGCGCTGTGTCCCACGGCCAGGATCACGTGATCACAGGCCAGGTAGTCGCCATTCGAAAGCTTCAGGCCGCGCACCTGGCCGTTGTCGATATCGATATCGTCGACGCGCGTCTCGAAGCGGATTTCCGCGCCAAGCTCAAGCATTTCGGCGCGCATCTTCTCGACCATGCTGACCAGCCGGAACGTTCCGATATGCGGGCGCGCCTTGAACAGGATGTCCTCGGGCGCGCCAGCGCGCACGAACTCGTCGAGCACCTTGCGGCCGTAGTGCTTCGGGTCCTTGATCTGGCTGTACAGCTTGCCATCCGAGAACGTGCCCGCGCCACCTTCGCCAAACTGCACGTTCGATTCGGGGTTGAGCACGCTCTTGCGCCACAGGCCGAAGGTGTCCTTGGTGCGCTCACGCACTTCCTTGCCACGCTCCAGGATGATCGGGCGGAAGCCCATTTGCGCCAGGATCAGGCCGGCAAGCAGGCCGCATGGCCCGAGGCCGATTACCACCGGACGCGTCTTCGGGCCGCCTGTGGGCGCCTTGGCCACGAAGTGGTACGTCATGTCTGGCGTCACGCTCCAGTTCGGCTTGCGCGCCGTGCGCTTGAGCGCCGCCGCCTCGTCCCTGACCTCGATATCGATGATGTAGGTCAGCTTGATGTCGTCGCGCTTGCGGGCATCGTGCGCGCGACGGAACACCTTGAAACCGACGAGGTCGTCGCCCTTGACACCGATTTGTGCGAGATGGCTGCGCACGGCAGCCTCGAGGTCGCTCTCGGCATGGTCGAGCGGGAGTTTGACTTCACTGAGACGTAACATGGGGGACCGATGGTTCTGCGGCCTTGGTGTCTGGTGGCCGGGCGTTACCCAGCAGGAAGCCAGAACGGCCGAAGCGCGATTTTATCAGCCGCCACAGACTCGGGCGCGGCGTCGGCTCCACTATGCGCAACTGCGTGTTCGACTGCGCCACCAACTGATGCCAACCCGCTGCGTCGATCACGCACACGCTGCCGCCGCGGAGGTCGTGTGACAGCTGGCAAACCTGCCCGGCCAGCCAGCGCGGCGCTCCGGCAAACACGATGTGTCCCCCTTCGACATGCACCACGGCACCGCTCGGCAGGTGGACGTTGAAGCACTGGCCAGCCGCCAGGCGAAGCTGCCGGGTGGCAGCGGTAACTGGGGGAAATTCCGCGGCAAGGTCTGGGGCAATTCCCCGGGAAAAGGCTCGGGAAAGAAGTTCGGGCAATGGCATGGCGGCGCTCCTGAAACACCAACAATCGTGCTGTCAGCGTATCGGGCGGGCGGTCCTGCAAACAGGCACAAGGCCTTGCAGCCGGCACCGGAACAGATACGAAATTCCCGGCCTGTTACGATACAGCGACGCCGCATCTGTATCTGTTTTTATCATCGCCGCCGCGCGATGATCGCTCCATGTCCGCTGTCATGCCCATCGCCAAGCGCGCCTCGTCCGCTTCCATCGCCTCGTCCGGCCCGCTTTACCAGCAGCTGGCGGGGCACTATCGCCAGGCGATCTCGCTGGGCACACTGGTGCCCGGCGACCGCATGCCCTCGGTACGCGCACTGATGGGCCTGCACGATGTCAGCCTGTCCACGGCGCTGCAGGCATGCCGCGAGCTCGAAGCGGCGGGCCTGCTCGAGGCGCGGCCGCGTTCCGGCTACTTCGTCTGTGCGCCGTCAAGGCCGGCACTGGCCCCGATCGAGGAGCCAGTGCCCGGGCTGCCCGACCCGGCCCAGTATGTGGGCATTCACCAGCGCATCTCCGCCATCCTGGCGCGCAGCAAGCACCATCAGGTCAACCTTGGTGGCGCGTGTGGCGCGCCCGAACTGTATCCGACCGCGGCGTTGCGCAATGCCGCGATGCGCGCGTTGCGCAAGCAGCCCGACCTGTTTGGCAGTTCCGTCGATTCGGACGGGCATCCGGCGTTTCGTTCCGCGCTGGCCCGGCATGCGCTGCGCTCGCGTATCCATGTCGCGCCGGAAGACATCGTGGTCACACACGGCGCCACCGAGGCACTGACGCTCGCCTTGCGCGCGGTAGCGGGTCCCGGCGACGTGATCGCGGTGGAATCGCCCACCTACTATGGCCTGCTGCAGATCCTGGAAAGCCTTGGCATGCGTGCGCTCGAGATTCCCTGCAGCCCGCAGACCGGCATTTCGCTCGAGGCACTGGAACTGGCCGCGCAGAGCTACGACAACATCAAGGCCGTCTGCGTGGTGCCCAATCTGCAGAATCCGCTCGGCTGCATCATGCCCGACGCGCACAAGCAACGACTGGTGACGTGGTGCGCCGCGCGTGGCATGGCGATGATCGAGGACGACAGCTGCTCGGCCACCGTCGATGACGAAGTACCGCTCTCGGCCGCCAAGTCGTGGGACACGACCGGTACCGTGATTCACTGCGCCTCCCTGCACAAGATACTGGCACCGGGCATGCGGCTGGGCTGGATCACGGCGGGTAAATGGCAGGCCCGCGTGGAAATGCTCAAGTTCGGACTGTCGCGTCCCAACGAGATGCTCACGCAGATCACCGTGGCCGAGTATATGGGCACGGGCGCCTTCGACCGCCACCTGCGCCGCCTGCGCACGCAGTTACGGGTCCAGCGCGAATGGATGGCGCAGAGGGTGGCCGCCACGTTCCCGGCCGGCACACGGCTGACGCTGCCGCGGGGCGGCCTGCATTTGTGGGTGGAAATGCCTGCCAGCGTGTCTTCCGAAGCGGTGTTCGAACTTGCACTCGGCCACGGCATCCGCGTGATGCCCGGCGCGATGTTCTCGAACTCGAACCGCTTCAATCACTACCTGCGGCTGAATTGCGGCAACCTGCGCACCCCGGAACTCGAACGGGCGCTCGATGCGGTGGCTGGCGTGGTGCGACAGCTGGCCGCCTGACCCTTGCCGGGAGCGGGTTACGGCGTGGCGTGCACGCCAATGCCGGCATCGTTCTTGCGAGATTTCTCCCCAAACTGGCGTGCGCTCGCCTATCCTAGTGCGCGGTACGCCATCCATCGCCAAACGGGAGAACACCTTGGGGCAAGCACCCGCCGCATCACGGCTCGACAACGACTATCAAACCCTGTTCCAGCTGGCGCCCGTTTCGCTATGGCTGGAAGACTTCAGCGCGGTGCGCCAGGCGTTCGAGCAACTGCGTGCCGAGGGTGTGACCAACCTGCGCCAGTATCTGCGCGACAATCCCACCGAAGTGGCGCGCTGCTCCGCAATGATTCGCGTGCTCGACGTCAACCGCCGTACGCTGGACCTGTTCCGCGCCGCCGACCTGGCTGACCTGGTCGCCAACCTCGACGCCGTGTTCCGTGACGACATGTTCGACCAGCATGTGGAAGAACTCGGCCAGCTGTGGGACGGTGACCAGCATTTTTCCAGCCAGACCGTCAACTACACGCTCGACGGCGACCGGCTCGACATTCGCCTGGAAGCGCGGGTCATGCCCGGCCATGAACACGACTGGTCGCGCGTGCTGCTGTCGATCGAGGACATCACCGCGCGCGTGCGCACCGAGCGCGATCTGCGCCGTGCCCAGCAGTATGCGGTGGGCCTGTTCGAACATTCCCCGGTGTCGCTGTGGGTCGAAGACTTCAGCGTGGTGAAGATGCTGCTGGACGAAGTGCGCGCGGCCGGCATTACCGACTTCCGCACGTTCCTGAACGTGCATCCCGATTTCGTGTCGCGTTGCATGCAGGAAATACGCGTGCTCGACGTCAATCAGCAGACGCTGTCGATGTTCGGCGCGCCCAGCAAGGAAATCCTGCTGTCACGGCTCGGCGACGTGTTCCGCGACGACATGCGCATCCACTTTGCCGAGCAACTGGTCGATCTCTGGCACGAGAAGCTGTGGCAACAGCGCGAAGTCATCAACTACGCGCTGGACGGACGCTCGGTCGACGTCTTCATGCAGTGGTCGGTATTCCCGGGCCGCGAGGCCGACTGGGACCAGGTACTGGTGTCGCTGACCGATATCACCGCACGCAAGAAGGCCGAAGCCTATGTGGAATTCCTGGGCAAGCACGACGTGCTGACCAAGCTCTACAACCGGGCCTACTACGAGGACGAACTGGCGCGCCTGGGCCGCAAGGGTCCCTGGCCGGTCAGCATCGTCGCGTTGGACCTGAACGGCCTGAAGGTCGTCAACGACCAGTTTGGCCATGGCGACGGCGACGCGCTGCTACGCCGCACGGGCGAGGTATTGAAGAAGGCGGTAGGTGAACAGGCGTGCATCGCACGCATTGGCGGCGACGAGTTCATGGTGCTGCTGCCGGGCCGCGACGAGCGTGGTGCGACGACCGTGGTCGAGCAGATCGAGGAAGTGGTCGGCCTGAATAACCAGTTCTACCCCGGCGCGCGCCTGTCATTCTCGATCGGCGCCGCCACCTGCACCCAGGGCGACCGGCTGACCGACACCGTCAAAGTTGCCGATGCCCGCATGTACGAGTCAAAGCGCGCGCACTATGAACAGCTTGGCAACGAACGGCGCTCACGCGAGTCGGACGGGCGATAAGGCTTCAGGTGTGCTCCCTCTCCCGCAGCGCGGGAGAGGGGAAAGTACGGAAAATCAGAGGAACACGATCAGCGCGATGCCGCCGATGATCAGGCCGAACTTGGTCACGTAGTACAGCGGCCGGTTCCAGGCCTTGAAGCGGCGGCGGTACTGTCCACCGAGCCATACAAAGCGGAACAGCTTGTTGATGGCGCCGGTCTGGTCGGTTTCCTCGTTCGGCGAACTGGCCGCGGTCATGACCTTGCGGCCCATCCAGTGGTTGACCGCCTTGGCCCAGCGATACCGCATCGGACGCTCGATATCGCAGAACAGGATCAGCCGATCGGTCTGGCTCTTGTTCTCGGCCCAGTGCAGGTAGGTTTCGTCGAACACCACGCCCTGGCCATCGCGCCAGCTGTGGCGTTCGCCATCCACTTCGATAAAGCAGCGGTCGTCGTTCGGCGTGGACAGGCCCAGGTGATAGCGCAGCGAACCGGCAAACGGATCGCGATGCGGATTGAGCTTGCCGCCCGGCGGCAGTTCCGCGAACATCGCCGCCTTGACCGACGGCATCTCGCGCAGCAGCGCCACGGTGTTCGGGCACAGCGTCTCGGCCGACGGATGCTGGGCTTCGTACCACTTCAGGTAGAAACGCTTCCAGCCGTACTTGAAGAACGAATTGAAGCCGGCGTCATCGTTCTTGTCGGCGGCCTTGATCTTGCGCATCGCAATCAGGGCCAGGCCCTCGTCGCGAATCTGCGGCCACGCTGCGCGCAGCTTTTCCAGCTCCGGAAAGCGCTCGACCGGAATATATGGCGTACGCGGCACACCCGAGAACATGTACATGAAGCAGTTCACCGGCGCCACCAGCGCCGAATGGTCAAGCATCTGGCGCATGAACGGCAGCCGTACCTTGCCGCGGAAGTGCACATACAGGATGGCACCCACGTAGACGGCGACGATAATCCACTTGATCACCCGAAAATCCTCCAGGACAAACCGACAAACCGCCCCGAGGGTGACGCCACGGGCGGAAAACGCCGTATTTTAGCTAATCGGCGACGCCCACGCACCGTGTGATGCGTGGGGCGCAGGGAGGCAACGCCTACTCAGGATTTTCCGCGCGACTGGCGGGCAATGCGGTCGATCAGCACGCGGGCATCGTCAGCCTTGCCCTGCAAGGTCAACAAGCGCGCGTTGAGCACGATGTTCTCCAGCACGAGCTTGGCCGTCGAAGCCCACAACGTGGCCAGCAACGCTTCCTGCGACAGGCCCGAGGTCTCCAGTTCCGTCGAACGTTCGGCAATCAGCTTGCACGCCAGCGCCCGCAGCTTTTCGTCGTCGAACGGCAGGTTGGCGTAGTCGATGGGATCGGCCTTTTCCACCTCCACCATCAATTGCAGCAGCATATCTTCGGTCATCGGCAAGCTCCTCGGGAACAGCACGGTTACACGCGGAAATCGGCCGCCATGTCGGCATCGGTGCGCGCTTCTAGCCGGCCTGACCGGCAGGCCTTTACGAAGACGTCGTAATCGCGCTCCACCTGGTCAGCATAGGCATTCGCATAGGCAATCATCGACTCCGCCATGCGGTCGCTGGTGCCAAGATAACCACTGAGTTCGGCGGCCATGCCACCTGCCTTGGCATGGGCGCGCGCCAGCACCCAACCGCATACGCGGCCATAGGCCGTCAGCAGATTGACATCCATCAACTCGATGTCGGCCGAGAATTTCATGTCGCGCAGTTGTCGAACATAGAAGTGACGTCCGGACGGCCCTTTGCCCCACCCCAGGAACAGATCGCTGGCGGCCTGCATCAACCGTTGGCCATCCACCACCCGGCGCCCTTCGTGCGTGGGTGCCGGCGACTTGAAATAGCGCGCGATCACCGATTTCGTGGCTTCCTTGACCTGCAGGAACAGCGGCTTGCCGTGGCTGTCGATCATCAGGTAGATCACGCAGCGCGTGCCCACGCTACCCACGCCCACCACCTTGAATGCCATGTCATGAAACGTGAAATGCGACAGCAGCTGACGGCGGTCAGGTGCCAGCGTGGAGGCATAGTCGGCGAAGAACTTCCCGATCGCCTCAGTGGGGTCCTTGACCTTCAGCCAGTCATCCTTGGCATCGAACAAGGTCTGCCTGCCGCGCACATGGAATACGGACGGCGGCGCATCGAGAATGCGCCAGTGGTCGCCTTCGCGTTCGGCGAGCTTGGGCAACAGCGATTCGTGCGTCCGCTCGGCGGCGCGCTCCATTGCTTTGCGGATACGCTTCTGGACATCGGGATCGATCGCCGTATCCAGCAGGCGCTCGAAGGTTATGCGGTCATACCAGGTGTCGAGCATGCCCATCTCCGCATACTCGGCCATGCGATTCCGGTAGCTGGTGACCATCTCGAACACCATGTTGTTCGCGGCGTCGGCACCATGGCGCAGGTGGCGTGCCGCGACCACGAAGCTGGCGGCCAGCCGCTTCAGGTCCCACTCCCAAGGGCCGGGACTGGTCTCGTCGAAATCGTTCACATCGAACAGCAGTGCCCGCTCGGGTGTAGCAAAACCACCGAAGTTCGACAGGTGGCAATCGCCGCAGATCTGATGGATCAGGCCCGAGTTCTGTGTTCCGGCCAAATCGTGCGCCTGGATGATGGCGCTGCCGCGATAGAACGCAAACGGCGATGCAACCATGCGGCCGTAGCGCAGTGGCACCAGGCGTTCCACTCGCCCCGCGCTGTTGGCCTCGAGCAGGTTGATCGGGTCGCGTTCGGTATTGCCGATCGCTTCGTGCGCGCGCCGCGGCACCGCTTGGCGCAACGCCTTGCCCCGCTCAAGCCGCACTTTCAGTTCCGCCACCGTTTCCACATTGCCTCCACGCTCGCACGAGCCCAGGACACGTCAGATATTGTGCAGTATGTGCAACCACGCTAAGTCATGCGCATGGACTTGTCAATTTGGTGCGCCACATAGCCTCGTCGTCACAAAGTGCGTGTGGATCACATCGACAATGCGAAGCAGGAAAATCAGACGCATCCCTACAAAATCGTCACAACTAACCGTGTAATCTGTGGTCTCAGTTTCGCATTGCCAACGAGAAGAGCACAATTCATGACCAAGCGATTTCTTGCAGCCATGCGTCAGTACGTATGGTTCAGAGGGGTGAAGCACCATGTCGTCCAGGGCGTTGAAGCGCTGGCGGACCTGCTGAAATCCCCGTCCGTCGCAGCGCGTGCGGTGGCGGCTATCGTGTCCGAGACCGAACACGGTGTGCAGGTGTGGGTATCCTATTTCGGCAAACCGATGGATCCGCATACCAACTATGTGCTGTGGCCCAATCGGGCATTGAAACCGGCGCGACGTCGAGCGGCCGCGCCCCCACAGTTGCCGCCGCGATTTTAGGGAGTTGCCATGTCCGAACCGAAGCATGACGAAGCACTGGTGAACAGTTTCCTGGAACGCATCTCGGCGTTGTCGGTCAGTGCGTTCGATGGTGCCGACGTCGGCAAGGAGCTGACGCAACTGATGAGCGAGGCCGGTCAGAAGTGTGGCGGCGGCGATCTGGCCGTGCTCGCCGCACGCCTCAAGGATCGCGCCGGAGCGGCCGAACGCGAAGATCAACCGCAGGTGCGCGACACCTTCAGCAAGGCAGCAACGCTGCTGGCCACGGCCTGATCGTTCATCCGCACTCGAAACGCGCAAGCATGCTGACGCATCGCTTGCGCGTTTTTGTTTGCTGCGACGACGCCAAATGGAAATGAATTGACCGGACGGCCGAGAGCACTACTGAAGTACGACTGAGGATACTGCCGGGGAAATTCTTGGGAGTACTACTGGAAACACTGCAGAAGAATCTCAGGAGATGTCAGTCAAAGGACTGGTTGCGGGGGCAGGATTTGAACCTGCGACCTTCGGGTTATGAGCCCGACGAGCTGCCAGACTGCTCCACCCCGCGTCTGAGAAAAGAGATTATGCAGTAATCCGGCGTATGCGGCAAGCACTTTCTGCACCATGATAGAGAAAAGGCCTCAGGCAATTTCCTGAGGCCTTCGCTTTTCGACAATCGCGCAATGAACATGCACCTATGCGATGCGTCGCAACTTGCCTGGCGCATCGGCATCGAGACCCTCGACTGTCTGCGCCACGTAGCGGTTCACATGCTCGAGCGCTTCCAGTTTCGTATCGAAAGGCTGGCGCGGGTACGGGTTGTGCCGCGCCATCATGACTTCACCATCCTCGCGCCGAATGATCTCGATCATGATGGCCCACTTGCCCTTCGGCATGGCAATCACTTCATAGACGATCTTGAAACCTTCGTAATCGGGCATGGCGCACTCCTGTTCTCTGCTGCTGGCGCGCACGGCGGCGCGCCTCAGATCCAGACTAGGAGTGGTACCTCAAAGCAAAAATGATCCTGATCAAATCGGAGCCGATGAGGGCGGCAGCGACCTGATATGGGCTATTGCATGTATCGCAAGGAACTTGCCCAGTGACGCGCGCGCTCGATACATGGCGCTAGCGCGCCGGGCCCACGAGCTTGTCGATCAACGCATAGGCCGCGCCAAAGGCCGCGACTTCCGCGGCATGCCGCGTGGCAAACACGTGCGCACCGCTTGACACGATTTCGATGTCACCCGCATCCGCCGGGTCCATGCCCTCCTGCGCCACGCGAACCTGATAACCAAAGGTCTGCGTATCGCCGACACTGCCCGCCACGGCATCGTGCTGCGAAGTCACCAGAACATACGCATCCATGCCGCGATAGCCTTCCACGCGCCAGTCTTCCTGTTGCATGTGCCGCCTCCATTGATGGCGTTGTCGATACTGGTTTGAGCGCGGCACGCGCGCATGCGTTCCGGCCGACCTGCAAACAGCTTAGGCGGCAACGCACTACGATGACGATGGAAAGATGAGGACGAGATGAAGCGGAGACCAAAGCAAAAAGGGCTTCCGTTTCCGGAAGCCCTTTTTTCTCGTATAGGTTGGCGCGGCTGGCAGGATTCGAACCCACGACCCCTTGGTTCGTAGCCAAGTACTCTATCCAACTGAGCTACAGCCGCAACCGAGAAAAGAGATTATATAGAAGTTTTCAGTTTTGTGAAGCCCCTTCGTGCATTTTTTTCATGCGAGGAGTTCGAGGGGCGCAACTTCCTATAATGAGAGCCCGATGAAGTGATCCGGAACATGAACAAGGCTTTTGTCAAAGAGTCGTCCAGCGATGACGACGACGATCTTCCCGAAGGCGCTACGCCACTGCCCGCCGGTACCAAGAACTACATTTCCGCTACCGGCTACCAGCGCTTGCGCGACGAACTGATGCACCTGATCGACGTGGACCGTCCCGACGTCGTGCAGATCGTGTCGTGGGCTGCGTCCAATGGCGACCGCTCCGAGAACGGCGACTATCTCTATGGCAAGAAGCGCCTGCGCGAGATCGACCGCCGCATCCGCTTCCTGACCCGCCGACTGGACAAGGCCGAAGTCGTCGACCCCTCGCTGCAGGGCGACAACGACCAGATCTTCTTTGGTGCCACGGTGACTTATGCAAACCAGTCAGGCGAGGAAACCACCATCACGATCGTTGGCATGGATGAGGTGGACCTCGACAGCAACCATGTGAGCTGGATCTCGCCCATCGCCAAGGCCCTGATCAAGGCGCGCGAAGGCGACACCGTGGCGTTGCGCACGCCGGCCGGTGTCGAGCAGATCGATATCCTGGAAGTCCGTTACCCGCCGAAGGATACGGCGGCGTCCTAGCTGTCGTTGCGGTCGCGGAAAATCCGGATCACATCCGGATTGCGCCGCAATGCGCGCATGACGTTGGCCAGATGCAGGCGGTTCTGCACCTGGATCACAAACTGCATGTAGGTGGCCTCCTGATGGCCGCCCTGCTGCTGCTCCATCGCCACGTGCGCCACGTTGGCATCGGCCGCGGTCAGGTCGGCTGCCACGCGCGCCACGATACCCTTCACGTTGTGCACCATGACCTTGATCGACACGTCGAATGCGCGCGTCGTCTTCTTGGCCCACATGACCTCGATCCAGTGCTCGGGATCCTTGCTGTGCAGTCGCTTGGCGACCTTGCAATCCTGCACATGGATCTGCAGCCCTTCGCCCTTGCCCAGGTAACCGACGATCGAGTCGCCCGGAATCGGTCGGCAGCATGCCGAAAAAATCATCGACATGCCTTCGTCGCCGGTAATCGGCACCGCGGGCGCTTCTTCGCCAGCAAACGTCTGCACGGCAGCCAGCAGCGCGCTGTCGACATCGCCTGACAGTTCCTGCAGCAGGATCTCCATGCGGCGCGCCACCACGGCCGGCACGCGCCGCCCCAGTGCCAGGTCGGCAAAAATATCTTCGCGCGCCTTGTTTCCGGTCCACTGGATCATGCGATCCCACACCGACTGCGGCACCGCCTTCAGTTCGATACCAAGCTGGCGCGCGGACTGATCCAGCAGACGCTCGCCAAGCTGGATGGCCTCGTCGAGCTTGGTGGTCTTCAGGTAGTGACGAATCGCCGCACGCGCCTTGCCGGTCCGCACGAATGCGAGCCATGCCGGATTCGGCTTCGAGTAAGGCGCCGTCACGACCTCGACGATATCGCCGCTCTTGAGCTCCGTGCGCAGGGGCAGCAGTTCGTTGTTGATCTTCACGGCCACGCACTGGTTGCCCAGGTCGCTGTGCACCGCATAGGCAAAGTCCAGCGCCGTGGCGCCGCGCGGCAGCGCGCGGATATGGCCCTTGGGCGTGAACACATAGACCGCATCCGGGAACAGGTCGATCTTGACGTGTTCGAGGAACTCCTGCGAGTCGCCGGTCTGGCTCTGGATATCGAGCAGCGACTGCAGCCACTGGTGCGCCTGCTGCTGGATATCGTTCGCATGATCGGCCTGGTGCTTGTACATCCAGTGCGCGGCCACGCCAGCCTCGGCAATCTGGTGCATGCCACGCGTACGGATCTGGAACTCCACCGGCGTGCCGAACGGACCCACCAGCGTCGTATGGAGCGACTGGTAGCCGTTGATCTTGGGGATTGCGATGTAGTCCTTGAACTTGCCGGGCATCGGCTTGTACAGGCCATGCAGCGCGCCCATCGCCATGTAGCAATGCATCTGCGTTTCCACGACCACGCGGAAACCGTAGACGTCGAGCACCTGCGAGAACGACAGCTGCTTGTCGTGCATCTTGCGATAGATGCTGTACAGCGTCTTTTCGCGCCCCGACAGCTCGGCCACGATGCCAGCATCGGCCAGCCCCGCCTGCGCGGCCTCCAGGATGCGCCGCACCACTTCGCGCCGGTTGCCACGCGCGGCCTTCACGGCCTTCTCGAGCGTGGCATAGCGGAACGGCGAGCCGACCTTGAACGAAAGCTCCTGCAGCTCGCGGTAAATCGTGTTGAGACCCAGCCGATGCGCGATCGGCGCGTAGATCTCCATGGTTTCGAGCGCGATCCGGCGGCGCTTCTCGGGCGGCACGAAATCGAGCGTCCGCATGTTGTGCGTGCGGTCGGCCAGCTTGACCAGGATCACACGCACATCGCGCGCCATCGCCAGCAGCATCTTGCGGAAGCTTTCCGCCTGCGCCTGCTCGCGGCTCTGGAATTCGAGCTTGTCCAGCTTGGTCAGGCCATCGACGAGTTCGGCGACCTTCGGGCCAAATTTCTCGGCGAGTTCGCTCTTCGTGATGCCCTGGTCTTCCATCACGTCATGCAGCAACGCCGCCATGATGGATTGCACATCGAGTTTCCAGTCCGCGCACAGTTCCGCCACGGCCACCGGGTGCGTGATGTACGGCTCGCCGCTCTGCCGGTACTGCCCCAGGTGCGCCTCGTCCGAGAACTGGAACGCCTCGCGCACCAGCGTCTGGTCCACCGGCTTCAGGTACGCCAGCTTCTCCATCAGCCGCGTGATCGAGATGACCTGCTGGCGCGGCGGCACCGCGGGTTGCGACGTCGGCCCGAAGAAGTGCCGGTACGACTGTGCAAGCACCGCATCGATAAACAGGTCGCCGCCGGGCGTGGCCGGTACGGTGCCGGCCACGGGCTCGGCTACCAGCTCATTGGCCAGCGCGGTGCGCGCCTTGCCCTGCTGGATCGGCGGGACGACGGCACGCTCGCCGACGACATTGTCGCCAAGCGGATCGGGCAGATTGGGGGCACCGGTACGGGCAGTCACTTGAGATTGTCCGAAGCGCTTACGTCCGGAGACGGCTGTTGGTGCGGGAGGCGGGATGGCGGAAACCGGAACGGTTCCCGGCAGCGGTGCACCGGGCGCCACAGGCGGGATCGATGCTGCCGCAGGTGCGGACACGAGCGGCCCGCTGCCAGCCTGCGCCGACGGCACGCCACGCGGCATCCCGGCATCCGGGATGCCGGGCGGCGCGATGGCGGGATCGGTCGGCGACGATGGCATGGCGGCGGCCCCTGGAACTCAACTGGATGCGTGGCAAGACGCGTACGCAAGCGAAGCAGGAATGAACCACGGGCCGCCCTGGCAATCAGGTCGGTACCTTCTTCAGCATCTCGATGCCAACCTGGCCGGACGCGATCTCACGCAGCGCCACCACGGTGGGCTTGTCCTTGGCCTCGACCTTGGGCGTGTGACCCTGCACGAGCTGACGTGCACGGTACGTCGCGGCGAGCGCGAGCTCGAAGCGGTTCGGGATGTGTTTCAGACAATCTTCGACGGTAATACGCGCCATATCAAATCCACCTTGGGACAAAACCTGTTCGACAGGCCGGTATTTTACAGCACGCGGCCGGAACTCACCCGGCCGCACCCTTGCATCAGTGAATTCCGAGCTCGATGAACAGCTCGGCGTGTCGTGCCTTTTGCGACGAAAAGCGCAGACGGGTCGCATGAACGACGTTCTGCAACTGCCTCAACGCATCCTCGAACACCTCGTTGATGATCACGTAATCAGACTCCGAAGCATGGGCCATTTCACTGCCGGCCGCCAGCAGGCGGCGCACGATCACGTTCGGCTCGTCTTGGCCCCGCTTCTTGAGGCGTTCTTCCAGCGCGGTCAGCGACGGCGGCAGGATGAAGATCTCCATGGCGTTCGAAAAACGCTCGTGCACCTGCTGGGCGCCCTGCCAGTCGATCTCCAGCAGCACGTCGTTGCCCTGGGCCATCTGCTGCTCGATCCAGACGCGCGAGGTGGCGTAGTAGTTGCCATGCACCTCGGCCCATTCCAGGAACTCGCCGCGATCGCGCGCGGCACGGAATTCCTCGACCGTGGTGAAGTGGTACTCGCGGCCGTTCTGCTCACCGGGACGCGGCTTGCGCGTGGTATGCGAGATCGACAGGCGGATGGACTGGTCCTGCGCCAGCAGCGCATTGACCAGCGTGGATTTGCCGGCCCCTGACGGTGCCACCACCATGAACAGGTTGCCGGGATAGACGGTGTCGATGGCGGTGTGGGTCGTTTCGCTCATGATCTTATTCGAGGTTCTGAATCTGTTCGCGCATCTGCTCGATCAGGAGCTTGAGCTCCATCGAGGCATCGGCGAGTTCCTTGGCGGCGGCCTTCGAGCCCAGCGTGTTGGCCTCGCGGTTGAGCTCCTGCATCATGAAGTCCAGCCGCTTGCCCACCTGGCCGCCCTTCTTCAGGATATGCCGCGTTTCATTGAGGTGGGTCTGCAGGCGCGCCAGTTCTTCGGCGATATCGATGCGGATGCCATAAACCGTGGCTTCCTGGCGGATGCGCTCCGCGATCTCGTCGCGGCCCATGTTCGGCATGCCGTTCGGCGCCGCCAGGTTGAACGCCTCCTGCAGGCGCTCGGTCAGTTTTTCCTGATGATGGGCGATCAGTTGCGGAATCATCGGGGTCAGGCGCTCGACGATGACCAGCATGGCGTCGATGCGCTCTTCCAGCGTCACCTTGAGCGCCGCGCCCTCGCGCCGGCGCGCATCCAGCAACTGATTGAGCGCCTCGCGCGCGGCGCCGGTCACGGCTTCACGCAACGATTCCTGGGACAATTCCGGCTCCACCAGCACGCCCGGCCAGCGCAGGATCTCGCCCATGCGCATGGTGCCGGCGCTTGTGAACGTGGCCGCCACGGTAGACTCCAGCGCGCGGATCTGGTCAAGCAGCCCCTGGTTCAGTGCCAGCGTGGCGCCCCCGGTATCGGTACGCTGCAGGTTGATACGGCATTCGAGCTTGCCGCGCGACAGCTCGCCCATGAGCATCTCGCGCAGCGCGGGTTCAAACGCGCGGCACTCTTCGGGCGCGCGGAAAAACAGATCGAGAAAACGCGAATTGACAGTGCGGAATTCCACCGATACCGAAGCGGTGCGGCCGCTGGGTTCGCCCTGGGCGTTAGTCAGCGGTGCCTGGCGGGTAGCCAGGCCATAGCCTGTCATGCTGTGGATCATTGTCGTTTATCTCGCGAAAGAGTCGAAAAATCTGGATTCGGTACGGGTTGGCGCAACGGCTGGGCGGGCATCGGGCCAGCCGGATCGGGCAGCCCGCAAAATGCCCGGAAAATCAATGGCAATCAACGGTCAAAAAGCGCGGATATTTGGCAACAGTCCCCGCCAATGATTTCTTTACAAGTGACCGATTAGACCGGAGAATCCTTGGGCAAATGAGGTCCCGAATCCTATGACAGAGTCCAAGGGCGCCAACCCACCCAAGAGCGCGCCGCTCCCGATCGGCACGCTGCTCGCCAACTACCGTATTGTAAAGAAGTTGGCCAGCGGGGGGTTCAGTTTCGTCTACCTGGCCACTGACGACACCGGTGCCCCGGTTGCCATCAAGGAATACCTGCCGTCGTCGCTGGCACGCCGTAGTCCGGGCGAGCTGATTCCGGTCGTCCCTGATGAAAATGCCGCGTCGTTCCGGCTCGGCCTGAAATACTTCTTCGAGGAAGGGCGCTCGCTGGCGCGCATTTCTCATCCCAGCGTGGTTCGCGTGGTGAATTTCTTCCGCGAGAACTCCACGGTCTACATGGTGATGAATTACGAGCTGGGCAAGACGCTGCAGGAACATATCCTGCAGGCCCGGCAACAGGGCAAGCCCAAGGTGTTGCGTGAGCGCTTCATCCGCAAGGTCTTCCATGACCTGATGAGCGGCCTGCGCGAAGTGCATATTCACAAGCTGCTGCACCTGGACATCAAGCCCGGCAATATCTACCTGCGCGAGGACGAGTCGCCGATCCTGCTCGATTTCGGCGCGGCCAGGCAGATCCTGACCATGGAGAACGCGCGCTTCCAGCCGATGTACACGCCAGGATTCGCGGCGCCCGAACTGTATGGCAAGCACTCCGACCTCGGGCCCTGGACCGACATCTATAGCCTGGGGGCCACGCTCTACGCATGCATGGCTGGCATGCCGCCGCAGGAAGCCAACCAGCGCGAGAAGGAAGACCGCATGGCCGAATCCTTCGCACGACTGCGCGCCACCTACACCAACGGCCTGGTCGACCTGGTGGAGTGGTGCCTGCGCCTGACGCCGTCGGAACGGCCGCAGAGCGTGTTCCGCTTGCAGAAGGAACTGCGCGACCAGAGCAATGCGCTGGGCGAGCAATCGGCCGCCGCCGCGGCTTCGGTCGCTCCCGCGGAACCGGTGACCGAACGCATGAATGCCACGAGCCGCTTCATGACATTGCTGCGCCGCCGCGAAGAAAAGAACGCCGACAAGCCCGTCCACGCCGCGCAAAACGGCGGAAGCGTCGACTAACGCACGAACCCAACACGACTTACCGCAATGCGATTCTCCGTCTACCAGGAAAGCCGGAAAGGCGGCCGCCGGATCAACCAGGACCGCATGGGCTACTGCTTTACGCGTGATGCCCTGCTGATGGTGCTGGCCGACGGCCTGGGCGGCCATGCGTTCGGCGAAGTCGCCGCGCAACAGGCGCTGCAGACCTTGGCGCGCCAGTTCCAGTTGCAGGCGCGCCCGTCGATCCGCAACCCTGCCGATTTCCTGCAGGATACGATCATGCTCGCGCACCGCGAGATCCATCGCTACGCCGAGGCCAACAAGCTGGCCGATGTGCCACGTACCACGGTGGTCTGCTGCCTGATCCAGAATGGCCAGATCCACTGGGCGCATGCCGGCGACTCGCGTTTCTACATCATGCGCAAGGGCGCGCTGCTGACGCGTACGCGGGACCACTCGAAAATCGAGAACCTGCTACAGCAGGAGCGCGTACTGCCGTTCGAAGTGGCCAATCACCCCGAGCGCAACAAGCTCTACAACTGCCTGGGATCGCCCAACCTGCCGCTGATCGACATCGGCGGCCCGGTACGGCTGGACCCGGGCGATGTGGCGCTGCTGTGCTCGGACGGCCTGTGGGGCGTGCTCGAGGAGCAGGTCATCGTCGACAAGGTCACGCATCTCTCGGTGGTCCACGCGATTCCCGACCTGATCGAACAGGCGCTGACCAATGGCGGCGAGGGTGCCGACAATACCACCGCCATTGCGATGATGTGGGAAGCCGACGCCACCGCGCAGAACGACGATGCGGTGCTGACCGACACGCTGCCGCTCAACGCGTTCACCACGTCGATCCTCGAACGCACCGGCAACGAAACGGACCTGCTCTCCGAGGAGGAGATCGAACGCTCGATTGCCGAGATCCGCGCGGCGATCGACAAGACCAGCAACCTCATGCGTTGAGGTGTTTTGGCGGGATGCGGCGGGCACACAATGCCCGCCGGCGTTAGAATCGCGGTCTTACCCGATTCCGACAAAGACTCCCCATGCGACCCAGCGGACGCGCAGCCGATGCACTGCGACCCATCACCCTGACCCGTCAATACACGCGCCACGCCGAAGGCTCGGTGCTGAGTGCCTTTGGCGATACAAAGGTGCTGTGCACGGCGAGTGTGCTGAGCAAGGTGCCGCCGCACAAGAAGGGCAGCGGCGAAGGCTGGGTCACGGCCGAATACGGCATGCTGCCGCGCGCCACCCATACCCGCTCCGACCGTGAAGCCGCCCGTGGCAAGCAGACCGGCCGCACCCAGGAAATCCAGCGCCTGATCGGCCGCGCCATGCGTTCGGTGTTCGATCTGGCAGCGCTGGGCGAATATACGATCCACCTTGATTGCGACGTGCTGCAGGCCGACGGTGGCACGCGTACCGCCGCCATCACGGGCGCCTTCGTTGCCGCGCACGATGCGGTCAGCCAGATGCTGCGCAACGGCCAGATTGCCGCGAGCCCGATCCGCGATTTCGTCGCGGCGGTATCGGTCGGCATGGTCGATGGCGTGCCGGTGCTCGACCTCGACTACGCCGAGGACAGCAACTGCGACACCGACATGAATGTGGTGATGACTGGCAGCGGCGGCTTTGTCGAAGTGCAGGGCACGGCCGAAGGCGTGCCGTTCAGCCGCGCCGACCTGGACGCCATGACGCGCCTGGCCGAGGCGGGCATCGCCGAACTGGTGCGCCACCAGAAGCAGGCGCTCGGGCTCTGATTGCAGGAGGGAATGACGATGCAACGCCTGGTCCTGGCCTCCAACAATGCCGGCAAGCTGCGCGAATTCAGCGCGCTGCTGTCGCCGCTCGGTTTTGATGTCGTACCGCAAGGCGAGCTCGGCATTCCCGAGGCAGAAGAGCCGTACGCGACGTTCGTTGAGAACGCGCTGACCAAAGCCCGCCATGCCAGCCGCCTGGCCGGCATGCCGGCGCTGGCCGACGACTCGGGCATCTGCGTCGACGCGCTCGACGGCGCGCCCGGCGTGTATTCGGCGCGCTACGCACACATGGTAGGCAAACCGAAATCCGATGCCGCCAACAATGCGCACCTGATCTCGCAACTGGCTGGCAAGCTGAACCGCCGCGCGCACTACTATTGTGTGCTGGTGCTGGTACGCCATGCCGAAGACCCGCGTCCGATCATTGCCGAAGGCATGTGGGCCGGCGAAGTGGTCGACGCCCCGCGCGGTGCCGGCGGCTTTGGCTACGATCCGCACTTCCTGCTGCCACGGATTGGCAAGACCGCGGCGGAGCTCAGTGCCGACGAGAAGAACAGCATCAGCCATCGCGCGCTTGCGCTGCAGGGGCTGGTGGCACGTCTGCAGGCCGCGAGCGCATGATTCCGATCATTCCCGCCGGCAGCGGCAAGCCGGCAGCATCCACACAGGTCTCGCCGGGCGAGCACCAGCAGCTATGGCTCAAGCCGGGCCAGATCGCCCTGCCCGGCTCGCCGCCGCTCTCGCTCTATATCCATATTCCCTGGTGCGTGCGCAAGTGCCCGTATTGCGATTTCAATTCGCATGCGACGCCGGGGGGCTCCGATACCCACGAGATTCCCGAAGACGCCTACCTCGACGCATTGCGCGCCGATCTCGAACAATCGCTGCCACTGGTATGGGGCCGTCCGGTCCACACCGTATTTATCGGCGGCGGCACGCCGAGCCTGCTTTCGGCGGCCGGCATGGACCGCCTGCTGTCGGACATCCGCGCACTGCTGCCGCTCGATGCCGATGCCGAGATCACGATGGAGGCCAACCCCGGCACGTTCGAGGCCGAACGGTTCGCAAGCTATCGCGCGAGCGGTATCAACCGGTTGTCGATCGGCATTCAGAGTTTCAACGACCCGCATCTGCAGGCACTGGGGCGCATCCATGGCGAGCGCGAGGCCCGTGCGGCGATCGATATCGCGCTCAGGCATTTCGACAACGTCAACCTGGACCTGATGTACGCGCTGCCGGGGCAGACGGTGGACGAGTGCGTGCGCGACCTCGAGGCGGCGTTGTCTTATGGCACCACGCACCTGTCGCTCTACCATCTGACGCTGGAACCGAACACGTTGTTCGCGAAGTTTCCGCCAGCACTTCCGGACGAAGATCTCGCGTACGAGATGCAGGATATCGTCGAAGCGCGCACGGCGCAGGCCGGCTATCGGCACTATGAGACTTCCGCTTACGCCAGGCCGCATCGGGAGGCGAAGCACAATCTGAACTACTGGCGATTTGGCGACTATCTCGGCATTGGTGCCGGCGCGCACGGCAAGCTGTCGTTCCCGCACCGCATCCTGCGCCAGATGCGCCACAAGCATCCGGCCACGTATATGGCGCAGGCCATGGCCGGCAATGCAGTACAGGAAGCGCACGACGTCAGCGCCGACGACCTGCCCTTCGAGTTCATGCTCAACGCGCTACGGCTTACCGATGGCGTATCGGCAACAAGCTTCCACGACTACACCGGCCTGCCGTTGCACACGATCGGCAAGCAACTGGCAGCCGCGGAACAGAAGGGCCTGCTCGAAGCGGACCCCACCATGATCAAGCCGACCGAACTGGGCCGCCGCTTCCTCAATGACCTGCAGGAGATGTTCCTGAGGGATTGAGTTTGAAACGCCACCGGTTCTGCTCCCCTCTCCCGCACGCGGGAGAGGGGCTGGGGGAGAGGGCCGGCGCATAACAACTGGCAACGTAAGAAAAAAACGCCACACGCGTGACACGTGTGGCGTGTTTTCTTTTGATTGCAAACCAATCAGTAAGGCGTGGCCATATCGTTGGCTACGCGTGCGCGGTCACCCACGCGCAGGTTGCCAAGATTGCTCTGCGTCACCGTGGCCACCCTGCCATCGTCAAGTCGCACATTTACGCGATATGCAGTGGAAGTATTGCTGCCCGTGCGCTTCTCGATCTGGTTGCCTGCCACGGCACCACCCACTGCACCCACGATCGTTGCGGCAGTCTGTCCGCGGCCGCCACCAATCTGGTGACCGAGCAGGCCACCCGCTGCACCGCCAATCACGGTACCCAGGATGCCTGAACTGCCCTGCGTGGACTGGATCGGCTCAATCGATTCCACCCGGCCCGTAAACACCGATCCGGCCGGAGCCTGATAGCTCTGGGTACCCGGTTGCTGATAGCCGGTCTGCGGCGGCGCCGTGTTGTAGTTGCCATAGCCGCCGTAACCCGGTTGTGCGCAACCGGACAGGCCGGCAGCCAGCGCCAGCGCGCCGAGGCTTCCGAGGGCCAACCACGATCTGGCTTTGTCTTTACGTTGGTATTTGCGTTGATCTTGCATGAATAGTTCTCCCTTTTTGGCTGTTTGGGCTATATGAAAAGGCCAACATGCGGGGCCCGCCCACGCATGTCGTCTCTCTTAGGAGATGTGCCGATGCGACATGGTTCCGCTGTGTCCGACAAACACCGACACGACAAACATCACACTGTGCCGCTGCGCATCCTTGTATAATGCGCGGCCGGGCATGGCGGATGACACGCTACAATGCCCGCGATTCACTATGGAAGCGTGGCCGAGTGGTTTAAGGCAGCAGTCTTGAAAACTGCCGATGGGGTGACCCATCCGTGAGTTCGAATCTCACCGCTTCCGCCAGATACAAAAAAATGCCGCGGCGCCAGAGAAGGCACCGCGGCATTTTTGTTTTTTGCGTTTCCAGTGAGTACGCAAAGCGAGGAAGCGATAGCCCCCGCCTATCGAGCAGGGGGGCTATGCCGGCTCAACGCACCATGCAAGGCATCTTGTTGTTGAACTTCCAGTTCGGAATCAGGAACTGCATGGCGATCGCATCGTCGCGTGCGCCGAGGCCCTTCTCCTGATACAGGCGGTTGGCACGTGCCAGCGCATCCATGTCGAGCTCCACGCCCAGCCCCGGGGTCTTCGGCACCTGCACCAGCCCACCTTCGATCTTCAGCGGACTGCGCGTCAGGTGTTCGCCGTCCTGCCAGATCCAGTGCGTGTCGATGGCCGTCACGCGGCCCGGCGCGGCAGCGGCTACATGCGTGAACATCGCCAGCGAAATATCGAAGTGGTTGTTCGAATGCGAACCCCAGGTCAGGCCCCACTCCGAACACATCTGCGCCACGCGCACCGAACCCTGCATGGTCCAGAAGTGCGGATCGGCCAGCGGAATATCCACCGACTGCAGACGCACCGCATGGCCCATCTGGCGCCAGTCGGTCGCAATCATGTTGGTGGCGGTCGGCAGGCCGGTCGCGGTACGGAACTCGGCCATGATCTCGCGGCCCGAGTACCCGTCCTCGGCTCCGCACGGGTCTTCCGCATAGGCCAGGATGCCGTGCTTGTCGCGGCAGATGCGGATCGCATCGGCCAGCAGCCAGCCGCCGTTGGGGTCCAGCGTGACGCGGGCCTTCGGGAACCGCTCATGCAGCGCGATGATCGCTTCCATTTCCTCGTCGCCACGCAGCACGCCGCCCTTGAGCTTGAAGTCGTTGAAGCCGTAGCGTTCGTACGCGGCCTCGGCCAGGCGCACCACGCCCTTGGCGTCCATCGCCACCTCGTTGCGCACGCGGAACCATTCGTTGTCGGCGTTCGGCTCGGTACGATAGTCGAGCGTGGTCTTCTGGCGGTCGCCCACATAGAACAGGTAGCCCAGCATCTCCACGGCATCGCGTTGCTGGCCTTCACCAAGCAGCGCGGCCACCGGCACCTGCAGGTGCTTGCCGAGCAGGTCGAGCAAGGCCGCCTCAAGCGCGGTCACCGCGTGAATCGTGATGCGCAGGTCAAACGTCTGCAGGCCACGGCCCCCGGCGTCGCGATTGGCGAACGTGGCGCGCACCTGGTTCAGGATGGCCAGGTACTGGCCGATCGGCTGCCCCACCACCAGCGGGCGTGCATCCTCGAGCGTCTGGCGAATGCTCTCGCCGCCGGGAACCTCACCCACGCCGGTATTGCCGGCGCTGTCCTTGAGGATCACGATATTGCGCGTGAAGTACGGGCCATGCGCACCGGACAGGTTCATCAGCATGCTGTCGTGGCCCGCTACGGGCACGACAGTCAGCTCGGTTACGACGGGCGTGATGGGCGTGATAGGCGCGGCAACGCCGCTGGCTTGGGATTGTGCGTTCATGTGGATCGTCTCCGAGTCCTGGTGATTGGGCCGCCGGGATCGCGCTTCTCACTAATGAGAAATGACGGAAATGCGCCCTGCTGTCTTTCTAGCTCATACGCTAATACATTAGCTGACCGAAGCATTTGCTGCTGTCGCACTGCCACAACGTTATAACGATCGCAAGTTCCTGTGCGTTATCGGTCGTCGTATGACTTATGACGAAGTATAATAAGCGCATCCCTGCCCGGTCAATCGGTCAACACCGAGGCTGACAGGGTCATTCCCACACTGGTCCATCTATCTGCTCGCCCATGTCCAACGTTTCGATGACTTCGCCCGCGCCCCTGCGCCGCCGTGGCCGCACGCTTGCCGAAGAAGTGGTCGGCAACCTGACCGACAGCATCCAGCAGGGCCAGATCAAGCCAGGCGACAAACTCCCGACCGAATCCGAAATCATGGCCACGCTCGGCGTGAGCCGTACCGTGGTACGCGAGGCGCTGTCGCGGCTGCAGGCCAGCGGCCTGGTCGAGACACGCCACGGCATCGGTACCTTCGTGCTCAACCGTCCTGCGGACATGCATTCGCCGTTCCGCATCGATCCCTCGGCCATGATCACGGCCATGGATGTGATGGCGATGCTCGAATTCCGGGTCAGCCTGGAGGCCGAGGCCGCCAGCCTGGCCGCCACGCGCCGCACCGACGACCAACTGCGCGCCATGCGCCGCGCGCTGGATGACATGAAGCGCAATGCCGCCGAGGGCAACGATGCAGTGGGATCGGACTTCGAGTTTCATCTGTCGATCGCGCGTGCCACGAGCAACCGCTATTTCACGGACATCATGGGCCACCTGGGCACCATGGTGATTCCGCGCAGCCGGCTCCAGGTTAGCCAGCCCGAACGCGAGCAGTATCTGGAGCGCGTGAACTTCGAGCATGAAAGCATCTACGACGCCATCGAGCGGCGTGACCCGGAAGCCGCAAAGGCTGCCATGCGCATGCACCTGACCAACAGCCGGGAACGGCTGCGCAAGGCTTCGGCCATGGCCGGCACGCCGACCTGAGCCATGCACAAGGCCGGTGCATTGCCCTCCGGCCAGTGCGGTTGCGGGTCATCGCTGGTTGTCATATGATGTCTTACGACAAAATCTCTGCAGGCACCCTTGGCTGCATCTTCTCTGGCTGACGGTGCTCTGGCCGCCCTTTCATTACCTTTTCCGCAGGACCCAAGATCATGACGATTACTGGCGAAATGCTGATCGGCGCCTCCGCCGCTCGCGGTACCGAAGACACTTTCTACGGCATCAACCCCGCCACCGGTGACAAGCTCGAGCCTGCCTACCAGGGCAGCACCGCAGCCGATGTGGAGCGCGCCTGCACACTGGCCGAAGCCGCATTCGACACCTATCGCGCCACTTCGCCCGAGCAACGTGCCAGCTTCCTGGAAGCGATTGCCGCCGGCCTGGAAGCCCTTGGTGACGAACTGATCCAGCGCGCGCATGCCGAAACGGCACTGCCGATCGCCCGTCTGCAAGGCGAACGTGGCCGCACCGCAGGCCAACTGCGTCTGTTTGCCCGTGTGTTGCGCGATGGCCGCTGGCAAACCGCCACGCTCGACAGCGCCCTGCCCGAACGCACCCCGCCGCGTCCCGACCTGCGCATGCAGCGCATCGCCGTGGGTCCGGTGGCCGTGTTCGGCGCCAGCAACTTCCCGCTGGCCTTCTCGGTAGCTGGCGGCGACACCGCATCCGCGCTCGCTGCAGGCTGCCCGGTAGTGGCCAAGGCCCACCCGGCACATCCGGGCACCTCGGAACTGGTGGGCCGCGTGATCCAGAAGGCCGTGGCCGATGCTAGCCTGCCCGAAGGTGTGTTCTCGATGGTGCAAGGCGTGGGCACTGCCATTGGCACCGCGCTGGTCGCGCATCCGGTTATCCAGGCAGTGGGCTTCACAGGATCGCGTGCCGGCGGCCTGGCATTGCTGAACGTGGCCAACAGCCGCCCGGTGCCGATTCCCGTCTATGCGGAAATGAGCAGTATCAACCCGGTCTATCTGCTGCCCGAGGCACTGGCCGCGCGCGGCGAACAGATCGCCCGTGACCTGATCGATTCGCTGGTGATGGGCGTCGGCCAGTTCTGCACGAACCCCGGCCTGCTGCTGGCCATCGAAGGTCCGGCCCTGGAAAAATTCCGCGCCACCGCACACGCTGCGCTGACCGGCAAGCCCGCAGCCACGATGCTGACGCCGGGCATTCACCAGGCATTCGAACGGGGCGTCGCGCAATTGTCGGAAGTCACCGGCCTGAACCGTGCCGCCTGCGGCATCGATGCCACGGGTCCGAACCAGGCACGCCCGGTGTTCTTCGAAACCTCGGCCGACAAGTTCATCGCCGACCATCGCATGCACGCCGAAGTCTTCGGCCCGTCGACGGTACTCGTGGTCTGCAAGGACGCCGATGCACTGGTTGCCGTAACCCGCGTTCTCGAAGGCCAACTGACCGCTACCGTGCAGGCCGACCAGGGCGACCACGCACTGGCCGCGCAACTGCTGCCGGCGCTGGAGCGCAAGGTGGGCCGCGTGCTGTTCAATGGCTATCCGACCGGCGTGGAAGTGTCGTTCGCGATGGTCCACGGCGGCCCGTTCCCGGCCACGTCTGACACTCGCACGACGTCGGTGGGCACCACGGCGCTGGATCGTTTCCTGCGCCCGGTCTGCTACCAGAACGTACCGGCCGAACTGCTGCCGGAAGCGCTCAAGAACGGCAACCCGCTGAACCTGTGGCGCCTGAAGGATGGCGAGCTCGGTCACGCCTGATTGCCGCGCCTTGCTGCAATGACAAACGGCCGCTGATGCGGCCGTTTTCTTGTTGCCCAGGACGCTTCAAGCTGCCACGGGCGCCTTCGCTGGTGCCACGGGCACCGGGGGCTGGATCACTGGCGCGGTACCGCGCGAACGTCCGGAACTCAGGTAATCGGCAATCGACTCCTGCGTAACCTCGCCCAGATAGATGCCGTCACCATCAATGACAGGCAACCAGCTCGTGTTGTGCTGGTACATGCGCGACAACACGATACGCAGATGCTCGTCGAACGCGGCGGTGGTGGTGAATTGCCGCATCACGTCCGCGCAGTTGCCACCATTCGCCAATGCGTTGCGCACATCGCGACGTGTGACATAACCCAGCGCACGCTGCGCATCGTCCAGTACCGGCAGGTGCCGCACATCGGCATCGTCCATCACGCCGAACGCTTCGGCCAGCGTCATCTCCGGGCGGCAGCTTGGCGGCAGCGTGGCCGCGTCACCGGCACGCACCAGCAGCAGGCGTTTGAGCGTGTTGTCATGTCCCACGAATGCCTGCACGAAGTCATCGGCCGGATGCGCGAGCAACGCGTCGGGATGATCGAACTGTACGAGCTTGCCACCACGGAACACAGCCACCTTGTCGCCCAGCTTGATCGCCTCGTCGATATCGTGGGACACCATGATCACGGTCTTGCCCAGCTGGCGCTGCATCTGGAAGAACTCGTTCTGGATGCTCTCGCGATTGATCGGATCCACCGCGCCGAACGGTTCATCCATCAGCAACACCGGCGCATCGGCCGCCAGTGCGCGGATCACACCGATACGCTGCTGCTGGCCGCCGGACAGCTCGCGCGGATAGCGCTTGAGCATCTTGTCCGGATCGAGCTGCACCATGCGGATCAGTTCCCGGGCGCGCTCGCGACATTGCTTCTTGTTCCAGCCCAGCAGGCGCGGCACAACCATGATGTTCTCTTCGATCGTCATGTTCGGGAACAGGCCGATCTGCTGGATCACGTAGCCGATCTTGCGACGCAGCGTCACGCCGTCGATACCAGTCGTGTCTTCGCCGTCGATACGCACGGTGCCGGACGTCGGCTCGATCAGCCGGTTGATCATCTTCAGCGTGGTGGTCTTGCCGCAGCCCGACGGGCCGAGGAACACACAGATCTCACCGCGTGGCACCGTCAGGCTGACGGAATTCACCGCGCGCACTTCGGTACCGTCCTTTTGCGGGAAGGACTTTGTGAGTTTGTCGAGTTCGATCATTGACGGATTCCTTTCGGCGTCAGCGCGCGCTGCAGGGCTTGCAGGCAGGCGTCGGCCACGATGGCGAGCAGGCTGACCAGGACCGCGCCCACGGCCAGCTTGCTCATGTTGCTCTGGCTGATCGCTTGCAGGATCAGCACCCCCAGGCCACCCGCGCCAATGATGGCGGCAATGGTGGCTACCCCGATGTTCATCACCACGGCCGTGCGAACACCGCCGAGAATCACCGGCACTGCCATCGGCAGGTCCACCAGCCGCATGCGCTGCCAGGTGGTCATGCCGATGCCGCGCCCCGCCTCCTGGATGCCCGCATCCACGTTGGCCAGCGCCGTGTACGTGTTGCGCATGATCGGCAGCAGCGAGTACAGGAACACGGCCGTCACGGCCGGCACGTAGCCCAGTGCGTGGCCGAAACGCGCGAAGATCGGAATCATCAGGCCGAACAGTGCGATCGATGGCAGCGTCAGCACCACCGTGGCCAGCGCCAGCAGCGGCGTGGCCAGGAAGCGATGGCGGGTGATCAGGATGCCCAGCGGCACGCCGATGAGGATGGCCATGCCCACTGCGGAACCGACCAGCGCAAGATGCTCGCCCGTCAGCCGCAACAGCGTGGGCCAGCTATGGTGAAGATAAGTCAGCAGATCCATGCGCGGCTCCTCAGATCAGTCCGTGGCTACGCAGGAAATCGCCGGCCACCTTGTCCACGGGTTGCTGGTCGATATCGACCTTGTAGTTCATGTCGGTCATTGCCGCATTGTCGAGCTTGGCAGCCAGCGCATTGAGCAGGCCTGCCAGTTCGGGGCGCGCATCGAGCACGGCCTTGCGCACCACGGGCACGGCGTTGTACGGCGGGAAGTAATGCAGGTCGTCTGCCAGCAGCACGAGGTCGAAGCCCTTCACGCGTCCATCGGTCGTATAGACCAGACCCAGGTCGACCTGGTTGTTCTTGAGCGCCGTGTAGACCAGGCCCGGGTCGAGCTGGATCACGTCCTTGCGCGTGAACGGCAGCTTGTAGGCGGCCTTCAGCGGTTCCAGTCCATCGGGACGCGCGGCGAATTCCATGTCGACCGCCAGCGGATGCGGCTTGCTCTCGCCTTCGGCACGCATCTTCTCGGCATAGGCCGACAGCGTGGTGATGCTACCGGCGCGCTCCTTCGGCATCGCGAACGCATAGGTGTTGTTGACTTGGGAAGGATCGAGCCAGACCAGCCCCTTGGCCGCGTCGAGCTGCTTCACGCGCTTGTAGCTCTCGGGACCGTCGAGCTTTTCCGCGACCTTGTTGAACACGATCAGCGCGGTGCCCGTGTAGTCCCACACCACATCGAGCTGCCCCGATTCCATGGCCTGGCGCATCAGCGTGCTGCCAAGGCCCGACGTCAAGGTCGCGTCGATGCCCTTGGCCTTCAGGTACTGCGTCGTCATCGACGACAGGATCAGTTGTTCGGTGAAATTCTTGCCGCCTACCTTGACCGGTGCGGCGCCTTCCTGCGCGCGGGCCGGAGCGGTGCTCAGCAGCAGCGCGGCCAGCGCAATACCGGCCGCGGCAAAGAGCCAGAATGTCCGCCCTTCGGCAAGGCGGTTACGAGTTTTCGATGCCATGCGGCCTCCTTAGCGAGCCAGGCCGCGGCGGCGCAGATACACGTGGCCAGCGGTAGCGAACAGCGCGTCAAGTGCCAGGGCCAGCAGCGCGGTAGCGGCGGCGCCCAGCAACAGCAGCGGCTGGTTGTTCAGGTAGATGCCCGGGAAGATCAGTTCGCCCAGGCTGTTTGCGCCGATCAGGAACGACAGCGGCACTGTGCCGACATTGATCACCAGGCTGATCCGTACGCCGGCCAGGATCACCGGCAGTGCATTGGGCAACTCCACGCGCAGCAGGCGCTGGCACGGTGTCATGCCGATGCCGCGTGCCGCTTCCTTGAGCGCCGGCGACACCGTGCGCAACCCTTCGTAGGTATTGCGTACGATCGGCAGCAGCGATGCGAGCCACAGCGCCAGGATGGCCGGCCGCTCGCCAATGCCGAGCACGGCCAGTGCCAGCGCCAGCACGGCCAGCGAGGGCACCGTATTGCCGATATTGAAGACCTGCATGAGCTTGTCGGCCCAGCGGCGCATGCACGGGCGGCTCAGCGCGATGCCGGCCGGCACGCCCGTCAGCAGCGCTAGCGTCATCGAGATCGCCACGAGGCGCAGATGGTCGGCCACGTCGTAGAACAGGCGGTCCTGGTATTGATGGATGACATCGACGCCAATCCACGCGACCAGTCCGGCCAGCGCAATGGCAACGACGCCACCCCAGGCCATGGCCCGGATGGTTTGCTTTGACATATTCCCCTCTCCAACTCCGGCGCAAACGACCACATGCAAAAAACGAAATGCATGAGCCGCCACATCCCGGGATGCGGAAACAAATGGGCCGGCGGAGTTCTGTCGATGGGGGTGCCCGCCGGGGCCCTGGTTCAGATTGCCTTGCCGCCATGACCGGGACGATTGCCGGCGGACGGACTTTTGGGTGCGTCACCGACCTGGAGGTCAGCGAATCACCCGATTGATGGGGTCCAGGCGCAAGGCCCAAACCCGCAGGTGCGGCGCAACCCGTTCGGGTTGGCCAGTGGCGGCGACTGATGTCGGATCAAGTCGTATGAAAACGCGCTTTCGGTATGCGCCGCCGGTCAATCGGCCGTTGCTGGACAACGGATTGCGCGGATTCGGGGTGCAGGCCGACCCAATGCAATTCACAGCAACGGATGACAAAGAGACCGCTATTCTACACATCTTCATCGATTCCGTCATCTTTACGTTTTCCACGCCGGATTTTCGCCCAACCGCGGTCAACTTTTTCCTGGCCGCCATTGTTCTGTTTTTCGGATACTGCCCATGAAACATCCACACCGGCGCCCGCCGCCCCGCGTTGCAGGGATAGCACCATTCGCGGGTCACGCGTCCTGAAAATAGAACAATGTGTTGCCTGGTTGCGGTCTACCGCTTTCGCACCAAACCCTTACATTGCAGAGGTAGATCCGATGGCCCTCCGAATAGCGCGGCGCCATCCCACAGGAGAAACCGACATGACCACCCACACCCAGATTTCCACCGTTCCGGCCACCGCCACGGAAACCGTGCAGCGCTCGCGCAGCGTGGACCGTGTGGTGCGCGGCATTGCCACGTCCGATGGTGCCGGCGTCAAGCTGACGCGTGTGCTGACGCAGAACCTGCAACGCCGGCTGGACCCGTTCCTGATGCTCGATGCATTTGGCACCGACAACAAGGACGACTACATCGGCGGCTTCCCCGACCACCCGCACCGCGGCTTCGAGACCATCACGTACATGCTGGCCGGCCGCATGCGCCATCGCGACAGCGCCGGCCACGAAGGGCTGCTGGAGAACGGCGGCGCGCAGTGGATGGTGGCGGGCTCCGGCGTGGTGCACTCGGAATTGCCTGAGCAGGAGGACGGTCGCATGGAAGGCTTCCAGCTCTGGCTCAACCTGCCGGCGGCCGACAAGATGGCCACGCCCTGGTACCGCGACATGCCCGCGGCGGCGATCCCCACCGTGGCACTGCCAGGCGGCGGTACGGTGCGCGTGCTGGCTGGCGCCTCGCATGGCGTGGCGGGCGCGGTCACACGCCCGGTCACCGAGCCGCTGTACCTGGACGTGCATCTGCCGGCGGGCCAACGCTTTGCGCAGGCCCTGCCGGCCGGCCATAACGCATTCGTGTACGTCTATCGCGGCGCGGTGAAGATTGGCGATGGCGACGCCGCGGTGGTGGAATCGCAGCGCATGGGCGTGCTCGACAATGCCGGCCAGGCCGACGGCGTGGTGATCGCGGCGGACGAAGACGCGCGCTTCCTGGTGATCGCAGGTCAGCCGCTGAACGAACCGATCGCGCAGTACGGTCCGTTCGTGATGAACACGCAGGAGCAGATCTACCAGACGCTGGCCGACTTCCGCGAAGGCCGTTTTGCGACGATCCCCGCCAGCGCTGCCTGACACGCGACCCGATCCGGGTCAACCCTGACCGCCGCCCTGCCCTGACCGGCAGCGCGGCGGTTTTTCTTTGCCAGTGTGGTCGGCACGCGACTTGCAACCTCCCTGTATCCGTTGTGGGGCACGGCTAGAGGGTCAAAGTGGTCCGCCCGACCCCCACGCACTTATATAATTCATCGCAAATTCCGGACATCACGCAAGCATGATGATGACGACCTGCCGCGCGGCGATGCTGCGCCACGCACAGCCGCTGTCACGTGCCTGAACAAGACGTTGCCGCCATAACAATTCGAGCCGCTTCAGTGACATCACAAACACCCCCCAGGCTGGCGCTTGCGCATATCACCAAGCGCTATCCCGGCGTGACCGCCAACGACGACGTCAGCCTTGCCGTCGCACCGGGCGAGATCCATGCCGTCCTCGGCGAGAACGGCGCCGGCAAGTCCACCCTCATGAAGATCATCTTCGGCGCGGTTCGTCCCGACGCCGGCGAGATGCACTTCAATGGCGCGCCGGTGTCCATTGCCAGTCCGCACGATGCCCGCAATCTGGGCATTGCGATGGTCTTCCAGCATTTCTCGCTGTTCGACACGCTGACCGTGGCCGAGAACATCGCGCTGGGCCTGCCCCCGAAAGATGCCGGCAACATGAAGCAACTGGCCGAACGGATCCGCGCCACGGCCGAGCGCTACGGCCTGCCGCTGGAACCGCATCGCCATGTCCACACGCTGTCCGTGGGCGAGCGCCAGCGCGTGGAAATCGTGCGCGCGCTGCTGGCCAACCCGCAGTTGCTGATACTTGACGAACCCACCTCGGTGCTGACGCCGCAGGCGGTTGAAACGCTGTTCGTCACGCTGCGCCAACTGGCGGCCGAAGGCACCAGCATCCTCTATATCAGCCACAAGCTCGACGAAATCCGGGCGCTGTGCCATCACGCCACGGTCATGCGCATGGGCCGCGTCACGGGCATCTGCGATCCGCGCGAACAAAGCGCGGCGTCACTGTCGCGCATGATGATCGGCGGCGAACCGCCGCGCGAGGCGCGCGTGACGGCCGAACGCGGTGCCGTGAAGCTGGCCGTGCGCGATCTGTCGATGCCTCCCGCACACCAGTTCGCGACCGCGCTGCAGCGCATTGCGCTCGATGTGCACGCTGGCGAGATCGTCGGCATTGCCGGGGTCTCGGGCAATGGCCAGCAGGAACTGCTGGCGGCGTTGTCCGGCGAGGATGCCCGTACCAACGGCGCGGCGGTCCATCTCGACGGCAAGCCGGTGGGCAAACTGGACGCGCGCGGCCGCCGCCGCGCAGGGCTGGCCTTCGTGCCGGAGGAGCGACTGGGACGCGGTGCCGTACCGGGCATGAGCCTGACGTCGAACGTACTGCTGTCGCACCAGACCCCGCCGTATGTGCGCGGCGGCATGGTCTCGTCGGCTGCGGCGGAGGGGCTGGCGGCCAGCATCATCAACCGCTTCCGTGTCAAGGCCAGCGGGCCGGGTGCGCTGGCGCGCAGCCTGTCCGGCGGCAATCTCCAGAAATTCATCGTGGGCCGCGAAATCGAGGCTGGCCCGAAGGTGCTGATCGTGGCGCAACCAACCTGGGGCGTCGACGTGGGTGCCGCCGCACAGATTCACAACGAGATCCTCGCGCTCAAGGCCACCGGCTGCGCGATCCTCGTGGTATCCGAAGAACTCGACGAACTGTTCGCGATCTGCGATCGCCTGCACGTGATCGCCAAGGGCCATCTCTCGCCGTCGATCCCGGTCGAAACCGCCACGCGCGAGCAGGTGGGACTGTGGATGAGCGGACTCTGGGAAGGCGGGCCAGCGAGCCAGCAGGCCGATTCCACCGCGGAGGTAGCTCGCCATGGCTAAGCTGCTCTCCCCCATTACGCTTGCGCCACGCGGCGCGCCGTCACGCGGCATGGCCTATGCCTCGCCGGTGTTTGCCATCGTGCTGACGCTGCTGTTCGGCGCACTGCTGTTCCTGATCCTCGGCAAGGACCCCGTGGCCGCGCTCAAGGTGTTCCTGGTCGATCCGCTCAAGGACAAGCGCGCGATTGGCGAGGTACTGCTCAAGACCGTGCCGCTGGTGCTGTGCGCACTGGGCCTGTCGGTCTGCTATCGCGCCAATGTGTGGAATATCGGCGCCGACGGCCAACTGATCCTGGGCGGCATTTTTGCTGGCGCTACCGTGCTGTGGTTCGACACGCCCGGCAACACCGCCAGTGGCCCTGCGGTACTGGTACTGGCATCGCTGGCCGGCTGCATCGGCGGCATGGTATGGGCCTCGGTCACCGCGCTGCTCAAGGACCGCTTCAATGCCAACGAGATCCTGGTGTCGCTGATGCTGACCTATATCGCGCAGCAGCTGCTGCTATGGGTGGTCAACGGACCGCTGAAAGACCCCAATGGCATGAACTTCCCGCAATCGAAGGTGTTCGCCTCGATGTTCCTGCTGCCAAACCTGCTGCCCGGCTCGCGCCTGCATGTGGGTTTCGCGGTGATGCTGGTGCTGGTGGCCATCATGACCGTCTTCGTATTCCGCAGCTTCGCGGGATACCGGCTGCAGGTCGGTGGCACCGCGCCGCTGGCAGCACGCTATGCGGGCTTCTCGTCGCGTAGTGCACTGTGGAGCGCGCTGATGATCTCGGGCGCCACCGCGGGCCTGGCCGGCGCGTTCGAGGTGACCGGCCCGATCGGACAACTGTTGCCATCGATCTCGCCCGGCTACGGCTTCACCGCGATCATCGTCGCCTTCGTCGGCCGCCTGAATCCGGTGGGTGCCGTATTCGGCGGCATCGTGATGTCGCTGTTCTATATCGGCGGCGAAATGGCGCAATCGCGCCTGGGCCTGCCGTCAGCGATCGGCTGGGTGTTCCAGGGCATGCTGCTGTTCTTCCTGCTGGCGTGCGACACGCTGATCGACAACCGACTGCGCTGGCGCGCACGTGCTGCCTGACCCGGAGCGGACAAACAATATGGAACAACTTGCTCCCCTGATCGCCACCGCGATCAACGCCGGCACCCCGCTGCTGCTGGCCGCGCTGGGCCTGCTCGTCAACGAGCGTTCGGGCGTCCTGAATCTCGGCGCCGAAGGCATGATGCTGGTGGCCGCCGCACTGGGCTTCATGGTCGGCTACCAGACGCAGTCGCCGCTGCTGGGCTTTATCGCCGGCGCCGGCGCCGGCATGCTGATGGCGACGCTGTTCTCGTGGCTCGCGCTGGTGCTGGCCACCAACCAGGTCGCCACCGGCCTGGCGCTGTCGATCTTCGGCACCGGCATGTCGGCCTTCATGGCGCAACGCTTCGTGGGCTATGCCATGCCGGCACAGGCCAAGTCGGTCCCGTACCTGGCCGACCTTCCCTTCATCGGACCGGCGTTCTTCCAGCATCACTGGATGGTCTACTTCAGCCTGCTGCTGTGCTTCGCCATCATGTGGTTCCTGTTCCGCACCCGTGCCGGCCTGACGCTGCGCGCCATCGGCGAGTCGCCCGAATCGGCGCATGCGCTGGGCTATCCGGTGCGCTGGATCCGGTTTGGCGCGCTGCTGTTCGGCGGCGCCTGCTGCGGACTTGCGGGGGCCTACCTGTCGCTGGTCTATACGCCGATGTGGGTCGAGAACCTCGTGGCCGGGCGCGGCTGGATCGCGCTAGCGCTGACCACGTTCGCCACCTGGCGTCCGGGCCGCGTGCTGGTCGGTGCATGGCTGTTCGGCGGCGTGACGATCCTGCAGTTCTACCTGCAGGGCATTGGCGTATCCGTGCCGTCGCAATTCCTGTCGATGCTGCCGTACGCGGCCACCATCGTCGTGCTGGCCTTGATCTCGCGGAATCCGGCGTGGATTCGCCTGAACATGCCGGCGTCGCTGGGCAAGCCATTCCGGCCGGGCAGCGCCTGACCGCATCCCGGGCGCCCGCATTGCCGAATCACCGAAGTACTTAAAAAAAGCAGTATCCGAAGTCTAATCACATCACAAAGACGTCTTACTAGGAGAGATCGATGATCGTGACACGCAGGACCACGCTGGCTGCCCTGGCCGCCACCGCTGTGCTGGCCCTGGCCGGCTGCGGCAAGAAGGAAGCCGAGAAGCCGGCCGAAACGGCCGCGCCGGCATCCGCCCCGGCTGCCGCTGCCGCCGAACCGCTGAAGGTGGCATTCGTCTACATCGGACCGGTGGGCGATGCCGGCTGGACGTTCGCACATGACACGGGCCGCAAGGCCGTGGAAGCCAAGTTCGGCGACAAGGTGAAGACCACCTATGTCGAGAACGTACCGGAGTCCGCCGCCGACGCCGAGCGCGTGTTCCGCGACCTGGCCAGTCAGGGCAACAAGCTGATCTTCGGCACGACGTTCGGCTATATGGAGTCGATGCTGAAGGTGGCCAAGGACTTCCCGGACGTCAAGTTCGAGCACGCTACCGGCTTCAAGACCGCCGACAACCTGGCCCAGTACGACGTGCGCACCTATGAGGGCGCATACCTGGCTGGCGTGGTGGCCGGCAAGATGAGCAAGACCGGCAAGATGGGTGTGGTGGCCTCGGTGCCGATTCCCGAAGTGATCCGCAATATCGACTCGTTCACGCTGGGCGCCCGTTCGGTGAACCCGAAGGCCACGGTCAAGGTGGTGTGGGTCAACAAGTGGTTCGATCCGGGCAAGGAACGCGAAGCGGCCACGACGCTGATTGGCCAGGGCGTGGACATGCTGATGCAGAACACCGACTCCGCCGCCGTGGTGCAGACCGCGCAGGAAAAGGGTGTGTACGCATTCGGCTGGGACAGCGACATGAGCAAGTTCGGCGAGAAGGCCCACCTGGCCGCATCGGTGATCTCGTGGGGCGTCTACTACAACAAGGTGGTGGAAGACGTACTCAACAACCAGTGGAAGAACAGCACCATCTGGTGGGGTCTCAAGGAAGGCATGATCGACCTGAAGGGCTTCAACGCCGTGGTGCCGGATGACGTCAAGGCACTGGTGGAAGAGCGCAAGAAGGGCATCGTCGACGGCACCGCGCCGATCTGGAAGGGACCGCTGAAGGACAACGCCGGCAAGGAACAGCTGGCGAAGGACCAGGTGGCTGACGACGGCTTCCTGCACAACGTGAAGTTCTACGTCGAAGGCGTGGAAGGCAACGTACCGGGCTGAGCGTCGTGAAAGCGCCGCTTTCCCGTGCACGGGGAAGCGGCGCAAATGGCGCGCAAACCTTCGGGAACTTGAATACCGCTCCACTGGCCCAAGCTACTTGTTCATACCCTGCTGCACGTGTGACCAAGGAGGCCCATCATGTGGAAGCGACTCTCGGCGCTGTGGACGTTGGTGCGGCGTGACGGCCGGCTGTTCTGGTTTGCGCTGCGCCACCCCGATGCGCCGCCATGGCTCAGGCCTGCCGCGTTCGGGCTGCTGTTCTATGCCATCTCACCGATCGACCTGATACCCGACGTGGTAGCCGGACTCGGTATCGTGGACGACGTAGTGATCATTCCGCTGGCCATCCACCTGATACTGAAGCGATTGCCGCCTCATATCCTGCGCCAGGCGCAGATGCGGGCGGCGGCCACCACGGTCAGACCGCGCTAGTGTGAACTACAAACAAAAAACCGCTGCCGAAGCAGCGGTTTTTTTCATGCCTTCGCGTCGAAACAGTGCCGCGCAAGCTCGACGACCAGCAACTCGGCGGTTGCCAGATTCGTCGCACACGGCACGTTATGGACGTCGCACGCGCGGACCAGCGCGTTGATATCGGGTTCATGCGGCTGCGGCGTCATCGGATCGCGCAGGAAGATCACCGCGGTGACCTTGCCTTCGGCCAGTTGCGCGCCAATCTGCAGATCGCCGCCCCACGGGCCGGATAGCATGCGAGTGACTGCAAGCCCCGTTTCCGCCGAGATGCGGCCACCCGTGGTGCCCGTGGCCAACAAGTCGCATCGCGCAAGAAAGTCACGATGCCGACCCGCGAAAGCCACGATGTCATCCTTCTTGTGATCGTGGGCGATCAGGGCAATACGCGGCTTGTCTTCGCATGGCTTGCCCACGGCCTGGTCTTGAACCTGCGTCATCAGAACGTCCCCGGATACGAACCGCCGTCCAGCAGCACATTCTGGCCAGTCATGAAGGCTGCCTGGCGGCTGCACAGGAACGCGCAGGTCGCACCGAACTCGGCCGGATCACCAAAACGGCGTGACGGGTTGGCCTTGGCGCGGCGCGCGGCCATTTCCTCGATGCTGATGCCGGCCTGCTTGGCACCGCCTTCCATGGTCTTCTTGAGACGGTCGGTGTCGAACGGTCCGGGCAGCAGGTTGTTCACGGTCACGCCATGTTGCGCCACTTCGCGCGCCAGCCCGGCCACGAAACCGGTCAGGCCCGAGCGGGCGCCGTTGGACAGGCCCAGCACATCGATCGGCGCCTTGACCGCTCCGCTGGTGATATTGACGATGCGGCCCCAGCGGCGCGCGATCATGCCGTCGACGGTAGCCTTGATCAGCTCGATCGGCGTCAGCATGTTGGCGTCCAGCGCCGAGATCCAATCGTCGCGGCCCCAGTCGCGGAAATTGCCCGGCGGCGGACCGCCGGCGTTGTTGACCAGGATGTCCAGGTCGCCGAGCTTGGCCACGGCGTCCAGCGCCAGCTTGCGGCCTTCCGGCGTGGTGATGTCGGTGGCCACGGCGACCACACGGCGGCCGTGACGGGCGCGCAGGCCGGCCGCGGCTTTCTCCAGCGCTTCGGCGCCACGGGCCACGATCACCACGTCGACACCTTCCGCCGCGAGCGCATCGGCACACGCAAATCCCAGCCCCTTGCTGGCGCCACACACCAGCGCATGCTTACCGCGCAGTCCCAGATCCATGGCTTCTCTCTCCTTGCTTGGCTTGGTTGACGTTGTTTGACTACGTTCTGAATCCTGTCGGCATTCAGGTTTTCCTGGCCGACAGCAGGTACATCCCGCTCAGGACCAGCGCGCTACCGATGAGCTGCACGCCGGAAATGGGCTCGCCCAGCAGCCAGAACGCCAGTGCCAATGTGGACACCGGACCGATCATGCCTGCCTGCGACGCCATGGGTGCGCCAATGCGTGCCACGGCGATCATTGTGAGCGACACCGGCAACACCGTGCAAAGTACCGCGTTGACCACGGACAGCCACAGCACCGGCGCTGGCTGAGCCAGTTCGGCCACCGGGCGCCCCAGCACAAGGTACTGGATCACGCAGCACAGCGTCGACACGCACATCGCGTAGGCCACCAGCCGCAGCGAACCCACGCGCTTGACCAGCTCGCCGCTCAGGATCAGGTACACACCATACGACATCGCACTGGCCAGCACCAGTGCACCGCCGAGCCAGACCTGCGAACCACTGACATCGAGATCGTGCGCGAACACCAGCACGATGCCGGCATAGGCCAGCAGCAGCGAGATCCACTGCCGCGCATGGACCGGCCGGCGGAACACCAGCGCGGTGGTCAGCAGCACGAAGGACGGCGTCAGGAACAGGATCAGTCGCTCGAGCCCCGCGGTGATGTATTGCAGGCCGAGGAAATCGAGAAAGCTCGACAGGTAATAGCCGATGAAGCCAAGGAACACCACGTGGCCGCGGTCGGCCCATGACAGGGGCGGCAGCTTGCGCGCCTGCCACCAGCCAATCGCCATGAACAGCGGCACCGCAAACAGCATGCGCAACGTGATGACCATCACGGCATCCACGTTGTAGCGGTACATCAACTTGGCCACGATGGCCTTGGCGGAAAACAGCACGGCGCCGATGGCCGCGGTAGCGAGTCCGAAGCGCTGCGCGGCAGGCACGTCGACGGACGGGGACGGAGACAAAGACTTCTGGGAAGCAGGCACGGGGACGCAGGTCGGGCGCGGCAGGTGGGGCACGGATACGGGACTCGCCAGCCGGCATTGCCAGCACGACGGAACCCGCCGATTGTATGTCAAAAGGCGCCAGCCCTGCCGGTCACGTACTTGCCTGCTTTCCCATACAATGACTCGCGCCGGTTCCAGCACATTCATCGTGTACGGGCCGCGATAACAATATTCCGGAGATACCCGCTTCATGTCGTCACATTCACTTGCCGTGCCACGGCGCGCGTTCCTGTCGCTTGCCGCCCTGCTGCTGGCTGGCGGCGCCTCCGCGGCATTCGCCGCCGAGCCGTTTCCGGCCAAACCGATCCGCTTTATCGTGCCGTACGCAGCCGGTGGCACGACCGACCTCGTGGCACGCACCGTCGGCCAGCGCGTGGCCGAGAAACTGGGCCAGCCCGTAGTGGTCGAGAACCGCCCTGGCGCGGGCGGCAATATCGGCATGGAAGCCGTGGCAAAGGCCCCCGCCGACGGCTATACGATTGGCTTCGGCGCCATTTCGACCAACGCGCTCAACCCGCACATCTACAAGCACGTGCCGTTCGACCCGCGCCGCGATTTCACGGCCATCAGCCTGCTGGGCACGTCGACGATCGTGCTGGAGGTCAGCGAGAGCCTGCCCGTAAAAACCGTGCCGGAGCTGATCGCCTATGCCAAGGCCCACCCGGGCCTGACCTATGCCACGGCCGGTACGGGCACGTCGATGCACCTGGCGGGCGCGATGTTCTCGCAGATGACGCAGACCGGCCTGACCCATGTGCCATACAAGGGCAGCAGCCCCGCCATCAACGACATGCTGGGCGGCCATATCCAGGTGATGTTCGACAACCTGCCTGCGTCGCTGCCGCATATCCAGGCCGGCAAGCTGCGCGCGCTGGCCGTGGCGGGCAAGAGCCGCGCGCCATCGCTGCCCAATGTGCCCACGCTGGCGGAAGCCGGCCTGCCCGGCTACGCGGTGGAACCGTGGTTCGGTGTCTACGGACCGGCCAATTTGCCGGCACCCGTGGTGCAGGCGCTCAATGCGGCATTCGTGGAAGCGCTGGCCCGACCCGATGTGCGTGACAAGCTGGCCCAGGCCGGCTTCAATCCGAAAGGATCGAGCGCCGCCGAGTTGCAGACACTGACCCTGGGCGAGTACGAGCGCTTCGGGAAAGTCGCAAAGTCGGCCGCCATCACCGTGGACTAATGTTGGACTGGGCGGCCGACTGAAGGGCGATCCGGCCTCGCGGCCGGGTCCGCGCATCCATTACAATCGCGCTGCATCGGCCCTCTCGTCCCAGGGAGGGCCTCCCCGTATTCCCCGAGCCCGCCATGAAACAGGATCCCCGCTTCCCCAACCTCTTCATCCTCGATCACCCGCTGATCCAGCACAAGCTTTCGCATATGCGCGACAAGGAAACGTCGACGCGCACATTCCGCGAACTGCTGCGCGAAATCACGCTGCTGATGGGTTACGAAATTACGCGCAACCTGCCGCTGACCACGCGCCGCATTGATACCCCGCTGGTGGCAATCGATGCCCCGGTGATCGCCGGCAAGAAGCTGACGATCGTGCCCGTGCTGCGTGCCGGCGTGGGCATGAGCGACGGCCTGGTCGAGCTGATCCCGTCGGCCCGGATCGGCCATATCGGCGTGTACCGCGACGAGCAGCACCGCCCTGTGGAGTATCTGGTGCGCCTGCCAGACCTGGAGGACCGCTCATTCATCCTGTGCGATCCGATGGTGGCCACCGGCTATTCGGCCGCGCATGCCGTTGACGTGCTCAAGCGCCGTGGCGTACCCGACGAAGCGATCACGTTCGTGGCGCTGGTGGCCGCACCGGAAGGTGTTGAAGTTTTCCAGAAGGCGCATCCGGGCGTAAAGCTGTTCGTGGCCTCGCTGGACAGCCACCTGGACGATCACGCCTACATCATCCCCGGCCTCGGCGACGCCGGCGACCGCCTGTTCGGCACCAAGAACTGAACAGAATGAGAGGCGCTTGATGCGCCTCAATGGTCCTGCGGGAAATCTCTTCCTACACTGGGACGCCGCCACCTGGCGCGTTCACAGGAAGAGTCCCGACATGGAAGCCCTCAAGGTACTGACATCCACGGCCACTGGCCTTGCCAGCCTGGCCGTCATCGCGTTCATCATCGGCATGGGCGCGTTCTATGCCTGCATGTTCTCGCGCAAGGCTCGAGAAGACGCGTCGGCCGCGAAGCGTAGCGGGAAGTAATTCCGCCGTGCCGCCAGAGATGCCGCATGGGCTGGTTCCTGATCACAATCGCGCTGCCGCTGGTGGTGCCGGTGGCGTTGCTGCTGTGCATGAAGGCAACGCCGATTCCCGTACCGCCCGAGCGCATGAATCCCATCACGCTGGTCAAGGATGGGCAGTTGTGCTGGGCAGCAATCGCCTTCTGCGCTTCAGGCATGTACGAACTGATGGAGCAGATCTTCGACGGCGTCGACTACGACCGGACGTGGGTGGGCTTCCTGTCTTTCAACCTGATCGCGACCATGGTCGTCTCTGGAGTGCTGGCCGCGTCGGGACCGGTTTTCCCCACCGACATCGGATGCCCTTCGGGGCTGCGTTGGTATCGCCACTATAAGTTGCTGGCGTTCTCGATGGTCATGGTCGTGCTCGCCAGCGCCACTTACGCAATTGTTCACTACGGGCTGCTAGGGCCCACCGATACCGAGGAGAAGATACATGCGTTCATGGATAGAGAAACAGTTCGAGGATCCGGACCGGTTGCTGACACGGATCGGCATGACTTGCGTCACGATTGCCGCGTTGTCGCTGGCCTCGACTGCCACCATCGTTTTCTTCCCTCACCTCTTGTCCCGCTGATCAAGAAAATCGCCCGCGCTCAGCGGGCGATGCTTGATGGCCGATGGGCAGCGGGCTTACTTGCGTTTCCCTCCGCCGAGCAGGCTCCCCAGCACGCCACGGATCAACTCGCGCCCGACCTGTGAACCCACGGTGCGCGCGGCGGACTTGGCCACCGATTCAAGGATCGAATCGCCTCGGCCGCTCTTGCCGGTACCGCGCGTCAGCGTGCCAAAGATTTCGCCAGCCCAGCCCCCGCCTTGCTGCTCCGCCTCGGCGGGCTTGCCACCGGTCTTGGCATCGGCCGGCGCGCCATTGGTGGCCGCCGCCACGCCACCGCGCAGCTTTTCATAGGCCGACTCGCGGTCGATCGTCTTTTCATAGGTGCCAGCCACCAGCGAACCGGCGATCAGCGCCTTGCGTTCGTCGTCGGTGACCGGACCAATGCGGCTGCCCGGCGCCAGCACCCAGGCGCGTTCGGTCACCCCGGGCGTGCCCTTGGCATCGAGGCAGGACACCAGTGCCTCGCCCACCCCGAGTTCGCCGATCACCTGTTCGAGGTTGAGTTTCGGATTCGCGCGCATGGTCGTGGCCGCCACCTTCACGGCCTTCTGGTCGCGCGGGGTAAAGGCCCGCAACGCGTGCTGCACGCGATTGCCAAGCTGCCCCAGCACCGTATCGGGAATATCGACCGGGTTCTGCGTGACAAAGTACACGCCCACGCCCTTCGAACGTACCAGTCGCACCACCTGTTCGATCTTGTCGAGCAAGGCCTTCGGCGCGTCGTTGAACAGCAGGTGTGCTTCGTCGAAGAAGAACACGAGCTTGGGCTTGTCGAGATCGCCTGCCTCCGGCAGCTTCTCGAACAGTTCGGAGAGCATCCACAGCAGGAACGTGGCATACAGGCGCGGCGCGTTCATCAGCTTGTCGGCGGCCAGGATGTTGATGACGCCCTGCCCCTTCTCGGTCTGGATGAAGTCCTCGAGGTTCAGCATCGGCTCACCAAAGAACTTGTCGGCGCCCTGCGACTCGAGCCCGATCAGGCCACGCTGGATTGCGCCAATCGATGCCGACGAGATATTGCCGTACTCGGTGGTGAACTGGCTTGCGTTGTCACCCACATACTGCAGCATCGCGCGCAGGTCCTTGGCGTCGAGCAGCAGCAGGCCACCCGCGTCGGCAATGCGGAACACCAGGTTCAGCACGCCCTGCTGCGTGTCGTTGAGCTCGAGCATGCGCGACAGCAGCAGCGGACCCATGTGCGACACGGTCGCGCGCACCGGATGGCCCTTTTCGCCAAAGACATCCCAGAGCGTGGTCGGACACGCACCCCAGACCGGCTCGGACAAGCCGTGTTCCGCCAGGCGCGCCTTGAGCTTGTCCGAGGCCTGGCCGACCTGGGAAATGCCGGTCAAGTCACCTTTGACGTCAGCCATGAACACCGGCACGCCCAGCCGCGAGAAGCCCTGCGCCAGCGTTTGCAGCGTCACGGTCTTGCCGGTACCGGTGGCGCCGGTGATCAGGCCGTGCCGGTTGCCCATCTCGGGCAGCAGCACCAGTTCGTGGTCGGCGTTCTTGGCAATGAGGATGGGATCGGCCATGGAGGGTCTCGGCGGTCGGGTATCGGATGGCAGGAAATGGCGCAGGCACAGGTAACAACACCATACATGGCGCTACGTGGCAGCGGGGGCGCGTGATAAAATCCTGCGCTGATTATAGCCAGCAGATCGGCACATCAATCACATGGCGTGGCCGCCGGATTGTCAGGATTTGTCACCGAAACCGGGCAAGACCCGACCCGGACCGGCTTCCCCGCCAGCGCAATGCCGCGGGCGTCCACACCACACGACACATATTCCGCTTCGGAGAGAAACATGGCCGGTCATTCCAAATGGGCCAACATCAAACACAAGAAAGCTGCCGCCGACGCCAAGCGCGGCAAGGTCTGGACGCGCCTGATCAAGGAAATCACCGTGGCTGCCAAGCTGGGCGGCGGTGACGTCGATTCGAATCCGCGCCTGCGCCTGGCCATGGAAAAGGCCATGGACGCCAACATGCCCAAGGACAACATCCAGCGCGCGATCCAGCGTGGCGTGGGTGGCCTGGAAGGCGCCAACTATGAAGAAATCCGTTACGAGGGCTACGGCCTGGCCGGCGCGGCGATCATCGTCGACTGCCTGACCGACAACCGTACCCGGACCGTGGCCGAAGTGCGCCACGCGTTCTCGAAGCACGGCGGCAACATGGGCACCGAAGGTTCGGTGGCATTCATGTTCACGCACTGCGGCCAGTTCCTGTTTGCTCCGGGCACGCCCGAGGACAAGCTGATGGATGCCGCGCTGGAAGCCGGCGCCGACGACGTGGTGACCAACGAGGACGAGTCGATCGAGGTGACCTGTCCGCCCAACGATTTCGGGGCCGTCAAGTCGGCACTGGAAGCGGCCGGCTTCAAGGCTGAAGTGGCGGACGTGGTGATGAAGCCGCAGAACGAAGTGAGCTTTACCGGCGACGACGCCGTCAAGATGCAGAAGCTGCTGGACGCGCTGGAAAACCTGGACGACGTACAGGAAGTCTTCACCAACGCGGTGGTCGAGGAATAAGCCCTCGCGCCGCGCCCCAACGGCGGCAGCCCGGCCTGGTCCAGCTGCCGCTTTTCGCATGCGTTTCTTTTCTGGCAGTGGATCATGAAAGTTTTGGTTGTCGGTTCGGGTGGGCGTGAGCACGCACTGGCCTGGAAAATGGCCCAGTCGCCCAAGGTGCAGGTCGTCTACGTGGCACCGGGCAACGGGGGCACGGCCCTCGACAAGCGCCTGCAAAACGTGCCGCTGACCGATCCGGAAGTGCTGGCCGCGTTTGTGGAGCGTGAAGGCGTGGCCTTCACCGTGGTCGGTCCCGAAGCCCCGCTGGCCGGCGGCATCGTCGACGTGTTCCGCGCGCGCGGGCTGCGCATCTTCGGCCCCACCAAGGCTGCCGCACAGCTGGAATCGTCGAAGGACTTCGCCAAGGCGTTCATGCACCGCCACGGCATCCCTACCGCCTGGTACCAGACCTTCTCCGACGCCGCCGGTGCCCATGCCTATATCGATGCGAAGGGCGCGCCGATCGTGATCAAGGCCGATGGCCTGGCCGCGGGCAAGGGCGTGGTGGTGGCCATGACGCTGGAAGAGGCGCATGCGGCCGTCGACATGATGCTGGCCGACAACAAGCTTGGCGATGCCGGCGCACGCGTGGTGATCGAGGAATTCCTGGAAGGCGAGGAAGCCAGCTTTATCGTCATGGTGGACGGCAAGAACGTGCTGGCCCTGGCCACGAGCCAGGACCACAAGCGCCTGCTGGATGCCGACGCCGGCCCGAATACGGGCGGCATGGGCGCCTACTCGCCGGCTCCGGTGGTCACCCCGGCACTGCATGCCCGCGCCCTGCGCGAGATCATCATGCCGACCGTGCGCGGCATGGAAAAGGACGGCATTCCGTTCACGGGCTTCCTCTACGCAGGCCTGATGATCGACCGCGACGGCAATCCGAAGACGCTGGAATTCAACTGCCGCATGGGCGACCCGGAAACGCAGCCGATCATGGCCCGCCTGAAGACCGACCTGGTCGACGTGATGGAAGCCGCCGTGGATGGCAAGCTGGACCAGGTCGAACTCGACTGGGACCGCCGCACCGCGCTGGGCGTGGTCATGGCCGCTTACGACTACCCGGAAAACCCGCGCAAGGGTGACGCCATCACCGGCATCCCGGCCGAGACCGACGATGCCGTGACGTTCCATGCGGGTACCACGCTCAAGGACGGCACGCTGCTGACCTCGGGCGGCCGCGTATTGTGCGTGGTGGGGCTGGCAGACACGGTCAAGGCGGCGCAGAAGAACGCCTACGCCGCCGTCGAACAGATCCGCTTCGACGGCATGCAGTTCCGTACCGACATTGGCTACCGCGCCATCAAGCGCTGATCCGGCCCGTCGCCGATTGTCGCCTGACATTCGCCCCACGTCCCGTGGGGCGAATCAAGCCGGTACAATCGTGACACCGCGATGACGGCCGGCGCTACAGCCCGGCCGTCTTGCCACCGGCCCATCCCGACCCGCCCATCATGATCGATTCCCAGGCAGTCCGTGACTATCTGCTCGGCCTGCAAGACCGCATCACCGACGCCATTGCCGCCGTCGACGGCAAGGCGTTCCTGACCGACAGCTGGGAGAAGCCCCCCACCGAGCGCCTGCGCGGCAGCGGCCGCACGCGCATCCTGGAGGGCGGCGCGGTCATGGAACGGGCCGGTGTGGGCTTCTCGCACGTGCGCGGCGAGACCCTGCCGCCATCGGCCAGTGCCAACCGGCCCGAACTGGCCGGACGCAGCTTCGAGGCCATGGGCGTGTCGCTGGTGTTCCATCCGCGCAACCCGCATGCACCCACGGTCCATATGAACGTGCGCTGCTTCATTGCGGTAAAGCCGGACGCGGAGCCGGTCTGGTGGTTTGGCGGCGGTATGGACCTGACGCCGTACTACGGCAATACAGAGGACTGTGCGCACTTCCATCGCACCTGCAAGGCATCGCTGGCGCCGTTCGGCGACGACCTTTATCCGCGCTTCAAGCAATGGTGCGACGAGTATTTCTTCCTCAAGCATCGCGGCGAAGCACGCGGTATCGGCGGCATTTTCTTTGATGACTTTTCCGCGCCGGGCTTCGACCAGAGCTTTGCAATGCTGCAATCGGTCGGCGATGCGTTCCTGGACGCCTATCTGCCGATCCTGAACGCGCGCAAGGACACGCCCTATGGTGAACGCGAGCGCGACTTCCAGGCCTATCGCCGCGGGCGCTATGTTGAATTCAACCTGGTGTTCGATCGCGGCACGCTGTTCGGCCTGCAATCGGGCGGCCGTGCCGAGTCGATCCTGATGTCGATGCCGCCGCAGGTAACCTGGCGCTATGACTGGCAACCCGAACCGGGCACGCCGGAAGCCGCCCTCTATACAGATTTCCTGCCGGCGCGCGCGTGGGCCTGACACTGATGACCGAAGTGACAAACCCTTTCGCCCAACCCGACAGCCAACCGCGCCCTTACCGCCTGGGTATCCTCGGCGGCACGTTCGATCCGCCCCACCGCGGCCATGTTGCATTGGCCCAACTGTGCATCGACCACCTCGACCTGGACGAACTGGTCTGGATACCGACCGGCCATTCGTGGCAGAAAGGCGACCAGGTGACCCGGGCTTCCGACCGCCTGGCGATGACCGAACTGGCCGCGGCGACGCTGGTGCCGGGCCGTGCCAAGGTGCGTGTGAGCCGCATGGAAGTGGACCGCGAAGGGCCCAGCTACACCATCGACACGGTGCGCCAATTGCGTGACGAATATGGTCCGCAAGCGTCGATGGCCTGGTTGATGGGCGCCGACCAGTTGCTGCGCCTGCACACGTGGCATGGCTGGGAAGCGCTGTTCGAACAGGTACACCTGTGCATCGCCACCCGTCCGGGTTTTGACCTCGATGCGCTGGATGGCCCGGTTCTTGACGCCATGCACCAACGCCAGGCGAGCACGCACCTGATACAATGCTCGCCCTCCGGACATATGTGGATCGACCAGACGCTCGCCGTCGACCTGTCGTCCACCGGCCTGCGCGAGCGCCTGGCCGACGGCCAGTTGTCTGACCACGCTGATGACCAACTGCCGGCCGGCGTGGCACACTACATCGCGCGTCACGGGTTATACCAACACCCGTCGCCCGACGCGCACCACCCCGAATGAAGCTGAACAAGAAAGACACCATGGATATTCGTAAACTGCAGCGCGCGATCGTCGACGGGCTCGAGGATGTGAAGGCGCAGGACATCAAGGTGTTCGACACCACTCACCTGACCGAACTGTTCGACCGGGTGGTGATCGCCAGCGGCAATTCGAACCGCCAGACCAAGGCACTGGCGGCGTCGGTACGCGACACGGTCAAGGATATCGGCGGCCATATCGTGGCCGTCGAGGGCCTGGAAACCGGCGAATGGGTGCTGGTGGACTGCGGCGACGCCGTGGTGCACATCCTGCAACCGCAGCTGCGCCAGTACTACAACCTCGAGGAAATCTGGGGTGACAAGCCGGTGCGCGTGAAGCTGGCCGGTGCTCGCGGGCTCGCCAAGGCCAGCGAACCGATGGACGACGACGAGGACGCCGAACCGGCACCGCGCGTACGCCGCGCGTCGAACCTGCGCCCGGCCCTGGCCCGTCTACCCGAAGGCATGAAGGAGCCGTCGCCGCCGATGGGCCACGAGGATACCGACGCCGACGCACTGGCCACCATGGGCGCTCGCGCTCGCAAGACCACGCCGGCTCGCAAGACCAGCACCGGCACGCCCGTAAAGGCCCCTGCACGCAAGACCACCACCGCGCGCAAGACGGCAGCAGGCACCGTGGCCAAGGCACCAGCTCGCAAGTCGGCCACCGGAACCACAGCGGCCAAGGCACCGGCACGCAAGACTGCCACCGGCACCGCCACCAAGGCACCGGCTCGCAAGACCGCAGCCACGAAAACCACCGCTGCCAAGACCGCCGCACCGCGCAAGCGTGCCACCCGCTCGGCCTGATCCTGGCCGAGGACGTTGAAGCACTGACCACCGGGCATCGCACATGCAACTCGTGATCGTGGCCGTCGGCCACAAGATGCCCGCGTGGATCGAATCCGGCTTTGTGGAATACACCAAGCGGATGCCACCCGAGTTGCGCATCGAACTGCGCGAAGTCAAGCCCGAAACCCGTTCTTCCAGCAACAACGCCGCCACCGTCATGCAGCGCGAAGCCGCACGCATCGAGACGGTGCTGGGCTCGCTCTCGAAGCAATGTCGCATCGTTGCGCTCGATGAGCGCGGCAAGGACTGGACCACGGTGCAACTGGCCGAGCAACTGACCGGCTGGCAACGCGAAGGCGGCGACGTCGCCTTCCTGATCGGCGGCGCCGACGGCCTGGACCCGGCACTCAAGGCGCGCGCACAAACGCTGGTGCGCCTTTCCAGCCTGACCCTGCCGCACGGCATGGTCCGCGTGCTGCTGGCGGAACAGCTCTACCGCGCGTGGTCGGTCACGCAGAACCACCCGTACCACCGCGCCTGAGAAATACCCTGTGTTGGCTCCCCTCTCCCGCGCTGCGGGCGAGGGGAGCTGGTTGCGGTGGTCGAGATACAATCGGCGCCACCTACCTTGCGCAATTGACTGCCGTGACTGCCTCCCTCCTCTATCTCGCCTCCCAGAGCCCGCGTCGCCGCGAGTTGCTGACGCAGCTTGGCGTCACCTACGAACTGCTGCTGGCCGATGCCAGTGAAGATGCCGAGGCGCTTGAAGCGGTGCTGCCGGGAGAATCCCCTGATGCCTATGTGCAGCGCGTCTGTGCGCTCAAGGCCGATGCCGCGCTGCAGCGCCGCATCCGGCGCGGTTTGTCCGAGGCCCCGGTCCTGACCTCCGATACCACGGTCTGCCGTGGCGGGGACATCCTTGGCAAGCCCGCCGACGCCGCCGATGCCGTGGCCATGCTGTCAGCGCTGTCGGGCATCACGCACCGCGTGCTGACCGCCGTGACCGTGGCATCGACGCTGGGCATGCGCCATGCGCTGTCGATCTCGCACGTCACTTTCCGCGCAATGTCCGCGGCCGAGATCGATGCCTATGTTGGCAGCGGCGAGCCACTCGGCAAGGCCGGTGCCTATGGCATCCAGGGCCGCGCCGCCGAATTCGTCGAACGGATCGACGGAAGCTATTCGGGTATCATGGGCCTGCCCTTGTACGAGACGGCGGCATTGCTGCGCGAGGCGGGACTACGCTTCTGACCTGCCCCCGATTGCCGCGCCCGGCAAGGGATACAGGGGTCAGATGCCCGGTCAGCTTCCGGGCGACAACAACAAGCGCCGGCCAACCGGTGACGCGCCAATACGCGAATGCAATCGCCATGACCGAAGACATCCTCGTCAATATCACGCCGCAGGAAACCCGCGTGGCCATCGTGCAGCAGGCGGCCGTGCAGGAACTGCATGTCGAACGCACGCTGACACGCGGGCTGGTCGGCAACATCTATCTGGGCAAGGTCGTACGCGTACTGCCGGGCATGCAATCGGCCTTTATCGACGTGGGCCTGGAACGCGCCGCGTTCCTGCACGTGGCCGATATCTGGCATCCGCGCGACGGCGACAAGAACGGCCACCTGGCCATCGAGAAAACGCTGTTCGAAGGCCAGGCGCTGATGGTCCAGGTCATCAAGGACCCGATCGGCACCAAGGGCGCACGGCTTTCCACGCAGGTCAGCATTGCCGGCCGCACGCTGGTCTACCTGCCCCAGGATCCGCATATCGGCATCTCGCAACGCATCGAAGGCGAAGTGGACCGCGAAGCGCTGCGCGCCCGCGTGCAGGGCCTGGTGCCTACCGACGAACGTGGTGGCTTTATCGTGCGCACGATCGCCGAGGAAGCCAGCGACGAGGAACTCGGCAACGATATCTCCTACCTGCGCAAGATCTGGGCGTCGATTCGCCAGAACGCCACCACGCAACCGGCCCCGAGCCTGCTCTACCAGGACCTGAATCTCGCGCAGCGCGTACTGCGCGATTTCATCAACGATGCAACCGGCGTGATCCAGGTGGACTCGCGCGAGAACTACCAGAAGCTGGTGGAATTCGCGCAGGAATACACACCGGCCGTGTTGTCGCGACTGTCGCACTACACTGGCGAGCGCCCGATCTTCGACCTGTTCAATATCGATGCCGAAATCGAGAAGGCACTGTCGCGGCGCGTAGACCTGAAATCGGGTGGCTACCTGATGATCGACCAGACCGAGGCGATGACGACGATCGACGTCAACACCGGCGGCTACGTCGGCGCGCGCAACTTCGACGACACGATCTTCAAGACCAACCTCGAAGCCGCGCACACCATCGCCCGGCAACTGCGCCTGCGCAACCTGGGCGGCATCATCATCATCGACTTCATCGACATGGAGAATGTCGAGCATCGCGATGCCGTGCTCTCCGAACTGAAGCGCGCGCTGTCGCGCGACCGCACGCGCATCACGGTGAATGGCTTCTCGCAACTGGGCCTGGTGGAAATGACGCGCAAGCGCACGCGCGAATCGCTGGCACATGTGCTGTGCGAACAGTGCCCGGTCTGCACCGGCAAGGGCCAGGTCAAGACGCCGCGCACGGTTTGCTACGACATCTTCCGCGAGATCATGCGCGAATCGCGCCAGTTCAATCCGCGCGAATTCCGCATCCTGGCCTCGCAGGATGTCATCGACCTGTTCCTCGAAGAAGAAAGCCAGCATCTGGCGATGCTCGGCGATTTCATCGGCAAGCCGATCTCGATGCAGGTGGAATCGACGTTCCATCAGGAACAGTACGACATCATCCTGATGTAGTAAGTTGATGCGACTGGCGAAGGCCGCGGCCTTCGCCAGCCCGGCGGCATGAAATCGTTTTCATGCCGCCGCTTCCGTGCGCCCTCATCGCGCACCATGCCTCACATCCGATACAACTATCGGAATTCCTCTCTCCCAAGTCATCGTTCTGTCATCGACCCTCGCCAGAATGCGCAAGTCATTCAAGCAAGGGAGTCGACATGACGCATGCAATTGAAGTCCGCGGACTGAGCAAATCGTTCCGCGCGGACCGCAAGGCGCTTGACGATGTCACGCTGCACATCGCTCCGGGCGAAATGGTTGCGCTGCTGGGCGCATCGGGCTCGGGAAAATCGACGCTGCTGCGCCACGTGGCCGGCTTTGTCACGGGCGATGCCGGCGCGGGAGAGATCCTCGTCAACGGCCGCACGGTACAGCGCAATGGGCGTCTGGCACGCGACGTCCGCAAGGTACGCGCCGAAGTAGGTTTCGTATTCCAGCAGTTCAACCTCGTCGGTCGCCTGCCGGTGATCACCAATGTACTGGTCGGCATGCTGACGCGCATTCCGAAGTGGCGCAGCCTGATCCGTTTGTTCAAGGCCGATGAAGTACAGGCCGGGCTCGACGCTCTCGCCCAGGTTGGTATAGACGACTATGCGTTTCAGCGCGCCTCGACACTGTCGGGCGGACAGCAGCAACGTGCCGCGATCGCACGCACGCTGGTGCAGAACGCACGCGTGATCCTGGCCGACGAGCCGATCGCATCGCTCGACCCCGAGTCATCGCGCCGCGTGATGTCGCTGCTCACGCAGATCAACCGTACGCGCAAGGTGGCCGTGGTGGTATCGCTGCACCAGGTGGACGTGGCCATGCGCTACTGCCCGCGCGTGGTGGCGCTGCGGCATGGCAAGGTGGTCTACGACGGCCCTTCGGCCGCGCTGACGCCCAGCATGCTGCGCGACCTGTATGGCACCGAGGCCGACGAACTGTTGCACGACAGCGTGCCCGAGGAACCGGCGCCAATCGAAGGTGTTGCCGCACCGGCGATGGTCAGGATGGACCTCGCGGCCGCCTGAGTCCAGGCGCCTCTCTGTGCCTGACGAATTACCCAACCGCGTTTCCCATCAGCTTCCCATCAGTTTTCCAACGGAGTCTTCCATGCTTCGCAGAACTTTCCTCGCAGTGGCAGTCTCGGTAGCCTCGGGTGCCGTAGCGCTGCCCGCTTTTGCCCAGGACGCCAAGACCCTGAACATCGGCTTTATCTCGACGGAATCATCGTCGAACCTGAAGAATGCCTGGCAACCGGTGATCGACGACCTGAGCAAGGCGCTGGGCGTGCAGGTCAAGCCGTTCTTCGCATCGGACTATGCCGGCATCATCGAAGGCATGCGCTTCAACAAGGTGCAGATCGCCTGGTTCGGCAACAAGTCGGCCATGGAAGCCGTGGACCGCGCCAACGGCGAGGTGTTCGCATCGGTGATCGACAAGGACGGCAACCCCGGCTACTGGTCGATGCTGATCGTGCGCAAGGATAGCGACCTGAAGTCGGTCGAGGACGTGATCAAGCGCGGCAAGGACCTGTCCTACGGCGCTGGCGATCCGAATTCCACATCGGGCACGGCAGTGCCGGGCTACTACCTGTGGGCCGCCAACAAGGTCGAGCCGAAGACGCTGTTCAAGGCCGTGCGCATCAGCAACCATGAAACCAACCTGCTGTCGGTACTGAACAAGCAGGTGGACGTGGCAGTGAACAACACCGAGAACTTCGAGCGCTATCGCATCAACACGGGCAAGAATGCCTATGACGAAGTGCGCGTGCTGTGGAAGTCGCCGCTGATCCCGGCTGACCCGCTGGTCTACCGCAAGGACCTGTCGCCCGAAATGAAGAAGAAGATCCAGACCTTCTTCGTCAACTACGGCAAGGGCACCGATGCCGCGCGTGAAAAGCAGACGTTGGCCGCGCTGACGTACCAGGGCTTCCGCATTTCGAGCGATGCCCAGCTGGTACCGATTCGCCAGATCGAACTGGCCAAGGAAAAGGCCAAGATCGAATCGGACAGCACGCTCGCCGCCGCCGACAAGGAAAAGAAGCTGGCCGACGTGACGCGTCGCCTGGCTGATCTCGACCGCGCCGTCAGCACCCAGTAAGCCTCACCTCAAGCCGATGACGCTGCCATGCGGCGCCGTCGGCTTGTCCTGCTTTCATCTATCCGGATCACTTCATGACCGCCACCGCCAAGCCTGGCCTGCCCCCCTCGCCTCAAAGTTCCGTACGGCCACCGCGCACGTCACTCGCCGTGATGCTGGTGTGGGCTGTCGTGCTGGCCATGCTCGCCCTGTCGTGGCAAGGCGCCGACATGCGTCCACTGGACCTGCTGCGCGATTCCGGCAATATGGCAAAGTTTGCCGCCGACTTTTTCCCGCCCAACTTCCGCGACTGGCACACCTATCTCGACGAGATGCTGGTGACCGTGCAGATCGCATTGTGGGGTACCGCACTGGCCGTTGTCCTGGCCGTGCCGCTCGGACTGCTCTGTTCGGCCAATATCGTGCCGGCATGGATCTACCAGCCTGCGCGACGCATCATGGATGCCTGCCGCGCCATCAATGAAATGGTGTTCGCGATGCTGTTCATCGTGGCCGTGGGCCTGGGCCCGTTCGCCGGCGTGCTGGCCATCTGGATCCACACCATGGGTGTGCTGGCAAAGCTGTTTGCCGAAGCCGTGGAAGCCATCGACCCGCGTCCGGTCGAAGGTGTGCGCGCCACCGGTGCCGGCCCGATCGAGGAGATCGTCTACGGTGTGATTCCGCAGGTGCTGCCGCTGTGGCTGTCGTTCGCGCTGTATCGCTTCGAGTCGAACGTGCGCTCGGCATCGGTAGTCGGCATCGTCGGCGCCGGCGGCATCGGCACCGTGCTGTGGGAAATCATCCGCAGCTTCCAGTACGCCCAGACCTGTGCCGTGATGATCATCATCATCCTGTTCGTGACCGCCATCGACGTGGTCTCGGCCCAGATTCGCAAGGTGCTGGTATGACGACGCTGACGCTGGACCGCATCGCCTCGCTGTTCGAGAACCACGGTACCGCCTACTACGGCGGCGAGGCCATCAGCCAGACCGCGCATGCGCTGCAGTGCGCGCAACTGGCCGAACAGGCCGGCGAAAGCGAGGCCCTGATCGTTGCCGCGTTGCTGCACGATGTGGGCCACCTGATGCTCGCGGAAAGCAGCACCACGGACATGCGCCACCAGGAGGCTGGCGCCGATGCGCTGGGTACGCTGTTCGGCGCCGATGTCACGGAACCGGTCCGGCTGCATGTTGCGGCCAAGCGCTATCTGTGCGCGATCGACCCGGCTTATTTCGATACGCTTTCACCGGTCTCGGTGCACAGCCTGCAGTTGCAGGGCGGCGTGTACGATGGCGAGCAGGCTGCCGCGTATGCGGCAAAACCTCACGCGCTGGAAGCGGTACGTTTGCGCCGCTATGACGATCTGGCGAAAGTGGTCGACCTGGCCACGCCACCGCTGACCCACTATCTCGACATGGCGGCGCGCTGTGCGCGTGCAGTCTGAGTGAAGCCTGGTGGTGTTCTCCCCTCTCCCGCACGCGGGAGAGGGGCGGGGGAGAGGGCGGGCGCATCAAGACGCGATATCGGCAACTTGAGCTGCTTTGCCCTCACCCCCAACCCCTCTCCCGCATGGCGGGAGAGGGGAGCAAGTCACTAGTCTTTCAAGCGTTCGAAACCAGTTGCGCGAACTTCATCGCGGAGTCTTCGAGCACGCCGCTGTTATCGATCTCGACCAACGCGCAGTTGGCGGGCACCTCGAACGGCTGCACCGCGCGCGCCATCCGCTTTGCAATCTCCGCTTCCGATTCCCTGCCGCGCTGGCGCAGACGCGCGGCCAGCACCTCGGGTTTTACGCGTACATGCACCGCGCATAGCTTCGGATAGCGCGCCAACGCCAACGGCAAATACTCACGCGAACCATTGACGATGACCTTCAAGCCGCGTGCCAGCCATTGCTCGATTTCCACGCCGATACCGTAGTGCAGGCCATGGCTATGCCAATGCAATGCCAGGCAACCCAGCTCGATGCGGCGATGGAACTCTTCGGAGGACAGCGCCACCGATGCCTCGTTGGCATCGGCCGCACGCGTGATATAGCGATGCGCAATGACTACCGGGTCGGCCGGCTTCAGCCGTTCACGCAGCGCACGTAACAGCGAATCCTTGCCGCTGCCGGATGGTCCCATCACGTAGAACAGGCCGTGGCCGTCCGGGGGTGCGGTGATATTCATGCCGCGAGCCACTTTGCGCCCGCACCATCGCGTCGGGTACCGTCAAAGCCGTAATGCCGGGCGGCCACGAAATCGGCGCCGGGCTCTGCCTGCACGTACACACTGATGCCATCGACATGGAGCGGTTGCTCTTGCAGCTTGCCGCCTGCAGACGCCAGCATAGCGAGCGCCGCAGCTTCATCGGCGGCCGCCAGCATGCCAGTCAGCGTGATATGGAACGTGAACGTATCAAACACATACGGGTAGCCCCACGCATCAAGCTTCTCGCGTTGCGCCGCACTCAGTTTCGCGGGATGACGCTTGGCGATCTCGGCGGCCGTGGGCGCTGCGCGAAAACGGTCGAATTCCCGCACACAGGCATCGGCAAGCGCATGCATCTGGCGGCCGCCATGACTGTCGGCATCGGCCAGGCACCACGCCAGGAAGCCGCGCAATGCGTGCAACGCCAACGGTGCATCGAATGGCGTGCGTGCCGCGGCGAACGCGTGTACTGCATGGTCCAGCATCGCGGCGTCGATGCCTTCGGCCAGCCGGAACGGCGGCTTCAGCGTGGCATGCAGCGCGTAGTGCGCAGGTGCCTTGACCCATTCGGCGGGACGATGCGCAATGCCGGGCGGCAGCGGCAGGGGCACGCCGGTGTCGGCGTCACGCCCGAGCCATTGCGCGCCGAAGCTGCGGAACGGCTCGGCCGGTGCGAGGTAGATCGCGTAGCGATGGGCGGCCTTGCTCATGCGGCCAGGCTACCTTCATCGGCCAGGTCGATCACCGACAAGGCCGTGGTGGCATGGCGCAGTTCACCATTGACGATGGCCCCGCACACACGCGGCAGGCCCGCGTGGCTGTCGTCGACCAGGATCGCATCGGCACGCATGCCGGGCGCCAGTACGCCACGGTCACGCAGGCCCGCGGCACGTGCCGGATTGCGCGACACCAGATGCCACGCGCTGGGCAGATCGCACACGCCCAGTTGGGCGAGCTTGAACGCGGCCTGCAACGGCGCCGGGTAGTAATAGTCCGATGCCAGCACCGAGCACAGCCCGGCGGCCACCATCTCCGTGGCATTTGGCGCGCCGGTATGGCTTTTGCCGCGCAGCACATTGGGAGCGCCGAACACCGTTTCGTCGCCGATCTGGCGCGCCAGGGTTGCGGCTTCGATGGTCAGCGGGAACTCGGCAATCGCGCAACCTTGCCGATGATAATGCTGGCGCGTGGCCACATCGGGATCGTCATGCGAAGCCACCGGCAGGTTGGCGGCGCGCGCGGCCGCGATCAAACGCGACATCGCTGCGGGTACGTCCTGTGCATGACGACTGGCGGTACGCAATCGCGTGCGGAAGGTCTCGGTATCGCACTCGGCCCGCTCGGCATACTGCACGAGCTTGCGTTCGTCGTTCATGCGACGTGCCATGGTAGGCAGATGGTCATTGATCGCCAGCAGTCCCACGCGGCCATCCGCGATCCATTGCAACGCGGTTTCCACGCCGGCCAGATGATAAGCCTCGAAGCGCAGGTGCACCTTGTGCGAGGCACCCAGCACCGGCTGCAAGTGCGCCAGCGCTTCGAACATGCGCAGCGCATAGGCCTCGCCGCGCAGGCCGCCTTCCCACGACAGCGTGACACCATGGAATTCCGTGGTGATGCCATGCGCCAGCAACTGACGGTCCACGTCGAGCAGCGCGGTTCCATACGGCAGGCTGACGCCGGGGCGCGGCATGACCGAGCGCTCGAACGCGTCGCCATGGATATCGACAATGCCGGGCAGCACCAGCAGGTCGCCGGCATCGATGCATGCGCCGCTACCGGCAGCCTGCTGCGCAATGGCGCCGTGCTCGAACGCCAGCGTGGCTGGCGCGATGGCACCGTTGCACAGCACACGGCGGCCAGTGATCCCACGGAGCGGGGGCGAATAGGGTTGGTTGTTCGTTTGCATGGGCATTACGTTAGCGCCGGCAGATGACAGACGGATGTCTAGACCAATACGACTGTGCCGCCACATGGGCAGGCAGGTCTGTCAGTCGTTGTCGGACACCGTAAGCTGCACCCAGTCGCCGGCAAAGCGGGTCATGCTGTATTGCACTGGCGCGCCATCGATATCGACGTTCAGTGCTTCCACTTGCAGCACCGGGCGCGTCTTCGGCTGGTTCAGCAGGCGTGCCACCGGCGCACTCGGCATGGCGGCGGTAATGCGCGACCACTTGCGCGTGTAGTCGGCAATGCCGAACTGCGCCAGTGCGCGAGAAATGGAGCGGGTCTCATGGACCTTTTCCTCCAGGTCCGGAAAACGCTTCGGATCGAAATAATGCTCGGCCACGTCGATGGTACGCGCGTCGGTCTTGCCCACCATCTGGATGTGCAGGATATCGGCGGTGCGCGGCAGTCCAAGATGCCTGGCGATCTCGGGGGCACGAATCTTCTGGCTGTCGACGATCTCGAGATGCCCGCGCATGCCTTGCGCGGCCAGGTTCTGCGAGAAACGCGTGCGGCGCCCGATCGCATAGTCGATCGCATGCTCCTGCACAAACGTGCCACGGCCTTGCTCGATACGCACAAGGCCGCTCAGCTCGAGCTCGCCCATCGCGCGCCGGATCGTATGACGATTCACGGCAAACCGCGTCGCCAGTTCCGGCTCCGGTGGCAACTGCTCGCCGGGGCCATAAAGTTTGTTGCGGATGTCATCCGCCAATGCTTCGCCGATCTGACGCCATACCGCCACGCCCGAGCCGCGTTCAACTTCCCGATCAGACATCTTTTGCCCTGCCCTGTGTCATCAAGCCTTAATGGTTGTCGTGCGATTGTGCCTCAGACCCGGCGCGCGCGTCGCGTGTCCGAGCAAACCTCGCTCCCGTCACGAAACATTCATCTGGCTGTGGTCTAGTATCGCCGTGTTGTGTTAGTTTACATCTAAACGTATAGACGTATAGGGGTGATCATGCAAGATGAAACCGCCGTCCAGGCCAATGCGAATGCGCCGCGCGCCGCATGGCTCAGGACCCTGGCGCTGGCCCAGTCGGACGCACTCGATGCGGCCTACACCCGCCTGGCCGAATCGGCCGCCCTGCCCGCCTACCGCCTGCTGCGCAAGCCGGAATCGGGCATGACCATGGTGCGCGCCCGCGCCGGGGGCACCGGTGCGCAATTCAATCTCGGCGAAATGTCGGTGACGCGCTGCGCCGTGGTCCTTGACGAATCGCCGGACGAAGCTGCCACGGCCGGCGTGGCTTATGTACAGGGTCGCGGCACGCGCCATGCCGAGCAGGCGGCCGTGCTCGATGCGCTGCTGCAGCGCCAGGCGTGGCACCAGCGCGTGCAGGACATCGTACTGGCACCGCTGGCGCAGGCGCTGGCCGATCGGGCCGCGCGACAGGCCGCCATTGCCGCGCAAACCCGCGTGGAGTTCTTCACCATGGCCCGCGGAGAAGACTGAAATGCCCGCTACCGAAACACCCATGCAAGCCCTCGCCACGCACTCCGCCACGTCCTTGCTGCCCGGCTTCGACAACCCCGTCGACGATGCGCAGGCCGTGTTCCGCGCCGCGCTCGAAGCGTTCGCGCATCCGGGCCGGCTTGAAACGTTGCCCGCCACCAGTGGCCAGCCCGACGGGCTGTCGCCCACGCTGACCGCCCTGCTGCTGACTTTGGCCGACCCCGACACCCCGGTCTGGCTGCCCGCAGATATTCCGGCCGCAGCACGCGCTTTCCTGCGCTTCCATTGCAGCTGCCCGCTGGTCGAGGCGGTCGGCGAAGCCACCTTTGTCTGCGTGCCCGCCGGCCACGCAATGCCCGCGCTGGCAGATTGCGCGCAAGGCCTGCCCGAATACCCCGACCGCTCGGCCACGCTGATCGTGGAAGTCGCATCACTGCAAGATGGCGACACGCTGACGCTGCGCGGCCCCGGCATCGAGTCCACCCAAGCGCTGCGCGTGCGCGGCCTGCCGGCGGACTTCCGTGAAGGCTGGCGCGCCAACAACGCCCGCTTCCCGCTTGGCGTGGACCTGTTGCTGGCCAGCGGTGACCAATTCTGCGCGTTGACGCGCACCACGCAAGTGGAGAACTGACATGTACGTTGCCGTCAAGGGAGGCGAGCGCGCCATCCTCAATTCCTACCAGATGCTGGACACCTACCGTCGTGGCGACGCATCGGTGCCCGAAATCACGCTGGACCAGATTCGCGAGCAGATGCCACTGGCCGTAGCGCGCGTGATGGCCGAAGGCTCGCTCTACGATCCGCACCTGGCCGCCCTGGCCCTCAAGCAGGCCGCCGGGGACCAGATCGAAGCCATCTTCCTGCTGCGCGCCTACCGCACCACGCTTGCGCGTTTTGGCTACACCCAGGCGCTCGACACGGGCAAGATGAACCTCCAGCGCCGCATCTCGTCGACGTTCAAGGATGTGCCCGGTGGCCAGGTACTGGGACCGACCTACGACTACACGCAGCGCCTGCTCGACTTCTCGCTGGAAGCCGGCCGCGACCCCGTGCCGCTGCCACCGTCGCCGCAACCGCTGGCATCGGACATGCCGCGTGTCACCGGCCTGCTCGAAGCCGAAGCGCTGGTCGAGGCCGACACGATCCCCGTGGGCGACCCTGCGCCGCCCGATCTCACACGTGAGCCGCTGAGCTTTCCGGCCGAACGTCCCGCGCGCCTGCAGAACCTGGCGCGCGCCGATGAAGGTTTCCTGCTGGCAATGGGTTACTCGACGCAGCGTGGCTATGGCAATTCCCACCCGTTCGCCGCCGAGATCCGCTATGGCAGCACCGAGGTCGAGATGTTCATTGAAGAACTCGGCTTCGCCATCACGATCGGCTCGGTTGAGCTGACCGAGTGCCAAATGGTGAGCCAGTTCGCCGGCAATGCCGACGAAGCGCCGCGCCTGACGCGTGGCTATGGACTGGTGTTCGGCTACAACGAGCGCAAGGCCATGTCGATGGCACTGGCCGATCGCGCGATGCGCGCCGAAGAACTGGGCGAGGCCGCCGACAATCCGGCCAACGACATCGAGTTCATGCTGTACCACAGCGATAACGTCGAGGCATCGGGCTTCGTGCAGCATCTGAAGCTGCCGCATTACGTGGACTTCCAGGCCAATCTGGAACTGCTGCGCCGCCTGCGTGCGGAACAGGAGCAGCCGCCCACCAACGCGCCGCAACCGGCGCAGCAAGATTCGCATCCGTCGCACCAGTCGCAAGAGGAGTCGCTGGCATGAGCACCGCCATTCCACAAACCACTGCCGTCGCCCGCGACGACCACTACAACTTCGGCTACCTCGACGAATCGACCAAGCGCATGCTGCGCCGCGCGCTGCTGAAGGCCGTGGCCATTCCCGGTTACCAGGTTCCGTTCGGCAGCCGCGAGATGCCGCTGCCCTATGGCTGGGGCACCGGCGGCATCCAGGTGACCGCCGCGATCATCGGCAAGCAGGACGTGCTCAAGGTCATCGACCAGGGCTCGGACGACACCACGAACGCGATCAACATCCGCCGCTTCTTCGGCCGCGTGACCGGCGTGCAGACCACCGAACGCACCGCCGAAGCCACCATCATCCAGACGCGCCACCGCATTCCGGAAACGAAGCTGAGCGCGGGCCAGACCATGGTGTACCAGGTGCCCATTCCAGAGCCGCTGCGCTGGCTGGAGCCCAGCGAGACCGAAACACGCACCATGCATGCACTGGCCGAGTACGGCTCGATGCATGTGAAGCTCTATGAAGACATTGCGCATCACGGCCATATCGCCACGACCTATGACTACCCGGTGATCGTCAACCAGCGCTACATGATGCGTCCGTCGCCGATTCCGAAGTTCGACAACCCGAAGCTCGACCGCAGCCCTGCACTGATGCTGTTCGGCGCGGGCCGCGAGAAGCGCGTCTATGCGGTGCCGCCGTACACCTCGGTCAAGAGTCTCGATTTTGTCGATCATCCGTTCACCGTGGAGAAGTGGTCGAGCTGCTGCGCGCAATGCGGCGCCACCGACAGCTATCTCGACGAAATCATCACTGACGATGCCGGCACGCGCATGTTCGTGTGCTCGGACACCGAGTACTGCGCCGATCGCCAGGCCGCGCAAGCCGTGAAGCACGCCGCCGGAGCTACCCAATGAATGCCACGCCACTGCTTTCCGTTCGCAACCTCACGCACACCTGGGACGGTGTGCACGGTTGCCATGATGTCGACTTCGACCTCTATCCCGGCGAAGTGCTGTGCGTGGTCGGTGAATCGGGCTCGGGCAAGAGCACGCTGCTGCAGGCGCTGTCGATGCAGGTCAGGGCCCAGCGCGGCAGCGTCAGCTACGACATGCGCGAGGCAGGCCTGACCGACCTGGCATCGCTGTCCAGCGCGCGCATGCGGCTGCTGGCTCGTACCGACTGGGGCTTTGTGCGCCAGCATGCGCGCGATGGCCTGCGCATGCAGGTCAGCGCCGGCGCCAATATCGCCGAGCGCCTGATGGCCGTGGGCAATCGCCACTATGGCGACCTGCGCGAAATCGCCGGGGCCTGGCTCGAGAAAATGGAGATCGACCTCGCGCGCCTCGACGACGTGCCGAGCACGTTCTCCGGCGGCATGCAGCAACGCCTGCAGATCGCGCGCAATCTTGTCACGCATCCGCGCCTGGTGTTCATGGACGAGCCCACCGCCTCGCTCGACGTCTCGGTGCAGGCGCGCCTGCTCGACCTGATGCGCCGCCTGGTCACCGACCTTGGCCTGGCCGCCATTCTCGTCACGCACGACCTGGCAGTGGCCCGACTACTCGCACATCGCACGCTCGTGATGCAGGGCGGCCGCGTGGTCGAGCAAGGCCTGACCGACCAGATCCTCGACGACCCGCAGCACCCGTACACGCAGCTGCTGGTTTCCTCCATCCTGCAGGGCTGACCATGATGCAAGCAGACAACCGGAAGCTGATCGAGGTCCGTGGCCTCGGCAAGATGTTCACATTGCACAACCAGGGCGGTATCCGCCTGCCGGTATTGCAGGCGATCGACTTCGATGCCTCGCGCGGTGAATGCCTGGTGCTGTCGGGCCGTTCCGGCACCGGCAAGAGCACGCTGCTGCGCTGCCTCTATGGCAACTACCTGGCGACCGAAGGCACGATCCGGCTGCGCGATACCAGCGCCGCCGGCGAACCCTGGGTAGAACTGACCAACGCGCCCGAACAACGCGTACTGAAATTGCGCCGTGACGTGATCGGCTATGTATCGCAGTTCCTGCGTGCGATTCCGCGTGTCTCGGCGCTCGATGTGGTTGCCGACCCGCTGCAGCATCGCGGCGCCAGCCATGAGGAAGCACGCGCCAGGGCCGCCACGCTGCTCGAACGCCTGAACCTGCCGCGCCGCTTGTGGGATCTGCCGCCGGCCACGTTCTCGGGCGGCGAGCAGCAGCGTGTGAATATCGCCCGCGGCCTGATCGGCGGACACCCGATCCTGTTGCTCGATGAACCGACCGCATCGCTCGATGCCGACAACCGCGCCGTGGTGATCGAACTGATCCGCGAGGCACTGGCCGAAGGCCGCGCGCTGATCGGCATCTTCCACGACGAAGCGGTACGCGATGCCGTGGCCACGCGTGCGCTGCCGCTGCAGCCCGTTGCCGCGGCAAACGCCTGAGCCCATTCTGCCCTGAACCTGAACCTGCAAATACGGAACGGAAACGGACATGACCACCACCTACCTGACCCACGCGACGCTGGTATTGCCCGACCGCGTGCTGCATGACAGCGCGCTGCTGATGGCCGATGGCCAGATCGTCGCCATTGAACCCGCCTCGATCCCGGCCGATGCCGACATACTCGACTTGCGCGGCCATACCGTGATGCCGGGCCTGATCGATGTGCATTGCGACGCCATCGAGAAGGAAGCCGAGCCGCGCGCCAATGTGCTGTTCCCGCTGGACTTCGCCGTGGCGCAAGTCGACCGCCGCAACGCCGCGGCCGGCATCACCACGCCTTATCACGCGCTGTCTTTTGCCAGCGACCAGTTTGGCGTGCGCAACAATGACACGGCGGCCACGCTGGTGCGTACGGTGGCGGCGTATCGCCAGCACAGCCTCGTCGACAACCGCATCCACTGCCGCTACGAGGTGACCGACGCCGCCGCCGTGCCGGTGCTGGAAATGCTGATGGCCGAAGGTGTGGTTGACCTGCTGTCGGTCATGGACCACTCGCCAGGCCAGGGCCAGTTCAAGACGATGGATGCCTATCTGTCGTACATGATGGGCAACCATGGCATGAGCCGCGAGGAAGCGGCCGATGCCGCCGCGAAGAAGAGTGCCGAACTCGACGGCGCGACCGAGCGCGTGAACCGGCTGGTGTCGAAGGCACATGAACTGGGCATTCCCACTGCCAGCCACGACGACGACTCGCCCCAGCGGATTGCCGCCATGCATGCGCTCGGGGTACGCATGAGCGAGTTCCCGATCAACGTGGAAACCGCCCAGGCGGCATCGGCCCATGCGCTGCCGACGATCCTTGGCGCACCCAACGTGCTGCGCGGCAAAAGCCAGAGCGGTTCGATGCGCGCGATCGATGCAATCCACGCGCGGGTTGGCAATATCCTCTGCTCGGATTACCAGCCTTCCACGCTGATCGCCGCGGCATTCGCCGCCGCGCGGCTGGCGGAGCTGCCGCTCAATGAAGCGTTGGCGCTGGTCAGTGCCAATCCGGCCGATGCCTGCCTGCTCGACGATCGGGGCCGCCTGACGCCGGGCAAGCGCGCCGACGTGATCGCCGTGGCCAGCGTGGCCGGCCAGCCGCTGGTCACGCACACCTGGTCGGCGGGCCGTCTGGTGTTCGCTACCGGCTATTCCGCCGTGCAACATGCGGCACCGCGCCAGACCAGCCTACAGGCGGCATAAACGCGCAGTCACATTCTCTGAATATAGACGGTGCCACTGACTTAGCATGCTAGGGCTAGTCCTCATCACATAAGGCTGGCCTTTGCATCGCCATCCCCTACATTGAATGTGGCGGGAGTACGAGGGGGCCGACATGACGTCAACAAGATTCGCGATGCCAGCACTGCTGGCATTTTTTTTGTGCGCGGCATGCGCACCACTGCAGCAACTGACTGACCGTTCCCCGCCGCTGGCCGGCCCGAGCGCCAATCCGCCCAAATCGTATCCGCCCGCGCCGGAAACCCGTGCCACGCCGATCGTGGCGCGCGAGATCGACATCAACGGCGCATGCAAGCGCACCGAGGAAGACGGCTTCCGCGAGGATGCCGTGGTTCGCGTATCGCACAACGCCGTGCAAACGCTCTCCTGGAAACTCTGGGTATCGCGCAAAGGGTCATGCCAGTTTGACCTGGCCGAATTCAAGCAGGTACAGCAGACACCACACATCGAGTTGCATGCGATCGACGGTAGTGGTTGCAAGCTGATGGTCTGGCAAGATCCTCGCCGCGTCACGCTGGCCCATGCGCGTTGCGAGAAACACTGCACGCCAGGCATCTACGAACAGGCATGGCCGGTGCTGTTTGATCCGAAGAGCGGCAGCTGCGCACAGATCCGGTAACGGGCGTTTAAAACACCGCAAACTTGCTACTTCTGCTTCGGCACGCGCCCCATCAGGAAGAACTCATCGTTGGGCCGCATGCTGATGGTATTCGCCATGCGGTTCGACAAGCCGAAGAACGCCGTGATGGCGGCGATATCCCACGCATCCTCGTCATCGAAACCATGCGCGCGCAAGGCTTCGAAATCTGCCTCGCCTACCGTATGCGATGACTCGCAGACTTTCATCGCAAAATCGAGCATGGCGCGCTGACGCGGTGCAATGTCGGCCTTGCGGTAGTTGACCGCGACCTGGTCTGCCACGAGCGGCTTCTTTTCGTAGATGCGCAGGATGGCGCCATGCGCCACCACGCAGTAGAGACACTGGTTCACGCCCGAGGTGGCCACCACGATCATCTCGCGGTCGCCCTTGGTCAGGTTGCCGGTCTCCTTGAGCATCAGCGCGTCATGATAGGCAAAGAACGCGCGGCATTCGTCGGGCCGGTGTGCCAGGGCCAGGAATACATTGGGAACGAAGCCGGCTTTCTCCTGGACTTCCAGTACGCGCTGCCGAATGTCTTCAGGCAGGTCCGCGATGGCAGGAACCGGATAGCGGCTGATTGGCGGATGGGCGGTCATGTCTGTCTCCTCGGGGTATCTTCCCTGCTGGTACATGCCCGGCCGTGACAGGACGTCACGGCCGTCGAATCCCTGACAGCTTACTGCGCGGCGGTGGCGAACTGGATGCGGTGCAGACCCGCGTAGAGTCCATTGGCCCCGAGCAGGTCAGTGTGGCTGCCCTGCTCGGCCACGCGGCCCTGTTCGAGCACCACGATGCGGTCGGCGTTCTCGATCGTCGACAGGCGGTGGGCGATCACCAGCGTGGTGCGCCCTTGCATCAGCGATTCCAGCGCGGCCTGTACCTGGCGTTCCGATTCGGAGTCCAGCGCCGAGGTGGCCTCGTCAAGGATCAGGATCGGCGCGTCCTTGTAGATCGCACGCGCGATCGCCAGGCGCTGGCGCTGGCCACCCGACAGCTTCATGCCGTTGTCGCCGATATTGGTTTCCAGCCCCTCGGGCAAGCCCTTGACCACATCGGTCAGGTAAGCCGCGGCCAGGGCACGTTCCACGCGTGCCATGTCGATCTTCTCGCGCGGGTGCACGCCATAGGCCACGTTGGCAGCCACGGTGTCGTTGAACAGCACCACGTCCTGGCTCACGAACGCGATCTGGTGACGCAGGTCGTTCAGGCCGAACTGGTCGATCGACTTGCCATCGAGCACGATCCGGCCTTCGGTCGGATCAAAGAAGCGCGGCACCAGGTTGACCAGCGTGGTCTTGCCGCTGCCCGAAGGGCCAACCAGCGCCACCACCTCGCCCGGCGCGGCATGGAAGCTCACGCGGTTCAGCGCGGGACGGCCGGCCTCGCCATAGCGGAAGCCCACATTGTCGAATACGAGGTCGCCACGCGCGCGCTCCAGCGGCACGCCGCCATCCTGCGGTTCGATCGGCTCGTCGATCAGTCCGAAGATCATTTCAGCGGCGGTCAGGCCGCGTTGCAGGGGCTGGTTCAGGTCGGTCAGGTGCTTGAGCGGCGAGATCAGCAGCAGCATCGCCATCACGAAGCCGGTAAAGCCACCGATCGTGGTCTGGTTGCCCTGCGCCTGCACCATGGCAATGGTCAGGATCACCGACAGCGCCAGCGATGCCAGGAACGCGGTTACCGGCTGGTTCAGTCCACCCGCCACGGCCATGCGCATCGAATAGCCGCGCAGCCGCTCGGCCATCGCGGCAAAGCGCGCGGTCTCATAGGCTTCGCCGCCGTGCAGCTTGACCACCTTGTAGCCACCGGCCGCCTCTTCCACCACGTACGCGGCGGTATTGGTCAGCGCCTGGTGTTCGCGGTTCAGGCGACGCAGGCGCCGGTTGACCTTCGACATCACGAAACCGATCGCGGGCAGCAGCACCGCCACCACCAGCGTCAGACGCCAGTTCGTGTAGAACAGGTAGATCAGCAACGCCAGCACGGTCAGCGAGTCGCGTACCAGCGTGATCAGCACGCCGGTCAGGATCTGCATCACCTGGTTCACTTCGAAGATCACGGCGTTGATCAGCGATGCCGCGGTATTGCGGTGATAGAACAGCGCCGGCGCATGCAGCATGCGCTCGAACATCTGCATGCGCATCTTCAGCAGCACGCCGTTCGAAATCTTCGACAACAGGAAACCCGAGGCGAACTGCGCCACGCCGCGCACCAGCGCCACGCCGACCAGCAGCGCTGGCACATGCCAGAGCTTGCCGGCATAGGCACCGCCAAAGCCCTTGTCGAGCAGGTCGTTGACGACCTTCGGGATAATCCCCTCGCTGGCGGCCACCAGGCCCATGGCCAGGATGGCCAGCGCAAACGTGCGCATTTCGGGCTTCAGATAGGACCAGACGCGCTTGAGGGTGTCGGATTCCTGGGGCTTTTGTTGTTTGCTGTCGTTCACGTTGGCTCCACTTGCCAAACGGGCACCACGCCGACTGCCGCTAGAATGGCGGGCAAATCCGGTCTGCGGGATTCCATCGCAAGCATTTCTATGAAAATCTCTGTCGTACTGATTACCAAAAACGAGGCACACAATATCCGTGAGTGCCTGGAGAGCGTCTCCTGGTGCGACCGCGCGATTATAGTGGACTCCGGCAGCACCGACGGCACGCTGGACATTGCACGCGCCATGGGCGCCGAGGTCCATGAAACCACCACCTGGCCCGGCTTCGGCCCCCAGAAAAACCTCGCCCTGTCGAAGGCCCGGAGCGAGTGGGTGTTGTCGATCGATGCCGACGAACGCGTCACGCCTGAACTGCGCGACGAAATCCTGGCCGCGATCGACTCGGGGCAGGCCGATGCCTACGACATGCCACGCCTGTCACGCTTCTGCGGCCGCTTCATGCGCCATAGCGGCTGGTATCCAGACCGCCTGACGCGGGTATTCCGCGTCGGCCGCGCCCGTTTCACCGACGATATCGTTCACGAAAACGTGGTCACCGACGGCCCGGTCGGCCATCTGCAAACCCCGTTGCTGCACTACACCTACGACGACTTCTCGCAGGTGCTGCGCAAGATCGACCAGTACTCGACGCTGGGCGCCCGGCAAGCCTTCCAGCGCGGCAAGCGGGCCACCGCATTCAGCGCCTGGACCCACGGCAGCTGGGCATTCCTGCGCACCTGGCTGTTCCGCCGCGGATTCCTCGACGGCTCGCAAGGCCTGGCGGTGGCCCTGATGAACGGGCAGGCCAGCTACTACAAGTACATCAAGCTCTGGCTGCTGCAACGGCAGGAGCAGGGCCGGCAGCCCGCCGCGTCAGACGATCGACCAGCGCGCTGAACGCCTGCCCGGTCGGGCCAAAGCCCATCTGTTCGACGTGGCGCGATGCGTGCGCCAGCAGCGCCTGCCTTAGCGGCACATCCTGCAGGCCACGGCGCATCGCCTCGGCCAGCCCGTCCACATCGCCCACCGGCACCAGCAGGCCGGCACGGCCATCGTCGAGAATCTCGCGCGGCCCGGTCGGACAATCGGTACTGACTACCACCTGCCCCACCGCCAGCCCTTCCAGCAGGACGTTGGGCAAGCCTTCCATCTTCGAACTGAACGCCATCAGGCGTGCATGCCGGATCCACGCATAGGGGTTCGACTGAAAACCGGCGAAGGTGACACGCTCCGCCAGGCCCAGCGACCTTGTCAGCGCCTCCAGTTGCGGCCGCGATGCGCCGTCTCCAACCAGTACCAGGCGCTCCTCGATGCCCTGCCCTACCAGCCTGGCGTAGGCGCGCAACAGCGATGTGAAGTCCTTCTGGCTTTCTTCCTGCCGTCCCACCGAGACGATAAACGGCTCGCGCGGCGCCACAGCCGGATCGAGCGATTGATCGGCCCTGGTGCGAATGCTGTCGAGATCGATCGCGTTGTAGAGCCGCACCAGCTTGTCGGCAGCCTCGGGCATCAACTGGCGCGCATCGGCCAGCATGCTGTCCGTCAACATGACCACGGCGTCGTAATCCACCTTGCACTGGTGGCGCAACTTGCGCAGCTTCCGTCCGTGGCCGCTGGCCAGATGTGCCACACTGAAATGCTGGTAGCCAATCATCGGCACCGGCAGCGGTCCCGTGATGCGCGACAGCGACATGTCGTAGTCCACCACGACGTCATAGCCGCCCTGCAGCAGGATCTGGCGAAAGCGCCGGTTCATCAGCGGCTTGCGTACCGGCGGCAGCAGCGCTTCCTCATAGATCTTGCCAAGGGGCCCGAGCTTGCGCTGCTTCTTGAGCTGGCGGCAGTGCGACAGCCAGCGCTCCGGAGCCAGCACGTGCAGCTTCACATCCTGTGGCAACCGTGCACGGAAATGCGACTCCAGTTCCGGCGACGGATAGGTCACGGTCAGGCCGAGCTCGAAACGTTCGCGATCCACCGACGCCAGCAGCGAGACCAGCGAGGTCTCGATACCGCCATGCAGGAAATGCGTGACGTGGAACAGGATGCGCTGCTTGCGCGCGCCGGATTCCGTCACCTGGCCGCGCGGGTCAGCCATAGATCATCCGCACGCTATCGCCGAGTGCACTGCGCAAGCTTGCCAGCGCTTCCTCGGATGGCGTGATCTGCCACTGCGTGCCGAGCATGGCTTCGCACTGGGCAGTCTTGTTGATATAGCTGATGCGCACCGGTACGCCGGGCGACTGGGCCACATTGGCCAGGTACGGCGTCAGCAGTTCGCGCAGGCGCTCCGTCGACGCATTGCCGTTGAAACCGAGGCTCACCGCATCGGCATAGCGCGCGCGCGCCGTCACGAGGTCCATCACCGATTCGGCCGTGAAACGCACGCCGCCGGTGAATGTGTCATGCCGCGCATTGCCCTGGGCAATCAGCAGTTCGTCTTCGCGGAACATATGGCGATTGGCATCGTACAGTTCGTTGAACACGGTCATTTCGATCTGTGCCGTGCCATCGTCGACCATCACGATGATCAGCTTGCCGCGCTGCGTCATCTGCGTGCGAACGCCCATGATCACACCGGCAATCACCTTGCCGCGCACGTCGCGGCCATAACCGCCACCGTTGCCCTGCACTTCCTTTTCCAGCGCGGCCAGGGTGCCCTTGACGAACTTGCGCACCTCGTCGCGCGATGCGTCGAACAGGTGGCCCGAGAAGTAATAGCCGAGCGCCTGCTTCTCTTCCTGCAACGTGCGCTTGGCCGACCAGCGCGGCTCGTCGACCAGTTCGGGACGGTGCGCGTCGCCCGCGTCGTCCATCAGGTCGAACAACGACACCTGGTTGGCCGACTCGGCCTTCTGCTCGGCCGCTTCCATGGCGATCGACACCGACGCCAGCAACTGCGCGCGGTTGTCGTTGAGGCTGTCGAATGCACCGGCGCGGATCAGCGCCTCGATGGTGCGACGGTTGACCTGGCGGCGGTCCACGCGCTCGCAGAAATCGAACAGGTCGTCGAACGGCCTTTCCTCGCGGGCGCGCAGGATGTCCTCGATGGCACCCTGGCCCGAGCCCTTGATGCCGCCGAGGCCATAGCGGATCGTCTTCGCATCGGTCGGCGCAAAGCGGTATTCGCTGGCATTGACGTCAGGCGGCAGCACCGCCAGCTTGTTCAGGCGGCAGTCCTCGTAGAGGATCTTGACCTTGTCCGTATCGTCCATGGCCAGCGACATGTTGGCTGCCATGAATTCGGCCGGATGGTGCGCCTTGAGCCAGGCCGTGTAGTAGGCCAGCAGCGCATAGGCCGCCGCGTGCGACTTGTTGAAGCCGTAGCCCGCGAACTTCTCCATCAGGTCGAAGATATCGTCGGCCTGCTGCGCCGACAGCCCGTTCTTGTCGGCACCCTCGCGGAACAGCTCGCGATGCTTGGCCATTTCCTCGGCCTTCTTCTTGCCCATCGCGCGACGCAGCAGGTCGGCGCCACCGAGCGAGTAGCCGCCGACGATCTGCGCCATCTGCATCACCTGCTCCTGGTAGACCATGATGCCGTAGGTCTCCTTGAGCACGGGCTCGACACGCGCGTCGGGGTACTCGACCTTCTCGCGGCCGTGCTTGCGCGCACAGAAGCTCGGGATCAGGTCCATCGGGCCCGGACGATAGAGCGCCACGAGCGCGATGATGTCCTCGAAGCGGTCAGGCTTGGCGTCCTTGAGCATGCCCTGCATGCCGCGGCTTTCCAGCTGGAACACCGCCACCGTGTTGGCAGTCTTGAGGATGTCGAACGCGGGGCCGTCGTCGAGCGGGATCTGGCTGCAGTTCCAGTCGGCCTTCGACGGGTCGAGGCGCCGGATATAGCGTTCCGCCCAGTCGAGGATGGTCAGCGTGGTCAGGCCCAGAAAGTCGAACTTGACCAGGCCGGCCGCTTCCACGTCGTCCTTGTCGTACTGGCTCACCACGCCGCTCATGCCGTCGGTGCCCTGCGTATAAAGCGGGCAGAAATCGGTCAGGCGGCCCGGCGCGATCAGCACGCCGCCGGCGTGCATGCCGACGTTACGCGTCATGCCTTCCACGCGCTGCGCCAGTTCCAGCAGCTGGCGCACTTCCTCCTCGTTGCGCTCGCGCTCGGCCAGAGCAGGTTCTTCCTTCTTGGCTTCCTCGAGCGTGACGAGCTTGCCCGGCTTGAACGGAATCAGCTTGGCGACGCTGTCGACGAACCCGTAGCCAAGATCGAGCACGCGGCCCACATCGCGCACTGCGGCCTTCGCGGCCATGGTGCCGAACGTGGCGATCTGCGACACGGCGTCCTTGCCGTACTTCTCCTTCACGTACGTGATCACGCGATCGCGGCCGTGCTGGCAAAAGTCGATGTCGAAGTCGGGCATCGAGACGCGCTCGGGATTCAGGAAACGCTCGAACAGCAGCGCGTACTTGAGCGGATCGAGATCGGTAATGCCGAGCGCATAAGCCACCAGCGAGCCGGCACCCGAGCCACGGCCCGGCCCCACCGGCACGCCATTGTTCTTGGCCCAGTTGATAAAGTCCGCCACGATCAGGAAGTAGCCCGGAAACCCCATCTTGATGATGGTGCCGGTCTCGAATTCCAGCCGCGCGTAGTATTCGGGGCGTTTGCGCTCGCGTTCGGCCTCGTCCGGGAACAGCACGGCAAGGCGCTTCTCCAGGCCGTCCTTGGCCATGAACACGAGGTAGTCGTCCAGCGACATGCCATCGGGCGTCGGGAACAGCGGCAGGCGTGGCTTGCCAAGTTCCAGCGTCAGGTTGCAGCGCCGGGCGATTTCCACGGCGTTCTGCAGCGCCGACGGGATGTCGGCGAACAGCGCGCACATCTCGTCCTGCGTCTTGAAATACTGGTCGGTCGTGAACTTGCGCGCGCGGCGCGGATTGGCCAGCAGCTCGCCCTCGGCAATACAGACGCGCGCCTCGTGGGCGGTGAATTCGTCCGGCGTCATGAACTGCACCGGATGCGTGGCCACTACGGGCAATTGCAGCGACGCGGCCAGTTGCACGGCCTGCTGCACATAGGCATCGGTACCGGGATGCCCGGCACGCTGCAGCTCGATATAGAACCGCTGCGGGAAAATCGTGGCCCAATGCTGCGCGGCACGGCGCGCGGCATCGGCGTTGCCATTGGCCAGCGCCTGGCCAACGTCGCCACCCATCGCGCCGGACAGCGCGATCAGGCCGGTAGCCAGCGGCAGGCCTTCCTCGCCGGGCTCCTCGAACCAGCCTGGCTCGAACTCGGCGCGGCCGCGATGCTGGTTGCCCAGCCATGCGCGCGACAGCAACGCGCACAGGTTCAGGTAGCCGATGCGATCCTGCACGAGCAGCAGCATCCGCGCGGGCTTGTCGCGGTCGTCGGCATTGGTCAGCCAGACGTCGGCGCCAACGACGGGCTTGACGCCGCCGCCACGCGCTTCCTTGTAGAAGCGGATCAGGCCAAATGCATTGGCGAGGTCGGTCAGCGCAAGCGCGCCCATGCCGTCGTTGGCGGCGGCCTTGACGGCGTCATCGAGGCGGACGATACCGTCCACGACCGAGTATTCGGAATGCAGGCGAAGGTGTACGAAGCGGGGTGCAGACATAGGGCGCCATTGTACCGGCTCCCCTCGCCCGGTACCGCGAGACTTTCGTAAAGTGATGTGGTGCGGCATGCGCGACGCCTGGCGCGTGGCCGCGCTGCGACGGGTATCGGCAATGCCGCCAAGCGGCTATAATTTCGCCTTTCCAATCAGGCAGTTATCGAGCGCCCTCGGCGCCCGCCCAGCAGCGTCGCACCATGCAGATCGTAAACATTTCGGCTTACAAATTCGTCACGCTCGACGATATCGAGACCCTGCGCCCCGCCATGCGCGAGCGTTGCGAAGCTGCGGGCCTGAAAGGCACGATCCTGCTGGCCCCGGAAGGCATCAACATGTTCCTGGCCGGCACGCGCGCGCAGATCGACGAGTTCATGGCCTGGCTGCATGCCGATGCGCGCTTCGCGGATATCGCGCCGAAGGAAAGCGTGTCGGAAAACCAGCCCTTCAAACGCATGCTGGTGCGTGCCAAGAAGGAAATCATCACCATGAAGATGCCGCTGATCCGCCCCGAGAGCGGCCGCGCGCCCGCGGTGCGCCCGGTGGACCTCAAGCGCTGGCTTGACCAGGGTCATGATGACGAGGGGCGTCCGGTTGTGATGCTCGATACGCGCAATGACTTCGAGGTGGCAGTTGGCACGTTCGACAACGCGGTCGAATACAACATCGCCAAGTTCAGCGACTTCCCGCCGGCCGTGGCCGAGCACAAAGCGGCGCTGGAAGGCAAGACCGTGGTGTCGTTCTGCACCGGCGGCATCCGCTGCGAGAAGGCTGCCATCCACATGCAGGAAGCGGGCATCGAACGCGTGTATCAGCTCGAAGGCGGCATTCTCAAGTACTTCGAGGAAGTGGGCGGCAGCCACTATCACGGCGACTGCTTCGTATTCGACTACCGCACCGCACTGAACCCCAACCTCGAACCGGCCGGCCCGGTGCAGTGCTTTGCCTGTCGCGCGGTCGTGACGTCCGAGGAGCAGCAGCAGCCGAAGTATGTGGTCGGCAAGAGCTGCCCACACTGCGCGGACGGGGACGCGGCCGCCGCCTGATCCTCAGGCCGCCAGCAGATGGTAGAGATTGCGTAGCATCCCTGCCGTCGCGCCCCAGATAAAGCGCTGGCCACCGCCCTCGCGCGGATACGGCATCGCATAGAACTGGCGCTCGCCGCCCTCCCAGCGCAGCAGCCGCCGCTCGTGCCGCGCCGGATCCATCAGGAAAGCCAGCGGCACCTCGAAGATTTCGGCCACCTCGGAGGCGTCGGGCTGCAGCGTGAAGCCGCTGCGCACCAGGCCTACGACCGGGCTGACGTGAAACCCGGTGCCCGTGATGTAGTCGGGCAACGAACCCAGCACTTCGATAAAGTCGCGCCGCAGGCCGATTTCCTCTTCGGTCTCGCGCAGCGCCGTGGCAATGCGGTCGGCATCGTAGGTTTCCTGGCTGCCGCCGGGAAAACTGATCTGGCCGGCATGCGCACTCAGGTTGGCATTGCGCTGGGTCAGCAGCACTGTCAGTCCATCGCCATGCTCCACCAGCGGCACCAGCACGGCGGCCTGCCGCAATCCCCTGGATTGGTCGTAGATGCGCGACTCATCGGTGAGTTCGGGCTCCCACGCGGGCGGCGCAAGCAGCCGGTGCCGGATAAAGTCGGGTTTCATGCGCGGCGCGGAGAGCGGCGCGCGGTGGCTATCGGTCTCGACGACCGGTAACGCTTCGGGATCGAGTTTAGGGCGCATAACGGTGTCAAGTATGACAGAACCGTTTGTTGTTGCATTGCAGCACAATACGCCCGCAATCCGCCCGCAATGCAAAAAGGACACCCGAGGGTGTCCTTCGCAATGCCGGCGTGGCACCGGTTGCCCGGTGCGTGGCTCGGAAAGCTTACTGGGCGGCGGCGACCTTGGCGGCCTTCGTCACCAGCTTTTCCTTGATACGTGCCGACTTGCCCGAGCGCTCGCGCAGGTAGTACAGCTTCGCGCGACGGACGTCACCGCGACGCTTCACTTCGATGCCAGCGATCAGCGGCGAGTACAGCTGGAACGTACGTTCCACGCCTTCACCCGACGAGATCTTGCGCACGATGAAGGAGCTGTTCAGACCACGGTTACGCTTGGCGATTACCACGCCTTCGTAAGCCTGCACGCGCTTGCGGGTACCTTCCACCACGTTCACGTTGACGATAACGGTATCGCCAGGTGCGAATGCGGGGATGGACTTGTTCGCGGTCAGACGCGCGATCTCTTCCTTCTCGATTTGCTCGATGATGTTCATCGTTTTCTCCTTAACCATCGTGCCAGCGTTGGATGCCCCAGACTTTGCTGGGCCCCGGCAGAGGATGGGGTTTCACTTGGCAGGAGCGAACTCCTGCCCTGCTTTCGCCGCCAATGCCGACAGAAACTTCTCATCGGCCTTGGACAACAATCCTTGTTCACGCGCGGCCACGATCAGATCGGGACGCTTGCGAACGGTATTGGCCAACGCCTGCTGGCGCCGCCATTTTTCGATCTCGGCATGATGACCCCCGAGCAGTACGTCGGGCACCCTCACGCCTTCATATTCTTCCGGCCGCGTGTAATGCGGGCAGTCGAGCAGGCCGTTGACAAAACTGTCTTCCACCGCCGATTGCGCATCGCCCAGCACGCCGGGCAGATGCCGCACCACCGCGTCGATCAGCGCCATCGCGGGCAGTTCGCCCCCGGACAGCACAAAATCTCCGAGGCTGATTTCCTCGTCCACACGCCGATCGATCAGACGCTGGTCGATCGCCTCGTAGCGTCCGCACAGCAGCACCAGACCTGGCCGCCGGGACAGCGACATGACCTTTTCATGGGTCAACGTCGCGCCTTGCGGCGACATCAGCACTACGTGCGGCTTGTCGACACCGGCTTCCTGCTGCGCCGTACCGGCGGCATCGAGCGCGTCTTCCAGCGGCTTGGCCAGCATTACCATGCCAGGGCCACCACCGTAGGGGCGATCGTCGATTGTCCGGTAATTGTCGACGGTAAAGTCGCGGGGATTCCAGGTGCGCAACGCATAACGCTGCTGCTTGGCTGCCCGGCTGGTAATGCCCCAGTCGGTCAGCGCGCGGAACATCTCGGGAAACAGCGTGATCACATCGAACTGCATCGCGCCTCCCAGGACGTCACGTCGGTACTTCAGTAATCGAGCCCCCAGTCGACCACGATACGCCTGGCCGATGTATCCACCGTGCGCAGGAACGCGTCGACAAACGGTACCAGCCGCTCGGCGGCCGTGCCGTCCGGCAGCACATAGGCCACCTGAAGGATCTGATGGGCGCCGTTATCGATCAGGCCAGTCACCTCGCCGAGCGTTTCGCCCTGCTCGTTGACCACGGCACAACCGATCAGGTCGACCCAGTAAAACTCACCTTCTTCCGGCGCGGGAAAATCCTCGCGACGGATCCAGACGCGGCGGCCCTTGAGCATTTCGGCCACATTGCGATCCGAAACGCCGGTGGCTTGCGCCACCACGGTACCGCTATGTTCACGCGACTGGGCAATCCTGACGCTGACCGCCTCCGCCGCATCGGCCGGTGCCGACACCACGCCGGACGGCGGCGCACGAAGCAGCCACCAGCGGCGGGCGTGGAGCAGTGCGGAGGCGTCGTCCGCATGCGGATGGACCTTGATCCAGCCCCTGATGCCATACGCCGCACCGACATACCCCACCTCGATGAGATCATCGGGCAGGTTGTCGGTAACATGCAGCGCAGCGGGTAGCCGCGCCTGCCGGCCAGCGGCACCACCTTGCGTGGCGGCAGTCGACAGGTTCAGCGGCTTGCGGCCGGTGGCGTTGCCAGTCACGTTGGCGGAGCGTCTTTACGCGTCAGTGCGCACCTGAGACAGGTACGCCTGTACAGCTATCAGGCAGCAGCAGTGCCGGCAGCCTTGCCAGCTTGCTTGACCAGGCGGGCAACGGTCGGCGACAGTTGGGCGCCAACGCCTTGCCAGTAGGCCAGGCGATCCTGCACCAGACGCAGGCCTTCTTCCTTTTCGGAAGCCAGCGGGTTGTAGAAGCCAACGCGCTCGATGAAACGGCCATCGCGACGGTTGCGCGAATCGGTAGCAACGATATTGAAGAAGGGGCGCTTCTTGCTGCCGCCGCGAGCCAGACGGATTACGACCATTGTTAATTCCTCGAAAAAACGGGGTGTGCGAACACGAAACGCAAGAGTATAGCCCACATTCCGAGTCCAAACAAACACTTAGGGCTTTCGAGCAGTACTTCCCATGCACGAGCGTCGCCGGCGCAACACGCAGGGCATGACATTGTGGCAAAAAACCCAAAGCCAGGCCGGTGCCACGCGCGTTCGAAGGGTTGCTCCAACCGCCGCCAGCGCATGCGCCACGCGGGATAGCGGCAGACGCGCCAAAGTTGGCAAAAATGACGAAACAATCCGTTACACCGGTAACGGGTTTCGCATAGGCCATCACACGCCCGCTGCGTACCATGATTCCAACGCCTGACTCATCACCTGCTACAGGACATTGGGATTTCGCATGCTTACCCGCCCCCACCTGCGCCATCTGGTGGCTGGTACCGTGGCCGTCATCGGCCTGGTTGGCTCAATCGCCACCAGCCACGCACAAGTCGCTTTCTGGCATCGCGCTTTCGCGGACCATCCGGTGCGCATGGGCCGCGTTGGCGGCAGCTGGGATATTGCCAGCGTACGTGCCGAGAATCGCGACCATGTGCAGGCCCAGATCGACCGCATGGAGCAACGTGCACGCAATGACGACCGCCTGAGCGGCCGCCCACAGGGCCCCGGTGGCCGTGACGACGATCGTACCTCGCGCCAGCCTGGCGGCGCGGACCGCAATAACCCCGGCGACGGATCGATGCGCGGCACCGATATGCGCCCGACCAATGTCGGCCCCGGCTGGCAGGCGCGGGGGCGCGACGGCGGACGCTGACGCCGCTTCGGGCACTTTGCCACGATCCCGTAAGAATCCAGTAAAAATCCAATGACAACGGCCGGAACTTCCGGCCGTTTCCGCTTGTCTCTCAGGCGTGCGGCGCGGTAGGCCGCACAGGCTGCCGCCCGGCGCTGCATGGGGTCGTACAGCGTGCCGTCGTTGCGCAGACGGCAAGCGACCTGACCTGCCTCTGCCCGGCACCCACTGCACGGGCCCCAGGCCTTTAAGGGGTCGGGCGCAGCCTTCAGGCCCCTTCCTGTCTCTTATACACATCTCCGAGCCCACGAGACTGCAGCTAATCT
>CAUUBQ010000005.1:0-184093 GCA_963543405.1 uncultured Cupriavidus sp.
CGACTGCGTTTGCAGAGCGGTTCGTGTTGCGAGGGGGCGAATATTAGATGAGCTTTTCGGGCTACGCAAGGGGTTTCGCAAAAGAAATTTCCGATCCATTAGAATCGCCGCATGACGTCGCCCGACCTGCCCACCTACCTGCCTGAACGACTCGCAAGCCGCGATGCCGGTGCGCTCGACGCGCACACGCTTGCAGCAGCACTCACCCGGCCCATCGTATTTGTCGATCTGGAGACTACCGGCCCCGATGCCCAGCGCGATCGGATCACCGAGATTGGCGTGGTCGAGGTGGGCCCCGACGGCATCCAGGAATGGGACACGCTTGTCGATCCCCAAACCGGCATCCCTTCCTTTATCCAGGGCATGACCGGCATTACCGATGAGATGGTGCGTGGCCAACCCACCTTCGGGTCAATCGCCGAGCTCCTGGCCGAGCGTTTGCAGGGACGGTTGTTCGTCGCCCACAACGCGCGCTTCGACTATGGCTTCCTGAAGAACGAGTTCCGTCGCGCTGGCGTGACGTTCCGCGCCGACGTGCTTTGCACGCTCCGGCTGTCACGTTCGCTGTTTCCGTCGGTCGAGCGGCACGGCCTTGACGCCTTGATCGCGCGCTTCAACCTGCTGCCCAAGGGCCGCCATCGTGCGCTGGCCGATGCGGAACTGCTCTGGCAGTTCTGGCAGAAGATCCACGGTATCTATTCAGTCGATCTGGTCGAGTCGGCGGTGAAGGCCCTCATCAAGCATGCGAGCCTGCCAGCGGGGCTGACCGAGACGGCCCTTGACGATGTACCGGACCGCGCTGGAGTCTATTTCTTCTATGGCGATGACGATGCACTGCTTTATGTTGGCAAGAGCATCCATCTGCGCCAGCGCATCCGCGCGCATTTTGCAGGCGACCATACCAACGCCAAGGAGATGCGCATCGCGCGCGCGGTGCGCCGTGTCGACTGGCGCGAGACTGGCGGAGAGATTGGCGCACTGCTGATGGAAGCGCACCTCGTCAAGACGCTGCAGCCGTTGCATAACCACCAGTTGCGCCATAGCGGCGAGCTGTTCGCGTGGGAAATGGTTGAAGGCTTGCCTGCCCCGCGCCTGCGGTCGGACCGTCAGGTCGACTTCAGCCGCCACCCGGGCCTCTATGGAGTATTTCCAAGCCGCACTACGGCACGTGCAAAGCTGCGGGCACTGGCCGAAGAGCACCAGCTTTGCCAGGTGACGCTGATGCTGGAAGCCGTGGCGCGCAGTGGCAACCCTTGCTTCGCGCGCCAGTTGCATCGTTGCGCGGGTGCCTGCACCGGCGCGGAATCACGCGCAGCGCATCGCACGCGGACGCTGGAAGCCATCGGTGCGATTGGACTGCAAGCGTGGCCATTTGCCGGCCCGGTGGCATGGCGCGAAAACACGGGGGCGGAAACGGCCTGGCACGTGATCGAAGACTGGTGCTATCTGGGAACCGCCAGGACCATCGATGAAGCCGAAGAACTGGCGGCGTCGCCGGCACGCTTCGATATCGACACCTACCTGATCCTCGCGCCGCATCTGGCCATGCTCAAGGAGACCGCCGTGCCATTGCGGTCGACACGGTCCTTCGCACTGACACCACCGGAACCTCCAGCCAGGCCGGCGCCTGTAACAACGCCACGCACAACCAGGCGGAGCCCGACCGCCACCATCGCTGATCAAACCCTGACACTATTCGGGTAACTCGGCCAGGAACTACGCCTTCGTGCGGCCGCGCACACATACGCGTTGCCACACATTGCGGAACTCAGCTAGTCTGCGACGGGAGGAACAGCCCCCTCGAGATGGAGCCGCCATGCCTGCGTCGCCCCGCCATTCCGTCTGCCGCGCCGTCCTGCCGGTCACCAGCGCGATCGTCCTGGCCGCAGCCTGCGCCAATATCGAGGCCAGCACCATGCAGCGCATCTTCGATTCGTGGAAGGGTGCCCCCGTGGAACAGGCCAAGGCCCAATGGGGTCCACCGCAAGCGGTCCAAACGGTGCCGGACGGCACCGCCTATGTCTGGACCGATGAAATTCCCGCCGCGCGCGCGCCCGGCAGCGGCCCGCGCGATGCCGGGCTGGAGCCTCCGGCAAGAGTCGCCCAGTGCCAGCGCAAGCTGGTAGCTGGCTCGGATGGCAACGTCAGCCGTGGTGAATGGAGTGGCAGCGCATGCTGCGTCCAGGGTCTGGTCGGGCCGTGCGCAGGGCTGGCGCGGAAGACCCCCGGCGCCAGCTGACCTCAGCAAGTAGATAAGCCGGTAAGTCGATAGATCAGTCGATCTTCGCACCCGACGCCTTGATGGCCTGCCCCCAACGCTTCTGCTCATTGAGAATCGTGGCCGCAAAAGCTTCCGGCGCCTGCCAGGCCGGCTCGGCGCCCTGCACTTCGAACTTGGCCTTGGTATCCGGGTCCGCCAGCACGGTGCGCAGCGCACCAGACAGCTTGTCGACGATCTCCTTAGGCGTCCCTGCCGGCGCCAGCACGCCATAGAAGCCAACCACCTCGAAACCCTTGAGGCCTGACTCCTCCATGGTCGGCACATCGGGCAACGCCGGCGAGCGCTTGCCCGATGTCACCGCCAGTGCGCGTACCTTGCCGGCCTTGATGTACTGGGTGAACAGCGGAATCGAGTCGGCCATCATCTGCGCCTGGCCGCCCATCACATCGGTCAGTGCCGGCGCACTACCCTTGTACGGAATATGAACGATGAACGTTCCGGACGCCTGCTTGAACATCTCGGGCATCAGGTGAGAAATCCCGCCATTGCCGCCCGAAGCAAAATTGAGCTTGCCCGGATTTGCTTTTGCGTAGGCAATGAACTCCTTCAGATTCTTGGCCGGCACGTTGTTGTTGACCACCATCACCAGCGGAATCAGGGCGGTGCGCGCTACCGGCGTGAAGTCCTTTGGCATGCTGTAGGGCAATTTGGGATACAGCGAGTTGTTGATCGCCATCTGGCCTGTATTGGCGATCAACAGCGTGTAGCCGTCCGGCGCCGACTTGGCCACGTTGTCCGAACCGATATTGCCGGCAGCGCCGGCCTTGTAGTCGAGCACGACGGTCTGGCCCAGGATCGGCTGCAGCTTTTCAGCCAGGATGCGGGCGTGCGTATCGACCGGCCCGCCAGGCGGAAAGCCCACCACCATCCGGATTGGTTTCTCTGGCCAGGCAGCCTGGGCAGCACCGGCGGCCAGCGCCAGCGGGGTGAAGGCCAGCACGGCCAATGCATGCCGGACACGGCGGGCGGCGAACAACGTCATCTCTCTCTCCAGAAGTGGCCTCGTTCTCCGCGACGAGGACCAAAGCCGCATTGTGACGTTTTTATGACATTTTTGTGAAGTACCCGGGCACCCGCCTGCTCCCGGGCCCTATGGAACTATTCCAGTACGATGCCCCGCGCCTTGACCAGCGCGCCCCACTTCCTGACCTCGCTATCGATAAAGCCGGCAAACTCCGCGCTGGTGCCCGGCGATGGCTGCAGTCCCAATCCAAGCAGTTTCTGCCGGACCTGCGCATCGCCAAGCGCCTGGCTCGCGTCGCGGTTGATCTGCTGCACGATGGCCGCCGGCGTACCCGCTGGCGCCACGATGCCAAACCAGCCGTAGCCGATCACGCCCGGCACGCCCTGCTCGGCAAACGTCGGGGCATCCGGATACACCGGCGTGCGGGCCTCGCCAGCCACCGCAATCACACGCAGCTTGCCAGCCTGGATAAATGGCAAGGCGGTCGTGATCGCCGTCAGCGTGGCATCCACGCGCCCCGCAAGCAATTCGGTATATGCCGTGGCGTCGCCGCGGTAGTGAACGTTCAGCGCCTTGAACCCTGCCACCGAGGCGAACAACTCGGCCGTCAGGTGCGGCCCCGACCCGATGCCCGGTGAGGCGAACGTGACGCCGTCGGGCTTCTGTCGCGCCAGCTTCACGAAGTCCGCCACCGTCTTCACCGGGGAGTTCGCGTTGACGATCAGGAATACCGGTCCCCGCACGCTCGGCCCCACCGCCACGAAATCCTTGTGGATATCGAAGCGCTGGCTAAGGCCGGCACCGGTATTGATCGCGAATGGCGCTGCGGCCCACAGCAAGGTGTAGCCATCGGGCGCGGCATGGGCCACCGATTCACTGGCCACGCGCGTCCCCGCGCCAGGCTTGTTCTCCACCACGATCTGCTGGCCGTACTTGCGGCTCAACGCCTCGGCCAGCACGCGCGCCGAGGTATCGTTGGAACCGCCCGGCCCGTATGGCGATACCAGCCGCACCGGTTTGCCCGGCCACGTGCTGCCGAAGGCCTGAGGCACCACGCCGGCCAGCGCCATGGCGCCAAGCAGGCGGCGCCGTATCCGTTGAGACGGGGTCATGATGCCTCCCCGATGCGCTCGATGGAGGGATAGCGATAGGTACGTTCCAGATGCGCGGGCTGCGGAACATAGAGACGCAGTGCCACGTAGAACGGCCCCGCCGGTGCCGGCAGCCAGTTGCCATGCTGCGACTGGTCCCGCGGGGGCCGCGCCGACAGGTACACCGTCAGGCCGCCATCGGCGCCATGCTGCAGCGACGGCGAACGATCGCCGAGCGAGTAGCGGGAAATCTCGTTCGGCACGAGCATGCAATCGGACTTGTCGTACATGGTCAGCGACCAGAAGGCGCCCACCTCTGGCAGGTTGCCCGCGCCGAAATCAAGCCGGTACGACTGGCTGCCGTGCAGCGGTTTGCCGTCGCCGCACCGGTCCGCCAGGATGTACATCGCCTCCTGCACGCCAAGCGCACCGATATAGTTGCGTGCCACCAGTGCGCGCTGGAGGTAGTGCGTGCCAAACGATTCGCGAACATCGACCGACATCGCCCAGCCGCCGCCCATGTCAGATGCCTGCGGCTCCGCCAGGTCTTCAAGCACGCCTTTGAGCGCCTGGCCTAGTGCCTCGATGTGGGCATCGGTGGTGCCGACACCTGCGCCAACGCCTGCCCCAATCCCCACTGCGGCGAATCGGGCGACCATTGCCGCCTCCGCCTTTGGCGGCGGGTTCTCGGCCAGCACGCGGTTGACGACCTCGGCAAAACGCCGCGCATCGCCCAGGTGTTCGCGCGGATGCATGCCCACATCGAACTGGTACGCGGCGGGCGAGCCATCGATCCGCTTCAATGCGATGGCATCCTGCAACGCGTGCACCACGGGCAGATCGGCTTCGCCATCGACGAGCAGACGGCCGATCATCCACACCGCATTGGTCGGGCACGCCATGGCCTGCATGCCGTCAGGAACCGCGCCCTGCCAATCCGGCCCGTGCAGCAGGAAGCGACCCGCACCGGTGCCAGTGGTCCGGCTGCCCACATAGCCAAACGGATTCGTATAGAAATCGAGCAGCCCGAGCACGTAATAGCGTCCCGCAAACTCTGGCACTTCGAGCACCACTGGTTCACGCGACAAATCCAGCCATGCGTTGGTATAGAGCGTATCGTTGTTGGGCGTCACCACCTGCCGGTGCTGCGGCCCCAGCAACTCACGCGTATGGATCAGGTGGTTGACCCAGCGAAACGTGGATTCGGGGCCGTTCCCGGCGAACTCGCCGGACCGGTCGCGGCGCGGGCAAGTGGCTGCGCGCATGCGGGCCATCTCGTAGAGTGGCAGCGTGTAGAGCACGGCATCGCGCGCCAGTTGCTGCAGGTCAGTGGTGTGTTGCGGCATGTTCTGTTGTCTCCAGTCTTGTCGGTATTTGCGGCCAGCCTTCCGGCGTTCAGTCGACCCGGCGCTCAGGCAACGCGCCGTACCGCGGGAATCCGGTATTCCCCCGCCATGAAGCCCGCTGTCGGGTGATAGAGGCGCAGGATCAGGTAGAAATTGCCCTGTGGCGCGGGCAGCCAGTTCGCATCGACCGCCGGTCGCGCATGGGCAATCGGAATGACCAGCGTGCCGTCCGCTTCCTGGCGCAGTCCCGGTGTACGGTCGCCGACCGCATAGCGTCCTGCTTCATTCGCGGTAAAAAAGCGATCCTCGCCATAGAGCGATACTGACCAGAACGCGCCAGCCGGTGGCAGCATGCCGGGAGGAAAGCACAGTTCATAGGCGTGCTGGCCGCTCAGCCGCTCGCCATCCGCATCGAAATCGGACATCGCATACACCGCCTCGTCGGCACGCAAGGCGCCAAGTCCCTTCATGGCCGTGCAGGCGCGCAGCAACCAGTCGTCGCCGTAGGTGCCCAGACGCAGGCTGTATCCCCATGCTTTCTGGCCCTGGCTGCGCGTATGCGCTTCGATCAGCGCCATGCCTTGTGCAAACGCGCTACGCAGGCCATTGACGACCGCCGGACGCAACGCGGCAATCTCCACATCGTCCTCGCGTCGCAATCCCACCTTCCGTAGCAACGTGAACAGGCCCTGCTCCTGCTCGGCAGGCGGGAAGTCGCGCATGGCACGGAACAGGTTCTGGAAGAGGTCGATCGCCTCGTCGCCGGTTTCCTGCCATTGCGTTACGCTGGCCGGTCGCGCGGAGCCGGCGCTGCGCACGACCTGGAAGCCCTGCTCGAAAGCATGGGCGCGTGGCAGGTCGTCGGGGCCGGTCACCAGCACACGGCCAATCACCCACACCAGTGAAGTGGGGGCCTCTACCACATGCACACCGTCGCCACGCTGTCCTGGCCCGACGATCTCGATATCGGCGCCGGCCATCGGCACATTGCGCGGACCGAGATTGGCGAAGTTGTTGGTATGCGCATCGAGCAACTCGATCACGTAGTAGCGGTCTGCATCGGGTAGCGCGGGCACGCGCAGCGTCACCGGGCCATCTGCCAGGTTCAGCCAGCCGCAGAAATACAGCAGGTCGTTGGCAGGCGTGACGATGTCGCGATCTTCGTGCGTCCACTGCCGCGCGCTGGCCGACAACATGTTCATTGGCGCACGGCCATAGCGCGTTGGTGCATCCACCGAGGTCTGCAAGCGGCAGGTGCGCAGTGTTTCGATCAGCGGATAGCCGTAGATGACCAGTGGCAATGCGGCGGCAGCCACCAGGGCTTCCTGCGGGCTGGCGTAGGCGGGCGCGGCAAATACGGGCGATGCGGGATGGTTCATGTCAGTGTCGTCTGGTTAGGGGTGTGGGTCGGGTGTCAGCACAGCGGTTCAGCGCAGCGTGATCACCGCATCGGCCGCGACCACGCCTTCGGCCCCGACGATGAATGGATTGATTTCGAGCGTGTCGAGCCGGTCTCCGATAGCGGCGGCCGCCTGGGACACATTGACGAGGACATCGGCCACCGCATCGAGGTCGAGCGCCGGATGGCCCCGGTGTCCCGCACACAACGCCGCCGCGCGGCTCTGCTCCAGCATGGCGCGTGCGCGCTGGCGCGACAGTGGCGCCAGGCCGAAGGCCATTTGCCGGAAGATCTCGACGGCGGTGCCGCCGATGCCGGCCAGCGCCACGAGTCCGAACACCGGATCGCGCCGCACGCCGACCATGATTTCACCCCAGCCACGGACCATGCGCGCCACGATCACGCCTTCGAACGGCACGGGCTGGCCTTCGGCATCGCGCGCCTGTAGCACGGCGTCTTGCACCCGGGCGAACGCTGCACGTACCCCATCAGCGTCCTGCAGATTGAGCACCACGCCACCGATATCGCTCTTGTGCAGGATCTGGCGCGAGCAGAGCTTGACGGCTACCGGGAAGCCGATCGACTCGGCAATCCGTACCGCGTGCCCGACATCGTGTGCCAGGCCATGCGGCGCAACCGGGACACCTGCGTCCGCCAGCAGCGCCATGGCCTCGGCTTCGGACAACGCGCTCGCATCGGCTGGCAAGACCGGCGTCGGTGCACTGGTATCTGGAGTGGGAGTGCGACCGATAGCGGCATCGGTCTCTTTTCCGGTCGCAACCGCTTCCATCGCCGCGGCCCTGGCCAGCGCCGCCACCGCTTCCATGGTGTGTGCAGGCTCGCGGAACACCAGGCATCCGCGGTCTTCGAGCCAGGCGCGCTTGTCGTCGTCCATCACGCCCGAGATCAGCAATGGTGCCGCCTGACGGTCGGCTGCCAGCGATTGCACGGTTTCCTGCAGTACGCTCCACAGCCGCGGCGCATTGGCACCGCCGGCCAGGAACGCCGCCACGCTGCCATACTCGCCGCAACGTGCCACGTTGGCCAGTGCGTCGACAAAGACCTGCGGCTGGGCCACGACCTGGCCTGTGACGTCGATGGGATTGGCGGTGCTGGCAAACGGAATCGCGGTGCGCAGCGCCTGCGCGGCCGGGGCGGGCATCGCAGGCAACGGCAGCCCTTGCGACTCGGCGCTGTCCGCCATCATGATGCCCACGCCACCGGACACCGTGACGATGGCCACCGGTGCCACCGCATCGGCTGGCAGGCCGGAAGGCGAGTGCCAGTGCGTGGGTCGGCGGCCGCGGGCCAGCGTGTAGCCCAGCCGGAAGAATGCTTCCAGCGTATGGGCGCGATGCACGCCATATTCATCGAACACGGCCTGGTACACGGCATCCTCGCCAGCCAGGCTCGCGGTGTGCGATTGCGCGGCGCCGGCACCTGCGGCAGTGGTGCCCACCTTGGCGATAACTACCGGCTTGCCCGCCGCTCGCGCCGCTGCCAGCGCCTGGCGCAGCCGCAAGCCGTCGCGCGCGCCCTCGATGTAGGCCAGGATTACCCGGGTCTGTGGATCGTGGGCCAGCCATTCGATGACATCGGCCACCTGCAGCCCCGCCTCGTTACCCGTGGTAACCCAGTGGCTCAGCCCCAGTCCCGCTTCGCGCGCCAGCGCGAACGCATAGGCGCCAAACGCGCCGCTCTGGCTGACCAGCCCTACCTCGCCCACCGGCGGCACGCCCGTAAGCGGAATCGGCGAGAAGGTGGCGAACATGCGCTCCTTCAGGTTCATCGCACCGAGGCAGTTCGGGCCCAGCAGCTGCACGCCATGCGCGCGGGCCTGCGAGGCCAGTGCATGCTGCAAGGACTCGCCACCGCTGACCTCGGCAAAACCGGATGTGAACACCACCGCCGCGCGGGTACCGGCGCGGCCCAGTTGGGTCATCACGTCGGGGGCGGCTGGCGCCGGCACGGCCACGATGGCCAGGTCGACCGGCTCACCGATCGCCTCGATCGACGGCCACGCACGCAGCCCCTGCACGGTTTCGGCCCCGGGATTGACCGGGAACACACGGCCGCGATAGCCCAGTTCACCAAGCAGGCGAATCGGAACGCCGCCGACCTTGTCGGGCTGGGTCGAGGCGCCGATCACCGCGATCGAGCGTGGGCACAACAGTGGCTGCAAGTCCTGCATGGTGTCTCCGATATTGACGCCGCGGTACGTGCCACGGTCGTTCCGTCGTGCGGGAGTTCCGGTCCCGCGTACCGGCGGCTAGCGTCCCACGCCAGCCATGTTCTCGATGGATCGAACCATCTCGCGCAGCAGCGGTGCCACGCGTTTTTCCATCATCCCGCGCCTGACGCGCAGGCCCGGCACCGCGCAGTTGAACAGCAGCGGACGGTTCAGGTAGACGATGCGCGAATACACGCCCACACCATGCACATCGCTGCCGGCATCCCCTTCATTCAGCGCGAAGCCGCGCTTGGGGTAATGCGCAACGTTGTGGCACAGCGTTTCGTAGCAGGCCGCGAATTCGTCGGGACGCTCCACGCGCGCCGCATTCATCAGTTTCTCGAACTCGCTCTTCGACAGCGTGCACAGGAAAGCGCGCCCCATCGCCGTGGTCAGTACCGAACGCACCGCGCCAACCGTGGGGCGTGCTGGGGTGCCTTCCATGTGCGTGCACGACTCGAGGTAGGTCACGTCCAGCCGGTGTGCCACGCCCATCGATACGGCGCCCTCGACCTGGTTGGCCAGCGCCTGCATCAACGGGCGCGCGAGGTGCCGCACTTGCAGGCCGGCCAGGTACGGATATCCCAGCGCCAGGACTTGAGCGCCGACAAAGTACTTGTCGAGTTTCGGGTCCCAGTCGAGGTATCCGAGTTCAAACAGCGTGCGACAGATGCGCGACACCGTGGCACGTGGCAGTTGCAGCTTCTGCGACAACTCCCCATTGCCCAGCGGGCGGGGATCGTCGATAAAGCAGCGCAGCAAGGCAAACCCCTTGGCCAGCAGCCCGCCAAACGAGGGATCCTCGCGGCGGCGTTCGGCAATGAATTGTTCGACCGGGGTGTTAATGGGCATCTCGTCTCCTGTCTTCAGTGTGGTCGGCGATCTCGGCATGTGTCAAAAAGCGGAATCAATTTCCAAATATTGGAAATCCAGATCGTAAACCCCTACTTGACGGTGCGCAGCGGCGAAACGTAAGGTTAAAACCGAATCCGAATTCGAATACGGAAAACCCTTCATGCCAGCCACCACCCAAAGTGCCCGAGCCATCGCTTCAGCCGCGCCGCCTTCCGCCTTTCCACAGGTAGACACTTCGTCGATCCTGCAACCGCCGCGCCAACGGCGCGCGCGTGAAACCGAACAGGCCCTGCTGACCGCGGGGCGGCAGTTGCTGGCCGAGCGCGATTTCGCCGCAGTGTCGGTGGCACAGATCGCCGCGGCATGCCAGGTATCGGTCGGCGCGTTCTACGGCCGGTTCCGCGACAAGATGGCGTTCTTCGATGCGCTGCGCACGATGGTGATGGAGGAGTCCGATGCCTCGGTGGCCCGCTACATGGCCGAGCATCGCTGGCAGGAAGTGCCACCGTGCCAGATCATCGAGAAGACCATGCGCTTCATGGTCAACGGCTGCCACACCAACCGGGGCGTGATCCGCGCCTCGCTCAAACACGCCACCACACGCCCCGAGGAATGGCTGCCACACCAGAAGAACGGCCAGTTGCTGGTCGACCGCCTCGTGGCATTGCTATTGCCCCATGTGAAGGGCTCGCGCGAAGACGCCGAGTTGCGGCTGAACTTTGCAATGCAGATGGTCTTTGGCACGCTCGTCAATGCCGTGCTCAACAACCCCGAGCCGCTGCACCTCGACGACGAGCGGCTGCCGGCCGAACTGACCCGCATGATGGTCACCTATCTCGGGCTCGACGCGGCCTGAACCGATTTCCCTCGCTGAAATCAACCAACCGCCCGCATCAGCCGCAGCCATAGCGGCACGTCTGCCATCAGACCGGGCATAACGAGGAGACACACCATGAAGCATTCGACACTGCCGCGCAGGCAGTGGGCCACGCGCGCCGCATGCGCCGCGCTGTCGTTGTTGCCACTGGCGGCACTCGCCCAGGGCGACTATCCCGTCAAGCCAATCCGCATGGTGGTGCCATACCCGGCCGGCGGCCTGACCGATACGCTGGCGCGCCAGATGGCCGATGGCCTGTCCAAGCGCCTGGGTCAACCGGTGGTGGTCGAGAACAAGGGCGGAGCGGGCGGCATCATCGGCACCGACTTCGTGGCCAAGTCGGCGCCCGACGGCTATACGCTGCTGATGACGATTCCGGGGCCGATCACTTCCAACCTCGCGCTCTACAAGAAGTTGCCGTATGACCCGCGCACCGAGTTGCGCCCGATTTCGGATGTGGCCATGGCGCGCACCGTTCTGGCCGTGAACAGCATTGTGCCGGCGAAGTCGGTCAACGAACTGCTGGCCTACGCGAAGAAGGAGCCAGGCAAGCTGCGCATGGGTTCATGGGGACCGGGCACGCTGCCACACACGATCCAGGCGTATATGGACAAGACCTACGGCGTGGATATCCTGCACGTGCCGTATCGCGGCGAAGGCCCGATGGTCAGCGACCTGCTGGCTGGCCAGGTCAATGTCACCGTGGGCTCGGTTACCACGCTGCGCCAGCATATGGCCGGCGGCAAGCTGCGTCCGCTGGCGGTGGCCGGCACCACACGCGTCAAGGCACTACCCGACGTGCCGACTTTTGCCGAAGCCGGCTATGGCGATGCCGCCTACAAGCTGGTGGGCCCGACGACCTTGCTGGCGCCCGCGAAAACGCCCGATGCCATCGTCGAGCGACTGGGCCGCGAAGTTTCCGCGCTCGTGAAGACGCCGGAGATGCAGGCCAAGATCGACGAGATGGGGGCCGAGCCAATTGGCAATACGCCGGCCGAGGCCGAACGTGCCTACAAGGCCTATCTGCCGGTGGTGCTGAAGCTGACGGCCGACACCGGCGTGACGCTCGACTGACATTGCCCGGCCTGCGCGCAATGCAGCGCAACCATGGCCGGTATGAATTCCGGCGGGACTCGCTAGGTCCCCCGGAATTGGCCGTCTAGAATCGCGGCATATTCATCAGCGCAATTCCCACATCATGGCCACGCTATTCCTGGTCCGTCACGGACAAGCCTCGTTCGGTGCCGCCAACTACGATTGCCTTTCCGACGTCGGGCGCCAGCAGGCGCGTTGGCTCGGCGAATACTTCCGCGACCGCGGCATTCAGTTCAGGCGCGTGGTGGCCGGCACACTGGTGCGCCAGCAGGACACCGCCAGCGAAATCCTGCACGGCATGGGCCATGGCGGAACGCCGGTCGATACTCACGCGGGCCTGAACGAGTACGACGGCGAAGCGCTCTATCGCAGCTTTACCAATGGCGCCGATCATCGCGCCCACCAGAACAGCGACTACCAGGATTACTGGCGCACGTTCCGCGCGGCATTTGCGGCGTGGACGCAGGACCAACTCAACGGCATGCCCGAGACATGGGGGGAATTCGGTGCGCGCATGCAGGCGGCCATGTCGCAGGCGACGGAAGGCAGCGCACGGGAAGACGCCTTGCTGGTGGTCAGCTCCGGCGGCGCTATCGGCCGTGCCATCGCCGATCTGCTCGGCGCACCCACGCAGACTGCCATCGAACTGAACCTGCAATTCCGCAATACCGGGTTCTGCGAGCTGATTGTCGGCCGCGGCACGCAGCGTCTGTTGAGCTTCAACAACGTGCCGCACCTGGAGCATCCGGAACGGCGTCGCGCCATTACATTCGCCTGAGGGACGAGGCAGGCCTAGCGCTGCGACAGCGCAAGCTTGCCGGCAAGCGCCAGGAACACCGTTCCGGCAAACCAGTTCACGGCGCGCTGCACGCGTGCCGAGCGCATCAGCACGCGGCCAAATACGCCCGAGAACCACGCGATCGCGCCAAATACCAGCAACGTTGCCACGATAAAGACCAGGCCCAGCACCATCAGTTGCAGCGCCACGTGGCCACGCTGCGCGACAACGAATTGCGGCAGGAATGCCAGGAAGAAGATCACCACCTTCGGGTTGGTCAGGTTCATCACCACGCCGCGCCAGTACATATTCTTGCCCGCCTGCGCATGAGCGCCCGACTGGCCGATCTGGCCCACCGGTGCGCGGAACGCCTGCCATGCCAGGTAGACCAGGTACAGCGCACCGGCAATCTTCAGCACCGCAAACGCCACCGCCGATGCCGCGAGCAATGCGGCCAGTCCTACCGCAACCACCGCCGTATGCACCAGCAAGCCTGTGCACAGGCCCAGCACCACTGTCAGTCCAGCCCGTGTCCCGTGCATTGCCGATTGCAGCAGCACGAAGATATTGTCAGGCCCCGGCGCCAGGCCAAGCAGGATGGCAATACCCAAAAATGGCAGCAGTGTTTCGAGCGGCGGCATGCGGTTGGCTCCATCGAATGAAGCGGCCATGGTAGCCCAATGCACCGGGTCACGCGCACTGCTCGCATATTTCTGCTGTATCGATTAATCGATCCAAACAATCAATTTATCGGAACAATCTTCGGGGCCTATATTCGAGGCGCCTCCCGCATCGCATGACGGGACGCGTATTCGAAAACAAAGACGAGGAGACATCAGATGGAAGCACGTGCACATGGGCGGCACGCGGCGGCGCTCGCCCTTGCGGCATCGGTAGCGCTGCTGGCGGCTTGCGGCGGTAGCGACGACAACAGCAGCAGTAGCGGCACCACCAGCGGCACCGGCACCACGCCGGCGCGTACGCCGGCGCAGACCCTGAAGATCACGGGCACGCAGGATTTTGCCGGCACGTACGGCAGCGTGGGCCAGTACGAACAGGTGAGCGGCACGATCAGCGGCGAAGTCGACCCGAAGGATCCGAAAAACGCGATCATCCAGGACCTGGCGCTGGCACCGGTGAACGCCAATGGCATGGTGGAATACACGACCGACTTCGTGATGCTCAAGCCCAAGGACATCAGCAAGGCCAGCGGCGTGCTGCGCTACGATGCCCCCAATCGCGGCAATATCCTGACGATGCCCAATCCGGCGGTAACGCCCAGCGACGCGGTCTACCTCGAGCGTGGCTATGTGCTGCTGTACTCCGCGTGGCAAGGCGATGTGCCGAAGTCCAGCGCGGCCCGGCTGACGGTCACCGTGCCGGTGGCGAAGAATGCCGACGGGTCCTCGATCACGGGTACGTATCGCTCGGAACTGGTCCCCACCACGGCGACACCGATGATGTCGCTGCCCGGCGGCGTATTCAATGGCACGATGCTGCCCTACGCGCCGGCCAGCCTCGACAACACGCAGCCGGGGTACTCGCTGACACGACGCATCAACGAGACCGATCCGCGCGTGGCCATTCCGGCAAGCGACTGGAAGTTTGCGAAGTGCGACGCCGGCAATCCGTTCCCCGGCACCGCCGATCCCGCCAATGTCTGCCTGCGCGGTGGCTTCGATCCGCAGTATCTCTATGAACTGGTCTATGTGGCGAAGGATCCGAAGGTGATGGGCGTGGGCCTGGCCGCCTTGCGCGACACCATCGGCTTCTTCCGCAACAAGGCCGTCGACAGTGCCGGCACGCCCAACCCGCTGGCGGGCCGCATCAAGTATGCGATCGGCCAGGGCACCTCGCAGTCGGGCAATGCGATGAAGACGTTCCTGCATCTGGGCTTCAACCAGTCGCTCGATGGCTCGAAGGTGTTCGACGGCATCTACGCCCATGTGGCCGCACGGCAGACCAATATCAATACGCGCTTTGCGGTACCCGGCGGTGGCGGCGGCTTGCGTACCGACCATACGGCGTTCGGGCAGACCGCGCCGCGCGGGCTGGACAAGAACTACACCGACGATATCTCCGGCAAGACCGGCGGCGTGATGGCGCGCTGTTCCGCCACCAGTACCTGCCCGAAGTTCTTCCTGGGCCTGTCCGGTACCGAGTTCTGGCAGTTGCAAGGGTCGCCGGTGCTGACCGACGCGAACGGCTTCAGTGACCTCAAGCAACCGGACAATGTGCGCATCTACTACTACACCGGCACCCAGCACGGCGGCGCCGGCGGCACTGCCAGCATTGCGTTCGCACCCACCCGCAATGTGTATCCGGCCGGTACCGTGATCCATCACAACGATACGTTCCGCGCGCTATTCATCGATCTCGAGGACTGGGTCGTGCGGGGCACGCAACCACCGGCCAGCCAGGTGCCCGCCCTGGCGGACGGCACGCTGGTGCGCCCTGCCAGCCTGACGCTGCCCGTCATGAAGGGCGTGGCATGGCCGGTCTCCGGTGTATCGACCGCGATCCCGGATTTCCAGTACCTGGCACGCTACAACGGTTATCCGCTGCTCGACTTCGGGCCGCAATACCGGCGCGAGGATGAGTCCGGTATCGCCACGACCCTGCCGCCCGCCTACCTGAACCGTGACTATGCAATCCTGGTGCCGCAGGTGGATGCGTCCACGGGCATACCGCGCGCCGGCATCCATAGCGTGGAAGCGCGTGCGCCGATCGGGACCAGCCTCGAGTTCAACTATGTGGCCACAGCGGGCATCGTCGACCTGTCCAACCTGACCGGGTCATTCATACCGTTCCACAAGACCGAAGCCGCCAGGCTGGCCGCTGGTGACGGTCGTCCGTCGCTGGAATCGCTGTACACCAACCAGGCCGGCTATGTCACCGCAGTGACCACCGCGGCCAACGATCTGGTTGCGCAACGCTTCCTGCTGCAACGCGATGCCGATGCGATCGTGGCGCGGGCGGTGGCAAACCCAGTATTGCCATGATGTATTGATGGACTGGGCTACGGCAGGCGGGGTCGTCGACTGCCCGCCGTAGTCGCTGCACCTACATCAGCCGGGCAATGGCCTCCGCCCGGATGGCTTCAGCCTTGGCCTTGAGCCGCAATGCGATATCGGCACCGCGCTCATTGGCTACGCGTTGAATAAACGCCATGCGTGGTACATCGCTCAGTGTGGCTACGTGCGAGGCTTCGCAGAACATCTTCCATGCCATCGGCTGGCCGGCATATTCATCGCGACGGCGCAGCATCGCGGTGTCGATGGTGGCAACGATGGCGGCATCGGCATTGGCAGGGGCGGCAAAGGTCTGGAACATGATGGTCTCCCGGTCGGCAAGTCTGGACACTGCATTTCAGTCGTGTTCACCGACCATGGTCTGCAAACGACATGCCAATATCGGCACCCGCTGCCGCGATCCATACCCAGGTTTCAAGCGACGCCTGCGGAAGCCGCGCCACGCCGACGTTCCCGGCGTCTCCACCCCACTTCAGTCGGGCGCGCGGAGCACCTGCCGGAAGTCCACAAACAACTCTCGCCAGACAAAAAAGGCGTTACGGGTTACGTAACGCCTTGCTCATTGCTCGTGACATGACTCATGCGCGCGCGCCGTCCAGATACGGGTCGAACGTGCGGCCTGGCGCGGCCGAGACGCCAATCCGGTCAAGACCTGCGATGAAGCGTGCGCCATCGGTGTAGGGGTCGGCGTTGCGGGCGCCGTCCAGATACGGATCGGACTGGCGGGCAGGCGCGGCCGATACACCAACCTTGTCCAGACCTGCCACCGTGCGAGCACCGTCGGTGTACGTGTCCACCTTGCCGGTGCGGGCGCCGTCCGTGAACGTGTCATGCGTGCGGAACTCGTATCCGTACTTGTCAGCAGAAACCGTGGTGCGGAATTCGTAGCCATACTTGTCTGCCGGTACCGTGGCTGCGTGCGCAGCACCCAGCGCTGCAGCGGACAGGGCGATGGCCGAAGCGACATTCAGGGCGACGTTCTGGGCAAACTTCTGGGCAATCTTCAGGGCGGTGGTCTTGGTCATGATTTCTCTCCGTAAAAAATTCAGTTTTATTCAGTTTGTATGAATGGTCCCGGCCTGCCGCACATCCTGTTTCGCCTTGTTGCTGCGTTGCGCGCCGTCCATGAATAGAACTATAGGCCTCCGGTCTGATTGAAAAGTGACGTATCTACGGACATGTTATTCAGTTTTTTTGAATCGACATTACAGCATCGAAGCGTCCGGCAGCCGACATTCCCGCCGCCCATGGCGCGGCAATGCGCTACAGTGACGCGCATGCTGGCTATCTGACGGCGACAACCGCTGTCCGCGCCCCTCCATGCATCGCTTGCGCACCCACTTCCCGTTGCCTGCCTGGCTCCAGGTTGCATTGCTGACGCTGCTGCTATGTGGCGCGGCTTATGGAGCCGGATCGCCATTGCTCAATGCCGTGCAGAAAGCCGGCAGTAGCGCCGCATCCAGCCCACCCGCGAGCGTGCCGCTCGCCCAATCACTGGACCAGGTCATTGCCACGCTCCAGAACGACGCCGAGCGGCAAGCGTTGCTCACGCAACTGCAAACGCTGCGCAAGGGGCTCGATGCCTCGGCGGTCTCCGCCGCGGCGGCCAGCGCGCCCTCACCCGGACTGATCGGCGCCGTGACACAGGCACTTCAGGAACTCGACAGTACCCAGCGCCCTGCCCGCGGACCGTGGCAATACTGGCGCTGGCGCATCGACTTCGCGGGTGAGGAATTGCGTGAAGCACTGACCATCAGCAACACGCGCGCGGCCGTGGAGTCGTGGCGCGAGTTTGGTATCGTGCTGGCCGGATGGGCCATCACCGGTTGGCTGCTGCGCGAACTGTCGCGCCGCATGCACAGGCGCCGCCTGCGAACGCCGCAACCGACGCAATTGCCGATCGTGCCGTCGTGGATCGATGTAGGCATCTACTTCCTGAAGCGCATCGGCCCATGGATTGTTGCCTTCGGCCTGACCCTGCTGCTGGCCTACCAGGTGTTCGGCCGCACGCCCGCCAGCATCGGTGCCGTGCTGGTGGCCTATGCGATCGTGGCCGGTGCCGTGATGTCGGCGGTCTGCCAGGTCATCTTCGCGCTGTTCCAGTCCGGCCATCGCGTCCATGCGGTACGCGACCTGCTCAAGCACTCGCCAATCCTGCTCTTTGTCACGGGCGCGCTTGCGGCGCTGGGGGAAGCCAATACCGATCCGCGCGTGATTGCCTCGCTCGGCGTGAACCTGTCCGCGCTGGTCAGCACGTTGGCCAATGTGCTGGCGGCGATCCTGATTGGCGTATTCACGGTGCGATTCCGCCGCTCGATCGGGCAACTGATCGCTTTCCGCCCGTTTGCCTTCCGCCAGGAGCATCCGGCAGTGATGGACCTGCTGCGCATGGCGGGCGAGGCCTGGTACCTGCCAATGCTGGCCGTGGTGGCGGCCTCGGTAATCGGCACCATCATGGCCACCGGCCACGCCGATGAATTCCTGCGCCGCGCCGTAATCACCGTGGCGCTGTTCGTCGGCGCCGTGTTGCTGACACTGGTGGCGGGCCGTTCGCCCAAGGCCACCGTACGGGCACCCCGACTGCGCGACCGCCGGCGCTCGGCGTATCTGCAGCGCTTTGGACGCTTTGGCGCGGCGCTGGTGCGGGTGGCGATCTGGATCGTCTTTCTTGAACTCAACGCACGTATCTGGCACACCTCGCTGTTCCAGCTTGCCGAGGCCACGGTGCTGGGCCGGCATATCACGCAGTCGATCCTCAGCGTGATCGGCGTGGTCTTGCTGGCGTGGCTGGTCTGGTTGTTGATTGATACCGCGATCACGCAGTCGCTGTCGCCGACTAACAATCGCGCGGTGCAACCCAGCCTGCGCGCCAAGACCATCCTGCCACTGGTGCGCAATGCGTCGTTCGTTGCGCTACTGGTGGTGGCGATGATCGCGGTACTGGCCAACCTCGGCGTCAATGTCACGCCGCTGCTGGCAGGCGCGGGCGTGGTGGGGCTGGCCATCGGCTTTGGCGCACAAAGCCTGGTACAGGACCTGATCACCGGTCTGTTCATCGTGATCGAGGACTCGATCGCCATTGGCGACTCGATCGAACTGCCCGACCACGCTGGTGTGGTCGAAGGCATGACGATCCGCACCGTCCGGTTACGCGACGGCAAGGGTGCGCTGCATACACTGCCCTATAGCCAGATCAAGACGGTCAAGAACCTGTCACGCGGCTATGCCTTTGCCGTGTTCAATATCTCCATCGCCTACCAGAGCGATTTCGACCGCGCGCTCGAGATCATTCGCGAGACCGGCGCCGAAGTGTCGCGTGACTATCGGTACAGCCGCAACCTGCTGTCCGGACTGGATGTCCTGGGCCTCGACCGCTTCGACCCGAACGGCCAGGTGGTGCTGGCCCAGTTCAAGACCCGCCCGCTGATGCAGTCCGAGATTTCGCGCGCGTTCAACGTCCGGCTCAAGCGCAATTTCGACGCCGAGGGCATTCGCATGGCAGCGCCCTATGTCACGGTTCAGGTCGATGCCGCGAATGGCGCCGCTGCCGCCGTGGAAGCCGGACAGGCTGCGGCGGCCGGCGCAGGCGCCGAATTAGTCACCTCAAAGGCTGGGAACGCCGGCTGACCGGCGCAGCAATGTGCAGACCGGGTCTCGCCGGCATGCGGGTTGTCGCTTTTGCGCAATGCCACACTGCGACATCTTGGCGAATGGTTTGAAATAGCCCGGTCATCGCATTACTATCTCGCGAACTTCAGCAGTCGCCGCGGGTGCATGCCCGCGCTGACCTGCTAGCCGCAAAGGCAGGCGTGGCGCCGGTTTTCCGGTTCTCCCCCTCCCTTGGCGGGATATTCCCGCAGGCGGTTTATGCACGATGATCATCATATGGATTTGCCGCGGCCAGTCGCACCATAAGCGTACGGTCGCGGGCAGGGAATACCAACACATAAAGAAAGGTCGCGCCTCGCTGCAGCGGCCTTGAGGAAAAGGCGTTTGCCACCGGGGGAAAATGAAATGGGCGAACACTTGTCTGCCGACGATGTCTTCTATCGTCTGGTCGATAGCATCTATGAGTCCGCCATGGACGTGGCTGCCATGCCAGCCGCCCTCGACCTGTTTTCCCACTACACGTGTTCCGCGAGTCCGAGCTACCTGATCTGGGACAAGCTCGCTGGGCGCGCACGCCTGGGCGTCACACCACACGGTTGTTTTACCAGCGCCAGCAGCATGCCTGAAAACATGCGCGCGCTGCCGTCGCGTGCGGTGCTGGCAGCCACCGCCGATGCCACTATGCCAAATGCGCCTGAACCGGGCGCGGCGATGCCCTTCGATTGCAGCGGCCTGGCGCACGGGATTCGCCTGTTCGATACCCACGATGTCTGCGTCTGGATGAGCGCCACGCCCGGGTGCGACGGATGCGCATCGCATGACTGCAACCGTCGCGTGGCACAGGTGATGCCCCACTGGGCACGGGCCGCGCGCATGCAGCATCGCAATTTCGAACTGAGTGGCATGGCATCGCTGGGACTGGCCGGGCTCGACACGCTCGACTTCGGCGTCATGGTGTTGCAGGCCGACATGCGCGTGCGCTATGCCAACAGCTGGGCTGAAGCCCTGGTGCAGGCCGACACCAACCTGGCGCTCGACAATGGTGTGCTGCGCGCGCACCCGGAATCGCTGCAATCGGTGCTGGTGAAACTGCTCGACAACGCCGTGCATGGCGGCCGCCATGGTGGCGCGGCGGCAGGGTCATGGATGCACATCACGTCGGGCGGCCAGCCTGTTCCGCTGATCGTCATGCCGCTGGTATCGCGGCAGCCCGTCGACGGCCCGTGGCAGTTGCCGATGGCGATGATGCTGATGGGCAATTCCGAATCACGTTCGGTACTCGATGCCGGCGTGCTGACATCGCTGTTCGGCCTGTCGAAAAAGGAAAGCATTATCGCCATCCGCCTGGCGGCGGGCGAAACGCTGAACGAGATCGCGGAACGCGAGTTCCTCTCGCCACACACCGTGCGGGTGCATATCCGCGACACGCTGCGCAAGACCGGCACCCATCGCCAGTCTGAACTGGTACGCCTGCTGCACCTGTTACCAGGAGTGGATCTGGAGCGAGCCGGCGTTTGCTCGGCGGCACGGCCCAGGGCCGTGCAAGGCAGGGGCCGATAGCGGTTGACCCGCTGACCCTCTCCCGCGCTGCGGGAGAAGGGAGCCTGATCGTGGTAGTTGGATGCTATGCGGCCTTGCGCTGTTGCTGATGGCGACGCTCAGGCTTGCACTCGTACTTGAGCTCGCGCCGGCCATCCTCGTAGGCTACCTCCAGCCGTACCGTAAAGCCCCATAGCCGCGTCACGTGGCGCACCACTTCATCGAAGTTCTGCGCCAGCGGCCGGCGTTCGTTCTGCAAATGGCGCAGCGTCAGCGAGCGGTCACCGCCCACGTCGACATTGGTCACCTGGATATTGGGCTCCATGTTCGACAGGTCGTACTGGTTGGCCAGCAACTGACGAATCTCGCGATAGCCTTCATCGTCGTGGATCGCCGTGACGCGCAGCTTGCCCTCGCGGTCATCGTCGAGCACCGAGAACAGCTTCAGCTCACGGATCACGCGCGGCGACAGGAACTGCAGCAAGAAGCTCTCGTCCTTGAAATTGCGCATCGCGAAGTCCAACGTCTTGCGCCAGTCACTGCCGGCAATCTCTGGCGCCCAGCGACGGTCTTCCTCAGTCGGGTTTTCGCACATGCGGCGCAGGTCCTGGAAGATCAGGAAACCCACCGTGTACGGGTTCAGGCCACTGTAGTACGGGCTGTGATACGGCGGCTGGTAGATGACATTGGTATGCGCCTGCAGCAACTCGAGCATGAAGGCGTCGTTGACGAGCTTTTCCTCGTAGAGCTGGTGAATGATCGTGTAGTGCCAGAACGTGGCCCAGCCTTCGTTCATGACCTTGGTCTGGCGTTGCGGATAGAAATACTGGGCGATCTTGCGCACGATACGCACGATCTCACGCTGCCACGGCGCCAGCTTGGGGGCGTTCTTCTCGATGAAATACAGCAGGTTTTCCTGCGGCTCGGGCGGATACGAGACCTCGTGGTCGGCTGCCTCTTCCTCCTCGCGCAGCGCATGGGGCCGATGCTTGGGCAGCGTGCGCCAGAGGTCGTTGACCTGCATCTGCAGGTAGTTCTCGCGTTCGGTCTGGCGTGCCTGTTCCTCGGTGATCGACAGCTTCTTGGGCCGCTTGTAGCGATCCACGCCATAGTTCTGCAGCGCATGGCAGGAATCGAGCAGCACCTCAACCTCTTGCTCGCCATAGCGTTGTTCGCACTCGGCCACGTATTTCTTGGCGAACAGCAGGTAGTCGATGATGGCGTCCGCATTGGTCCAGGTGCGGAACAGGTAGTTGCCCTTGAAGAACGAGTTATGTCCGTAGCACGCATGCGCGATGGTCAGCGCCTGCATCGGCATCGTGTTCTCCTCCATCAGGTACGCGATGCACGGATTGGAGTTGATCACGATCTCGTATGCCAGCCCCATGTAGCCACGCTGGTAGCTGCGCTCCGAAGCCAGGAAATGCTTGCCGTACGACCAATGGTTGTAGCCCACGGGCAGGCCGGACGATGCATAGGCATCGAGCATCTGCTCGGCGGTGATGATCTCGATCTGGTTCGGATAGGTGTCCAGGCCGAACTCGCCGGCAATGCGGGCGATTTCGCGGTCATAGCGCTGGATCAGCTCGAAGGTCCACTCCGAGCCCGTCGAAAGATAGGCCATAGACTTCCCCAGTGACGTGCCGGTACGCGCTCGCTGCGACGTACCGGTTGCTGCTGTGCTACCTGCCGGGCCATGCGGCCCGTTTCTGGAAGAGGTCATGCAGGACGGGGTAGATTTCTTCTGCACCGATGATGCGCTGCATCGCAAAGTGCTCGAACTGGCTTTTCACCGTCAGGTACTCTTCCCAAAGGTTCTGCGGTTCTTCCGAAGCCACCTCCACATAAGCGTAGTACTGCACCAACGGCAGGATTGATTCACGCAAGAGCCGACCGCACAGTTCGGAGTCGCCAGCCCAGTTATCACCGTCAGACGCCTGCGCGCAGTAGATGTTCCACTGGCTTGGCGGATAGCGGTCGTGAATCACTTCCACCATCAGCTTGAGCGCGCTGGAAACCACGGTACCACCGGATTCCCGCGAATGGAAGAAATCTTCCTCTTCCACCTCTTTCGCAACCGTGTGATGGCGGATGAACACTACGTCAATGCGTTCGTAGTTCCGCTTCAGGAACAGGTACAGCAGCATGAAAAAGCGCTTCGCAAGATCCTTGCGACTTTCATCCATCGAGCCCGACACGTCCATCAGGCAGAACATCACGGCCTGGGCCTGCGGACGCTTCTTGAGTACGCGGTTGTTGTAGCGCAGGTCAAGCTTCTCGATGAATGGCACGCGATCCACCTGGGCACGCAGGTGGCGCATCTTTTCCATCAATTCCTCGGCCTTCACCGAGTAGGGATCCTTCTCAAGCTCCTCGTTATATTCGGTCTCGAGCTCGTGCAGCCGCTTCATGTAAGGGCTTGACAGCGCGATGCGGCGCCCGAGCGAGCTGCGCATGGTGCGCAGGATCGAAAGGTTCGATGGCGTGCCGTCGATCGAGAAGCCGGCCCGTACCTTGCGCACCTCGGCAATCTTGGCAAGGTGACGCTTGGCCAGATCAGGCAGCGCCATGTCCTCGAAGAAAAAATTCAGGAAATCCTCGCGCGACAGCGTGAAGACGAAATCGTCCTCGCCCTCGCCGCTGTCGCTGGCACGCGACCCGGTTCCACCACTGCCCTGCTGCTGGCGGTCAAAGCTGTCACCCCTGACGAACTTCTTGTTGCCGGGGTGAATCCACTCACGCCGCCCGCCCTGGCCGTGATGAAAAATTGGCTCGGTGATGTCCTTGACCGGAATGGACACCTGCCCGCTCTGCTCGATGTCCATGATCTTCCGGCCGGACACCGCCTTCGCCACCGCTTGCCGGATCTGCTCGCGGTAGCGCTTGATAAAGCGTTGCTGGTTGACGGCGCTTTTGTTGCCGCCGTTTTCGCGCCGATCTATCACCGTAGCCATATGCCGTTCGCCCGCCTGGTTGAGGCGCCGGGAAAGCGCGCCATGGAAAAAGACCGCGTCGGGTGCTGGTTACGACGACTTCCTGACGCGCAGATACCATTCCACCAAAAGTCGAACCTGCTTGGGTGTATAGCCTTTCTCAACCATACGGTTGACGAAGTTTTCGTGCTTGTCCTGATCCTCGCGCGACGACTTGGCGTTGAACGAGATCACCGGCAGCAGGTCCTCCGTAGTGGAGAACATGCGCTTTTCGATCACCATCCGCAGCTTCTCGTAGCTGGTCCAGACCGGGTTCTTGCCACCGTTGTTGGCGCGCGCCCGCAGCACGAAGTTGACGATCTCGTTGCGGAAGTCCTTCGGGTTCGAGATACCCGCCGGCTTCTCCACCTTCTCGAGCTCATCGTTCAGCGCGTTGCGGTCGAGGATTTCACCGGTGTTCGGATCGCGGTACTCCTGGTCCTGGATCCACAGGTCGGCAAACACCACATAACGGTCGAAGATGTTCTGGCCATACTCGGAATACGATTCCAGGTAGGCGGTCTGGATTTCCTTGCCGATGAACTCCACGTACGGCGTGGTCAGGTACTCCTTGATGTAGGACATCAACTTGGCTTCCTGCTCCGGCGGGAACTGCTCGCGCTCGATCTGCTGTTCGAGCACATAGAGCAGGTGCACCGGATTGGCCGCCACCTCGGTATTGTCGAAATTGAAGACCTTCGACAGCACCTTGAACGCGAAACGCGTGGACAGGCCATTCATGCCTTCGTCGATGCCGGCGTAGTCGCGATACTCCTGGTACGACTTCGCCTTCGGGTCCACGTCCTTGAGGCTTTCACCGTCGTAGACGCGCATCTTGGAGAAGATGTTCGAGTTTTCCGGCTCCTTGATCCGTGTGAGCACGGCAAACTGCGCCATCATCTTGAGCGTGTTCGGCGAATTGGGCGCCGCCGACAACGAACTGCTGCGCAGCAGCTTGTCGTAGATCTTGACCTCATCGGACACGCGCAGGCAGTACGGCACCTTGACGATATAGATCCGGTCGAGGAAAGCCTCGTTGTTCTTGTCCGCCTTGAAGGTCTGCCATTCGGCTTCGTTCGAGTGGGCCAGGATGACACCGTCGAACGGTATTGCACCGAAGCCCTCGGTACCCTTGTAGTTGCCTTCCTGCGTCGCGGTCAGCAACGGGTGCAGGACCTTGATCGGCGCCTTGAACATTTCAACGAACTCGAGCAGGCCACGGTTGGCCAGGCAAAGTCCGCCGGAATAGGAATAGGCGTCCGGGTCGTCCTGCGGGAAGTCCTCGAGCTTGCGGATGTCGACCTTGCCGACCAGCGAGGAAATATCCTGGTTGTTCTCATCGCCAGGCTCGGTCTTCGAGATGGCGATCTGCGACAGTACCGACGGACGCAGCTTCACCACGCGGAACTTGGTGATGTCGCCATTGAATTCATGCAGGCGCTTGACCGCCCATGGCGACGGAATGGTATTCAGGTAACGCACCGGAATGCCATAGTCCTCTTCCATGATCTTGCCGTCTTCCTCGGCGGAAAACAGTCCGAGCGGCGATTCATGGATGGGAGATCCCTTGAGCGCGTAGATGGGAACCTCTTCCATCAGCGCCTTGAGCTTCTCGGCCAGCGACGACTTGCCGCCACCGGGAGGTCCAAGCAGGTACAGAATCTGTTTGCGCTCTTCAAGTCCCTGTGCCGCGTGCTTGAAGAAGGAGACCATCTGCTCGATGGTGTCCTCCATTCCGTAGAAATCGCGGAACGCCGGGTAGACCCGGATGACCTTGTTGAAGAACAGTCGGGACAAGCGCGGATCATGGTGGGTATCCACCAGTTCGGGTTGTCCGATTGCGGCAAGCATGCGTTCTGCAGCGGTCGCGTAGGCAGTAGGATCCTTCTTGCAGATCTCCAGATACTCCTGGATGCTGTATTCCTCTTCCTTGCGTGCTTCGAAGCGCGTGGCGTAGTGGCCAAAAATGTCCATACCTCACTCCCGTCAGAGTCCCACGTCCGAGGCGAAGGTAGTTCTACTCCCTAAGCCTTCGCGGCAATCTTGCATTCCGCCACCCCGGCTTGGTGGTGTTGCCAAGTTGCGAAGTCTTTACTTCATCATAGTCAAATAACGGCGAATGTGAGCCCGGAGTTGACGCGTTATTGACGTCTGCCAGATCGTTTGCATCCGTCATCTGCGTGTATTCGCACATGGCATCCGCACTTCAACCTGACACTCGCTTGCTCACCCCGCTGCGACGGGCCATTGACCATGCTTGTGACACACATTACACCTTTCACGCCCATCGTGCACAGCGCGTTGTGTAACGATCCCACAAATCCAGAAACATCTGACACACAGTGTCGGCAATGGTCCTACACGCATGCTTTCACTGTGCGCGAACATCGTTAAAGCCGACATCATGCAAACGCATGATTTGCACCGTATTTCTCATATCGGCCTGCGCATTTCGCGGTTGCGTTCACACCGAACATCGCAACCGCATCGATCGACCGATCCAACACCCGTTCGGAACGAATCGACCACTATGCGCGCGATAACCATCTCCGCGCCATGGACGACTTCATCTCCAATGCATTTCCGTGCCCCTGCGCATCGCACGGTTTCAGCACTGTCGATGCGAGAGTGCCAATTACACGCCCATCGCACATGACGGCGCGACTGCGCAGTCATGCACCGCTTTTGCGTATCCGCTACCGTCGCCACGCACAGTCCGAGTGCGTGAGTCCGCTGCGAGCACCTTGCAGCAACTATCAAACCGCAATGAGAGGGGATGAGCAGAATGCGTGCCACGCGCACTGCCAATGCTGCACTGCAACGCGCGTGGACGTACAAAACACGGAATATGCAGGACGCAGGACGCAGGACGCGTCAGATCGGATCCCAGTTGATCACGTCGGGTGACCGGTCGAGCTTGAAGAAGCTGCTGCGCATGGCCGGCATGGCGATCTCCGCCACCGTTTCCGGCGTCCACCCCTCGCTGGTATGCACCGAGCGCACCGGCCGCGGCTGGCTCATCAGCATGATCTCGTTGGCGCGCACGGCAAAGATCTGGCCGTTGACCTCGGCAGCGGCATCGCTTGCCAGGAACACCGCCACCGGCGCGATCTTGCCGGCCTCCATCTTCTGCAGTCGGGCCACGCGCGCCTTTTCCTCGGGCGTTTCGGCCGGAATCGAACTCGTCATCCGGCTCCAGGCAAATGGTGCGATGCAGTTCGAACGCACGTTGAAGCGCGCCATGTCCAGCGCGATCGATTTCGACAAGGCAGCAATACCGAGCTTCGCGGCCGAGTAATTGGCCTGCCCCAGGTTACCGATCAGGCCCGATGTGGAAGTCATGTGCACATAGGCGCCGCTTTCCTGGTCCTTGAAATAGTTGGCGGCGGCGCGGCTGACGAAGAACGTGCCATGCAGATGCACATCGATTACCGAACGCCACTCCTCTTCGTTCATCTTGAAGAACATGCGGTCGCGCAGGTTGCCGGCGTTGTTGACGACCGCGTCGATACGACCGAACTGGTCAAGCGCGCACTGGACGATGGCATTGGCGCCGGCCCAGCTCGACACGCTGTCGGTATTGGCAACAGCTTCGCCACCGGCCGCACGGATCTCGTCGACTACGCGTTGCGCGGGGCCCGCGTCACCGCCCTCGCCAGTCATGGACACGCCCAGGTCGTTGACCACGACGCGCGCACCGGCCGCGGCCATTCCCAGCGCGATACCGCGGCCAATGCCACCGCCTGCGCCCGTCACGACCACTACCTTGCCTGTCATCATTCCACTCATTGCTGCCTCCTTGGCTGCCAGTTGTCCGGGTTCGGGAGCGTACCCGTTCTATCGCACAGTTCGGTACGATAAATTGGCGGCGGAGTTTGTGGAATTCATGAATGACAAAAGTGGGGTTCACGCTCGCGGAACCCCAGCGCCGTGCTTCAATCCGCCTTTACGCCTGCCGCCTTGATGATTGGCGACCATTTGTCGATCTCGGAGGCCAGCCATGTGCGCAGGCCTTCCGGCGTCTGCTTGTCCTCGGGCACGATTACCGCGCCCAGGTCCTTCATGCGCGCCGTTACCGCCGGGTCCTTTAGGGCTGCGCGCAGCGCACCGTTGAGCTTGTCGATGGCCGCCGGGGGCGTGCCCTTGGGCGCATAGATGCCGTGCCATACCTTGACTTCAAAGTCTTTCAGCCCCCCTTCGCGCAGCGTTGGCGTATTTGGCAGCGCCTGGATCCGCTCTGCGGTGGTCACGCCGTACAGCTTGACCTTCTCGCTCCGGATATGCGGCAGCGTCTGCGTGGTCTGGTCGCACAGCACGTCGACCTGGCCGCCCAGCAATGCCGTCAACGCCGGCGCCGTACCCTGGTACGGAATGGTCTGCAGGTCCACGCCGATGGCCTTCTGGAACAGCATGCCGCATAGTTGCGACACCGCGCCCAGGCCGGCGTTGGCCAGGTTCACCTTGTTCTGGTTCTGCCTGATATAGCTGACCAGTTCGGGCAGCGTATTGGCCGGCAGATCATGGCGCCCCAGCAGCGTCATCGGCACGTCGGCGACTTGGCCGACGAAGGCAAAGTCGGTCAGCGGCTTGTAAGGCAGCTTTGAATACAGGGCCGGCGCCGTTGCCATGCCGTTATGGTGAATCAGTATCGTGTAGCCGTCCGGCGCTGCCTTGGCCACATAGGCGGCCGATACCGTGCCACCGGCGCCCAGGCGGTTTTCCACCACCACGCTCTGGCCCAATGACTTCGACATCGCGGCCGCCACCGAGCGCGCCACCACATCGGTGGGGCCACCGGCCGCGAACGGCACCACCATGGTGATGGGTCGCGAAGGGTACGAATCGGCGGCAAACGCCCGGCCCGGGGCCAGCACCACGGCGGTGACGGCCAGGGCGGCCCAGGTCACGGCATGGCATGCATGGCGAAAGCGGGCAAGGGTCGCCGGCGGCTGCGGAAATGAGGTCATGCGCTGTCTCCTGTTGGCGCGTGTATCACGCGTCCGGTTATCAAGGAATCCGTGTGATGCGCAGCGTGAAAGCAAAGGCGCCGGCACACAATTCCGATTTGCCGAAGGGTGGACAAGGCAGCGCAAAAGCCACGGGATAACCCCAACCCGTCGACCGGCCCTACGCCGGGACCGAAGTCGCGCTTTGGCAAATGTGAATATTGCAGCCCCGATGGCTCGTGAATAATGACCCCCACCCCGACAATCACGGACATTGCCATGCATGCTGCACAAGACCAAGACCAGATTTACCCGGAAATCCGCGAGGCCGTACGTGACCTTTGCCAGCAGTTCGACTCCGCCTACTGGCAGCGCATCGAGGAACAGGTCGGGTTCCCGGAGGAATTTGTCCAGGCATTGACGCAGGCGGGTTGGCTTTCCGCCCTGATCCCCGAGTCCTATGGCGGCTCGGGGCTGCCGCTGACCGCGGCCTCGGTGATCATGGAAGAAATCAACCGTAACGGCGGCAATTCCGGCGCCTGCCACGGCCAGATGTACGTGATGGGCTGCCTGTTGCGCCATGGCTCCGAAGCCCAGAAACAGCGCTGGCTGCCCGGTATCGCCTCAGGCGAACTGCGCATGCAGTCGATGGCCGTGACCGAGCCCACTACCGGCACCGATACCACCAAGCTCAAGACCACGGCCGTTCGCCGTGGCGACAAGTACGTCATCAACGGGCAGAAGGTATGGATCTCGCGCGTGCAGCATTCCGACCTGATGCTGCTGCTGGCACGCACCACGCCGCTCGACCAGGTAAAGAAGAAGTCCGAAGGACTGTCAGTGTTCGTGGTGGACCTGCGCGAAGCCATCGGCAACGGCCTGACCGTCCAGCCGATTCGCAACATGGTCAACCACGAGACCAACGAGTTGTTCTTCGACAACCTCGAAATCCCGGCCGAAAACCTGATCGGCGAGGAAGGCAAGGGCCTTAAGTACATCCTTGACGGCCTGAACGCTGAGCGCATCCTGATTGCGGCCGAGTGCATTGGCGACGGCTACTGGTTCGTCGAGCGGGCCAGCGGCTATGCACGCGAACGCATCGTGTTCGAACGCCCGATTGGCCAGAACCAGGGCGTGCAGTTCCCGATCGCGCGCTCCTTCGTCAACGTGGAGGCGGCCAGCCTGATGCGCTACAAGGCGGCGCAGCTGTTCGACGCCGGCAAGCCCTGCGGCAAGGAGGCCAACATGGCCAAGCTGCTGGCCGCCGATGCCTCGTGGGAAGCGGCCAACGTCTGCCTGCAGACGCATGGCGGCTTTGGCTTTGCCGCCGAGTACGACATCGAACGCAAGTTCCGCGAAACCCGCCTGTACCAGGTGGCACCGATTTCCACCAACCTGATCCTGTCGTACGTGGCCGAGCACGTGCTCGAACTGCCCCGTTCGTTCTGATTCTGATGCCGATGTCGAACATGCCCAACGATACCTACCCGACCCGCCAGCTCTGCGAGTTCCTGGCGCAGTTGAAGCTCAGTGACATCCCCGCGCCCGTGGTCGAGCGCACCAAGGACCTGTTCCTGGACTGGATTGCCTCGGCCATTGCCGGCAAGGACGCGCCGGCCATTCGTCGCATCCAGGAGTTTGCCGCCGCGATGGGGCCAAACGCCGGTGACGCCGAAGTACTGGTCGATCGCCGCCGCACATCGCCATACTTTGCCGCGCTGATCAACGGCGCCTCGTCGCACGTGGTGGAACAGGACGACGTGCACAACGGCTCGGTGCTGCATCCGGCCGCCGTGGTCTTCCCCGCTGTCGTAGCCGCCGCGCAGGCCGAAGGCAAGAGCGGCGCCGAAGTCCTGCTGGCGTCGATTGCCGGCTATGAAGCGGGCATCCGCATCGGCGAATTCATGGGCCGGTCGCACTATCGGGTGTTCCACACCACAGGTACCGTCGGCACGCTGGCTGCGGCCGCTGCCGTAGCCAAGCTGTACGGGCTCGATGCCGAAGGCATCAACCAGGCGCTCGGTTCGGCAGGCACGCAAGCCGCCGGGCTTTGGGAATTCCTGCGCGACGCCGCGGATTCCAAGCAGTTGCACACTGCCAAGGCCGCCGCGGACGGCCTGCAGTCGGCATGGCTCGCCCGCGCGGGTTTCACCGGCGCGAAGCAGATCCTCGAAGGCAAGCAGGGCATGGCAGCCGGCATGTCGTCCGATGCCAATCCCGCGGCCTTGACCGACGGGCTCGGCACACGCTGGGCCACCGCTGAAACGTCATTCAAGTTTTTTGCCTCGTGCCGCCATACCCACCCCGCGGCCGATGCATTGAAGGCGTTGATGCAACGCGATGGATTGCACGCCGAGCAGATTGCTTCGGTCACGGCCCACGTACACCAGGGGGCGATCGATGTGCTGGGCCCGGTTGTGAATCCGGTGACCATCCATCAGGCAAAGTTCTCGATGGGCACCGTGCTGGGCCTGGTAGCCGTCCATGCGCACGCAGGCCTGGCCGAGTTCGAGCAGCATGCGCTACAGGACACGCGCATCGCAGCCTTCTGCAACAAGGTCACGATGGCGCTCGACGACGAGATCAATGCCGCTTATCCACGGCAGTGGATCGGCCGTGTTACGGTGAGCACCACCGATGGCCGCACGCTCGAAGCACGCGTGGATGTGCCCAAGGGCGATCCGGACAATACGTTGTCGCGGCCGGAACTCGAAGCCAAGGCCATCCAGCTTGGCGCGTTTCGCCACGGCGCTAGCGAGGCGGAGATGCGCGCTATCATCGCTCGCGTATGGCGTCTTGAACAGGAAGCGAACGTCAACGGCTGGCTTCCTTCGGCGCGATAACCCCACAGGACAAGGCAATGACTACAGCAACGACAGCACCGACGCTTGAGCAATTGCGTGAATGGATCGGCCGTTCGGAGACCCGCACCGAGACACTGGCGGCCGAGCCAGTGCACGCGCTGGCTGCCACTTTTGACCTGGACGGCGCCGCCATTGCCAGCCAGCCGCTGCCGCCACTGTGGCACTGGCTGTATTTCCTGCCACGGGCCCCACAGCGCACGATTGGACAGGACGGCCATCCCGCGCTGGGCGGATTCCTGCCACCAGTGCCGCTACCACGTCGCATGTGGGCCGGCGGCGAACTCACGTTCCACCGTGGCCTGCGCGTGGGCGAGACGGTGACGAAGACGTCGACCATCTCCGACGTCCAGCACAAGTCAGGCCGTAGCGGTGAGCTGTGGTTCGTGACCGTCGATCATGCCTACACCGTCGATGGCGAAACGGCGCTGAACGAGCGCCACGATATCGTCTATCGCGCCATGCCGGAGAAAGGCCAACCCCAGGCGCCGCGGCCGCGACTGGAACATGCCGCACAGTTCGGTCGTACGCTGCAAGCCGACCCTGTCATGCTGTTTCGATTTTCGGCACTGACTTTCAACGGCCATCGAATCCACTATGACCTCGACTACGTGCGCGATGTCGAAGGCTACCCTGGCCTGATCGTGCACGGCCCGCTGCAGGCGATGCTCACGCTGGAACTGCTGCGCCACGAGCGGCCGCAGGCACGCGTCAAGCGCTTCGGGTTCCGGGGTCTGGCACCGCTGTTCCATCAGGACACCGTATCGGTCGGCGGCATGGACGCACCGGATACCGCCGGCAAGGTGGTGCTATGGACCGGCGACGACAAGGGCGGGCAGGCCATGTCGGCGTGGGCCGAGGTTGGCGCCTGATATAACGGGCCGGGGCCTTTTCAGGTTGGCAGCGGATTTACGGCAATCAGGTACAGCACCGGCTTGTTGTCACTCTCCTTGCTGCCAAACTTGAACAGCCGGCCAGCGCCCGCACCGCGAATGCAGAATGCCACGGTGTCCTTGCCCGCGGCAATTGCCTCATTGACCGCCCGCGTAACGGTGAAGCCACGGTATTGCAGCGTGTTGTCGAGATAGAGCGCGGCACTGGTTCCGGAACAGGCCGGCGCATTCGCGCCGGTGATCGCCTGCTCGGTCCATTCCGTGGAGACGCTGTAGGCGTGGATATTGACCGCCGCCGTATCCGTTTCATTTCCCCCATACATGAGCAGCACATAACGCGGCGTGAAATCGGGCGGCAGCGTGACCGCACCTTGCGGAATCCGGAGTTTCAGATAGATCATCGATTCCGGCTTCGAACCGCCACCGATTTCCGCATCGAGCGATGGCTCGGCACCGTAGTTGGCGGCATCGCCAGTGATCACCGTGGCGTCTTCGGCCGACTCGTTATAGGAATAGGCCACCTCGCGGTTGCAAACCCGTCCCTTGTTCATGCAGTAGCCAGCCATGAACTTCGCAGCCTGGTCGCGCCAACCCAGGAAGAAATCCGCATGGGCCGTGTAGAGCGAACCCCACAACTCCTTGACCACCTTGCCCTGGGCATCGAGTTCCGGGTCCAGTGAAAGCTGCACATTCGTCAGATCGGATATCTGCCCGAGCCGGTAGGCGATGTTCATGTTGACCTCGGGAAGATGAACCGGGTAGTCCGACGGACAGTTACCGCTGCTGTCGGGATAGGCCATATTGTCATGGCCTCCCATCTTCGGGGCCAGATTCTTGCCATCCCAGCAGGTGGGAAAGTTGAGCCCGATATTGAATTGCGTGCCCGTGGCTGGATCCGGAACGCAACTGGTGGGGATGGTATTGGTGTAGCCGCGCCCCGTGCACAGGAACGAGACGCGAGGGTTAGGCTGGGTCCCGTGGTGATTGCCGGCCAGCATCTTGAGGCCCGGCGGAAATGGCTGTACCACGACCCGCTTCGACGAAGGCACCGCCTGGTTCGTGTAGTACGTTTTCTGGTACATCGGCGCCACGACCTTACCGTCCGGCAACCTCAGCGCGGGCGCCCAGTACGCCGTGGCATCCGCGGCGTTCTCGCACGTCGTGCCCGGGCTGGCCTGCAGCGAGTCTGCCGTCGACATGGCGTTCGCCGTGGTGTTGCCGAAGAAGTCGTGCTGCATCGCAATCCCTGGCTTGCCTGGATAGACAATCGGGTCGTCAGGCAATCGATGCGAGAAATTGCAGACGATGTTGTTGCTGCCGTCGGTCAGCGTCTGCTGCAACGGCGGCCGTGGCGGGGTTCGCGAACAGCCGCAAACGCCTAGCGCAATGCCCACGATGCAAATCCATGCCTTTCCCATGATGGCCTCCGAGGCGGTATCGACGATCTCATGTTGAGTCGGTCGCACCGCCGCCACAATGGAACAGGCGTGGATGATTTCGGTGGTGTTCTCCCCTCTCCCGCGCTGCGGGAGAGGGGAGTTTGGAAGCCACCGCTGTCAAATCACCAGTTCAATCAGGAACGGGCCCTTACGCTGGTTGGCCATGCGGAACAGATCATTGAACGATTCCATGTTATCGGCGCGCGCCGCCTCCACGCCCATGCCATTGGCCATCTTGACCCAGTCAAGATCCGGATTGCCGAGGTCGAGCATGTCGAGCGCGGTCTTGCCCGGATTGGCCCCTACGCCGGCCAGTTCGCCAAGCAGGATCGCGTACTTGCGATTGGCCAGCAGCACGATGGTCACATCGAGCTTCTCGCGCGCCATGGTCCACAGCGACTGCAGCGTGTACATGCCCGAGCCATCGGCCTGCAGTGCCACCACGCGGCGGTCTGGTGCGGCAATTGCCGCACCGGTGGCCAGTGGCAGGCCGGCCCCGATCGCGCCACCGGTCAGTTGCAGCCAGTCGTGCGGCGCGGCATGCACGGTGCCTGGATAGAATGCGCGCCCAAAGCTCACGCTTTCTTCCACCACCACGGCTTGCTCCGGCAGTAGCGCGGTCAGCGTCTGCGCCACGGCTTCCGAAGTGACGGCACCCTTTGCAGGTTCCACGGTCACGGACCCCGTTTCCGGCAGCCGTGCGCTGCGCGCGCCGAGCTCGTCCGCCAAACGTGCCAGCGCCTCGGCCAGATCCTCCTCGGGACGAGCCAGCACGTGGATCGACGCATCTTCCGGATACGGCCGCGGCGACTTGCCCGGATAGGCAAAGAACGTGACCGGCGTCGGTGCGCCAACCAGAATCACATTGCGGATCCCGGCCAGCTTCTGGCGTGCCGCATCTCCCGAATATGGAATGCGATCGATGGCCAGCATGCCACGTCCGCGCGTCACGCGCGCGTTCGACATCGGCGTGATCAGGCGCGCATCGGTGGCGGCAGCGATACGATGGGCATCAGACAGGGCACCTTCGCGCAGCGCACTGCCGGCCAGTACGATCAGCGTGGGCTGCCCGCTGCGCAGGATTCGCGCGGCATTCTGGACCGCGTCGGGCGCCACCTTCGGCACGGGCAGCGCAGGCAACGGTGCCGCAACCTTGCCGCCGGCATCCCAGCACACATCGGACGGCAGGATCAGGCTGGCAACGCCGCCCGGCGCCGAGGTTGCCGCCTGCACGGCCATTGCCGCATCGGCACCGACCGATGCCGCATGGGTGGCCGTGCGCGTCCATACCGAGACCGGGCGCGCCCAGCCTTCGGTATCGGCGGTCAGCGGCGCATCGAACGGGCGGTGATAGGTTGCCTGGTCGCCGATGATATTGACGACCGGCGTCTGGGCGCGACGCGCGTTGTGCAGGTTCGCCAGCCCGTTGGCCAGGCCGGGTCCGCAATGGAGCAGCGTGGCGGCCGGCTTGTCGGCCATGCGCGCATAGCCATCGGCCGCGCCAGTCACCACACCTTCGAACAGGCCCAGCACGCAACGCATGCCGGGAATGCGATCGAGCGCGGCCACGAAATGCATTTCGCTGGTACCGGGGTTGGCAAAGCAGGTATCCACGCCGCAGGCGAGCAGCGTCTTGACCAGGCTTTCCGCGCCGTTCATCGGTTCTTGAATCTCCATCTTGGGTTCCGTGCTGGTTGGCTGTTGTCAGGAATGGGGGGCGAGCAGGTCGAAATCCAGGCTGACGTACTCGGTGGGGAATTCAATCCGTGCGTAGTAAACGATCACGTCGTCGACGCACGCAAAGCGGCGCAATTCAGCCACGGGCGCGCCAACGGCCAGTTCCAGCGCGCCGGCTGACGCCGCACCGGCCGGCACGATCGACAGGCGCTGGCGGGCGGCATTGACCTTGAGGCCGGGAAAGCGGTCCAGCACCGGCACCGATGCCCCGTGGCGGAATGCTTCGGGCTCGCGTGCGAAAACGTCAGCGGCAATGTAGACCTCGCCCACTGCAAACGGACGGTCGTCCATGCGGTGCGCGCGCTTGAGGAAGTGATAGCCGGCGGCACGCCGGCCCTCGCAGGGCATGCCAAGATCGTCGGGCAGTGCCACGTCGGCCGTCGACTCGACCATGGCTTCAGTGGAAAGCTGGCCGCCTACCGCCACGGCCTGGTCCCAACTGACCGGCAGCGTCAACTGGCGTCGCTCACGTCCGGCGGCCTTGACGAAGGTGCCACGTCCGCGCGAACGCGCGACCAGCCCTTCGGCATCCAGCTCCGACAGCGCGTGATGCATGGTCATGCGTGCCACGCCGTACTGGCGGCACAACGCTTCGAGCGACGGGATCTGTTCGCCGGGACGCCAGGCACCGCTTTCGATCTGGCGGCGAAAGATGGTGGCGAGCTGCAGGTAGACAGGCTCGCGGCTTCGGGAAAGCAGGTCGGTGGCGTCCGGCATGGCAGAAGTAGTCCCCGGCGCAGCAACGCACATGCGTCGCCGCGCTGGGTCGATACCAGACTCTATTAAAAGTCTAGGTAGCTAGACTACTAGGGTTTACCGCCGCACCGTTCCATCCTGCAGTTTTGTGCCAACTCAGGCCGCAGCAACGATGGCCGGTGCCAGTTCGGCATCGTTGCCGGCTGTCATGTCGTCGAGGCGCAATGCGGCGCTGACGGCAGCGTGCACGGATTCCACGAATGCCTGTTTGCGGCGCCAGGCCGAGCGCTTCTTCGAAGCGATTTCAGCGATGTCGCGCAATGGCTGGCACGTGGGGATCTCGATGTTGCCATCCGCACAGGGCACACCGTGGTATTCCATCCAGAAGCCCTCGTAGTCGGTCTGGATTTCACGCGGTGTATTGCGTTGGCGCCCGACATGGTTGTCGCGTGACACGGCGCGGATCCGCTGTACGCCCACCGTGGCGGCAAAGGCCAGCAGCGCCTCCATTACCACGTCCTTGGGCCGCAGGCCCTCACTGGCCTTGGTGGCCGTGCGGATCCATTCGCGGCTAGCCTCGTTCATCGGCCCCTGCAGGCCGCCGACAAAGATTTCGGGGCCGTCCTTGCCGCGGCGCAGATAGAAGCTCAGTTGCGTCAGGCACGCCCCGGTTTCCGTATCGGTCCAGTAGAACGCCAGTTCGCCCTCCTTCGGATTGGGGCCGGGGTCGGCCAGCCGCAGCACGTACCTGCCGTCACCAAACTGCCAGTCCAGGCCACCGGTGAGATAAACACGGTCGCAAACGCAAGCCGGCAAGTTCATCTGCATGACCGAATAGTGGTCAAGCACCATGCGCACGCGTTCCCCAAAACCCAGCCCCGACTTGCCCAACGGTCGAAAGGGCTTTTCAAGCAGCAACGGCCTGGCGGCAACCAACCTGCCCAGAAGCGCGCACGAGCCGGCATCACGCATCCACGGCTGCACCGTATGCGCACGCATGGCTGACATGGCAAGCAGCTTGAGCCGGCGCGACAACCATTTACGGCTGCCCGCCGGATAGCAGAAAGTGGAGACCGAGGCTACCGCACTCAGGTATCGCAAATACTGCGCTGGCGGAAAATCAAACAACCCACCTGCACGGGCATGAAGAAGCCCTTGCAGACATGACATTGGTCCTTGCACGACGGAATGCTCCCCTGTTGACGCGCCGGTCCATTCTTGGCGGGACCTGGTTTGCACGTAATATGACCCTGCTGCACGTCCCGGATGGGATCGGCAACGGGCTGGCCTATCTATATTCGCGTTAGTGGGGATCTAGGCCTAGCCCGTAATATCCCGTAACGCATTGAAATAATACAGGTTGACACGCCAAGCAGGAACAAGCGAAGTCCGCGCATTTGTGCCCAATATGTCGCTATTTCACTGAAATGTTTTTCATTTTTGTTACAGCTTACGCACAACGCTCGTCTTCGCCGGGCTTCCGTCACATCACGCTGGGCAAAGGCCAAACAAAAACGGCGAAGCATCGCTTCGCCGTTCCGTCACGCGTGTCCGCGCATGATGAGTAGCCGCCAGTTGCGGCCGTGTGTGCACCGACTTACCAGCGCACGTCGTTTTCCCAAGCCTTCATTTCTTCTTCTGCCCGTTCCTTGGTGTAGCCGTAACGCTCCTGGATCCGGCCGGCCAACTGGTCACGCTTGCCGTTGATCACCGTGATGTCATCGTCGGTCAGCTTGCCCCACTTCTCCTTGACCTTGCCCTTGGCCTGCTCCCACTTGCCTTCGATCTGATCCCAGTTCATAGCGACTCCTTGCGTTCGGTTAGGTGTTGCCGAGCTGATTGGTAGTTACTTCGCGTACTTGGCCTTTACGTTGGCCTGGCACTTGTCCTTGGCATCACCCGACATCGCATCGCACTTTTCCTTGTCGGCCTTGTAAGCGGCATCGACAGTGTCCTTGCGGGCATCGGCGCGAGCTTCGGCCACATCGGTACTGGTGCCGGTAGCGGCAGCCTTTTCAACCTTGGCGGCGCCCAGCGCGCGTTCATGCGAAGCCTTGGCTTCCTTCACACAGACGTCCTTGTCGTTGCCCTTCTTGTCGTCGCACATTTCCTTGGCCACGTCATAATCGCGGTCGGCCTTGGTTTTCATGGCCTTGGCGTGGGCCTTCTCGGTGCCGTCACGCTTGGCATCCGCATTGGCCTTGGCCACATCGCGGTCACGCTTCGCTTCCAGCTTGCAGACGTCCTTGGCATTCCCGGACATGCCGCTGCACTTGTCGCTGGCTACCTTGTAGTCTGCGTCGGCCTGCTTCACCGCCGCATCATGGTCTGCTTTCGAACCTGCCTGGGCGTAGGCAAAGCCCGCCGGGGCGGCAACCATCATCGAACACACTGCCGCGGTCAGCCACTTCTTTGCAATCATGTCGTGCTCCTTTTCTCAAGTGAAATACTCGTCAGGCTCATCGCACTTTGCGTTGTGCCCTGCTGTAGTTGCAGGTTATGTTTTGCCGCTCCAGCAAAGCAGAAGGTCGCTGCTGAAACATTCGTAAGACAATTCCCACAGCATCACTTTGCGACATGTGCCCAATGAAAAAAGGCCAATGAAAAAAGGCCAATGAAAAAGGGCCGGCATCGAGCCGGCCCTGGGCAGTACTGCAGCCTCAAAAAATTGTGTCGTCGATGTCAGTGCGGTACGGAATCGAGCCCGGTTTCCTTGACTACAGGTTGCGCCGTGGGCGCCGCAAGGTATTCGAGCAGTGCGTGCGCTTGCGCGGGATGCGCAGCGTTGACCGGCACACCACCGGCAAAACGCGTGATGGATTGCACGTCTTCAGGAATGCGGCCAACGAAGGTTACGCCAGGCACTGGCAATAGTTCGGCCACCTGCTGGAAACCAATCTCGTACTGGCCATTGGCGACCATCGATGCGACCGGCACCTTCTCGATCTTTTTTGCCTTGGCAGCCAGCGCAACCGGCTCGCCGAGCTTGCCGAACAGTTCGCGTTCGACATAGACACCGCTGGCGCTATCTGAATAGGCGATTGATTTTGCCTGCATCAGCGTCCGCCGCAGGGCATCCACGGTACGGATGTCAGGCACCGTCGCACCTGCACGTACCACCATGCCGATGCGCGAGTCGGCCAGTTCCACACGCGACTTCGGGTCGACCACACCCTTCTTGATCAGGTCATCGAGTGCATAGCCAACCATGATCACCACATCGGCCTGCTCACCGCGCGCCAACCGGTTCGGTATCGCTTCGGGCGAATTTCCCATCGATGGCCCGTGCTCGGTCTCCAGCTTGCTGCCCGTCTGCTCCGTGAACTTCGGCCCCAGCGCTTTGTAGGCTGCCGTGAACCCACCGGAAATCATCACGTGGATATCGGTTGCCGTCGCGGGCTGTGCATAGGCTGCCGGCGCCAGGAATGTCGCTGCAACGGCTCCCGCCGCTACCCAGCTTTTCATCATTGTTGTGTCTCCGTCTTGACCGGGGCCGTGGGCACCCCGAACCGGTGACTATAGGTAGCGCGCCATAGCGCAGCCAAGTCACGTTTGATGACATCGTGTTCACAAACCCTGAAGAGTGACGGAAATGGCATGCGCTACGTCCTCTCAGAGGGGTCCGTTCGTTCGCGCTTGACGTCCGACTTGACGCCCCACTTGACGCTCCACCTCATCACGAATATTCTTTTTATGAACTTATCGTTCATATTTGAACATACATAAAACTGACCACGGTTATCGCAGTGGTTACCTCAAAGGAGCGCCCTCATGATTTCAGGAAAAATTGGCATCAACGGTGCCGGCATCGGTGGCCTGGCAGCCGCCATTGCCCTGCGCAAACTCGGCATGGATGTTGTGGTCTTCGAGCAGGCCGCCCGATTCGCACGGGTGGGTGCGGATATCAACCTCACGCCAAACGCCGTGCGTGCGCTCGACGGTCTTGGCGTGGGCGATGCACTGCGCGCAACCGCGGCCCGCCCCACGCACCGCATCAGCCGCACCTGGGACACCGGCGAGGAAACCTCGCGCCTGCCGATGTCCGACGAAGCCGAGCGCCGCTACGGCGCGCCGCAACTGACCATGCATCGCGGCGACCTGATGGCCGCGCTGGAAGCGGTAGTACCGGCGGCCAATGTCAGGCTTGGGCACAAGGCCACCGCCGTGGTACCGCGCGAACGTGGCGCGACATTGCAGTTTGCCGATGGCAGCCATCAGGACGTGGACGTGCTGATTGGTGCCGATGGCATCCACTCGATCGTACGTACCGCGCTGCTGGGCGCCGAGCATCCGATCTTCACCGGCGTGGTGGCCTATCGCGCCGTGGTGCCGGCCGAACGGCTTGCTGGCGTGCCGAATATTGGCGCCTTCACGAAATGGTGGGGGGCCGAGCCGAGCAGCCAGATCGTGACGTTCCCGCTGAACCGCGGTCGCGAGATTTTCGTGTTCGCCACGGTGGCCCAAGACAGCTGGCGCCATGAATCCTGGACCACGCCGGGCAACGTGGCAGACCTGCGCGCCGCATACGCCGGCTTCCATCCCGATGCGCGCGCGTTGCTCGATGCCTGCGACGACGTGCTGATTTCCGCGTTGTACGTGCGCGATCCGCTGCCGGCATGGTCGGCCGGACATATTGCGCTGATGGGCGATGCGTGCCACCCGATGATGCCGTTCATGGCCCAGGGTGCCGGCATGGCGATCGAGGATGGTGTTGTATTGGCGCGTTGCCTGGCCGACGCCACGCTGGACGACGTGCCCACCGCGCTTGCACGCTATCAGGCCGCGCGCCACGAGCGCACTAGCCGCATCCAGATTGGATCGCGCGGCAACGAATGGCTCAAGGCCGGCGGCAATGCGGACTGGGTGTACGATTACAACGCCTGGAACGTTCCGCTGAACTGAACTGGACTGAACGTTTGCGCTTCACCGTGTACGGTGAACGCGCGCACAGGAAGCCCTTCCCTTTCGATTGTTTCCCAGCTTGCCAATGCCGAAGCCCGACCCGCTGCGCAACCCATCCCTGCACGCCGAATCCGAAAACGACGCCGACGATGGCACTGGCAGTGGGCAGCAACTGGTGTCGCCAGTCATTCGCGGCATGCGGCTGCTGCGCTTTATTGCCGAGGGCGGTTCCACGGCCAATCTCAGCGAAGTGGGCCGCCGTATCGATGTCAACCGCGTGACGGTGATGCGGCTGCTGGCCACGCTCGAGCACGAGGGCATGGTCGAACGGCTGCCGCAGGGCGGGCACACGGTGGGCTTCGCGTTCCTGAAGCTGGCCTCGCGCGTACTGGCGTCGAACGACCTGACATCGTTCGCGCGCCGCATCCTTGCGCGGCTCAGCGAGTCATTGCAACTGTCGGCCTACCTTGCGGTGCCCGACGGCGGCCACGTGCTCTACCTGCTGCGCGAGATGCCCAACACGGGCCTGGTCAGCAATATCCAGGTAGGCAGTCGCGTGCCTGCGCATCTGACCACGCCGGGCCGCATGCTGATCGCCCATCTGCCGCCCGAGGATTTGCGAGAGAGACTGGGCGACGATCCACTGCCCAAGGTTACGGGACAAAGCCCCGGCACCCACGCCCGGCTGGCCGAGATCCTCGCGGCAGACCTCGAACGCGGCTGCGCATGGAGCTTCTCGGCATTCGAACCGGGCATAGATTCCTGCGCCGCACCGGTTTGCGACGCCAGCGGCGAAGTCATCGCCGCCATCAGCGTTGCCGGACCGCAGCAACGGTTTGAAGCCGATGGCTTGCTGCGCGAGCGCGCCGAGAAGGAAGTAAAGACTGCGGCAAGGGATCTGTCCGCACTGCTTGGATATCGCCAGCAGTAGGTTCCACTGCGACGTTGCGTCGCAACAAAAATCTGTGGTGTGAAGCGTGAGGCTCGCTATAATGCAACACTGTTGCAAAAACGAATCTCAACTTTTCGCTTCGCCTGCCCATGCCCGGACGCCACCTCACGCCCGCCATTCTGTTCGCCGCTACTGCGGCAACATCCCCTTTTGCCGACGCTGCGGACACTGCCGCCGAGCAGACCTTGCCCGAAGTCTCCGTGCGAGGCACGGCTTCCGGGCCTTACGTTACCGGCGCCACGCGCACGGATACGCCATGGCGCGAGGTGCCGCAGTCAGTGCAGGTCCTGCCGCGCACGTTGATCGACGATATCGCCGCCACCCGGCTCGACGATACGTTCGACTACGTCAGTGGCGTCTCGCGCCAGAACAACTTTGGCGGACTGTGGGACAACTTCGCGATACGCGGCTTTACGGGTAACGAGAATACCGGCGCTGGTTACCTGGTCAACGACTTCGCAGCCAATCGCGGCTATGCGGCACCGCGCGACACGGCAACCATCGAGCGCATCGAGGTATTGAAGGGCCCCGCTTCGTCGCTCTATGGCAGCGGGGACCCCGGTGGCGTCATCAATATCGTCACGAAGCAACCGCAGTTCAAGCCAGCGCAGACCTATGGTTTCGAGATTGGCAGCCGTGACAACTATCGCGTCTCGGCCGATATCACCGGCGCCCTCAGCGAAAACGTTGCCGGCCGGTTGGTCGCGGTGGCCGACCACGATGGCAGCACGCGCGATTTCGTCAACAGTCGGCGCTTTCTGCTGGCGCCGTCCTTTACGTGGATGGCAGGTGCCAGCACCGTCGTGCAGTATGCCGGCGAGATCCAGCGCTATTCCACACCGCTGGACCGTGGCATCGTGGCCGTCAACGGCAAACTTGACGCGGTGCCGCGCTCCCGCTTCCTTGGCGAGCCCAACGACGGTGACATCCGGCTGGACAGCCAGTCTCACCAGCTTTCCGTGGAACATGACTTCAGCGACCACTGGAAGGGTCGCGTAGCACTGGCCTACCGCGGCGGCACGCTCGAAGGGTACTCCACCGAAGCCAGCGCGCTGCTGCCCGACAATCGCACGCTGACCCGCCAGCGCCGCTATCGCGACTACCAGTCCGACGATGTCTCGCTACAAGCCGACGTCACCGGCAAGTTCACCACGGGGCCGCTCGGGCATGAGCTGTTGCTGGGCGTTGATACGTATCGATTCAGTATTTCGCAGGTCATGTTGCGTCGGAATCCGAGCAGCGCCGCGCCGTACGCCATCGACATCTACGATCCCGTCTACGGCCAGACGCCCCCGACACTACTGCCGAACACCAATACCTACGAGCGCCAGACCAATGTCGGCCTTTATGCCCAGGACCAGTTGCGTCTGGGCGAGCGTTGGCGCGTGCTGGCCGGCGCGCGCTTCGATATCTATAACCAGTCGCTCGACAACCGCCTGAGCGGCAGCAGCACCAGCCAGCATCAGAGCGCGGTGTCACCGCGCATCGGCGTGACCTACCTGGCCAGCCAGACCGTGTCGGTGTTTGCCAACGCCAGCAAGTCGTTCAGGCCAAACCCGGGCAGCAATGCCGATGGCAATGCGTTCTCGCCCGAGCATGGCCGCGCGGTAGAGGCAGGCGTGAAGTATGAAGCGACGGACCATCGCACAACCGCCACACTGGCATGGTTTGAGATCCGCAAGCGTAATGCCCTGACCACGGACCCGTCGAACACGGCATTCCAGATCGCGGCGGGCGAGGCGCGTAGCCGTGGGGTGGAACTCGACGTGTCCGGCCGGCTCGGCAATCACTGGCGCGTCACCGGCAGCTTTGCCTTCACCGATGCCGAGATCACGCAGGACACACGCCTTGCGGCCGGCACGCCGCTGTCGAATGTGCCACGCACCAGCGGTAGCCTGATGGCCATCTACGAGGACCAGGCACCGCTTGGCCAGCGCTACGGCATCGGCGCAGGCGTGCGCTATGTGGGCACGCGCGCCGGCGATGTGCAGGACAGCTTTTCACTCCCAACATACACGCTGGTTGACCTGCTTGCTTACTGGCAATACAGCAAGGCCGTACGTGTAACGCTCAATGTGAACAACCTGTTCGACCGCACGTACTACGCCAGTTCGTACAGCAACCTGTGGATCATGCCCGGTGCTGGACGTACGGCGCGCCTCGGCGTACAGCTGAGCTTCTAGCACGATGACATTCCAGCTTCGCTCATCTGCGCGACGGCGCCTGCTGCGCGCGGCGGCACTCTCGCCACTGCTGCCGCTGAACGCGCTTGCCACGCAGGTTATGGACCGCACCTTGCGCGTGATCGGTCCGTGGGAACTGTCGAGCCTCGATCCGCTGCGCAATGGCTACCTGTTCTCACGCATGCAGGTCACCGAAACCCTGGTCGAGCATGACGCGAACGGCATGCCGATACCGGGCCTGGCCGAGAGCTGGGCGATCACGGAAGACCAGTTGCAATGGCGCTTCGTGCTGCGCGCCGATGCGCGCTTCCACGATGGCACCCCGGTGCGCCCTGCCGATGTGGCATTTGGGCTTGAACGCGCACGCCACGCAGCGGGAATGCTGGCAGTCGCACCAATCGCACGGATCGACACCGAAGCCAATGCCATACGCATACGGCTGACGCGGCCGTTCGCCCCGCTGCCGGCCCTGCTTTCCCACAGTAGCACGCAAGTGCTGGCACCCGCATCGTTCGCAGCCGACGGCAATGTGCGCACCATCATCGGTAGCGGGCCCTATCGCATCATCGAACTGGAACCGCCGCAGCGCTTTGCGGTGGTGGCATTCGACGGATGGCGCGGCAAGACGCCGGCGATCGCGCGCGCTTCGTACCTGTCCGTCGGACGCGCCGAAATGCGGGCGCTAATGGCCGAAGGTGGTCAGGCCGATCTTGCATATGGGCTCGATCCAGGCAGCCTCGCGCGCCTGGCGCGCAGCCCCGGCGTACGTCTGCACGCGGTGACAATTCCGCGCACTACCGCATTGAAGATCAATGGCAGCCATCCGTTCCTGGCCGACGCGAGCGTGCGGCGCGCGCTATCCCTGGCGCTCGACCGGCGCGGCATCGCCACGGCGATCCTGCGCGAGCCGTCGCTGGCGGCGACGCAGCTCTTCCCGCCCACCCTGGCAGGCTGGCACGATCCCGCGCTGGCACCCCTGGCATCCAATCCAGCCCTGGCCCGCGGACTATTGGCCCAAGCCGGCTGGCTGCCGGGCAGCGATGGCGTACTACGACGCGGCGACACCCGCTTTGGCATCACGTTGCGCACCTTCCCGGACCGTCCCGAACTGCCGGTCATCGCCGCGGCAATCCAGGAGCAACTGCGCCAGGTCGGCATCCAGCTACGTGTATCGATCGGCAATTCAAGCGATATTCCACTGGCACATCGCGACGGATCACTCGACATTGGTCTGATGTCGCGCAACTACGGCGTGGTACCCGATGCGTACGGCACGATCGCGCAGGATTTCGCTGCCCACGGCGGCGACTGGGGAGCCATGGGCTGGTCGGCACCGGACGTCACGCAAGCATTGGCGGCCCTGCCCGCCATGGCCGACGGACCGCCAGCCCGACGCCTGCGCCAGCAGATTGCCGGCACCCTGCAGCGCGAGCTGCCATTGATTCCGGTGGTCTGGTATCGCCAGACGCTGGCGGCCAGCCCACGGCTGGCCGACGTGTCGATCGATCCGTTCGAGCGAACCTATCGCCTGACGCACATGCACTGGACTTCATGAACGATTCTTCCCTGCCGATGGCACCCGACCTGCCAGCCGACTTGCCAAGCGCGCCGGTGGCAGCACCCATACGAAGTTCTGCCGCCCTGGTCGGCCGCATCGTTTTCCAACGCGGACTGCAGGCTTTGCTCGTTGCCGCACTGGTTGGCACACTGAGTTTCCTGATGATGCGCCTGCTGCCGGGCGACATCGCCTACCGCATTGCCGCCGGACGCTATGGCTACGACATGGTGACCACCGCAGCGGCTGAAGCCGTGCGCGCGGAACTGGGACTCGGACTGCCATGGGCCGACGCACTGCTGCAGTGGTGGAAGCATCTGGCGCGCTTCGACCTTGGCGTCTCCGCCGTGACCGGTGCGCCGGTCATCGACGAGATCACGCACCAGCTTGGCCATACCTTGTGGCTGGCCGTCGCCGCGCTTGCCGTGTCCTGCGCCATCGCGGTGCCGCTCGGCTTTGCAGCCGGCCTGCGTGCCGGCGGGGCACTCGATCGCGGTACATTACTTGCCTCGGTATTGTTGCGCGCGATGCCACCGTTCGTGCTCGGCATCCTGCTGGTGACCTTGCTGTCGATCGAATGGAACCTGATTCCCACGGGTGGCCATGATGCGCACGGCTCACTGCTGGCACCCGCACTGACCCTCGGGCTCGGACTCTCCGCCACGACGCTGCGCGTGGCGCGCCACGCCATGGCATCGGTACGCGATGCCGCGTACTTCCAGTTCGCGCGCACCAAGGGCCTCGGAGATGCCCAGGCGCTGCTGCGGCACGGCGTGCGCAACGCCGCCATTCCACTGGTGGCCTACCTTGGCGTACAGCTCGTGTATCTGGTCGAGGGTGTGGTCGTCATCGAAACCTTGTTCGCATGGCCCGGGATCGGCCATGCGCTGGTACATGCGATCTTTGGACGCGATGTACCGATGATCCAGGGGACAGCCATCGTCATGGGCCTGCTGTTCGTGGCACTGAATGCGCTGGTCGACCTGGCTTGCGCGTGGATCGACCCGCGTGTACGGATTGCCAGGGGACGCCGATGCTGAATCGCCAACGTCTGGGTACAGTACTGCTGCTCCTGCTTGCGCTGTTTGCCATCGCCGGTCCGTGGCTGGCCCCACGCGCACCGTTCGAGCAAAACCTGTACGGCATCCTGCAGGCGCCCGGGCTGACCGAGCCACTGGGTACCGACCATCTGGGCCGCAGCATGCTCGCCCGGCTAGCCACCGCCACGCGCCTGTCGCTGGGCCTGGCGCTGCTAAGCGTACTGTCCGCGGCATTGCCAGGCACGCTGCTTGGCCTGCTGGCTGCGTGGCGTGGTGGATGGACCGCACGCGTGACCGGTGCGGTGGCCGACGCGGTGCTGGCGCTGCCCGGGCTGTTGCTGGTGCTGTTGCTGAGCGCGTTCGCACCGGGCGCATTCTGGCCACTCTACGTTGGACTCTCGCTGGTACTGTGGGTGGAATACTTCCGCGTCACGCGTGCCACGGCCAGCGTGGTGCTGGCCAGCCCGCACGTAGAGGCAGCACGACTGCTTGGCTTCGGCACACGCTACATCGTGCGTCATCACGTGCTCCCCGAACTGCTGCCGTTGCTCGGTACGTTGATAAGCTTCGGCGCCAGTGCGGCCGTGCTGGCACTGGCCGCGATGGGATTCGTCGGGCTCGGGGCGCAACCGCCCACGGCCGAACTGGGCCTGATGATGACCGAGCTCTTGCCCTATGCGGCCGAAGCGCCATGGGTTATCGCAGGACCGATCGTGGTCCTGACACTGGCCACCCTGACGCTGGTTCTGCTGAGTGGCCAGCCGCGCGAGAGAACCGCTCCATGACATCAGACACCACACCGCTGTTGCGCGTCGAGCGGCTCGAAGTGAGCCTTGAAAAGAGCGGCTCCGAGGGCCGCTTGCTGGGCCCTGTATCGTTGGCACTGATGCCAGGCCGCGCGTTGACGCTGCTCGGTGAAAGCGGTGCCGGCAAGAGCCTGCTGGCCCACGCCATCGTGGGCACGCTGCCGCGCGGCCTGCGCGCCAGTGGCAGCATCACGCTGGCAGACACGACCTTCGATGCCATGGATATCCGCGCGCGCCGCGCGCACTGGGGCCGCCAGATCGCCTTGCTGCCGCAGGAACCGTCGCTTGCGCTCGACCCGACGATGCGGATCGGCCGGCAACTGGCTGAAACCCATGCCATCGTCGGTGGAAAATCATGGACCGCAGCCTGGCGCGACGCGCAACATGATCTCGGCGCACTCGGCCTGCCCCACGCCCGCGCGGCATGGCCCGCCACACTGTCTGGCGGCATGGCCCAGCGCGTGGCACTGACCATCACGCGTGCCGGCCGTGCGCCGGTGTTGATCGTCGACGAACCGACGAAGGGGCTCGACCATCGCTGGCGCGACGCCATCATCGCCCAACTGCAAGCCGCCCTGCGCGAAGGTTGCACGGTACTGACGATCACCCACGACGTGGCTGTTGCGCGCGCGCTGGGTGGCGATGTGGCAGTCATGCGCGACGGTGAGATCGTCGAGCATGCCGCGGCAGACGACCTGCTTGGCAATCCGCGGCACGCGTACACGCGTGCGCTGGTCGCAGCCGATCCGCAGGCATGGCCGCGCCGCGCAGCCGCCCCCGGCGGCCACGAAGTGCTGGCCGCCAGCGGCCTCGCCAAGAGCTATGGCACGCATGAACTGTTCCGCCATCTCGACCTGAGCCTGCGCGCCGGCGAACGCGTGGCCGTCACCGGTCCGAGCGGCAGCGGAAAATCCACGCTGGGTAACATCCTGCTTGGCCTGGCATCGGCTGACGCCGGCTCCGTGAGACAACCCTCAAACCTCGCGCGAGTCCGCTACCAGAAGCTCTACCAGGACCCGGCATCGGCATTCGCCCCACGCCGCACCCTCGGTCGTGCACTGGCAGACCTGTGTGTCCAGCATCAACTCGACGGCACACGCATTGCGCCGCTGATGCAGCGCATGCGCCTGCAAGCTGCGCTGCTGACGAGACTGCCCGAGGCCGTGTCTGGCGGTGAGCTGCAACGCTTCGCACTGGTGCGCGCGCTGCTGATGGATCCGGTCTTTCTGTTTGCCGATGAACCGACGTCGCGACTCGATCCGCTGACACAGAAGGACGTCATCGACGTGATGATCGACGCCACCACCGAACAAGGCTGCGCACTGATGCTGGTCACGCACGATCCCGCCATCGCAGCCAACGTGGCGGAACGACATATCGAGATTGGCGAGGCGCGAACGTGATGCCCGGCACATAACCGTGCATAACCCTGCCAGCCCCGGGGTTCTTGCGTTTTGTATCGATCGATCTATAATCCCTTCAGATTTCATAGCGATCGATACAAAACAAGGAAAGCCCATGGCGCGCCCCCGACAATTCGATGCCAAGGCGGCACTGTCCGCCGCCCAGGAAACGTTCTGGGCCAAGGGCTATCACGCCACCTCGACGCGTGAACTGACTCAGGCCATGGGCCTGACCCAGCCAAGCCTGTACAACGCCTTTGGCGACAAGCGCCAGTTGTTCATGCAGGCGCTTGATGACTATCTCACCCACGCTTTGCGGGAACGGATTGCGCGCATCGAGTCGGGTTATCCGCCAGCGCAGGCATTGGTGCAGTTCTTTGCCGAAAGTGTCGAGCGCGGCGCGACCGAACTGCCGCATCGTGGCTGCATGCTGATCAATACCGCGCTGGAGGCCTCGCAGGAGGACCCGGAGCTCAAGGCAGCCGTGGCAATGGAACTGACACTGCTGCGCGATTTCTTTGAACGCCTGATACGCGCGGCGCAGGCTGAAGGCACGGTAGCTGGCCATCACGATGCCAAGGACAGTGCAACCATGCTGCTATCGCTACAGGTAGGCATGCGCGTGCTGTCGCGCGTCATGCCCGATCGCGCATTGCTGGAAGGCACGGTACGGCCGGCACTGGCCGCTCTTGGCCTGCAAGCCCGCGGCGTGGGCGACACCTCCGCCTAGACACCCTCTTCACCCCCCGGTTACTTGCCCCGCACACGCTGCCAATGCAGCGTGGTGGAGACGCTCACCCTGACACGCCCCGAAGGAATTCCCATGTCACAAGAAGCTACAGCAACCGCCGCTGCTCCGCGGCCTCACTCCGATCCAGTGCCCGAACATCGCTCACTCGATGCGCGCGCGCTGCACGCCGCGTTCGCGGGCCTGTGCGCAAGCCTGGTTGCCATCGGCCTGGCACGCTTCGCATATACCCCGCTGATCCCCTCGCTGATTCAGGCCCACTGGTTCAGTGCCACCGATGCGGTAACGCTGGGCGCCGCAAACTTTGCGGGGTACCTGGCGGGTGCACTGCTGGGCCGCCCCCTGGCGGCACGCTTGTCGAACCGTCACGCGCTACGCTGGTTGATGGCGGTAGCCACAGCTGCGTTCTTCGCGTGCGCGTTTCCGGTGTCGGTGAGCTGGTTCTTTGGCTGGCGCTTCCTGTCCGGCCTGTCCGGTGGCGCCATCATGGTGCTGGTTGCCACGGCTATCCTGCCGCATATCGCTCCCGGCCGACGCGCGTTTGTCAGCGGGATGATCTTTCTGGGCCTGGGCCTGGGCATTGCGGCATCGGGCACACTGGTTCCGGAACTGCTCAAACTGGGCCTGCGCACCACATGGCTTGGCCTCGGTGCGGTTTCCCTGATCCTTACGGCCGTGAGCTGGCTTGGCTGGCCTGCCACCGATACCCCGCCGGGCATGCCCGCCGCCACCGCCGCAGGCCATCATGCCGCAGACCCTGCGCTGGCATCGCACAAGCGCGCGCTGCGCGTGATCTATGTCCAGTACGCGGCCAATGCCTTGGGCCTGGTGCCGGCCATGATCCTGCTGGTCGATTATGTGGCGCGTGGCCTCGGACAAGGCGCGTCAGTGGGAGCACGCTACTGGGTACTCTATGGCATTGCCGCGATCGCCGGCCCGCTGGTGAGCGGATGGCTCGGTGGGCGCGTCGGGTTTCGCAACGGCTACCGGATTGCGATGGTGCTGCAGGGTCTTGCGGTGGGACTGCTTGCCATCTCGCACCACGTGGCGGCGCTTTGGGTAGCGACGATCGTGCTCGGGGCATTCACGCCTGGCATCGTGCCAATGGTATTGGGTCGGGTGCAGGAACTGCTGCCGCACGACCCCACCGCGCAACGTGCGGCATGGAGCCGCGCCACTGCATCGTTCGCATTGTTTCAGGCACTGGGCGGCTACGGCTATGCATTCCTGTTCTCGCATAGCCACGAAAACTATTCGCTGATCTTCCTGTGCGGGGCGGCAGCCATGACGGTGGCGTTTATCGCCGACTTCACGGTGCGCCAGCGCGGCTGACCACCTTGTTCATCCGGACGGCCAGTTCAGCTACCGTCCGTGAACTTCTGCAGCAGGCGCAGGAATTCCTTGAACTCGGTTTCAGAGAAATTGCGCAGGCGATGGTTGAGCACCTCGGGCGCGATATCTGGAATCTGCGCAGCAACGGTATGGCCCTTGTCGGTCAGGATCAGGTGAATCACGCGCCGATCTTCGTCGCTTCGTTGGCGCTGCAGCAGCCCCTTGCTTTCGAGCTTGTCCAGCATGCGCGTCATCAGGCCGGTATCGATGCCGAGCAGCTTGCTGATCTCCAGCGGCGTGCTGGCCATGCCGCGCATCAGCGACAGCAGGATGCCCATCTGCTGGCCCGTAATGTCCAGCGGGCGCAGCGCCGCATCGACCTCCATCAGCAGGCTGTTGCGTGCCCGGTTCAAATGGAAACCGACACTTTGGGTGAGCTGGAAGTTTTCGCGTGTGTAGTGTTTCACGACATTTCGGCCAGATCGGGAACTGCCAATGTATCTGATGCATCAGAAAAATGGAAGAAACGCCCCACCGACGGGGCAGACCGCCGCTGCGCCCCCTTGCAGTCATCGCGCGACTTGTATAGGCTTCAAACTACGATTTAATTAGTCCGAGTTCCCATGTCGTTCATCAGTACCGGGGTCGAGTACGGCCTGCATTGCCTGCTCTATCTGGCCCGCGGCAACGCCGCTGTCGAGGAGGCAAGTGTGCGCGACCTTGCAGAGCTGCAGGGCATCCCCACCGAGTATCTGGCCAAGTTGTTCACGAAGCTCGCCAAGGGCAATCTTGTGGTGGCTACCGAAGGTATCCGCGGCGGCTTCAGGCTGGCCCGGCCTGCCGAACGGATCACCGTCCATGACGTGGTAGAAGCCATCGACGGCGACAAGCCGCTGTTCGATTGCCGGGAAATCCGCGGCCGCTGCGCGGTATTCGAGGACGCGCCACCGGCGTGGGCCACTCGCGGTGTCTGCTCGATTCACGCTGTCATGCAAGCGGCAGAGAAAGCCATGCGCGCCGAGCTTAAGCAGCACACGCTCGCCGATCTCGCGCAACGCACCACCGACAAGGCGCCCGCCAGCTACGGGGTGCAGGTGGTGCAGTGGCTGACAGACCGCGCCGCCAACCGAGGCGGCGACAAGGATGCGCCTGTATCGCCAAAAGGACGCAAACGGGCCTGATTGACCGGGCCTTCCCAACACCCTGATCGAGAACGTCGCCATTCGTCCATAGTCTGGCGCGTGGCTTGCGCTATTTTTGTATATACACGAAGATTGCGGTCAAGCGCCCCCTCATACTTGTGTACGCCCATTTTTGTGCCATATAAGGCATTAATAGTGCGTACTACGAGGAGAACTCTTCAAAAATTGAGAGTTTTCTGTATATACATGGAGCGTGCGGGAAGTGAAGAAGAGAAGGTACATGAGCAACGCCAAGAAGATCCGCGGCACCGTCGAAGCCTGGGAACGTGGCGAACTGGGGAATGATGAAGCACATGCCGTCGTAGTACCGGAAGCCGCGGCAGAACTGGACCAGGCGCTTGGGCTCCAGGCAGTCTCCATCCGGCTGCAGAAATCACTGATCGATGACTTCAGGTTTCTGGCGGATGTCCATGGCATGGGCTACCAGCCACTCATGCGTGAGGCACTACAGCGCTTTGCCGAAGCAGAAATCAAGCGGCTGGCAGTCCGCTATGCCAATGAGAAACGCGAAGCAACCGAGGGGCAAACCGAATCCGCCTTGCGTACGCGGAAGCGACCTGCCGCACAGGAGCGCCGTGCCGGAACGCCGGCAGGAGTTCCCAAGAAAAACAAGGCGGCTTGAGGCATTGAGTCATTGAGGCAGCAAGACAAAACGGGCAAACAATGTCAGGAGAAAGGGCGCCCAAAGCGCCCTTTCTTCATGCCCGATCAGGCCACCACGATCCGGAGCGGATCGGCCGATGCCAGTGCCTCGGCGCGGTCCGCGCTCGGCGGATAGATCCATTCGGTGTTGATCTTGGTCTTCAGCGCCTTGGCTTCAGCGCCCACCAGTTTCACCTGCCGGTCCCATCCTTCGGTGTACACCGCACCCCAGGGACCGAGATCCAGACAGGTGACGTACTTCGGCTGGCTGTACGGAATCTGCGCCTCACCCAGCAGGTCGGCAGCAACATTGTGGCCCGCCGAGCGCCCCAGGTTCATGGCATGCTGGCAGGACATCATCGCGAAATTGCCTGCATCATCGACCGCCGCGTACGCCACGTCGCCTGTTGCATAGACTGCCTCGACGCCCTTGACCTTGAGGTGGCTGTCCACGTGCAGACGCCCGAAGTTGTCGCGCTCGCCGGGCACCTGCGCGGTCAGTGCGCTGGCACGAGCACCGGCGGTCCAGACCACGGTGGAAGCCTCGATACGCTCGCCATTCTCAAGCGTGACGCCATTGGCATCTACCGCGGCCACGCCGGACCCGAGACGCCATTGCACGCCTAGTTCGCCAAGGGCCTGGGTGATCACGGGGCGCGGGCCCGAACCCAGGTCCGGGCCAATGTTCTCGCTGCGCTCCACGACGATGACATTGACATCGGCATCCTCGCCAAAGACCTTGCGCAAACGTGCCGGCATCTCGGCAGCCGTCTCGATGCCAGTGAATCCGCCACCAGCCACCACTACGGTATTGCGCGCCGCGCTGACTGGTTGCTGCGCCAGTCCGGCAATGTGCGCCTCAAGCGTTGCGGCATCGGCAATCTGGTCGACATTGAACGCATGCGCTTCGAGCCCCGCAATCTGCGGACGAAACAGCCGGCTGCCGGCCGCCAGCACAAGCCGATCGTAGCCAATGGTCTGACGTGACGTATCCGCTCCGACCCCTTGCACTTCCACGGTACGGGCCGCGACATCGATCCGCTCTACCAGGCCCTGGACAAACTTCACACCAACCGCCTTGAAGATCTCCAGCAGCGGCGCCTTCATGCCGTTCGGATTTTCTTCGTACAGGCGCGGCCGCACGTGCAGTTCCGGCTCCGGTGACACCAGCGCGATCTCTACGTCGTCACGGCCGGTTACATCGAGCAGACGAGCCGAAGCCAGCGCACTCCACATGCCGGCAAAGCCGGAGCCAATCACAAGAATTCGTTTCAACATGCTGCTACTCCTGGACACAGTCCGTTAGTCAGGGCTACGGCAGCACACGCCAGCCGTCAACCACAACTCCGATTCTATGAGTCGTAGTTAGTTCGACGCAAGCGTTTTTTCAACAAGGCATTCAAAGATTCCGAACTGCGCAGTGGTTACCTGAATTTTCTAAAAATCGGTACTAACAGGTTGCCACTGCACTCTCCTAAGCTTTGCCTGTCGCGACGCCGTGCCGGCGCCGCCAACCGATCGAACTCAAGGAGCAAGCCATGTCACAACGTCTCGATTTCTATAGCGCCAGTCCGAATGCCATCAAGGCCATGCTGGGCCTTGAAAAGCGCATCGGTGAAGCCGCGCTGGAAAAATCACTGGTGGAACTGGTGCGCCTGCGCGCCTCGCAGATCAATGGCTGCGCTTACTGCATCGACCTGCATAGCGCCGATGCCCGCAAGGGTGGCGAGGATGAGCGGCGCCTGGCTACGCTCTCCGTCTGGCGCGAGACGCCGTTCTTTTCGGCGCGTGAGCGTGCTGCGCTGGCCTGGACCGAGGCCGTGACGCTGGTCTCGCAGGACCATGTGCCCGACGCTGTGTGGGAAGCCGTGCGGCCCCATTTTGAAGATGCCGAACTGGTGGACCTGACCCTGCTGATCTCGACGATCAACGCATGGAACCGTTTCGCAATTGCGTTCCGCAAAACGCCCGCCTGACGGCGGGCGAGTCGACGGGAAGGTGTTGGTAGGTCAGATCTTCGCGGTCACGCCGGGGTTCGATACGCCGGCGGCATTCGCCTTGCCGAGTACTGCCACCACCTGCTTCGCCACGGCATCGCCCACGCGCTGTGCCTCGGCGCCGATGCTGTCGCGCTTCAGTTCCGATGCGCCATGCACACCCGCGCCTGCCGCGGCAGACATCGCCACATGGCTGGCCGCGGCGCCCACGCCTGCCGTTTCCGCAACGCCGGGCATATGGCCACTGTCGGCGCTGGTGTCGAACAGTGCCAGCGGAATCGGCTGTGCATGAGCAGGTTGATACAGCACCTGTACCGATGCCGAGACATCGCTCTTGCCCGCGCCGAGACCAATCAGGGTACGACGACGCTGCATGCCTTCGTCGATCTTGTCGAAGCGGCCTTCCACGATCAGTGCATTGGCATTGGCCGGTACCGGGCCATCAATCCGCACTGCATGCAGGCCCTTTGCCTGCAACTGCTGCACGATTTCGTCGGCCACGGCATTACGCGCCGCCAGCGCTGCCTGATCCTGTTCGCTGGAGGTGTTGTCGCCCGAGGCCAGCGCCTTGACCCGATGCATCATGCTGTTATCGACCTTGACCTGGTTCGCGCTCACGTCGAAGCCACGTACGTAGACCACGTCCGGTTGCACATGCGAGAGCGACACTGGCACCGACGATTCGGAGATCATCGTCGCGGCGGACGCGTAGCCGGCCATCAGCATCGATGAGGCAGCCACGGCGGCGATGGTCAGTTGCTTGGCATGGCGCGAGAGGGTCTGGAAAGTGGTCTTCATGATGGTGTCCTTGCGAGGTATCCTGGTGGCACCGGACATCGGTGCCGGGCAGAGCCAGTATGGGATGCGGCCCCACGACAAGCCAGGCAAGAACTATTTCATTCGATGTCACGCGGGCAACGTGACCACCACTTCAAGACCGCCGCCGTCGCGTTCGCGAAACGACAAGGCGCCGCCATGCAGGCGCGCAATGCGATCGACGATGGCAAGCCCCAGCCCCGACCCACCGGCGCCGCGTGTATTGCTGCCGCGGCTGAACGGCGCGCGCAGCTGCTCCAGTTCCGCGACGCTGATTCCCACGCCCCGATCGCAGATTGCCACATGCGCATTTTGGGCGTCCTGCCATGTGCGCACCAGAAGCCCGGTCTTGCCGTAGTTGATGGCGTTCTGCATCAGGTTCATCAGCATGCGCAGCATGCTCGTGGACCGATACATCACCGGGCGCAACGGCCGCAGGTCCAGTTCGAACTCATGCCCCAAACCCGCAAAGTCCGCAGCCAGCTGGCTGACCAGCGCATTGAGATCGCCAGGTAGCGGCACTTCTTTCTCGCCACTGCCGGCATAATCCATGAACTGCTGCAGGATGCTATCGATGTGATCGAGATAGCCCTCCACCGAGGCCACGAAGGCATCGTCGGCGCCGCGCGGCAACGCCATCGCCATGGCCAACCGCAGCTTGGTCAGTGGCGTGCGGATGTCGTGGGACACCCCTGCCAACATCAGCGCCCGCGTTTTCTCGGCCTGCTGCAGCGCTTCGGTCATGTCGTTAAAGGCGCGGCTGACCTCGGCGATTTCACTTGGACCATCGGTCGGCAGTGGATCGGGCATCTCTCCGTCGTGAACCTCGCGCGCCACTCTTGCCAGTTCCTGCAACGGACGGTTGATATGGCGCTGAAGCAGATATCCGGTCCATGCGGCCAGCAGGCCGAGTGCCAGCGACAACGATATTGCCGCGGTAATGCCGCTGGCCTGTGCGTCGGCCGTCATCGGCAAGGCAATCCACGTGGGCGTTCCCGCCGCATGCACCTGGATCCAGAGCTTCTCGTTATCGTCGCCGCCTTGCCAGCGCACGTCGGTATCCGGTGCGAGATCGCGGCGCAACGCGCGCATGAACACATCGCGTTGCCAGGTACGGAACGGATGAGCCGCCTCGGTACCGGGCGGATCGTCGGGTGGCGGTGCGACCTGTCCACCAATACGCGCCACTGCCGCCTTGCCATCTTCCGCTGGCAGCGCGCCAAGCGCGCGGTCCATCATGGTGACGTAATGCGAGAACACGATGGCTGCCCGTTCCACGCGCGGACGCTGCACGTAGTGCAGCAACACGAACAGCGAGCAAGCCTGCGTGACGAAAACCAGGAACACCAGCAACAGGATATTGCGCGCCAGCAGCGAGCGCGGGAGCACGCCGCGCATCATGCGTCCACGCCGGCCACCAGCATGTAGCCCACGCCCCAGACGGTCTTGATAAAGCGTGGTTTGGAAGGATCTTCCTCGACAATCTGGCGCAACCGCAGGATCTGCACGTCGATACTGCGATCGAGCGCATCGTGATCGCGGCCCCGCGCACGCGCCAGCAAGTTCTCGCGGCTCACCGCCCGGTTGGGCGACGAGCCCAGCGCGTGCAACAGCAACATCTGCGCCGAATGCACTTCAACCGGCACCCCGTCGCGTGTCAGGGACTGCTTGCCCACATCGAAGCGGAAGGCACCGAAGCTCAACGTTTGCGAGGTCACGGTGGGATCACCCGCCGCAATCTTCTGGCGCCGCAACAGGGCGCGGATACGGGCCACCAGTTCATCAGGCAGGAACGGCTTGGCCAGGTAGTCGTCGGCACCAGTGTCGAGGCCGACCACGCGGTCGGCCGGATCACCCTTGGCCGTAAGCATCAGAATCGGCATGGTCTGCCCTTCGGCGCGCAGCCTGCGGCAGACGGTGAGTCCATCCTCGGGCTCCATCATCAGGTCGAGCACCAGCAGGTCGTAGGGCTCGCGCTGCAGGTAGCGGTTCAGTTGCTTGCCGTCGGCCACGGCGCGCACCTGAAAGCCATGGCCCGTCAGGAAGCGTTGCAACATGTTGCGCAGCTCCGCCTCATCATCGAGCACGATAATCCGGTTGCCCTGCTCCATGCCGCACCTCCGGTTCTCTTGTTTTTCTCTCGTTTTTCTCTTGAGCCATCAACGCTGGCGCATGCGTTGCGCCATGAACGCCTCGATCTGCGGCAGCGTGAGGAAGCCCGCATGGCGCGTATCGATCTCGTCGAAGTGCCTTGCCACCATCGGCATGCCTGCCGCGGCCTGCTCGCGTGTCAGCTTGCCGTCACGCGTGGTATTTGCATGGGCAAAGCGCGTCTGCAACTGCGACAGCACCTGCTCGGTCCGCTCCATGCGGTCTCCGCTTCCGCCCATTGGCATGCCTTGTGCGCTGGCGCCTGCAGAAACAATACACAAGATAAGTACAGCGATCATCTTCTTCATGATGAAACTCCGTTGGTTTGCCGACGCTTTACCGGCCGGCATGGTTTGAGAAACAGGAAAAGCGGATAACAACCGGGGTCAGGCGTAGTGCGCCGGTACCCAGACACGGCCCACCCAGTGGCCCGGCACCAGCACGGCCACGCGCACCGGCGCAACGTAGACAGGTCGGGGGGCGGTCACGACAACCGTCGGCAGCGGCGGTGCCACATGGACGGGCGGGGGCGTGACCACCACCGGTGCCGGCACGACCACGGCCGGCGGCGGGGGCGGCGGCAGGACCGCCGGAGCCGGTGCCACGACCGCCACGGGCGGGGGCGGCGCCACATAGACCGGCGGAGGCGCCACATACACGGGCGGCGGGGCGACATAGACCGGCGGCACCCCGACCACGACCGTGCTGCCCGTGCTTACGGTGGTGCCGTGGACAACCGTGGTGCCACCACCGGTCGTCACAACGCCCGATGACACGCGGGTAGCGCTGCCGGAATGGTTGACGGTGCCGCCATTGCTGCCGGTGACCGTGCCGGAGCGGTCGCAGGTTCCACCGGCGCAACTGCTCGATGCCGAATGGTTGTACGTATTGCCATTGCCACCGGTCACGGTGCCCGATGACGAGTACTGCCCCGCCCCGTCACGCGTGACGCTGCCATTGGTGGTGGCGGTGTGGCCGTTCGATCCGGTCATGTCGCCGGTATGGCTGCAACTGCCGCCGGCGCAGCTGGTGCTGCCGTCGTGCTGCACCGAGCGGCCATTCGGCCCCACCGCGGTACCGGAATTGGAGAACTGGCCCGGTGCATTGCGCGTCACGGTGCCCGTATTGGTTGCCGCACCGCCCCAGGGGTTGACCACGCCGCCGGCATGCGAGCAGCTTCCGCCGCCACATGACATGGCGTGGCCACCGCTGTAGGTGCCGCGTGGCGTATAGGCGTTGAAGTGGCCACCGCTCCAGGCGAATGCCGAGGCGTTGGCAAGCATGAGCAGCGCTCCGGCTGCGGCGATCAGTGTACGGTTGGCCATGATGTTTTCCTCTTGGTTCGACTCGTTTGACGCATCGTTGTGCGTCGACGGGCTGAACTCTAGGACGGCATCCGGCCGCTGTCTGCCTGCAATTCATGTCGAGATATGTCGCGGCGAAACCGGTGACATGGAGCGACATAATTGCCAGATGGCTTCCCCGGTGAACGCCCTCTACATTTGCCTCACCGACGCAGCAGCGCAGCGTCACACAACCAGCAGGAGAAGAGGCAAATCATGTTGACCACCGAAAAAATCGCATACTTCGTGATGGCGTTCATCGTCACGGTCTCGCTTGTCGAAGGCGTCATCCTGTGGCGCCGCCGCCGCGGCACCGACAATCCGTATTCGTGGAAGGAAGTCTGGCTGTCGCTGGGCGACCTGGCCGGGCGCAAGCTGTCGGTGTTGCTGCCGCTGTCGCTGGCCACGCCGGTGTTCCACTTCGCCTGGGAACACCGCCTGTTCACGGTCACGCTGAACAGCGCGCTGATGGTGTTCTTGCTCTTTATCGGCCAGGAGTTCTGCTACTACTGGTACCACCGCGCGTCGCACCGCATCCGCTTCTTCTGGGCAACGCATGCGGTGCACCACTCGCCGAACCAGATGAGCCTGGCATCCGCCTACCGCCTGGGCTGGACCGGCAAGATCACGGGCAGCGCGGTGTTCTTCGCACCGCTGGTCTGGCTCGGTGTCCGTCCTGAAGTGGTACTGGCCACGCTGTCCGCCAACCTGCTCTACCAGTTCTGGCTCCATAACGACTGGATGCCCAAGCTCGGCTGGCTCGAATATGTGTTCAATACCCCGTCGGCACACCGCGTGCACCATGCATCGAACATCGACTACCTCGATGCCAACTACGGCGGCGTGCTGATCATCTTCGACCGCCTGTTCGGTACCTACGTGGAAGAACGCGCCGACGAACCGGTACGCTACGGCCTGGTCCACCCGAGCACTACCTATAACCCGATCGTCAACCAGTTCGAGCATTGGGTCAGCCTGTTCCGCGACATCGCCAAGTCGGCAAAGCCGTGGCACGCCATTGGTTACCTGATGATGCCCCCGGGCTGGGAACCCGATGGCAAGGGCACCACGACCGAGAACCTGCGCCGCGAACAGCAGCAGCAACGTGGTACCCACCCACAGCAGCAAGCCGTGCCCGAAATGAAGGGAGAACTGCAGCAAGCCTGATTAGGGGCAACCTGATATGACATGGCAGGCCACGGTGTGCGATCATCGTGGCCTGTTCGCATTTCTGCCCTGCCATGCCCGAACGCATCAGCGAAGACATCACGTTCCGCAAACTCGAAGCGCTGCTCGCCTTCATGGAAACGGGCAACCTGGCCAAGGCCGCCGAAGCACTGGAGGTCAGCACGGTCAGCGTGCACCGCGCACTGCATTCACTGGAAGAAGGCCTGCGCTGCGCGCTGTTTCGCCACGAAGGCCGCAACCTGCTGCCGACCGAAGCCGCCCATGTGCTGGCCGACGTGGCGCGCGACGTGCTCAAGACCATGTCCGATGGCGTGCGCATGACGCGCGAGGCGGCCGGCTATTCGGCGGACCAGCTCAAGATCGGTTCGCTCTATTCGCTGACCATTCGCACGGTGCCGCAGGTGGTGATCGGCATCAAGATGCGTCGACCCGAACTGCAAACCGAACTGGTGCTCGGCTCCAATGCCGACCTGCTCGACAAGCTGCGCCAGGGCACCATCGATGCCACGCTGATGGGCCTGCCGGCAGCCAGCGCCGAGATCGAATCGATTCCGATGTTCGAGGACGATATTTTCTTCGCCACGCCCGCCGATTCGCACTATGCGAAGCTGGATGCCGTGGACCTGCGCCAGTGCCGCGACGAGCCCTTTGTCTCGCTGGGCGATGGTTTCGTGACCTCGAGTGGCTTTGCCGAAGCGTTTCGCATTGCCGACTTCACCCCGAACGTGGTGATGAAGGTCGGCGATATCTTCTCGCTGATGAACCTCGTGGGCGGCGGCATTGGCTATTCGCTCCTGCCGGGCCGCGTGCGCGACGTCTTTGCGCGCAACGTGGCCTTTGTACCGCTGACGGCCGACTATGGCATGAAGCAGTCGATCGGCCTGAGCTTCCTGCGCCGCCGCGAGCGCGACCCCAACCTGCTGGCGCTGGCCGCCGTCTGCCGCATGCTGACACAGACCGGCGGCAAGCCCTGCTGATCACCCCCCGACCAACGCCTTGGTCGCCAGGTACAGCAGCGATGGCCCGAGCAGGCAACCGAGCCCGGTATGGAACGTGGCCACCAGTGCGCCGTATGGCACCAGGCGGCGATCCGTGGCGGCCAGGCCCGCCGATACGCCGCTGACGGTACCGGCCAGGCCACCGAACACCATGGCCGCGCGTGGATTGTTCAGGCCCAGGAAGCCCGCCGCGAAAGGCGTACCCACCATCACGATGATGGCCTTGATCAGGCCCGTGGCAATCGACAGCGCGATCACATCGGAACTGGCCCCAAGCGCGGCGCCCGTCACCGGCCCCACGATATAGGTAACCGCACCGGCGCCGATCGTCGTCATGCTGATGGCATCGTTATAGCCAAAGGCCCGCGCGACCGAGGCCCCGACGACAAACGGGATCACGGTGCCCAGCAGCAGCGATACCGCGCCCACCAGGCCCGCCTTGCGCGCCTCGCGCACCTGCACTTCAAACGCGGTGGCCACGATCGCAAAGTCGCGCAGCATGGCGCCACCCATCAGGCCAATGCCCGAGAATAGCGCGAAGTCGGCCACCCCCTTCTCCTTGCCGGTCACCACGCCACCGTAGTAGGCCAATGCCAGGCCGATCATGATGGCGATGGCCGAGGCATGCAGCCGGCCTTTGGTCAATCTCTTCGAAATCTGGGATGACACCCACATCACGATGCCGACCGTGGCAAAGGCCGTTACCAGGCCGTTGTGCAGCAAAACGTTGTCGAACATCAGGGCCGGAGCAGCAATAGTCATGGCAGTCTCCCCCGGGCTCAGTGCGACACGGCTTCCGCCGGCAGCGGCGGCAGCGGTTCGTGGTCGCCGGTACGGCTCAGCAGCGCGATCAGGCAGGCGCAGGCCGCCGCCGCCAGGATGGCCGCGAGCAACGCAACCGGACCGCCCCGCAATGCCGCCACCACATTCTGCTGGGCGGCCATCGCCACCACGACGGGGATATACATGGCACCCCAGAACCCCACCCCGGCCTCGGTTTCCTTTGGCATCAAGCCACGGTCATGCAGGTAGAGCCGGATGGAAATCAGCAGCAGCATGGCAATGCCCACGCCGCCGACATTGGCCTTGACGCCGATGGCGGCGCCAAGCAGGTCGCCCAGATACAGGCCGATCAGGTGGCAGATCGCCAGTAACGCGGTTCCATAAATGATCATGGTTGTCTCCAGCTGGTTTTGTAATCGTCGCCCGGCGCGGTACCGGACATTTGCAGACAACTTTAGGAATGGTGCGGCACCGCATCAATCAACCTGCGCAGCCGGATCGTTACCCTCACGTTAAGCGTGATGCCGGAATCATTTACGCGCGGCGTAACGGTCCGTCGTTGACGTTGATTGTTCGTGCCGGCCCGCTTGGCCTATCTTTCCGGTAACGACCGCAGCACACCGGAGACGTCATGCTGAACCCGATACCGGAACGACAGTGGGACACGCGCCGCACCGAGAAGCGGCGCCGCCAGGCCCTTGGCGCGCAGATCGCCACGGGCAAGGTGGTGCCCACCGACGACATCGTGTCCTTTTTAGAAACGATCACCGCACCGGGCGACCGCGTGGTGCTGGAAGGGAACAACCAGAAGCAGGCCGACTTCCTGTCGCGCGCGCTGGCCGAGACCGACCCGTCGCGCGTGCACGACCTGCACATGATCATCCCGAGCGTCAGCCGGGTGGAGCATCTGGACCTGTTCGAGCGCGGCATCGCGCGCAAGCTCGATTTCGCCTATGCGGGCGCGCAAAGCGTACGTATTTCGCAGTTCCTCGAAGACGGGCTGCTCGAGGTTGGCGCCATCCATACCTATATCGAGCTCTATTCGCGGCTCTATGTCGACCTGACGCCGCAAATCGTGCTGACTGCCGGCTACAAGGCCGATCGCCAGGGCAACCTTTACACGGGCCCGAGTACCGAAGACTCGCCCGCGCTGGTGGAAGCAGCCGCATTTCGCGACGGCATCGTGATCGCGCAGGTCAACGAGATTGTCGACGATCCGGCCGATCTGCCGCGCGTGGACATCCCGGGCTCCTGGATCGACTACGTGGTGCAGTCGGACAAGCCGTTCTTCTGTGAGCCGCTGTTCACGCGCGATCCGCGCCTGATCAAGCCGGTGCACATCCTGATGGCGATGATGGCAATCCGCGGCATCTACGAGCGCCACAACGTTCAGTCGCTGAACCACGGCATCGGCTTCAATACAGCGGCCATCGAGCTGATCCTGCCGACCTATGGCGAGCAGTTGGGCCTGAAAGGCAAGATCTGCAAGCACTGGACGCTGAATCCGCATCCGACGCTGATCCCGGCCATCGAATCGGGCTGGGTGGAGAGCGTGCACAGCTTCGGCAGCGAGCTGGGCATGGAGGACTATGTGGCGGCGCGGCCCGATGTGTTCTTCACGGGCGTGGACGGCAGCATGCGTTCGAATCGCGCGCTGTGCCAGCTGGCCGGCCAGTACGCGGTAGACCTGTTTATCGGCTCCACGTTGCAGATCGATGGCGACGGCCATTCGTCGACCGTCACGCGTGGACGCCTCTCCGGCTTTGGCGGCGCGCCGAACATGGGCCACAACCCTGGCGGCCGCCGTCACGCCACGCCGGCATGGCTCGACCTGATCGAGACCGACGATCCGCTGGCGCGTGGGCGCAAGCTCGTGGTGCAGATGGTGGAAACCTTCCAGGCCGGTGGCAAGCCGACTTTTGTCGAATCGATGGATGCGGTGCAGGTGGCCAAGGATAGCGGCATGCCACTGGCACCGGTCATGATCTACGGCGACGACGTCACGCACGTACTGACCGAAGAAGGTATCGCCTATCTCTACAAGGCACAGTCGCTCGAGGAACGTCGCCGCATGATTGCCGCCGTGGCTGGCGTGACACCGATCGGCATGCGGCATGATCCCGCCACTACCCGCCGGATGCGCAGCGACGGCCTGATAGCACTGCCCGAGGACCTGGGCGTGCACCGTGCCGATGCCACGCGCTCACTGCTGGCGGCCCGCAGCATGGCCGACCTGGTCGAATGGTCGGGTGGACTGTATAACCCGCCGGCCCGCTTCAGGAGCTGGTAATGGCGCGCCTCGCATCACTGACACGCAATGACTGCCGGCCGCACGGCTTGGCCGACGCGATCGGCGATCTTGCCGTGGGCGTGCTGGTCGACGAGGCCACGCTCGCGCCAAAGCCCGGGCTGGTCGATGCGCGCGGCACTGGTTCGCACCAGGACATGTCGCTGCGCCTGATGATCGAATCCGCGCACAGTTTGCGCGACCACTTCGTGGCGATGGCGCTGGCCGGGCAACAGGCTCGCCGCATCGACATACACCTGCGCGAGCGCCTTGGTGCGCTCGGACGCGAGGCCGAAGCGGTGATGCTGCGTGCGACCAACGGCATCAATACCCACCGCGGCGCGATCTGGGCCATTGGCCTGCTGGCCGGTGCGGCCGGATGGCTCGGCCGCGCGCGCAGCGCAAACGCCGTCGCACAGATGGCGGGCGTGATCGCGCGATTGCCGGACCGGCACCGTCCCGACCATACCGGCAACAAGGGCGAACTGGCACGCGCCGCGTATGGCGTGGGCGGTGCCCGCGAACAGGCCGAAGCCGGCTTTCCGCACGTAGTGGGAACCGGTGTGCCAACGCTGCGCGACTGCCGCGCGCGTGGCGATGCCGAACCCACGGCGCAGGTCAATGCCTTGCTGGCCATCATGGCGCGGCTCGACGATACCTGCGTGCTGGCACGTGCTGGACGCGGCGGACTGGCCGAAGTGCAGGCCGGTGCCGACGCGGTACTCGATGCCGGAGGTATCGGCACGCTGGCCGGACGCCGTCGCCTGCATGACCTCGAGGCCACCATGCACGCACTGCGAGCCTCGCCTGGCGGCGCAGCGGACCTGCTGGCCGCCACACTGTTCCTTGACCGGCTGCCCGCCGTACAGGACTCATACCTGGGAGAGCAATGATGGAACAGCTCCGTTTCGAATATGCCGCCGCCGAGCCGGCGTCTCGCCGTGTACTGGTGGGCGTGGTCGGCTCCGGCGATCTTGAAGTGCTGATTGAACCTGGCGAGGCCGGCAAGACATCGATCGATGTCACCACCTCGATCAACGGTTACGAACGCGTATGGTCTGCCCAACTGACGCGGGTGTTCAGTGCGGAACCTCGAGCCGCGATGCGCATCCGCATTCACGATTTCGGCGCTACGCCTGGCGTTGTCGGCATGCGCCTGGCCGAAGCGTTCGAAGCACTGGACGACAACGCGCAGACTGACAAGGAGCCGACATGAGCCGCGCCGCATTGCTCTCACGCGACAGCTTTGTCGAACTCGGTGCGCGCGAGCGCGCGCGGGCCTTGCTTGACCCTGGCACCTTCCGCGAACTGGCTGGCCCGTTCGACGGGCTGACTTCGCCGTGGCTCGAACGCCAGGGCGTGGTGCCGCAGGGCGACGACGGCGTGATCGTGGCCAAGGGCCTGATCGACGGCCAGCCGGTGGTGATCATGGCCATTGAAGGCGCATTCCAGGGCGGCAGCCTGGGCGAAGTCGGCGGCGCGAAGATTGCCGGCGCACTGGAGCTGGCCGCCGACGACAATCGCCAGGGCGTGCCCACGCGTGCCGTCATCCTGTTCGAGACTGGCGGTGTGCGCCTGCAGGAAGCCAACCTCGGCCTGGCATCGATCGCCGAGATCCACGCCGGCATCGTCGATCTGCGCCGTTACCAGCCCGTGGTCGGCGTCATCGCGGGACAGGTCGGCTGTTTCGGTGGCATGTCGATTGCAGCAGGCCTGTGCAGCGCGCTGGTGGTGACGCGCGAGGCGCGTCTTGGGCTGAACGGCCCGGCCGTGATCGAGCAGGAGGCCGGCATCGGCGAATACGATTCACGCGACCGTCCGTTTATCTGGAGCCTGACCGGCGGCGAGCAACGCTTTGCCACGGGCCTGGTCGACCGCTTTGTCGACGACGATGCCGTGGAGATCCGCGACGTGGTGGCCGCCATCGTCACCGCCCCGGTAACGGACGCGCCCCGTAGCGAGCGCTTCGCCGACTACCTGCAACGGATGACCGCCTACGCGGCCAGTGAAGCCGGTGATCAGCCCAGCCCGGCCACGGTACGCCGCATCTATGGAGAGCGTCAATGAGCGCCAACCACGAACCACAAACCCCGGGCCGCGGCGAGGCCTGGCTGGCCGCGCTGAGCGGCAACGCGCCACGCCTGTCCGGCTATCCGCAATCGATACAGGTAGCCGATATCGAAACGGGCGGACGTGCCGCGCGCCTGATTGCCGTGGTACCCGACGCAGCAAGCCCGTTCCCGCGGGCACGCCATGGCGAAGTGGGACTACTGGAAGGCTGGTCACTGGCGCGCGCGGTTCATGAAGCGATCGCCGCTGACCGTGACGCACCGGTCAAGCGCGCCATCATTGCCATTGTCGACACCCCAAGCCAGGCCTATGGCCGCCGCGAAGAAGCATTCGGCATTCACCAGGCACTGGCCAGCGCAGCCGCCGCTTACGCCACCGCCCGTCTGCAGGGGCATCCGGTGATTGCATTGCTGGTGGGCAAGGCCATGTCGGGCGCGTTCCTGGCGCACGGCTACCAGGCCAACCGCATCCTGGCGCTGGCCGACCCCGGCGTGCAGGTGCATGCGATGGGCAAGGAAGCGGCCGCACGTATCACGCTGCGCAGTGTCGAGGATCTCGAAGCGTTCGCCGCAACCGTGCCGCCCATGGCCTACGACATCGGCAACTATGCGACGCTGGGCCTGCTCTGGCGCACGATTCCAGTACGCGATGCCGCCATGCCCGGCGCCGAGGATCTCGACACCGTGACCCGTCACCTTGCTGAGGCACTGGCAGATATCGACGCCGATCCGCAGCGTGACCTCCGTAGCCGCCAGCAAGGTGAAAACCGGGGTGCCACACGCCGCGTGCGCGAGCGGCTGGCCAGCCAGTGGCATGAGTGACCTTTCCAGGTAACGCACGATGGACGCCCGGCCCCACGACCTGATCTGGCTACGCGACCCCGCCGCATTCCGTGCCGCGGGTGACGTACCGGCGTGGGCCGATGCCGACTGGCTCGCGCAGGCGCCCGTGGTAGTGCGTCGCGACCACGATGCCAGCGGACGGATTCCGGTTGGCATCCGTGGCCGTAGCCGTTCCGAGCGCCACGCCACATGGCTCGATGCGGACCAGTGCGCAACACTCGTTTCGCCCTTCGATATCGCACGTGAAGGCTTCTGGCGCCTGCATCCACGCCGCGACGAGATTGCGGCCCTGCATGCGCTGGACCGCATCGCGGCGCAGCTCGGCGCGTTGTCCTGTCGTTGGGGCATCACTGGTGCCGTCGGGTTCTCATTGGCCTCTGGCATCGACGTCATGCACACCGGCAGCGACATCGATCTGCTGCTGCAGGCGCCAAGCCCGCTCCCGCCTGCGGACCTGGCAGCGCTGCAGGCATTGATCGACGATGACGACAGCGTACGACTGGATATCCAGGTGGCCACACCGCACGGCGCATTCGCATTGCGCGAACGGCTGCGCACACGGGGGCGCGTACTGCTGAAGACCGATACCGGCCCCGTGTCATGTGATGACCCCTGGCAGCCAGCATGCCCACGCTGCTGACGTTTCCCGGCCAGGGCGCGCAACGCCCCGGCATGCTTCACACGCTGCCGGAGCACCGGGCAATATCACACACGCTTGCCGAGGCCAGGGACGTGCTCGGCGCGGACGTGCTGCACCATGACGATGCCGGACATCTTGCCTCCACGGTATCGGTACAGCTCTGCCTGCTGGTGGCTGGCGTGGCCAGTGCACGTGCCTTGATCGAGGATGGCGCGCAGGCGCACGCCGTTGCGGGATTGTCGATCGGGGCCTATGCGGCGGCCGTGGTGGCCGGAGTACTGTCGTTTGCCGATGCGGTGCGGCTGGTCGCGCTGCGCGGCAAGCTGATGGAAACCGCCTATCCATCGGGATATGGCATGACCGCGATCCTGGGCATCGAGCAGGGGCCGCTGGAGGCCATCGTCGCGGCGGTGCATCGCCCGGATGCGCCGGTCCATATCGCCAATTTCAATGCGGAGACCCAACTGGTCATCGCAGGCGCAGATGCGGCCATGGCGCATGTTGCCGAACTGGCGCTCGGCGCGGGGGCGCGCTCGGCACATCGCGTGGCGATCGCCGTGCCTTCGCACTGCGCCTTGCTCGACGATGCCGCCGCGCACCTGCGCGATGCCTTCAACGGCATTGCGCTGCGGCGTCCGTCGCTACGCTACTTCAGTGCCAGCGCCGCACGTGAACTGCGCGATCCGGCGCGCATCGCCGACGACCTTGCCCGCAATATGGCGCTACCGGTGCGCTGGCACGAAACCATGTTGCTGGCCCGCGCCTGCGAGATGCGGCTCGTGGTGGAGATGCCACCCGGGAACGTACTGACGCGGCTCTGCCAGCCGCTGTTCCCGCAGGCGGTGGCGCTGGCGGAAATGCGCGCGGACAGTGTGCAGTTGTTGATGTCGCGCGAGGCCGCATGCGCCTGACGCCTGACGCCCGGCGCTACGCCTCACCGCAATCCCGCGCCTGATGCCACCGGGGTCTTCAGCGTGACCTCCACCGCCTCACGCAATGCCTGCAGCAGGCGACTGTCCTCGTCAGCCTTGCGCAACACCAGCGATACCTGCAGTACCGGCGCATCGGCACCCAGGCGGATGCGGCGCACCGGATAGCGGTCACAGACGGTCGGATCCATCAGTTGCACCACGGACACACCCAGTCCGGCACTGACCATGGCCACGATCGCGGTAACGCTGTCGAATTCCATGGCGCTGCGCTTGTCCGGCAACAGACCATGGACGCAGCGTGCCGCCATGGTCCCCGACACTGTGGCGCGGTCGTACCGGATCCAGTCATGCCGCGCCAGCAATCCGGTTGGCGACAGGTCGGCGCCCGACGCATCGGGTGGCGCGATCAGCATCAGTTCCCGAGTGGCCACCGGATACCAACGCAGGCTTGTCATGCGACCCGATTCGGGACGTGCCACCACTGCCGCATCGAGTTGCCCTGCCTTGACCATTTCCACAAGCCCGGTGCTGCGTCCACGTACCGGCTTCACACTCAGGCGCGGATAGCGATCGCGCAGATAACGCAATGTGCCGGGCAACAGTACCGGTTGCATGGACTCGATCACGCCCAGCCGCACAGTGCCTTCCACGGCCACGCTGGCCCTTCGGCGCAAGGCACTGAGATGCCGCAACCCGCCCTCCATCGATGCGACCACCTCACGAGCCAGCGCCGTGGGCCGCACCTGCAGCCCGGAGCGGTCGAACAGCGGTTGCCCCAGATATTGCTCCAGTTGCTTCATCTGCATGCTGACAGCACTGGGCGTGAGGTGCATCGCCGCAGCGGCTGCGGCAAATGACCCTTCCTCGATTACTGCCGCGAGCGTCGCAAAGGTCTCCAGCTTCATCAAGAATCCTTATGAAGGACGTCAAACAACGTCACTTTTTTTTGGCATTCGGCAAGCATAGACTGGCTTCACGATGACGACAACGAGAGCTCCCATGTCTACCCAAAGCCCCCAAGCGTGGCTCGCCCGCGACGCCGAACACGATACCTCGTGGATCCAGCGCCTCTCGGCCGCCGAAGTTGCCAGCTTCGATCATGCATTGGCCCATGCGAAAGCCCTCGGCAAGCCGTTGCTGGAAATGAGCGCTGACGACTTCCCGCTCGATGAAGCGGCGCGTGCGGCGTTGGCCCGCGCCGTGGCCACTACCCAGGGCCGCTGGGGCATGTGCCTGGTCAAGGGTTTCCCCGTCGATCGCTGGACCGAGGACGACACCCGGCTGGCCTATTGGGGCATGGGCCTGCACATGGGCGTGGCGCGCACGCAGAATCGCGCCAGCGAGTTCATGAACGATGTGCGCGACGTCGGTGCGACGTACAAGTCAAAGAATGGTCGCGGCTATAACACCAACGCCGCACTCGATTTCCATACCGATTCCAGCGACGTGGTGGGCTTGATGTGCCGCCGGGCGGCCAGGTCCGGCGGCGCAAGCAAGGTAGTCAGTTCGATCGCCCTGCGCGATGCCATCATGCATCGCCGGCCCGACCTGATCGCCGTACTGCAGCAGCCGTTCTACTACAGCTACCAGGGCGCGCAGGATCCGTCGCTCCCGCCGTTCTATCCGCTGCCGATCCTCGGCAATCATCCGTCGGCCTTTGCCTGGCGCATCAATCGCAAGAACGTGGTTGCCGCACAGCGTGATTTCGACGAAGTGCCCCGCCTGACTGCGACGCAGACCGAGGCACTGGATCTGCTGGACACGCTGCTGACGGATCCCGAGCTGTCCTTTTCGATGCAGCTGGAACAAGGTGACATGCAGTTGCTGAACAACTACGTGACGGTGCATTCGCGCAGCAACTTCGAGGACTACGAGGAATTCGACCGCAAGCGCCATCTGCTTCGGCTGTGGCTGGCGGTGCCGGGATCGCAGCCACTGCCCGACGATTGGGCGGGCTATTTCACCGATGTGCGCGCTGGCGCGGTGCGCGGTGGCCTGCGGGGCAATGCGCGCGGCGCGGATTTCGCCAACTATGAGCAGCGGCAAGCCGCGGCAATGCGCATGCCATTGATGCCCTGGCCCGCCGATGGCGCGACGATCCACGTGGAGCATGCCATCACTGCCTGAGCACCACCGCCGGCGCCCTCCGGCCAGACAAGCCCCAGACACGGTGACCCACCACACGAGGCACCGGGCAAATAAAGAGAAACGGAGACAACCATGCAACGACGCGATTTCCTCGCGCTGCTTTCCGCGGCGCTGGTACTGCCCCCCGACCTTCATGCTGCCCCGGCCGTGACCAAACTGCTCGTCGGTGCCACGCCGGGGGGCGGCACCGACATCGTTGCCCGGTCACTGGCCGCCGATCTGGAGCAACGCCTCAAACATCCGTTCATCGTCGAGAATCGCGGCGGCGCGGCCGGCAATATTGCTGCGGTGGCCGTGGCCAAGGCAGAACCCGATGGGGCCACGCTGCTTCTCAGCTACACCAGCCACGCCATCAATCCGGCATTGTTCGAGAAAAAGCCATTTGATCCGCTCAAGGATTTCACACCGATTTCCCTGATTGCCAGCTCGCCACTGATTCTTGTCGCGCGTCCGGGATTCGAAGCCAGCAACATGCGCGAACTGATCGCGCTCGCGAAGCGCAAGCCAGGCAAGCTGAGCCTGGCTGTTGCCGGTGTCGGCAGCGCCAATCACCTGGCCGGCGAGATGCTCAAGCACGAAGCGGGCATCGATATCGTCAGCGTGCCATACAAGGGCGCCGGCCCGGCCGTAGCGGATGTGGTGGGCAGCCAGGCCGACCTGCTGCTCGGCAACGTGGCCACCGTGCAGCCGCTACTGCAGGCAGGCAAGATCAAGGGCCTCGCCGTCAGCAGCCCGCACCGGCTGGCAGCATTCCCCGATCTGGCACCGATTGCCGATGTGATACCCAATTTCGACTACCGGTCATGGTATGGACTGTTAGGCCCCGCCGGCATGGCTCCCGAAACGGTCAGGCAACTGGAAGCCGCCTGCGCCGCGGCGGTGGCATCACCGGCCATGCGCGGGCGGCTGACTCGCGAAGGGCTCGATCCGGTGGGCAACAATGCCGCGCAATTCACCCAGTTCCTGCAGGCAGAGATCGCCCGCTGGGCCAAAGTGGTGTCGGTGACGCAGACACGCATCACCTGAGCGTTGCTGTTGTGTGCAAGCGCGGTTGGCAGTCGTATGATGGGCGCTATCGTTCGCCCCCACGCTTTCCACCATGCCGCTCGGGTACCTGCGCAGTCTGACCGCTCATCGCCGCAACCCGATCGCCAACCGGCGGCTGGCGCGCGTACTCTGTTTCGTGGCCGGCGCCGCCAATGCCGGCGGCTTCCTGGCCGTGCAGCAATACACCTCGCACATGTCCGGCATAGTCTCGTCCGTGGCGGACGAACTGATACTGCAGCGCTTTGACATGGTGCTGAGCGGGTTGGGCGCGCTGGCATCGTTTGTCGGCGGTGCGGCCTGTTCCGCAATACTGATCCATTGGGCACGCCGCGCACGGCTGCGCAGCGAGTATGCGATCCCACTGCTGTTCGAGGCGACGCTATTGCTGGGCTTTGGCCTGCTTGGAACGCATCTGGACGACATGGAATGGTTGTTCGTGCCCGCTACCGTCATGCTGCTGTGCTTCATGATGGGCCTGCAGAATGCGTTGATTACCAAGCTGTCCAATGCCGAGATCCGCACCACTCACCTGACCGGCATGGTGACGGACATCGGCATTGAACTCGGCAAGCTCTGCTACTGGAATGCGCCGGCGCGTACCGGCGCCCGGCCAGTCGTCGCCGACCGGCAGAAGCTGCGCCTGCTGGCGGTACTCGTGGGCCTGTTCTTCCTGGGCGGACTGGCCGGCGCACAGGCGTTCAGCGCCATCGGCTATTCGGCCACGCTGCCGCTGGCCGCCCTCCTGCTGGTGGTAGCGATCATGCCGGTGGCCGACGACGTGCTAACCCGCGTGCTGCTGCGCGCGAACCGGCACCATCTGGTCAGGCGCGCCCGGCGTTGGGGCGCACGCCGATCGCTTATCTCAAAGCCGACACGACCTCGGGACTGACCTGGATCGATATGTAGCCACTCGGCAACGTGCCGTATACCGGTCATGTCCATCCGCATATGGCTACTGGCCTGCCGTTATGTAATCGTGTATATAACGATAGACCACGACAGAAGCCGCCCGGAAACACATCGGCCAACCCCATGGAACTGCCCGAAGGAATCTCGATGCAAACCGCCCTGGCTGCCCCCGCCAAGATTGATACTGCCAATTATTCCGACAGCATCGAGATCCACGGCGACTTGCCGCACGCGCGCCGCTTTGATCGCGCTGCATTGCTCGACATGGCCCGCGCCACCGTGGGTCCGGCAGCCATCGCGTGCTATACCGGGCGCCATATCCGCGATGTCAGCCAGCAGCGCGGCGTGCTGTTGACCGATGTGCTCGACATGGCCGGCATGAAGGCCTTGCCCCGCTCCCAATGCAAGCAACTGGTTATCGCCGTGCGTGCGGCGGATGGCTATGTCTGCCTGTTTACATGGCATGAGCTCTACAACTCACCGATCGGTCAGGGTGCGATGCTGATCGTGGAGCAGGATGGAGAGCTCTTGCCCGCTTCGACGGGTGGCTTGCAATTGATATCGCTTGGTGATTTGCGCCTGGGGCCGCGCTGCGCGGTGGCAGTGGAGCAGATCGAAGTACGGCGATGGAGCGCACCGGCGGCGTAGCGCCGCCTCGACCTGCAGGGCCCGGCTTACTTTCTCAACGCGCGTCGCGCGAGAACCAATCGAGCAGAAGCGCATTGATGGCCGCATGCGCTTCGTACTGGACCCAATGTCCCGCTCCATCCACGATCGCACCCTGGCGGTCGGGGTGCGCTTCGACCAGTGCTGCAAGCACGGCAGCGGGATTGGCCGTAACGTCGTGCTCGCCGTACGCGATCAGGATCGGGCCACCGAAGCGGTCCAGCGCATCGGCCAGGCCGCCCGCACGCGAGATCTGCTTGCTGCGAAAGCGCGTGTGCCGGCACGATTCGGTATAGGCCAGCAACGCCAGCCCGTCGACCCGGGATGCATCCGCGATCATGAAGGCCTCGACGTTGTGGCGCATCGCATCGGCCAGTGCACCCGCATCGACAGCACGGCGCCAGTCGACCAGTTCGATGGTTTGCCGCCGCGCGCCACCGTGGCCACCCGGTCCCAGCAGCGCCAGCCGTCCCACGTTGGGCAGCACACTGGCCAGATACGAGGCGGTCAAGCCGCCGAAAGAAAATCCGACCAGATCGATACTGCCCTTCACTTGCAACTGCGCGAACCCCGCTGCCACCGTATCGATCAGCGACGCCATCTGGTTCTCGGCCGGGTCCCCGGACGCACCAAAGCCCGGCAGATCTGGCACCCATACGGTATGACGCGCGGCCAGTGCCTCGATATTGCGCGCCCAGTGCAGCCAGCTACCATGACCACCATGCACCAGCAGTACATGCGGGCCAGACCCGAAACGGCGCCACACGATGCGGCAGCCAGCCGCTTCCGTCATATGGATGTGCGCTTGCCCGGCCAGCCGATCGACAAACGCCGCAGCCTCACGAACGTTTGGCGTCTCAATGGCGCCCGCATCGGCAGTTGCTTCCCCCACCATCTTGCAGTCTCCCTCCGTCTGTTGAACGCCACGATACCATTGACCGGTGCATCCGCCAGGTCGTCGATTCGATCGCCTTCAGTTCAGTGTGATGCGGGCGTCCTTGACCACCTTGCTCCAACGCTGTTCCTCGCCGTGCACGTAGCGACCGAACTCCTCGGGGGTGCCCGGGCTGACCGTCAACCCTTCCACTTCAGCACGCTTGCGAAACGCCTCCGCGGTCACGGCTTTCTTCGCGGCGGCATTGAGGCGTGCCACCACCGGGGCGGGCGTGCCAGCTGGCGCAAACAACCCGTACCAACTCTCGGCCACGTAGCCGGGCACACCGCTTTCCGCAATGGTGGGAACACGGGCCAGATCGGCGCTGGTCGAGCGCTGTGCGGTGGTCACGCCCAGCGCACGCAACTTGCCGGATTCGAGCAGATTGCCAACGGCCGATGCCGTGGCGAACATCAGGTCAACCTGGCCGCCGAGCAGATCGGTAATGGCAGGACCGGCACCTTTGTACGGGATATGGTTGAGGTCCACCTTGGCCAGGCTTTTGAACAGTTCACCAGCCAGATGCGCCGAGGTACCGGGTCCTTGCGATGCAAATGAAACGCGGCCAGGCTTGGCCTTGGCTGCGGCGATCACATCCTGCACGGACTTGTAGGGGCTATCGGCCCGCACCACGAGTACATTGGGCGAACGGCCCACGAGCATCACCGGCGTGAAAGCCTTGTCGGTATCGTAGGGTAACTTCGGTTGCAGGCTCGGGTTGACGGCATGGGCAAACGTGGCCATTACCAGCGTGTAGCCATCGGGCGCGCTCTTGGCCACGTTGTCAGTGCCGATGATCGTGCCGCCACCGGGCTTGTTGTCGATCACCACGGGTTGTCCCAGGTCCTGCGCCATGGCCACACCCATCGCACGGGCGATCAGGTCGGTACCGCCACCGGGCGAGAACGGCACGACGATACGGATGGGCTTGTCGGGAAAGGCGGCCAGTGCCGTGGCTGGCGCGAAGCCCGCGCTCGCGGCGAGCAGAGCAAGGGCCAGCAAACGGCGAGCCGCGCGGATAGCAAGGGTTGCCAACATTGTCTCCTGTCTGTATTTCGTATGACAGGAGCTTAGGCCGATGGCGAGGTTGGCGCAGCAGCGCAATTCCACCCGATGGAATTGCGCTGCCCGTGGCTATCTATGCAGCAGGCATGACTTCGCTCAGTCGGCCGTGATGTTTGCACGCTGTGCCGTGGCTCGCATCACCGGCAATTCCTTGTTGATCAGCGCCGAAACCGCGGCGCCGTTGCCTTCGAGCGGCTCGAAACCTGCATTCTGCAATTGCTTGCGCGTATCGGGATCGGCCATGACCTCACCCATTGCACGCTCGAGCTTCTGCTTCACATCGGCAGGCAGGCCGCGCGGCGCTACCACCGCCAGCCAGGTATCGGCATCGATACCGGGATAACCGGATTCCGCGGCGGTCGGTACGTCGGGCAGCAGCGTGGACCGCTTGGCGGTAGTGACAGCGATGGCCTTGACCTTGCCCGATTTCACCTGCGGAATCGCGGCGGCGACCGTATCGACGGTGAACGGAATCTGCCCGCCGATCAGGTCGGTCATGGCCGGCGAACTGCCCTTGTATGGCACATGCAGCAGCTTCACGCCGGCCAGATTGAACAGCATCTCGCCCGCGAACTGCGCGGTGGTGCCAGTGCCGAACGATCCGTAGGTGTACTTGCTCGGCTGCGCCTTGGCGGCGGCCACCAGTTGCTTGAGGTTGTTGACCGGCACATCCTTGTTGGCCAGCAGGATCAGGCCCGTGCGGCCCGCAAACCCGATGGGCTCGAAGCTCTTGACCGGGTCATAGGGCAGCTTGGCGTGGATGGCCGGATTCACCGTGAACGTGGTGCCCGAACTGGCCAGCAGCGTATAGCCGTCGGGGGCTGCCTTGGACACGAAGCCCGCGCCGACGATGGTGCCGGCACCCGGACGGTTATCGATCACCACGGGCTGGCCCAGTTTGTCGCCAAGTTTCTTGCCAACCAGTCGGCCGATCACGTCGGTTGCGCCGCCGGGCGGGAACGGAATCACGAGCTGGATCGGCTTGGAAGGATAGGTGTCGGCAAAGGCCAGCGATGCGCCGGCAACAAGACTGCCCGCCACCACGGCGTGGGCAAGCTTGGAAAACGAACGTTTCATGGTGAGGCTCCGCAACGATGCAATCGAAAGAGTTCTGGCTAAATCAGAAAGAACCTGGGAAATGGACAATCAACCGGCCAACGCCGCGCCGCGTTCGGCAAAGCGTGCGTATTCCTCTGGCGGCACGAACAGGCCGCCGGTCGTCCACACAAGATGGGTGGCGTGCGGCAACACGTTGTCCAGTTCGTGCTGCCGTAGCCAGGCGCGCCCGGCCTCGGTGCCGGTCAACATGCGCGGGCCGCTGAATCCGGCGGCCGCCGATGGCTCGATCCGCAGGCCTTCGCTTTCGCGGACGCGGTGCAAGTCTGCAAACAGCGTGTCATCGGCCACGGTGAACACACCATCCAGGATTGGCCGCATCGCTTGAGCAGCCAGTTCCGACGCCTGCGGCACCGCCAGGCCGTCGGCCTCGGTACGATTGGTCAGGCCGACGTCATAGACCGACGCGCCCGGCGCCAGCATTTCCACCAGGAAACACGGCGATTGCGTGGGCTCTGCAAAGAATGGATGCACGTGCGGCCCGTACAGTTGACGCAATCCGAATGCGATGCCCGCTGGTGCACCACCTACTCCGCATGGCAGGTAGACGAACAGCGGATGCGCCGCATCCACGCGTATGCCGGCTGCATCGAGCTGGTCGCGCAGATGCAGTGCCGCTGCGCTATACCCCAGCATCAGCGACAACGACCGTTCGTCGTCGACGAAATAGCAGTAGGGATCGGCATCGGCCTCACGCCTGCCAGCCGCCACCGCCGATGCGTAGTCGCCGGTGTGCTCGACCACCTCCACGCCGCGCGACCGCAGGCGTGCCTTCTTCCACTCCTTGGCATCTGCCGACATATGCACTGCCGCGCGAAACCCCAGCGCCGATGCCATCACCCCGATGCTCAAGCCGAGATTCCCTGTGGAACCGACGGCCACCTGATAGCGGCCGAACAAGGCGAGCGCCGGTGCTTCGGCCAGCACGCCATAGTCGGACTCGGTCGTGGCCAGGCCATGCTCGAATGCGAGCGACTCAGCGAATTCGAGCACTTCGTGGATGCCGCCGCGTGCCTTGATCGACCCGGCCACGGGCAAGCTGTGATCGGCCTTGATCCACAACGACCCGCATTCCGCCGACATCGCCAGCGCGCGCTGCATGTCGGGGGCTCCCAGCAACGCCGACTCGATCCGTCCGTGACTGGCTTGCAGTTCCGGGAACAGCCGCGCCAACAACGGCGCAAAACGCTCAAAGCGCGCCTGGGCAGCACTCACATCAGCTAGACTAATGGTGCGTCCGTCCACCACGGTCTGCGTTACAGCCTCGTCGCTACGTTCCGGGTTACCCCAGAATACGGGCTGGGCTGCCTGCATATCGCTGACCAGTTGGCGTGGCAGCGTGGAAATATCGATCGACATGAGAGAAGTACGGAATGGGATGACTTCATTCTTGTCCCATTGCATGGTCGTGACAAACCATTTGTACTGATCAATGTATTAGTTTCACTAATGGCAAACACGCTTTCTGCATCATTATTGGGCTGGCTGCGCTCTTTTGAGGCGGCGGCAAGACATTGCAACTTCACCCAGGCCGCCGCCGAGCTCTGCGTGACCCAAGGTGCGGTCAGCCAGCAGGTAAAGCAGCTGGAACAATGGCTGGAGCGCCCGCTGTTCCTGCGCACGCCGCGCGCACTGGTGTTGACGCCCGAGGGCGAGCGGCTGCGCTTCGTGTTGCGTGAATCGTTCCAGGCTATCGAAAGCACGCTGACCCAGTTGCGCAAACCACGCGACAAGCATCCGATCGCGCTTTCTTGCTCGCCGTCATTTGCAATGGTCTGGCTCACGCCACGGCTTGGACAATTCTTCCGCCAGCATCCGGACGTGGGCCTGCGCGTGTACGGTGAATTTCACGCGCTGGACCGCTCGCGCATGATGCGCGATGGCATCGAAGCAGCCGTGCGCTTCGACCCCGGCGGCTATCAGGACCTGAAGGCACGGATGTTCCTTGAAGAGTGGCTGATTCCGGTGGCCAGCCCCGCCTATCTGGAGGCCCACCCCGAATTGCGTTCACCCGACGGCTTGCGCGCCAGCATGCTGCTGCACGATGTCAGTCCCTGGGATGGCGCGGGCGAATTCGAGGAGTGGCAATGCTGGCTGCGGCATGCTGGGCTGATCTTGCCGGATGTGTCGGATGGCCAGCGTTTCAACCTGTCGCAACTGGCCATCAATGCAGCATTGGCCGGGCAAGGTGTGGCGATGGGAAGGTCCGCGCTGGTATTGGAGGACATCGAATCTGGCCGGCTAGTCGACCTGTGGGGCATCCACGCGCGCAGCGAAGCGTCGTATCACTTCGTGTGCGCGCATGGGCAAACCACGCAAGTCGCCGAAGTAGAGGCGTGGCTGGCCACCGAAGGCACAGCGTTCGATGCGGAGCGCCGGCGCGTGCTTGGCTTGCGTTGACCGTGTGTATAAGGGGCTATTGACAAAGGGTCAGCGCCGCCTCAACTGATAGCCCTTGAACATGCCACCGTCGCACTGGGGCGCGAGCCAGGTCAGGTGTCGCCGGATGACAAGGGTTTCGAGCGCATCTTCCCATGAACATATCGTGATACCGCTGTTGCAGTCGAACATGGCGACGTGAGTCCGGTCCATCGCCAGCGCAATGGTATGCACCGAGGTCATCACCATAAAGCCACGTACCAGGTGCGTGCCGCGGAATCTGCCGATCAGTTCGATCACGCCAGACGTATTGGCCAGGAACCCTGGCAGGCACAAGGAAAGACTAAGGCGTTCAAGGACAGGAAGCATCCGTTCCTGCGGCATGGATTGCAGCATGATCCTGTCATATCGATCGGCAAGCGCGGCATCGTGGGGCCTGCAAGCGACAAGTGCCCGGGTTGAGTTTCCATACAGGGCCGCCAGCAAGGAAACTCCCTGGGCCTGCATCGGGAAGAGCGCCATGGAATGCCCCGTCAGCACGTTCCTGAGCCAGGCAATGGACAGTGACACGCATAAGCCCGGCGACACGAAATTGCGGCCCGGCCGTTGATCGAATCGACGGTAGTGCTGTCCGTATCCTGCCCGGAAATTCAGCCCAGGCGGGGCCTCGATGAAGCGCGGAGGGAACTGCATTGGCGGACCTCGCTGCGGCAACAGTGAACGTCGAGCTTACAACCGAGGAAGTCCCTGGGAAATGGCTGATTCGCTGAAACGCTCGCAGCTTCACCGCCCATCGAATCTGCGCGCCAAACCCCTGGCTTGAAAAGCCTCGACAATAAAGTCGATGAACACGCGGGTCTTCGGTGCCAGCAGCTTGCGGTTCGGATAGTAAAGCGCGAGCGGGCCATTGTCGGCGCACCAGCCCGGTAACAGTCTTACCAGCGCACCGCTCTCCAACCACGGTGCGGCGTGCGGCATCGGCAGCAGTGCCACGCCCAAGTTCTGCATCGCGGCATGGGCCATCGCTTCCGGATCGTCGAAGATCAGCCGCGTGCGAGGCTCGGCCAGCGCCTGCTCGCCGATCTGGTTGCGCAGGTTCCATAGCCGCACCCGGCCAGTTGACGAGGAGCGGCGCACGATACCGTCGAAGTCCGCAAGGTCAGCCGGGTGCCTGGGCAAGGTGCGCCCCTTCATGTATGCAGGCGAGGCGGTCGCTACGACGTAAGTACGCGCTAGCTCGCGCGCCACGACGCCTTCGGTCAGCTCGATACCGCCGCCAATCGCCGCATCGAATCCACCGGCGATCAGGTCGACGGTACGGTTCTCGAAATGCCAGTCGGGAACAATGCCCGGATATAACGCCAGGAATTCGCCCAGCAAGGGCACCAGGTATTCACGGCCAAACGCCACGCCCATGCTGACCTTCAGCACCCCGGCCGGCTTGCCATCCTCCTGTGCCGCACTGGCAAACGCCTCGCGCAAGGTTGAGAACGGATCGGACACCTGGCGATGGAACTGCTCGCCGCCCAGTGTCAGCGTAAGTTTGCGCGTACTCCGCTGGAATAGTCGCAGGCCAAGATGCGCCTCGAGCCGCGCCACGTTCTTGCTGACGGCAGCCGGCGTCAGCCCGAGCCGCCGCGCCGCAGCCGAAAAGCTGCCGGTTTCGGCACTCTGAATAAACGATTCAAGCAGGTTCAGCGCTTCCATCCGGACAGCTTATACCAATCGTTGAAGAAGTTGATCCTGATTAGCAACTACCGGTAGTGCATTTCACGAACCATACTGAGGTCACTTCCCCTCACAACCCAAGGAACAGATCATGACCTCGCTCTCGAACAAGATTGCTTTCGTTACCGGCGGATCACGCGGCATCGGCGCTGCGGTAGTGCGCCGCCTGGCCCGCGATGGCGCTGCCGTGGCCTTCACCTACCAGAGTTCAGCCGCAGTGGCGAATGAACTGGTCGAATCGATCCAGGCTGCCGGTGGCCGTGCGCGCGCCTATCAGGCCGATGCTGCGGACGCCGCCGCCGTGACGCAGGCCATCAATGATGCCGCGATCCATTTTGGCAAGATCGACATTCTGGTGAACAACGCCGGCGTACTGCATCTGGGCCCGGTCGATACATTTCCGATCGAGGATTTCGACAAGACACTGGCCGTCAACGTACGCGCCGTGTTCGTAGCCGCCAAGGCCGCTCTCTCGCATATGGGCGAAGGCGGTCGCATCATCAATATCGGCAGCACCAACGCCGATCGCATGCCGTTTGCAGGCGGCGCCGCATACGCCATGAGCAAGTCCGCCTTGAAGGGCCTGGTGCAAGGCATGGCGCGCGATCTTGGACCCAGGGGCATCACGGTCAATAACGTGCAACCGGGTCCGGTCAACACCGACATGAATCCCGAAAACTCGGAGTTCGCGGAATCGCTGCATGGCCTGATGGCGCTGCCACGTCATGGGCACCCCGACGAGATCGCCAGCATGGTGGCGTACCTTGCCGGCCCGGAAGCGAGCTTCGTGACGGGCGCCAGTCTCAATGTGGATGGCGGCTTCGCGGCGTAGTAAAGCGGCGGAGCACCACTTGGTGGGCCCCTCTCTCCCGCGCCGCGGGAAAGGGGAGCATACACACAGAGTTTGTCAGGCCTCCAGCTTCATCGGCATCGAGCGCCGGTGCGCCTTGGTTGCCTGGTACAGCGCGTGCGCCACGGCTGGTGCCACAGGTCCCAGCGAGACTTCCCCGCAGCCCTGTGGCGGACGATCGCTGTCGACGATGACGGTTTCGATCCGAGGCATCTCCGCCAGTTGCAGCAGCGGATAGTCGTGGAAATTGCTCTGCTGGACCACGCCGCCCTTGAACGTGACTTCGCTCTTCAACGTGTTGGTCAACGCAAAGCCGATGCCACCTTCGATATTGGCGCGGATCAGGTTCGGATTGATTGCGCGCCCGCATTCCACCGCGCAGACCACGCGCCTGACCTTGAACGCCTTGCCGGCACGCTCGAGTTCCAGTGCCATGGCCACGTAGGTCTGGAACGCCTCGCCACGGCCGGTATAGAGATTGAACGTGAAACCTCGTGTCACACCCGGCGCAGGCTTGCGGTCCCAGTTCGCGGCCTTGGCCGCCGCATCGAGTGTGCGCAGTGCCAGCGGGTTGTGCGCCAATAGCGCGCGGCGGTAACGATAAGGGTCCATGCGCGCGGCATCGGCCATCTCGTTGACAAAGCTCTCCAGCATGAAGATGCTCGACGTTGAGCCCACGCTGCGCATGAAGCTGACCGGAATCGGCTGCTTCACGTCGATCATGTCGACCTTCAGGTTCGGCACGCGATAGACGCAATCGTAGAGGGCTTCGAGCATTGTTTCGTCCCATCCGCCATTCTTCGCCATGCGCTCGGCCTTGATTACGCCATAGAGCGACTGCCCGGTCAGTCGTGCATGCATGGCCTTTGGCAGGCCCTTGTCATCGAGTACCGCACGGAAGCGGCCCGACACCCCAGGACGATAGAAGCCATGACGGATATCGTCCTCACGCGAGCGAATCACCTTGACCGGCTTCCCGACAGCGGCCGAAGCACGCGCCGCGTGGACCACGAAGTCGGGCAGGAACTTGCGCCCAAAGCTGCCGCCGAGGAACGTGGTGTGGACAATGATCGATTCCGGCTTGCGCTCATACAGCTTTGCCAGTGCATTGCGTACGAAGTCTTGCCCCTGGATCGGCCCCCACACTTCAATCGCGTCCCCGCGTACATGAACCGTGGCATTCACCGACTCCATCGTTGCATGGACGATATAGGGCGTATGGTAGTCAGCCTCGACTACCTTGCCTCCCGACGCCAGCACTGCATCGGGTTCGCCGAGTTTCGTTGCCACCACCGCCTCCGCGGCACCGAGCGCAGCCATGCGCGCTGTCATGATGTTGTCGCTGTCGAGGTCCTTCGCAGCACCGGGGTCGACGTCGATCTCAAGCGCATCGGCGCCCTTCTTCGCCAGCCAGTAGCTCGTGGCAACCACAATGGCCGCGTCGGGCGCCTGCACCACGGCCTTGACGCCTGGCATGGCCTTCACGGTATCGGCATTCCTGATACCGGCAACCTTGCCGGTCACCGTGGGCGGCATCTTCAACGCTCCATAGAGCATGCCCGGCACGCGTACGTCGATACCAAACTCGGCGGAGCCGTCAACCTTTGCCGGCGTATCCAGCCGCTGCAAGTCCTTGCCGATCAGCTTGTGCGCCGCCTCGTTCTTCAGGCGTGGCGCCGGGTTCAGCGGCAGCTTGGCGGCTTCCTCGGCCAACTCTCCGTAGCCCAGCGAACGCCCGGTGGCGCCATGGTAGACGCGCCCCTTTTCGGTATGGCACTGGCCGGCACGCACCTGCATGCGTTTGGCCGCAACCTGCGTCAGCACCTCGCGCGCCTGCGCTCCGGCGATACGCAGGCGCTGATAGAACAGCGTAGCCGACATCGATGCGCCAACGAACTGCTGCGGTTCTTCGTAGGCGGCACCGGTGCGATACGCATCGCGTCCCGTGACAAAGGTCACGGTAATGGCCTGCCAGTCGGCATCGAGTTCATCGGCCAGTACCTGCGGCATGCCGGTGTACACGCCTTGTCCGCACTCGCATTGCGACAGCCCGAGCGTGACCTTGCCGCTTGGCTCGATCCAGATCCAGTCGGTGATTTCATTGGTACCGTGCGCGCCGCTGTCGACCGTGCGATTCGCCAGCACCGGCAGCGGAATGCACAAGGCACCAGCCAGCGCCGCGCCACCCTTGAGAAAGCCGCGACGTGACGGGCTCATCAGCAACTCATTTTGCTGCGGCATGAACGGCCTCCCGAATACGGTGATAGGTGGCGCAGCGACACAGATTGCTGACCGCTGCGTCAATGTCCTTGTCTGTCGGATGCGGGTTCTGCTTCAGCAATGCACTGACGGCCATCACCATGCCCGACTGGCAGTAGCCGCACTGCGGCACATCCTTGGCGATCCATGCTTTCTGCACCTTCGACGAGCGGTCGGGTGACAGCCCTTCGATGGTCGTCACGTTACGGCCGGCCACGGTCGAAACCGGCGTGACGCAGGACCGCTGCGCATGTCCGTCGACATGGACCGTGCAGGCCCCACAGGCGCCGATGCCACAGCCGTACTTGGTGCCGGTCAGGCCGGCATCGTCGCGAATCACCCACAGCAGCGGCGTATCGCCATCGCCGTCGAAGCGGGTCGCTTTTCCGTTCAACACAAAGTCCATGGTTGCCTCGCTTGTGCAAGAAAATGACGGCCGCACGCCTCCCTGCACGGTGCGGAGTGCGGCCAGGTACAACTCGGGTAAACCGGTTCAAGGAGTGCGCCGCCAGGGCGCCGGGACTATTCCGCCGTGATGTGGTACGTGCGGATCAGGGTGGCCCACGCCGCGGTTTCATCGCGGATTCGCACGGCCAGCGCTTCAGGGGTACTCGCCACGGGCTCGAGGCCCTGGCGTTGCAGATCGTCGCGCACACGTGGTGTGGTGAACAACGCATGGATATCTGCGGACAACGCATCGGCCAGCGGCTTCGGCGTGGCCGACGGAACCAGCAGTGCGTACCATGAGCTGACGTCGATGCCGGGCATGCCTTGCTCCGCCAGCGACGGTACATCGGGCGCCGCCGGCGAGCGCTTCGACTGCGTGACAGCAATCGCGCGCAGTGCACCGGACTGGATAAACGGTGCCAGCGTCGGCCATGTACCGAACAGCACCGGCACCTGACCGCCCACCACGTCGTTCACGGCTTGCGTGGTGCCCTTGTACGGGACGTGCAGCATGCCGACACCGGCCTTGTTATGGAACAGTTCGCCAGCCAGATGCAGGCCGCTGCCAACGCCAGGGCTCGCATAGCCCATTGGCGCCCGGTTCTGGTCCGCCTGTTTTGCCAGGGCTACGAGTTCCGGCACATTGCGCGCCTTTACCGATGGATGCACGGCCAGGATATTGGGCGAACTTGCCAGCAGCGACACCGGTCGGAAATCGCGGGCCACCTGATAGGACAGCGCCGGAAACAGCGTGGGGTTGATCGTCAGGTTGCCGGCCGGCACCACGAGCCAGGTGCAGCCATCACCGGCCGCACGGCGCACCGCATCGATACCGATATTGCCGTTGGCGCCAGGTTTGTTGTCGACGACGATCGTGGTGCCCTGTCGCGGCTGCAGGCCCTGCGATACGGTCCGTGCGAGCTGGTCGGCAGCGCCACCGGCAGGAAACGGCACCACGATGCGCACCGTGGCACACGCTGCGGCGGCCTGCACCGCACCGCTCATCGCCATGCCGGCGACGCTTGCAATGGCAACCGCAACGCGCAGCCATTGCTGGGCCTTGCGCCGGGTTCTGAGGTGGTTGCCGTCCTGCATGATCTACCTGCCTTTAGTGAGCGCGGCTATCCTATTTGCCAGCCACCCTGCCGCCAAGGCCTGGCCGGTAATCGAGCAAGCGCGACAACTCCGCTGCCGACTCGCGCACCTTTTCCACCATTGGATCGAGCAGTGCCGGATCGATCCGTGCCGCCGGAATGGTCGCGCCGAGCGCGGCCACCACCCGCGTGGTGCGATCACGCACCGGCGCGGCAATTGTCGAGATGCTGGCCTCGAAGAAGCCTTCGTGCAGCACGTAGCCTCGCTGGCGGTCGCGTTGCACCATCTCGTATAACTCTTCCACCGTGCGCGGCGTACTTTCCGAAAACACTTCCAGTCGTGGCTCCGGATACAGTTCGCGCAATTCGCCCAGCGTCAGGTCTTCCAGCAAAACCCGGCCCAGCACCGTGGCATGTGCCGGAAGGCGCGTGCCCACGTTGACCGTGCTCGTGAATGGCCGCTCGGCTACCGACTTGGCCACATACACGATCGACCTGCCATCGCGCACCACGAGGTTGCACGGGTAGTGAATCTCGTCGCGCAGGCGGTCCAGCAGCGGGCGGCCCAACTCAGTCAATTCAAGCGACGCAAGGTAATCGAACCCCAGTCGCAGCACGGCCATGCCCAGGCGAAATTCCCGGCCACCATCCGTGCGCTCGACAAAACCCATCATTTCCAGCGTGGCGAGTAACCGGAATACTGTCGAGCGCGGCACCTGCAGCCGCCTCGCCAGTTCCGCCGCCGACAACGTGCGGTCCTTGCTGCTGAATTCCCCCAGCAGTCGCAAGCCCCGCTCCAGGCCCGGCACGATGTACTTGTCCTGTGTCTCCTCTACGGGAGTGTCCTTGCTCATGGTCTCTCTCTGCTTGATGTTCGGTTTGCCAGTCAACGGCAACGGATCGATATAACATGCTTCGTGCCGCCAGATGCGCACAAGGCGCACCACTGCAATCGAAACACTAGCAGATGTGTTTTATATATGAAACCTAGATTCACATCAGGAACGGATTCAATGTAGGTGGACTTAGTTGATTGCTCAACTTAAGCAAAACACCAATTGACAATTCACCGCCAATGGGAAGCCGCGCCGGTTCAGCACAAAGTTGCGAACAACAAGCGATATGAGACAATCGCGACCGGTTTCCTGCCTTATTTTCGGCATCTCTTCTTTTCGCCCCGCCATGTCCAGCACACCCCGTATTGCTCCTGTCGCCGCCGAGGGCGGCGATCCCTGGTCAAATCTCGATGAGGCCGGCACCGACCTGACCGTCAATGACTTCCTGACCACGATGCTGAGCCAGTTGGTCACCGCCCTGCGCAGCAGCGTTACCGAGCCGTACGCCACGCAGTTCGACCTCACCGTCCCGGAATGGCGCATCCTGGCACTGCTGGCTCATGGTGAGCCGATGTCGTTCGCGGAACTCGTCAAGCAATCGACTTCGGATAAGGCACTGGTCAGCCGGACGCTGCGACTACTGGAAGACAGGGGGCTGGTAACACTCGAATCGGAAGGCACCACGCCGCGCAAACGACTGGCCTGCAAGATCAGCGAGGCAGGCGCGGCCTTGCATGCGCAAGTGATTCCATTGGCAAGGCGTGGACAGGCATCGGTGATCCGGTTGCTGACACCGGAGGAGCGGCACGGCCTCTATACGGGCCTGCGCAAACTGCATGGCATTTGCACAGGAGCAGGCAAGGAATAATTGGCCGTACACGCCAGCCTCGGGAGCAGGCTCGGCATTGCCGCACAGGTCATCGACGCTCGGCGACCAGACCGAGCACGCGATCGAGCTTGTTACCCATGTCATTGAGCTTGTTACCCATGTCATTGAGCTTGTTGCCCATGTCATTGAGCTTGTTACCCATGTCCTCGAGCTTCTTGTCCATGCCGTCGAGCCTTTTGTCCATGCCATCGAGCCTCTTGTCCATGACGCGAAGTTTCTCGTCAATGACCTCGATTCGAGATTCAATTTTGTCCAGGCGCTGATCGGTCCTCTCGGCGACAACTTCCAGGCGATCGACACGCTTGTCCACACTCAGTACAGCCTGGGTTACGCCCGCAAGATTGTCATCGGTCGACATGTTGACGAACACGAGGACGGAGAACACAAAAGCAACGCCGCTTCCGACCAGACCAAGCGTGCGCCAGTCTGGCACATTGCCAGGGGGACGGGCCCCCTCTCCTCCCGCAGTGCCATTGCCTGCCCCAAGACACGGCTCCCTAACCTGCGCCTTCGCGCCGCCACGACGAACAGGGCGGACGGTTTTGAACACATGTACCCGGCCTCCATGCCGCGACCGCACCTCCCCCCACGAATCTCCAGCAACGGCTATTGCCATGTTTGACCCCTCTGTTCTTCAGCTTGTTTGAATTGCACCCTCTCCCCTTAAAAAAAACATCAAAGGTAGTCGGGACCGCAAATCGCACCATACAGGGTTCAATGGCAAAGCAACATCGCGTTGGGCCTGAGATAGCGAAAATCAGAGTCCTCTCATCGAGGGATACGCCAAGTCGAATCTGAAGGCCCCGGAAGGAGCCGCGGCCAACCAATCAGTTGAACGGCGTCTGCAGAATTCCCATGACCGTGCGAATGCCGTCCCGATAGTTGCCAAGCCGCATGTTCTCGTCGAAGCTATGCTGATTGTTATCGGCGTTGACCAGCGGCACGATCACAAATGGCGACTTCAGCGCCTGCACCGCGGCGCCTGTCGGCACCGTGCCGCCCATCATCCGGATCTGCACGGGCGCCTTCCCGTACGTCGCCTCCATGACGCGCCGCAGCCACTGGCTGATCGGGGCATTCAGGTCCGTGCGTGCGGCGGAACTGGAAGCCGATGCTTCGTCCGCCGTCAGCGATGCCAGCTTCGTATAGCGCGCCCGCTCCTCGGCAGTCGGCTCCCCATTTACCAGGTGATAGCCCTGTTTCTCGATATGCGCCTTCAGCAGTGCCACCAGGTTTTCGGGGCTGGTCTCCGGCACGGTACGGATATCGATATCCGCCGTCGCCACCTCGGGAATGATCGTGCGAGCCTTCGCGCCGACGTCGCCCGCCACAATGCCGCGCACGTTCAGGCTTGGGTACTGCATCGCTTCCTGGTAGTTGGCGCCAACCTTCTCGCTGGTGGCAATGCCCAACCTGCGCTTGAGCGCGCCTTCGTCGTCCGGCACGGCAGCCATGATCTTGCGCGCGCGGTCGTCGAGCTTGACCGGCGTGTAGTAGCCCGGGATCCTGACGCGACCATTGTCGTCCTTCATGGAGGCTAGCAGACTCGCCATGCGTTGCACCGGATTCGCGGAGTAGTTGCCGTAGTGGCCACTATGCAAGCCCTGGGTGGCACCAAATACCTTCAGTTGTACCAACTGGATGCCACGATTGCCAAACACCAGCGTTGGCTGGTTGCTCTGGTGCATCGGCCCATCGAAGATGACCATGCCATCGTTGCGAAGCAAAGACAGGTTCTGCGCGATAACCTGCCCGAGCGACGGAGAACCCTTCTCCTCTTCGGAGTCGAGCAGAACCTTGACATTCACGCCTGGCTCGATCCCGGCCGACCTGAGCGCATCGAAAGCAGCCAGGAACATGACGATGGGACCCTTGTCGTCCGACGACGAACGTCCGAACAACCGCCATTCCGGATCGACGCTCCCACCATAAAGCTTGTCTAGCGGCAGGGCTTCCCACTTGCCGTCGCTGGTGCGGGCCTTGAGCGTGGCCTCCCAAGGACTTTTCTGGGCCCACTGCGACGGCGTGACCGACTGGCCGTCAAGGTGCATGTAGAACAGGATGGTCTTGCGTGTAGCGGCGCCCTCCCCACCGGGGGCGGTGTACTCCGCATAGACCATCGGCTTGTCGCCATTCGCCAGCGGTCGGGCCTGGAAGCCCCGGCGGCCGAATGCCTTGACCAGCCAGTCGACATTCTTCTGGATATCGGCCGGCACGGTAGCGTCGTTCGGAATGGCCAGCAGATCCACCCACTCGCGATAGCTACCTGTCGCGGCACGATCGGCTGCCTGTTCGAGCTGGGCCCGATCCAGCACGGCAGCGCTTGCCGTGCCGCCAAAGCATACGGTTGCCACCGACGCAGCCAGGGCGGACCGGATCAGATGCGCGAGCTTGCCAGGGCGAACGATGGGTGCCGATGTGATGGGCATGTCTTCCTCGATGGATGGATGGTTGGTCAGATCCGCACATTATGGCCGCAGATGGCGCCAACAAAAAAGCCCCGCACACCGGGAAAGACGGTGGCGGGGCCAACGACTACGTCTGGTACGTCAGTCGCTCAGATCTCCAGTTCTTCCAGCACCTGCCCCTTGGTCTCGATGCCAAGGAAGTACACCGTGACCGCCGCGAGCAACGGCACGACGGCCAGCCAGTAGAACGCCATGCTCAGGTTGCCTGTGCCGATCGTCGACGCGATGATGCCTGGCGCGAAGATGGCCGACACCTTGAGCCATGCGCCACCAAGCCCGCAACCCATGGCGCGGATGCTGGTCGGATACAGCTCCGGCGTATAGACATAGGCCGTAATGAAGCCGCTGGCCAGGAAACCCATGGCCAGGGCGCAGAACGTGGCCACGACATAGACCGACGACGCATGGAACACGCCGGCCAGGATCAACGATACCGCGCACAGCACGAACGACACATTGATCACTGGCTTGCGGCCCACCTTGTCAACCACCAGCGCGCAGACCAGGGAACCCACCACGCCCAGCACCGAGGCTCCCGCCGCCAGGTTCAGCGCCAGTTGCAGCGGCGCATGGTAGATCGTCTTGTAGACGGTTGGCAGCCACGTCGACAATCCATACTGGATAAACCCGCAGGTTGCCCACAGCATCCACACGGCGAGCGTGCGGCCAAGATAGGCGCGGCCAACCAGATCACGGACGCGGCGACGCGGATGTTTTGCACCCATGGCGTCGAACCTTGCGGTATCGCCCACCGGCTCAAGCGGCTGCTTCGCACGCGCTTCGAAGCGGCGCAGCGCGTCATCGGCTTCGGCGAGCTGGCCTTTCTCCGCCAGCCAGCGCGGCGACTCGGGAATCAGGCGGCGCAGGATGAAGAACAGCACCAGTGGCGCCCCGCCGAGGAAGTACATGACTTCCCAGCCGTAGCGCGGCACCAGTACGGCACCCAGCGCATTCGACACCATCAGGCCAATCGGGAATACGATCTCGTACAGCAGCACAAACCTGCCACGGCCATGCGCGCGTGTCACCTCGTTGATATAGGTGGCCGCCACCGGCAACTCGCCACCCAGTCCGAGGCCCTGCACGATACGCAACAGCAGGAAAATCTCGAACGACGGTGCAAAGCCGCACGCCAGACTCATCAGCCCGATGATGCCGGCGCTCCAGCCTATCGAGCGTAGCCGGCCAAAGCGCTCCGCCAATGCGGGAAACAGCAACGCACCAACCAGCTGGCCAACCGATGGCGCGGCAATCAGCAGTCCGACCTGGCCCGGCGACAGCGACCACTTGCCAATCAGCAAAGGCAGCGTGGCGGCAATCGCGATCACGTCGAAGCCGTCGAAAAACGTGGCCAGCCCGATCAGCAGGCGAGCCCGCACATGCATCATGTTGCCGGGCATGCGTTCGATGCGCGCAATGATCTGGCCGCGCGTCACCTGCGTGGCCGCATTGGAATCGGCGCGCACGGCGGCATCACCGCCTGCAGCACCACCATAGGCCACTGTGGCCGCCTGCGCACCCTGCATTGCGGGCGCGGGATCTTGTCTCTGAATCAACACGGGTATCTCTATACGGAAATCGTGAGGGGCAGGCACCCGCGCGGCCGCTTGCGTCGTGTGTCAGCACGTGCGGCTCTGCCATGATGGCGGGCAGACTTCGGTGCCGCGCCTGGCATGGCGCAGCGTGGTTCGTCAGAGGTCCAGTACCAGGCGCTGACCCTTGCACCCGGATACGCAAACCATCATCGTCTTGTTGGAGGCACGCTCGCTGTTGCTGAGCACGCTGTCACGATGATCGGGGCATCCCTCGATCACCGCCGTTTCGCACGATCCGCACACGCCTTCGCGACAACTGTACTCGACCTGCACGCCCGATTCCAGCAGCGCATCGAGCAGCGACTTGCCCGCAGGCACCCGCACCTGCGCGCCGGTACGCTGCAACGTGACGCTGTATTCGCCTTCCTGCACCGCTTCGGTGGCCGGGTCGGCGGCAAAGCGCTCGATATGCACGTTCGGGTAACCGTGGGTCTCACAGGCGGCCTCGAAGGCGTTGAGCATCGGACCGGGTCCACAGCAATAGAAGTGCGTGGTCTCGTCCTGCCCCGCCAGCATCGCCTTCAGATCGGGCGGCACGCCCGCTTCATCGTCGAAATGAAAGCGCACCGCATCGCCGTACGCCGACAGTTGTTCGACAAAGGCGGCCTCCGTGCGCGAACGGGCGCAATAGAGCAGCGTGAACGAACGGCCACGCTCCGCCAGGCGCCGGGCCATGCAGACGATCGGCGTCACGCCGATGCCGCCAGCCACCAGCACCGTATGCGCGGCATCCTCATCAAGTGCGAAGTGGTTACGCGGTGCCGCCACGGCCAGCGTGGTACCCACGCGCAACTGCTCGTGCACGAAGCGCGATCCACCGCGGCTGTTGCGATCCTGGAGCACGCCCACGGTATAGCGGTCACGCTGCTCCGGGGCGCCGCACAGCGAGTAACTGCGCACCAGGCCATTCGCCAGGTGCAGGTCGATATGCGCACCCGGCGCAAATTCGGGCAACTGTGCCCCGTCGGGATCGCGCAGTTCGATGCTGACAACACCGCGCGCCTCGAAGCGCATGGCCTGCACGCGCAGTGTCAAAGATTGGCTCGCACTCATGACGGCTTCCTTCTCGTAATGCTTGATGCTGATGCTAATGCTTGAACCTTGGACCTAGAATCCGATACTTAGCGCTTTTCCGTCAGGAACTTGCCTTCCGGTCCACCGGCATTCTTCTGCCGGCGGGTATTGCCATCGATGCCGCCTTCGATCGCCCATTCGGCAAACATCGTCGGTCCCGGCTCGAATTCACGCGGTTCCCAATGCGCGTCGAGCTGGTCCTCGTCGGCGTAGTACTCGATCAGGCCGCCGGCCGGATTCTTGAAATACCAGAAATACGCTGACGAGATCGGATGACGGCCCGGACCGAGTTGCGTATCCCAGCTCTTGCGGGACATATGCATGCCACCGCCAAATACCTCGTGGATATCGCGCACCGTGAATGCCACGTGATTGAGACCTGCCTTGCCATGCGGCAATTGCAGCAGGAACAGATCGTGGTGACCACCTTCAGCCGTGCAGCGCAGGAACGCGCCGCGGTCAGGGTAGTTGTCGGATTGCACGAAGCCGAACTTCTCGATGTAGAAGCGTTCGGTGGCCTTCACATCCTTGACGAAGAACACCACGTGCCCGACTTCGATGGGGATCGCGCGTTCGTAGATCGGGCTGCGCTGGTTCATGCGCGGCTTGTCGTTCCACGTGTTCATCACCGCGCAATCCACCTGAACGTCATGCTTGCGCGACACCTGGAAGCGCACGGCCAATCCGTTCGGGTCGGTGCATCCAATGCGTGCGCCATCCTCGAGCGACACGAAAGTCGCTTCGTTGCCAATCGCCTCGCGCAACTCGCGCAACGACGCCTCGTTGTCCACGCCCCACACCACCTCGCGCAGCGTCGGACCATCCTCGATGGCCGGCGGCAGCGCGCTGTCACCGATCTTGCGCACCAGCACGCGGCAGCCATTCAGCGTTTCGAAGTCCAAACCCTGAGCGTCATCACGCCTGATCGTCAGTCCCCAGTCGCTGAAGAAGCCGCGGCACGCATCAAAGTCATCGGCGCCGTAGACGATCTCATCAATTCCCAATACCTTCATTTCCAGTCTCCGTCCTGCCTTGTCAATGGACTCGGGCCTCAGTTGGCCCACGGCAGCGGTTGTTCGTTCAGGCCCCAGTACACGGCCTTCTGTTCCATGTACTGCAGAATGCCCAGTCGTCCCTTCTCGCGACCCAGGCCGCTATCGCGCCAGCCGCCAAACGGCGTGGCGATCGAGAACTGCTTGTACGTGTTGATCCATACATTGCCTGCTTGCACGGATCGTGCCACGCGCCATGCGCGCTTGTAGTCGCGCGTCCAGATGCCGGCGGCCAGCGCGTACACGCTGTCGTTGGCCTGTTCGATCAGGTCGTCCTCGTCGTCGAACGGCATGGCCACCAGCACCGGTCCGAAGATCTCCTCCTGGCAGATGCGGGCATTGTTGTCGAGGCCTTCGATGATCGTCGGCGTGTAGAAGTAGCCGTTCGGCAGACCCGCCACGTCGGGGCGAATGCCACCGGTACGCAGCTGACCACCGTCTTCCACACCAATGGCCACATACGATTCAATGCTGTCGCGGTGGCGATCGGTGATCAGCGGTCCCATCTGGGTGCGTTCGTCGGCAGGATCGCCTACGCGCAGCTTCGCGGCACCCGCTGCAAGGCGGTCGATGAACGCCTCGTACTGCGAGCGCGCCACGAACAGGCGCGAACCGGCGATGCACGATTCGCCCGACGAACTGAAGATGCCGTAGAGCACCCCGTTCACCGCGTGGTCGAGGTCGGCATCGTCGAACACCATGGTCGGCGACTTGCCGCCCAGTTCCAGCGATACCGGCATCATCTTCTCAGCGGCAATGTGCGCGATATGCTTGCCCGTGGTGGTACCACCGGTGAACGACACGCGGCGCACCAGCGGGTGCTTGGTGATCGCGTCGCCGATGACCGAGCCCTTGCCGGGCAGCACGCTGATCAGGCCCTTCGGCACACCAGCTTCCTCGCAGATCGCAGCCAGTTCCAGCGCCATCAGCGGCGTGACCTCGGCCGGCTTGACGATCACGGCATTGCCTGCGGCCAGTGCGGGTGCCATCTTCTGCGCTTCGCTGGCGATCGGCGAATTCCACGGCGTGATCGCCGCCACCACGCCCATCGGCTCGTAGACGCTCATGGTCAGGCAGTCGCCACGTTGCGGCGTAATCTGTTCCTCGAGCGTTTCCAGCGCGGCGGCGAAGAACTGGAACGTGCCGGCGGCGCTGGCTACCAGCGCGCGGGTCTCGCTGATCGGCTTGCCATTGTCCAGGCGCTGGCGCTGGGCCAACGCCTCCGATTTCGCACGAATCAGCTCTGCCACCCGATACAGCACGGCAGCGCGCTCATGCGGCTTGCGCTGGGCCCAGCCGGTGGTACGAAATGCCCGGTGGGCGCCCTCGATGGCCTCTTCCACATCGGCCAGGCTTGCGGCATTCAGTTCGGCCACCACTTCGCCCGTTGCCGGGTAGCGTGTTGCGTAACGGTCGCCGCCGCCAAGGCGCCAAACGCCGGCAATCAGGATCGGGAGCACAGGTTGCGTCGTCATTGCTGTTTCTCTCGCTTACTTTCGCGTTTCTAGCGCTTCAGATCGACACCGCATGGGCGCGGTTGCCGAGTGCGCGCACCACGCTGAATACGGTCAGCGCGGATGTCTTGGGGTTGGCCGCCAGTGGCTTGCCACGCATGGTCAGTTCGAAGCCGCCGAATGCACCGCGCGCTTCCACGTGGTGGACGTTCTCTACGGCCGATGGATCGGCGAGCAGCTTGACCGAAGTCCGGTCCAGGCCCAGGCCGGCCAGCGATACCGTGGCTGCCACGTTGGCATTCTTCGGATAGAGCCGTGCCGCTTCGCGCGCAGTGCCCTCGAAGATCACCGTCGGTTCGGTCAGCGCATCGAGATCGAACAGTTGCGCAGCCGGCGTGCCGGTCCAGGCGCGGGCCGGCTTGCGGCCCGTGTAGACGACCTCGTCGAGCCCGCCCACGCGGGCGGCGGCCAGTGCATCGATGGCACCGATGGCACCGGACAGCAGTTGCACCTGCGTGTTGCCACGGCGTGCCGCTGCTTCCAGGCGCTCGGCCAGCCCCGGCTCGGACAGTGCGCCGACCGAGACCACCATGCATGGAATGCCGCGTTCGAGCGCCGGCACGATGTGCTCTTCCAGCGCGTGGTGCCCTGCGCATTCCACCAGCAGGTCGGGGCGCTGGTCGCCTTCAGTCAGCCGCGTGGCCACGCGCACATTGGGCGCCAGCGCGGACAACGCACCGCGTGCCTCGTCCATCGTGCCTTCCGGCACGATGACTACGTCGAACACCACGTCCGGATCGGACTTCAGCAGTTCCAGCACGCCGCGGCCAATCGCACCGCAACCCACCATCGACACATGCAACATGGTCGTCTCTCCTCAGGCCGTTGCCGCCGCCGTGTTGGCAATCGGAGCCTGCTTGTTGACCGGCGGGCCGGCGAACACGGTCTTGAAGCTGCCGATCGACAGCATGTCGATCTCGAGCAGGAACGGACCCTGTTCCACGGTCGCGTCTTCCAGCGCAGCGCCAATCTCGTCCAGGTTGCTGACGCGGCGATGACGCAGCGACAGCGACTGGCACAACTGTGCATAGTCGGGCGTATGCAGCTCCACGTAGTGACGGCGGCCGCCGTACTGCGCATCCTGGATGTTCTTGATCACGCCATAGCCCTTGTCATTCATCAGCACGATGACCATGTCGGCACGTTCCTGCACGGCCGTGGCCAACTCGCCCAGGTTCAGGATGAAGCCGCCATCGCCAGCCAGCGTGAAGGTCTTCTTGCCCGAGGCGGTTGCCGCGGCACCCACCGCGGCGCCGATACCCATTGCCAGGCCCTGGCCAATACCGCCGCCCAGCGCATGCACGCCGGCACGCGAGTCAAAGACTTGCAGATGACGGTTGCCCCAGGTGCTGTTCGACACGGTCACGTCGCGCACCCAGTTGAAGTTGCGGCCCACGACCTGCTGCAGCGCCTGCACCAGTGCGCTGTACGGGCCCAGTCCGTCGACCAGCGCACCCACTGCCACGTCATGCGCACGGCGCAAGTCCGCTGCGAAAGCGCCATCGATCTGCATGCGGCCTTCGAGACGATCGGCCAGGCCATCGAGTGCAAGTGCCGCATCGCCGCTGACAAAATAGTCGCTCTGGTAGCAACGGCCCTCCGAAGCCGGATCGGCATCTATGCGCAGCAGCGGGCGCGGCAGCTTCAGTTCGTACTTCAACGTTTCGTTGCCGCGCAGACGCGAACCCACCACCACCATTGCATCGCAGGTCTGGTAGAAGGTCTCCACCGGCTTGTGCAGGTTATAGGCCCCCAGCGAACGCGGATCGTCCTCGGGCACGATGCCGCGGCCCTGGGTCGACGTCACCACGCCAAAGCCCATGTCCATCAGGCGCTTGACCTGCTTGCTGGCGTGGCGTGCGCCACCGCCCAGCCACAGCATCGGGCGCTTGGCCTTGAGCAGGCGTTCTGCCAGCGCGTCCAGCGCGTGGGTTGAAGGCTGGTGCTGCGGCACCGGCAGCGGCTTGAGGTCGCTCGGCATCGGAATCAGCGCGGCCTGGATGTCGATTGGAATCTCGACGCTGACGGGGCCGGTCGGCGCGGTCAGCGCGGTCTGTACGGCGAGCTTGATGGTCGAGATCGCGGTATCGGCACTGCGGATGCGGAACGCGGCCTTCGACACGGCCTTCAGCATCGTGAGCTGGTCCGGCGCTTCGTGGATATAGGCCAGGCTCTGGTCGAGGTACGGCGTCTCGATCTGGCCCGTGATATGCAGCAGCGGCGTGCCGGCCGTCAGCGCCTCGACCATCGCACCAGCGGCGTTGCCCGCGGCGGTACCCGTGCTGGTCAGGCATACACCGAGGCTGCCCGTGGTGCGTGCGTACGCATCGGCCATGTTGGTGCCGCCGGCTTCGCCGCGTGCCGGGACGAAGCGGATCTTGCCACGTTCGCCCATCGCATCGAGGATGGGCATGTTGTGGATCGAGATCACGCCGAAGGCAGCCTTGACGCCGCACTGTTCCAGGAAGGCTGCAATGGCGCAGCCCACGGTGACTTGTTGTTGCTCGTTACGCATGACGGGAGAGTCCTCCGGAAATATCGATATGGCTGCCCGTGGTGTACGAAGACAACGGCGAGGCAAGGAACAGGATCGCGCGTGCGGCTTCCTGCGGCAGGCCGAGACGGCCCAGTTGAATGTTTTTCAGTTTGGCCAGGCGCGCGGTCCACGCGGTCCAGTCCAGATCGCGATCCTCTTCAGGACGCGCCTCGAAGCGGCGGCGCCACTGGCCCGATTCCACCAGGCCGATCAGGATGCCGTTGACCCGCACACCCTTTGGCGCGAATTCAGTGGCCAGCGAGCGCACGAGGTTATGCACGCCGGCCCGCGCGGCCGAGGTGGCCACCATATGCGGCTCCGGCTGCGTTGCCAGCAACGAGTTCACGCAGACCACCGCGCCCTGCTGCGACTGTTCGAGTTGCGGCAGGAACGCACGCGTGGGGTGAATCACCGAGAAGAACTTCAGTTGCAGTTCCTCGACCCACGCCGCATCCTCGGTCGTCACAAACGTCGACACGCGGCCTTGTCCGGCGTTGTTGACGAGCATGTCGACGTTGCCGAGTTCGCGGGCCACATTGGCCGCGAAAGCGTTGACCTGCTCCGGCTTCAGTACATCGCATGGAGCGGCATACAGGCGGCAACCGGCAAAGCGGTCGCGCAAGGCGGCCTCCGCACTGCGCAGGCGCGCTTCGTCACGGCCGCACATGGCTACCGCCGCGCCGGCTTCCAGCAACAGTTCGACCGTGGCCAGCCCGATGCCGGAGGAACCGCCGGTTACGACGGCCACCTTGCCGTCGAGTTCAATCATGGACATCGTCCTCTATCCCCTCACTCGCGATACATCGAAACCACCTTGCCCTGCGCGCCCTTGAGGCGTCGATGAGGCCGGTAGCCAAGCAGGCGCGACAATTCGCCCGCCGTTTCCCTGACTTTTTCCACCATCCGGTCCAGTTCGTCCTGCGCCAGGCGCGAGGCCGGAATGGTGGCGCCCAGTGCCGCCACCACCTTGCCCGTGCGGTCGCGCACCGGCGCCGCGATCGTGGAAATACTGGCTTCGAAGAAGCCTTCCTGCACGACAAAGCCGCGCTGCTGGACCTGCTGCACCAACTCGAACAGCGTCTCCACCGTACGCGGCGTGTTGTCCGAGTAGACCTGCAACTGCGGCTCCGGATACAGCTCCCGAAGTTGCGCGATATCGAGGTCTTCCATCAACACGTGCCCCAGTACCGTGGCATGCGCCGGCAGCCGTGCGCCCACGTTGACGTTGCTTGCGAACGGGCGCGACGCCGCGGCCTTGGCGACATACACGACCGAACGGCCATCGCGCACGACGAGGTTGCACGGATACTCGATCTCGTCGCGCAGGCGGTTCAGCAGCGGTCCGCCAAGCTCGGTCAATTCCAGCGACGCCAGGTAGTCAAAGCCAAGCCGCAGCACTGCCAGGCCAAGGCGATACTCGCGACCGCCATCGGCACGCTCCACATAGCCAGTGGCTTCCAGCGTGGCCAGCAGGCGGAACACGGTCGAGCGCGGCACGTTGAGCCGGCGCGACAGGTCCGCGGCCGACAGCACGCGATCACGCGCGCTGAATTCGGCCAACAGGCGCAGGCCGCGTTCGAGTCCCGGGACGATGTACTTGTCCTGGGAATCGTTGTCGGTCCCGGCGTTGGCGGTCGGCGCGGTGGCGTCGGCCACGGCAGCGGTTGGATTGGCGCTCATGCTCTGGTTCGGCTATCGTTGGATTTCACCGTGCGCTTAGCGCTTGACCTTGGTCAGCGGGTGCTCGGGCGGATACGTCGGCGTGATCGGCTTCTTGGCGCCGAGCATCACGCACATCAGCGCGTCTTCCTCGCCGATGTTGATCTCCTCGCGATACACGCCCGGCGGCACCGATACGAGGTCACGGTCGGTCAGGATGGTCTCGAAGCGCTCGCCGTCCTTTTCCAGGATCAGCTTGATCTTGCCGCGCAGGATGAAGAACACTTCTTCCACATCGGTGTGCAGGTGCGACGGACCTTCATGGCCAGCCGGAATGATCATGGTCGAGAACGTGAAGTGTTCCGACGGCACCGTGTTGGCATCGGCCGCTACACCAGTGCCGCCCGTGCCCATGTAGCGCATCTGCGCGCGACGATACTTCGGGTCGTAGTCGGCCTGGAACTTCAGCGCGTCCCAGTCGTAGCGGCGCGTGCTGAAACGCGCAACGCGCGATTCCATCCACTGGTCGAACGAAGCGTCTTCCGGTTGTTCCCAGCTGCGCTTGATGTTTTGCTGTTGCGACAGATCGCTCATTTGGATTCCTCTGGATTGGATTGCGGGATTCAGTGCATCACAAAGCCGCCGTTGACCGCCAGCGTCTGGCCGGTCACGAAGCGGGCAAGATCGGACAGCGCGAACAGCACGGCGCCGCAGACGTCATCGGGTACCTGTTCGCGCTGGATGGCACGCTGGTTGCGGTACAGGTCGTGCCGGTGCTGCGGCACGTATTCGGTGGCTTCCACCAGCGTCAGGCCCGGCGCCACGGCGTTGACCGTGACATTGGCGTCGCCAAGTTCACGCGCCAGCGAACGGGTCATGCCAATGATGGCGCTCTTGCTGGCCACGTAGGCCAGCAGGTTCGGTGCGCCCCACAGCGGTGTATCGGATGCCAGGTTGATCACCGCACCATGGCCACTGGCACGCAGTGCCGGCGTGCACGCCGCGGTCATCAACCAGGTGCCGCGCACATTGACGTTCATCACACGGTCCCATGTGGCCACGTCGAGCGCGGTCAGGTCGCGGCCACCCGAATCGGTCACCGCGCCGTTGTTGACCAGCCCGTCGAGCCCACCGAGCGCTTCCACGGCGGCATCGGCACAGGCCTGCACCGATGCGGGGTCGTTCAGGTCCAGTACCAGCGGCACCACGTTGAAACCGCGTGCCTGCAGTCCTGCCGCCGATTCGTTCACGCGATCGGCCAGGATGTCGGCCATGGCAACGCTGCCACCGGCTTCCGCGATGGCCGTGGCAAAGGCCAGGCCCAGGCCGCGTGCTGCGCCGGTGACCAGCACCTTGCGGCCGGCCAGCAGATTGGCATACTTCGCATCAGGCATGGGTCGCGGCTCCGGCTACCGGTTGCAACATGGCCACCGGTTCTTCTGCCACTTCCGCGTCGGCACGGCGCTTCAGCAGACGACGCACGCGGGTGATGCCGGCATCGTGGGCATACAGCATCTCGTGATCGCGGGCGCCCGGTGCCATCGATTCCAGTACCACGCGGTCCTGTTCGAGTACGTCCCAGTGCAGGCCTTCCAGACGATTGCGATACAGGAAGCGCCACACATCGCGTTCCCAGCCTTGTACCTGACGGGTACGCCAGAAGAACACCATGCAATGTTCTTCGTCAACCGGCGTGGCAATGCCAACGATGCCGAACGGACCACCAGGGCCAACCTTGTCGCGGTACGGAATCGACAGGCGCAGCCACTGCGTGCCGGTCTCGCCAAACTCCACCCAGTCGAAGTTCACGCCACGCTGGCCAGTCTTCTCGAACACCAGGCCATGCTCGGTTTCCACGACCTGCATCACCGCGGATTTCTCGCCACTGGCCATCGAATGCGACACCGCATGCAGATAGGCGCCGTGCATCGGGTCCATCACGTTGTCGATCGCGTAGCGGTAATTGCAGTCCCAGTGCGCCACGCACAGGAAGTTGCTGTGCTCTTCGCCGACCAGTTCTTCGGGCAGGCGCAACGCATCGGCTTCGGTCGGCCCGCGATCACCGAACCACAGGAAGATGGCGCCGGCCTGCTCTTCCACCGGATAGCTACGCACGCAGGTACGGCCTTCCAGCGGGCAGTTGTCGACGGCCGGCACGCTCTTGACCTGGCCATCGCCGCCGACTTCCACGCCGTGGTACCAGCAGGCCACGCGGTCGCCAAGGTTCCAGCCCATCGACAGGCGCGCGCCACGGTGCGGGCAGCGATCTTCCAGGGCATTGAGGCGGCCGGCGTTGTCGCGCCACACCACGATGTTCTGGCTCAGGCGCGTGATGCCGATGGGGGCGTGCGTAACCTGCCACGAGGCCGCCACCGGGTACCAGTAGTTGCGCAATCCGGTGTTCAGGCGCGCTTCGGCGCGTGCTTGCTTGTTCGATTCCATTTCTGTGTCTCGCTTGACTGGCTGCAGGCGGCTCAGGCGCCCAGGCGACGCATTTCGGCGAGGAAGCGTTCCTCGGTCCACGACTGGCCGTCGGCGGCCAGCAAGCCAGTGCGGTTGAATGCGCGCACGATGTCTTCCGGCGACCTGGCGCCAGCTTCGAAAGCGGCTTCCAGCGCGTCGCCCAATGCGTTCTCGTAGGCGGTGGGCGCCGCGGCGCGCGTTTGCCAGACGATGTTGGTCACATGGCCGGGCTTCTCGATATGACCCTTGCCGGCAACGTTGTTGGGTGCGGGACGCTCCCAGGGCACCAGGTTCGGGTTGTACGCGAGGCTTTCCATTGCGCTTTGCTCCATGGCTTTCTGTGTGGGGGACGGCTGGCTCAATCGGCTGTCGCGCTCATTGGTTTGTTTTACCTATGAAACACGAGTTTAAATATTGAACACAGGTACGACTATAGACAACGAAGCTTTAAAGATTGATCGGGGTTAACCCGCGACTTGGAGAGGGCGCTGGCCGATAGCCGGCCAGCGTGGCGTACGCGGGTATTCAGGCGTGCGGGATGGCGGCGCGAATCAGTCGGGCAACAGCTTGCGGTTGCTCGATATAGCAGGCGTGACCTGCATCGGCGATCGGGTGGAATGGCAGCGCGAAGCGCTCGGCCAGCGCGGCGGACGCCACAGGTGTAGTCACCACGTCCTGCGCGCCACATCCCACTTCTACCGGACGCGCCCGTTGCTCCAGGTAGTGGCCGATATCGTCGCCGCATAGCAATGCCACGGCCTGGCGATAACCATCAGGGTTGAGCCGCTGCATGTTCCAGCGCACCCACGCTTGCGCGCCCGGCGTTGCCGCGGCACTTAGCAGGCGCGTGGGCCCGCGTTGCGCCAGACCGTCCACACCGTGCGTATCGAGAGCCTCGATACGCTGCCTGGCCACCTCGCGTGATTTTTCTTCGTTCCCGGGCGCACCATAGCCAAGCGCCGGGCTCAGCAGCAGGAATCGATCAGGCTGCATCGCGGCCGAAGCATGTGCCGCGTAGCCCGAAGCCATCAACGCGCCGAGCGAATGGCCGACGATCAGGTCCGGCCTCACTTGCAGCGCCTCCAGCAATCCTTCTAGCCGCATTGCATAGTCGCGCGCCGTGGGCTCCGCGACAGGCAACGGCGATGACTGTCCATAGCCCGGCGCATCCCAGGCAATCACGCGCGCACCAGCCGCCAGCAGACTGGCGCACGGCAACCACGATGCAGCTCCGGAACTGATGCCGTGCAAAAGCACTACGACCGGACCGCGTGAACCACCCACGCGGCAGGCCACCCGCGTGCCGTCGTTTCCGGTCATGACGACGCGTTCCGCGAAATGGCTGTCGAGAGCCGCAAGCAGGTCGGCACCTGGGTCGAGTGCACGATGGGGCGCGTATTGTTCCATATATGAAATTCAGATCCGCAAATAAAACATCTCGACTATAGGCCGTGTTTTTTGCTTCGTGGGATCAGGGTAAACATTTAGAAAAATCACCGCGATCAGATCGATCCGGATGCTTATCCCTTCGGGAGAAAAGTACGCCCTTACATGGGGCAACGCTGCGCGAGCCCTGCAAGGCGCGCCCCGCATGGTTCGCAAGGTGGTTGCGAATGCGCGGTTCATATGGGACTGCGCCGCGTCGGTGCGCGCCGCACCACTGCGGACAAGCGCAAGTCCCCTCGTCAGAGTGGCGTGGCCAACATGTCCTGGCGTCACCACTACGCCTCACTAGGGATCACCCTTATCCACGCCGTTTCGCGCCGTGACTATATTTCGCTCACACGTTTCCTATGTAGTTCATTGTTTTACTAATGAAACACGACAGAAATACGGCAGCCCCCATACCGTTGCCGCCGGAAACGTCCACGGAGCCCACAAGACTAGAGAAGGAAACGGTAGATGAAGATCGCAAAGTACGCGGCAGGCCTGCTAGCCGCAGCGCCCCTGCTGGCAACCGCCCAGTCGTCCGTCACCATGTATGGCGTGGTGGATACCGGCGTTGAGTATGTGAGCAATGTTGGTACCGGCGGCAATGGCGTGGTCCGCATGAACACGCTCACCGGCACCGTACCGTCGCGCTGGGGCCTGCGTGGCAGCGAGGATCTCGGCAATGGCCTGAAAAGCGTGTTCGTGCTCGAAAGCGGCTTCGCGCCGGACTCCGGCACATCCAACCAGGGCGGTCGTCTGTTCGGACGCCAGGCGCTGGTCGGTCTGTCCTCGAACCAGTGGGGCCAGATTTCGTTCGGCCGCCAGTACACGATGCTGTTCTGGGCCACGCTCGATCCGGACATCCTGGGACCGAACGCGTTCGGATCCGGTTCGCTCGACAGCTATCTGCCCAACACACGCGCTGACAATTCCATCGCTTACAAGGGCACCTTCGGCGGCCTGACCATGGGCGCCACCTACAGCTTTGGCCGCGACGTGGCCAATGGCGGCCCGAGCCCGTCCGGCACCAACTGCGCGGGCGAGAACCCGGCCAACAAGAGCCAATGCCGCGAATGGTCGGCCATGATCGGCTGGGACCAGAAATGGTGGGGCATCACCGCCGCCTATGATTCGCAGCGCGGAGGCCCGGGCGCGTTTGGCGGCCTGACCAGCAGCAGCCTGCGCGACGACCGCGCGTCGATTGCCGGCTACATGCTGTTCAACAAGACCAAGATCGGTGCCGGCGTGATCCGCCGCGAGAACCAGGGCAGCACGACGCCGTTGTCCGAGTTGTACTACATCGGTGCCGCGTACGACATCACGCCCGCATTCACGCTGGCCGGCCAGGTCTACTACCTGAACTACCAGAACAGCGACAACAAGGCGATGCTGTACGCCGTGCGCGGCATGTACAACTTCAGCAAGCGCACCGCCGTGTACGCCACCGCCGGCTACATCAACAACGACGGCACGCTGGCGATGTCCGTGAGCGGCGCGCAGGCTGGCGCCAATCCGAAGCCGGGTGGCCAGCAGTTTGGCGCGATGGTCGGCATCAAGCACGTCTTCTGAGCGAGATCGACATGAAAGTGAACACTGTCCGCCGCATCATCGTCGCCGCCATTGGCGCGGCAATCGGCACCGCCGCGCTGCTCAGCACTGCCCCCTCGATGGCGCAGGGCACGTATCCCAACAAGCCGATCACGATCGTGGTGGCCTATCCCGCCGGTGGCGACACCGACGTGCTGGCCCGCCTGATGGCCGAGAAACTGGCCGCGCGCCTGAAGCAATCGGTCGTGGTGGAAAACCGTACCGGCGCCGCCGGCACCATCGGCAGCGCCTATGTGGCGCGCGCCGCCGCCGACGGCTACACGCTGCTGCTGGCACCCAACACAGTGTCGATCGCACCGCTGGTACTGAAGGCCGGCACCGGCGCCACGTACGACGTGCAAAACGATCTGACACCCATCGCCGAACTGGGCACGCAATCGCTGTTCGTGGTCGTGAACAAGAACAGCGGCATCACGCGCATGAGTGACCTCGTGGCACGCGCCAAGGCAGGCAAGGTGGAAACCTACGCCACGCCTGGCAATGGCTCGCCGATGCACATCATGGGCGAACTGTTCAACAAGTCGGCCAACGTCAAGATCTCGCAGGTGCCATACCGTGGCACCGCGCCTGCCATCGTCGACGTGCTGGGCGGACAGGTGCCGATGACCTACGTAACTTACGGCGCCGTGGCGCAGTATGTCGGCAACGGCACGCTGTTGCCACTGGCCGTGGCCGACCAGAAGCGCTCACCGTTTGCCCCGAACGTGCCGACGCTGGCCGAACTCGGCTACAAGGACGTGGAAATCGGCGCGTGGCAGGCCTTGCTGGGTCCGAAGAACTTGCCGCCCGAGATCGTGCGCACGCTTAATGGCCATGTGAACGAGATCCTGAAGCAACCAGACGTGATCGCGCGTATGGCCACCATCGCCGTCACCCCGGTCGGCGGCGATCCAGCCGTGCTGCAGAAGCTGATTGCCGCGGATCATGCCCGCTATACCAGGTTGGTCAAGGAATTCGCCATCCAGGCCGACTGAAGACAGGCCACGGGTCTGACGTTTTCTCGGAACGAGGGTAGTACTTGCAGCCCGGCGCAACGCCGGGCTTTTTTGTGTCAATCAGCTTGCAAAATGCGAATCGTCTCATCGACTTGCGTCAAAACAAAGTCAACACTGAGTGATCGCCAATCGTGGCGAGGCTCATTGCAAGGATGATCATGACCGACCTTACCGCACTTCGAAGCCCATTCCATATGTACGACACCGACGACATCACGATCAGCGGTGATGAAGCCCATGCGGTACTGGTCGGCATCGACGGGGTACTGGAACTGCTTGATAGACACAGCGAGACATCGGAGCAAACGTTCAACGCGTTCTGCCTGCCGTGCTTGGTGAGAGGGCATCTCGAAGACGTACTGCGGGACGCGGAGCCGTAACAAGCGCACTGCGTAGCCACCAATGCTTCGGTCGATGGACCATACGCACGGCCATAGTCAAGACCGGCATAGCAGGCCTGTCCGCTGGGACCGAGCGGCGCCCGCAGCTCACTGCCCTTCGCTCTCCGGCCAATTGGTTTTAGCCATCGAAACTACGTACCGAGTTGCGGCTGCCGATGGTCATGTCTTCGATGTAGTACAGCCGATCATTGGTGAATTGCCCCGCACCGTGGTCACGAAGCGGAACGCCTGGTCGGCGACCCGTAATGGTAGAGACAGGTTCGCGTCGAACACCATCATTTGGTAGCGCCACGTGGGGCCATCGTCAGCAGCCAGCGCATCGCGTTGCGCGCCGAAGGCGCCAACGCTCTGCCGAAACGCCAGCGTCGCATCGAGCTGCGACTGGCCGAAGTCGTGGCAATCGGTCACGCCCACCTCAAGGATTGTGTTGCTGTGGCGCTGCTGCGGATTTTCGGTGTCTTCGATATAGCTGTTGCCGAAGCGGCGCATCAACCGCACCGCATACCAAACACGTCGTTATGGCTGCGGCGCAGTACAAGGGACGTCATTGCTGCACTTTCGCAATTCCCCTAAAAAGCACCTCCACAGTTTCCGATCTGAATTATTTTTGACTCAGGGTTGGCTGCAGCGCACACGCAACGGACTGTCGACGTCCCGGTTCAATCGAGCCGCTGCGCGCGGAAATTACAACCTTGCGTAAGTTGCGCAGGGCTTTGTGCAGCGTCTATCGTTGGGTAGTCTTAACTTGCCGCAGGTCACTGGCTGGTATGAAACATGCACCTTGGCATGTTCCCTCTTTACCCACCTTTACTGCCTGATTCAGCGCCTAACAAGGAGACCGCCATGGCCATCGACGATCCGAACAACATCAACCCGAAAGATGCGCAGCAGCGCCTGCGTGCAGATACCCGGCAACTGGCGAAGGACCTTGACGACCTGCTTGCGCAGTTGCCCAACCTGACGGGCGAAGCCATCGAGTCAGCCAAGCAAACTTTTCTGTCCAAGGCCGCGAGCGGCTCCGACAAGCTCGCGGCGATCAAGGACTCGGTCAGCGACAGTGTGTCGCGTGGGCAGGAATGCGTGACCGAGTATGTGCATCAGCAACCGTTGCGGTCAGTGGGCATGGCGCTGGGCCTGGGGGTACTGCTGGGCGCATTGCTGTGCAGGCCGTCGCGGCATTGCAACCGCTATGACGACTGATGCCGATTGACTGATCGGATGCGCCTCAAGTTTCGCCGGGCGTAGCGCGCAGCGACGCCAGCAGGATCTCGGCCAGCCGCTCCACTTCGGGCGGCAGGCTTGCCGCCGCGCGCACCATCACCAGTAACATCGTCGGCAATGCAGGCAAGCCTGTTTCCGTTGCGGGCAGCGCTCGTACGCTCGCGGGCAAACCATAGCGCGAGCGTACAGTCAGGCCGAGGCCGGCGGCCGTGGCCGCCCATAGCCCCCCGAGACTCGGGCTTGAGAACGTGACACGCCATGGAATGCCGGCGCGGTCGAGCGCGGCAGTGGCAGCCGCGTGGAACTGGCACGGGCGGTCGAAAGCCACCAGCGGCAATGGCTCGCCCGAAGCCGGCTGCCACGGCACCGCGGCAGAACCCACCCAGCACATCTGGGGATCGTCTATCCGCTCGGTGTGCCGATGGCCCATGGCGTAACAGCTTTCCATTGGCTCACCGACAGCCGGATGCAGGTCGGCCCAGACCAGCGCGAGATCGCAGCGCCCGGTATCGATCCTTTCGAGCAGATCCGCATTGCGAGCCACCACCGCTTCAATGCGCACCTTCGGATGCGCTCGCGCAAAGCGGCCCAGGACTTCGGGCAACAGGCCTTCGCCAAACTCTTCCTGCAATCCAAGCCGGATGCCGCCAGACAGATCCACCCCACGCACCGCGGACACTGCTTCATCGTTCAGTTCCACCAGCCGGCGCGCATAGCCGAGCATTGCTTCGCCGGCGGCGGTCAGCGCAAGGCCACGCCCGGCCTTGCGGAACAGTGGCGTACCGGCTTGCTCCTCCAGCTTCTTGATCTGTGCACTGATTGCCGAAGTGGACCGGCCAACGCGGTCGGCTGCACGGGCAAAGCTGCCGAGTTCCATCCCGGCGAGCAGGCTACGCAACGCCGCCAGATCGAGGTTGATGCGTGACATCACAACCATCCTGTTTTATCGAACGATATATCGATTATTTTCTGATTTTCAGGATTAATTCTCGGTGACAGACTGGATCCCGTCAAATAGCTTCGAGATCACCTGTCAACCATGTCCTCCCACACCATTGCTGTTTCGCCATCGATGCCGCCGGCCCGGCGCTTTGGCCCCGCCCACCGCTGGAAGGTGCTCGCCGTTGGCGTGGCTGCCAATGCCAGTGTGCTGGCAGCAGTAGGCGGCATTCCGACCACGGCCGTCTGGATGCGCACCGGCTATCAACTCGACAATGCGCAAATTGGCCTGGCTGTCGGCGCGATCGGGCTTGGCACCGCGCTTTCGGAACTGCCCTGGGGCCTGGCCGCCGACCGCTGGGGTGATCGCCCCGTCCTGCTCGGTGGGCTCGCGGCCACCAGCGCCGCGCTACTGGCGATGGCGCTGTGGTTGGCGCCCACTATCGCGCATATTCCAACGCTGTCATGGCTGGTAGTGGCCATGATGCTGGTGGGTCTGGTTGGTGGCAGCGTCAATGGCGCGAGCGGCCGCGCGGTGATGCGCTGGTTTCACGAAGGTGAGCGCGGACTTGCAATGAGCATTCGGCAGACCGCGGTGCCGCTGGGTGGTGGCATTGGCGCGCTGACCCTGCCTTGGCTGGCGTCGACGGTCGGCTTTGCCTGGGCCTATGGTTGGGTAGCGCTACTGTGTGGCCTGTCGGCAGTACTGACCTGGCGCTGGTTACACGAACCGCCTGACACCGGGGCCGGTGTATCGGCCCATGATCGCAACTCCAATCCGCTCGGCCGCGCGGCGATCTGGCGCATAGTCATGGCCATCGGCCTGCTATGCGTACCGCAATTCGCAGTGCTGACATTCGCATCGATCTTCCTGCACGACCATGCGCATGCCGGCCTTGGCGTGATCACCGCGACGATGGTCGCGATCCAGGGCGGCGCAATGGTCATGCGCGTCTGGAGCGGCCGCTGGACCGACCGCCGTGGTAATCGGCGCGCCTACCTGCGCGGTTGTACGCTGGCCACCGTCCTGGCCTTCCTGATACTCGCGGCAGGCGTGCATGGCAGCCTGGCAAGCGCAACGCTGATGGCGCTGGTGCCGGTAATGCTTGCGGTTGCGGGCATCACGGTTTCAGCGTGGCACGGCGTGGGATATACCGAACTGGCCGCCTTGGCCGGCGCCGACCGCGCGGGCACGGCGCTAGGCATGGCCAATACCGTGGTGTTCTTCGGCTTTTTCCTGACGCCACTGGTGTTGCCACATTGGCTGGCGATGACATCGTGGCCGATAGTATGGGCAACCACGGCGGTCGTGGCGCTGGGGGTATGGCCATTGTTTCCAAAGGCTTGATAGCGGGAGACAAGGCGCGTCCAGCTGCAGGATCGCGCCGTTATTTTCCATCCTCTCTCGCGCGCCATTTCGAGACGCTGCAACCAAACTGCACCGCAAACCAGCGCGAAAACGCACTCAGCGAAGAAAATCCCAGTAGCGTGGCAACTTCCGACAGCGGGCGCGAGCGGTTCTCGATATAGCGCCTCACCAGGATCGTGCGCGCCTCGTTGACGACATCCGAATACGTCGTGCCATCCTGCACCAGCCAGCGGTGCACCGTGCGCCGGTCGACCCCCAGTTGCTGGGCCACCCGGTCCACCGAGCACATGCCGCTGGGCAGCAACGCGTGCACCAGCTTGCGCACCTTGTCCGTCATGTTCGTGTTCGATTGCGCCAGCAGCGTGCCAAGGTAGCGCTTTACCTGTTGCGCCATCACCGGATCATACGAAGGCAGCGGCGCCTCCAGATCCTGCGCCACGCACACGATGCCGTCGAAATCCTGGTTATATAACGCCGGCATGCCGAATACGCGCTGGCAAGTGGCCATGCTATCGGGCGCACGGTGCGTAAAGCAGATGCTGCGCGGGCGCCACGCCGGCCCCAGGAACAACGTCAGCATGCGAAACATCACGCCAGCCGCGAGTTCGGTGGCCTGGCGCAAGGAGCCGGGCGCATCGCTGAGGATCTGCAGGCGGATCAGCACCAGTCCCTCGGCCTCTTCCACGCGCATCGCCAACGCCTCGTTCTGCAGGCCCATGTGCCGCACCATCGACTCCAGTGCGCGGCGCAACGTGGCCTCCTCACGTACCACGAATGCCAGCGGGCCGAGATTGGAGAACTGCCGCTGCTCGGCCATGCGCAAGCCAAAATCGTCGGCACGCGCGGCACGGGCCGAGTTCTCCAGCAACCGGCCGACATGCTCCGCCGGAATGCGGATATCGGGATCGAGCAACGCATTGCGGCTGATCTTTGCCGCACGAAGCATCTGGTGTGGATCGAGCCCGACAGCCCGTGCCACATCCACATAGTTAGTGAGGCTTGCACTGCGTAGGTAGTAGGACATCGTGTTTTCCCTGACTGTCCCGAAATGTAAATCGATCGTCCCGAATCGTCAAATCACAGCGCACCATTGGCCGATACTTCGGGCACTGGAAACGCACCTGACATAAGGAGACGACATGCAGTTCCTCGACGATTCCCTGCACCCCGAGAACATGGACAAGGTGGTCATCACCGTGGCGCCGTATGGCCCCGAGTGGATGCCCGAAGACTTCCCGGAAGACATTCCCGTCACCATGGAAGAACAGGTGCAGAAGGCCGTGGATTGCTACGAAGCCGGCGCCACGGTATTGCACCTGCATGTGCGCGAACTCGACGGCAAGGGCTCCAAGCGCCTGTCAAAGTTCAATGAACTGATTGCCGGCGTGCGCGCCGCGGTGCCCGACATGATCATCCAGGTGGGCGGCTCGATTTCGTTCGCACCCGAAGACGAAGGCCAGGCTGCCGTGTGGCTGTCGGACGATACGCGCCACATGCTGGCCGATCTGACACCGGCACCGGACCAGGTCACCGTGGCCATCAACACCACGCAGATGAACATCATGGAACTGCTGTACCCCGAGTATCTGGAGGGTACCTCGCTGTCCAATCCCGCCTATATCGAGGCGTATCGCGAAATGACCGTACCGGCCGGTCCGGGATGGGTCGAGGAACACCTGCGCCGCCTGAGCGCCGCGGGGATCCAGCCGCATTTCCAGCTGACCGGCATCCATGCACTGGAAACGCTCGAACGCATGGTGCGTGCCGGCGCCTACAAGGGTCCGCTGAACCTGACCTGGATCGGCATCGGCGGGGGCTTTGACGGTCCGAACCCGTTCAACTTCTTCAACTTCATCCACCGCGCGCCAGACGGCTGCACGCTGACCGCTGAATCGCTGCTCAAGAACGTGCTGCCCTTCAACACGATGGCGATGGCCATGGGCCTGCATCCGCGCTGCGGCATCGAGGACACCATCATCGACCAGCATGGCAACCGCATGACGTCGGTGCAGCAGATCCAGCAATGCGTGCGCGTGGCGCATGAGCTGGGGCGTGAGATCGCCTCGGGCAAGGAAGCGCGCGAGATCTACCGCATCGGTACCTGGTACGACAGCGTCGACGAAACGCTGACCGCGCACGGCATGCTGCCGAACCGCCGGGTGGGCCAGAAGAACCTGCCGCTGCGCCGCGCAGCCTGAGCCCAAATATCGCCGCATAGCACCACGTAGCAACTTCTCCGCCATGCCAGACCCGTCCCACACATTGCCCGCGAGCAACCCGTGCATCAATATCTGCCGGCTCGACCAGGCGCGCCGTTATTGCCAGGGCTGCGGCAGGACGCCAATTGAAATCGGCCTGTGGGACGGCATGACGGAGGCCCAGCGGGCCTTTGTCATGGCGGCGCTGCCCGCGCGCAAGCGGCGCACGCCCGTAGCCACCGGGGCTACCACCGACTGACGATGCGCCGCACGACGTATGCGGCGCACGCCACGCTTTTCACCGGTCCTGCCATGGAATCTTCGACACTTTCCTCCCAGCCAAAGCGAGGCAGGTCCGGTCTTTTATTGCCTTGCACCTATAAACAAAGAGAGGAGACAACCATGCTGAAACGACCTGCGCTGCTTCGTCTGCGCCGCGCCACCATCGCCGCCCTGGCGGCGTTCGGCACGCTGGCAATGCCCGCCGCCATGGCATGGACCAGCAAGCCTGTACGCGTGCTGGTACCCGCACCGGCGGGCGGCACCATGGATGTCATGGCACGCCTGCTGGCCGAACAGCTTGCCACCGACCTGGGCCAGCCCGTGGTGGTCGACAACAAGCCGGGCGGTGGTGGTGCCATCGCCATCAACACCATGCTGGCAGCGCCGGCCGATGGCCAGACCATCATGGTCACCGCAACCAATGTGCTGACCGAAGTGCCCCAGGTTCAGAAAACGCCGTACGACACGATGAAGGACATCCGGCCGATCGCGGCGGTGGGCCGTTCGCGCATGGTGCTGGTAGGCACGCCAAACCTGCCGGCCAAGGACCTCAAGAGCCTGATCAAGTACGCCAAGGCCAATCCGGGCAAGCTCAGCTTTGCGTCGTACAGTGCGGGCACCGCATCGCACTACGCGGGAGCGATCATGAACCAGGAAGCTGGCATCGATCTGCAGCACGTGCCGTTCGCCGGTTCGGGCCCTGCGCTCGCACAGGTGATGGGCGGTCAGATTCCGCTGATGTATGACGGCATGGTGACCTCGCTGCCCATGATCCGCGCCGGCAAGCTGCAGCCGTATGCAGTGGCATCGAAAAATCGCTCGCCGCTGCTACCGCAGGTGCCGACCTTCGCTGAACAGGGCTATCCCGATATCGATTTCAGCAACTGGGTCGGTGTCATCGCCTCGGCACAGGTGCCCGCCGACCTGGCTCAGAAGATCCAGGGCGCGGTCTACAAGGCCGCAGCCAGCCCCAAGGTTCGCGAGCGCCTGGAAGCGCTGGGCTATGAACCGATGCCAGCGCAGTCGCTGCAGGACCTCAACCAGTCCCTGCATGCGGAATACGAGCGCAACGCGGGGATCGTCAAAACGTTTGCGATCAAGCCTTGAGGGGCTGAGGCGAGGGGTCGGCTGGATCGAGGCCCGAATTTCAGCCGATCGACTCGACCGTGCCGGAGATCCGTATCGTCCGCAACGCCGGCTGTACGCAAGTGCTCACACGGTGCTGCGCTTACCGCTGGATGCGGTACGGGGACATCGTCGGCGCTCCTATCTGGTTTTCGGCGATCAACTGCGCATATGGGCCCGGAACAGGGAAGACCTGCCAGCACAGCTCCGTGAGTTGTGGCGACGCATGGCATTGACATCCTCCCCGCCCTAAACGAACCCTAAACGACGGGGATTCCTACCGCGCTTAGGCCGCGAGGGCCTGAGTCGCCTCGGTGGGTTCCTGCTTCTTCGAGCGGCCCGACTGCACCGGCTCTCCACAGGCTAACAAGCGCTGTCCGCGCTCTAATATATTGCTCGCGCCGACGTGATCGGCGTTGTTCTTGCACCCCCATTGGACACAAACGAACAGCGCCTGCATCAGTTCGAATCTAAAGGCTTGGAGTCGTTGCATCGGCCACATGGTACAAGTGGTCTATGAGCGGAGACAATGACACTCGTCAACGGACGGCATTGTGGTGTCTTCGCCAGCGTGTGCGCCAACTTCGAATCAGCGTTGGTTGAGTTCGACGCAGAAGACCACTCCTAAAAGGACGGCTTCGCCGTCCGCGCTATCCTTCCTCCCCCTGAACGACAGGCTGATTGCCGACGCCCGCACCGCATTCGCCTACAGCGAATGGCTCGACACCACCCTCAAGTAAAAAGGCCGCCCCGAATCCGGAGCGGCCTGACTTCATCTCACATCCATCTCACGCAGCTTTCTTTTCTCGTAGCTGCTTCTTGTCAATCTTGCCAACGCTGGTCTTGGGAATCGCCGCAACGAATGCAATGCGATCCGCATCCGGTACAGCGAACTTGCTCAGCCGCTGCGTGCCGACGTGTTCGAGCAAGGCAGTGCGGATTTGTTCTCCACTGACCTCCACACCTTCCGCACGCACCACATAGGCCATCGGTCGTTCGCCCCAACGCGCATCGGGCACCGCCACCACCGCGCATTCCCGCACGCCCGGCACCTGCGTCACAAGGTTCTCGATCTCGATCGACGACACCCATTCGCCGCCGGTCTTGATCACGTCCTTGAGGCGGTCCACGATCTGCACAAAGCCGTCCTGGCCCATTACCGCCACGTCCTGCGTGTGCAGGTAGCCGTCCGCCCACAGTTCCTCCGATGCCGATGGCTTACGGAAGTACGACTTGGTCAGGTACGGCGCACGCAACACGATCTCGCCCTGCGCCTGGCCGTCGCGCGGTACTTCGCGCATGTCGGTACCGACCACCCGAAAATCGACCAGCGGCACCGGACGGCCCGTCGCGCAGCGCATGCGCACTTCTTCGGCGCGGCTCTTCGGCACGCAGCCCGGAGGTAGCTGGGCCAGCGCAACAATCGGGCCGGTCTCGGACATGCCATAGCCGGCGAAGATATCGATACCGCGTGCCAGTGCCGCTTCGCACAGCACGGGCGGCAGCGCGGAGCCGCCGATGATGATCTTCCAGCCGGACAGGTCCTGATCGTTCTGCGCGGCTTCCTGAAGCAGCATCTGCAGGATGGTCGGCACGCAATGCGAGAACGTGACCTTCTCGGTGGCGCGCAGTTTCAGCAGCGCGGCCGGTACGTAACGGCCGGGCAGTACCGTGCGCAAGCCAAGCATGATCGCGACGTACGGCATGCCCCACGCCATGACGTGGAACATCGGTGTGATCGGCATGTACACGTCCTCGCGATGCATGCGCTGGCCTTCGCGCGGCGCGCACAGGCTTGTGGCGGTCGTCAGCGTGTGCAGCACGATATCGCGGTGGCTGTAGCACACGCCCTTGGGATCGCCCGTGGTACCCGTGGTGTAGAACGTGGTGGCCTTGGTGCGTTCATCGAAGTCAGCGAACTCGAAATCGGCGCTGGCCTGCGCGAGCATCGCCTCGTATTCACCGTCGAACGGCAATGCGTCCTGCGCCACGGCCTGGCCGTCGGCCATCAGCACGAAGCGCGGCTGGCGCACCAGCTTGTCGCGAATCTCCGCCAGTAACGGCACAAAGTCGGGATGGACCAGCACCACATCGGCGCCGGCGTCGTTCAGCGTATAGAGGATCTGCTGCGGCGACAGGCGGACGTTCACGGTAAATAACGTCGCGCCCATCATCGGTATGCCGAAGTAGCACTCCAGATAGCGATGGCTATCCCAGTCCATCACGGCCACGGTGGAACCGTGGCGCACGCCCAGCGACGTCAAGGCGCTTGCGAGCTTGCCCAGCCGGCCATGGAAATCGCGGTAGGTATAGCGCGACTCGCCGCGATAACTGATCTCCTGGTCACCATGCAGGCTGATGGCGTTCACCAGCAACTGCTTGACCAGCAACGGATAGGCGTAGGCGGAGGGCGTGGAAACGATAAGGTTGTCTTTCATTACTGCTCTTGCTCGCAAAAATCTGTCAGAACGGCACGCTGCCGATGATGCCGGCGCGTTCCATCTTGCGGTGGCACGGCGGATAGTCCATCACCGCGTAGTGTTGCGTGGCCGTGTTGTCCCAGATCGCCACGCTGTTGGGTTCCCAGCGCCAGCGCACCTGGAACTCCGGGATATAGGCCTGCGACACCAGATAGCGCAGCAGGTCGGCCGCGCCCGGATTGGCATCCTGGCCAAAGCGCACGCGCGCCGCGGTATGGAAGTTGGTGAAATGGGTCGTGAAGCCGTTGACGTACAGGATCTTCTCGCCGGTGTCCGGATGGGTACGCACCACGGGATGCTCGGCGTCGGGAAACTGGGCCTTGAGCGCGAGCCGCTTCTCGATTGGCATGGCGGCACCGAAACTGGCCTCGATGCTGTGGCGCGCGCGCAGGTCGGCAATCTGCGCCTTGACCGTATCGGGCAAGCGCTCATAGGCCAGTGCCATATTGGCCCACATCGTGTCGCCGCCGACCGGCGGACTTTCCACGCAGCGCAGCACCGCGCCAAACTGCGGCGCCTCGCGCCATGTAGTGTCCGAATGCCAGCAGTTTTCGTAGCGATCGTTCGGCTGTTCGGGCGATTTGTAGATGCGCACCAGGCCCGGATGCTCGGGATCGCTGCCGGCTACCGGATGATCCTCGAGCTCACCGAAGCGGCGCGCGAATGCCACGTGCTCGGCGCGGTTGAACTGCTGGTTACGCAGGAACAGCACGCGATGCTTGAGCAACTGGGCACGGATCTCGCCAAACAGGTCGTCGTTGCGCACCGCTTCGGCCAGGTCCACGCCCACCAGTTCCGCGCCGATCGCGCAGGTCAATTGTCGGATTTGCATGTCACGCTCCTCAGATGACGAAGATCGACGATCCCGTGGTCTTGCGCGACTCCAGGTCGCGATGCGCCTGTACCGCGTCTTCCAGCGCGTAGCGCTGGTTGATTTCAATCTTGATGCGGCCCGCGCCCACGTGATCGAACAGCTCGCCCGCGAGTTCGGCTTTCTCGGCCGGGTCGGCGATATAGTCGGCCAGCGCGGGGCGGGTCACGTACAGTGAGCCCTTCATGGCCAGCAATACCGGATCGAACGGCGGGATCGGACCCGACGCCGTGCCCACGCAGACCAGCAGGCCGCGCCGCTTGAGCGAGTCCAGCGACGCCATGAAGGTGCTCTTGCCCACGCTGTCGAACACTACCGTGGCGCCCACGCCATCGGTAATCTCACGCACGCGGCTGGCCACGTCCTCATGGCTGTAGTTGATGATGTGATCGCAACCGTGCGCCCTGGCGACTTCCGCCTTGGCTTCGGTGGACACGGTACCGATCACGTTCAGGCCGAGCAGCTTGGCCCATTGCGACACGATCAGGCCCACGCCACCGGCTGCGGCATGCAGCAGGATGGTGTCGCCGCGCCGGAACGCATGGATGCGGCGCATCAGATACGCGGAAGTCAGCCCGCGCATGGTCATGGCGGCTGCGGTCTCGAACCCGATGCTTTCCGGCAGGCGCACCAGCGGTGCGGCCGGTACCAGTCGCTCGGTGCTGTAGGCACCCAGCGTGTTCAAAAAGCCCGTGTAGGTCACGCGGTCGCCCACGGCCACATTGGTAACGCCCTGGCCGATGGCCTGCACCACGCCGGATGCTTCTACCCCCATGCCCGCAGGTAGCGGTACCGGATAGGTGCCGTTGCGGAAGTAGGTGTCGGCATAGTTCAGCCCAACCGCCACATGGCGAATCCGGACCTGACCCGGGCCCGGATCTCCTACCTCGACGTCTTCATAGCGAAGCACCTCCGGCCCACCGGTTTCATACATGCGCACTGCCTTGGCCATCTGCCTGTCTCCTCGATTACGGGGCGTCACGACATGTGCCGCCATGCATGCAATCTAGGTGCAGGCGGCTTGCAGCGCTTTGCATCGGCGCCCAGCGACTTTGCATTTCATGCCAGTGCCACCTATCATCGCGGCAACGACGCGTCATGGCCCATGCATGTGACGTGCGCAATCCAATAGGAGACAGCCTTGAGAACCCTGGTGCGCGCCGCGGCGCTGACCAATTTTTTCGATGTGGCGCGTGATCTGGGGCTAAACGCCCAGCCGCTGCTGCGTGCGGCACGGCTGACCCAGACGCTGCTGGCCGATCCCGAACAGCGCATCCCGGTCAACGCCTGCGCGGCGTTGCTGGAAGCTGCCGCCGAGCGCGCGGGCTGCCCCACCTTCGGACTGCGGATGGCCGAGTCGCGCCAGTTGGCCGACTTCGGCGCCATGAGCCTGCTGATCAGCCAGCAGGCAACATTGCGCGACGCGCTGGCCACCATCATCCGCTACCGTCACCTGGTCAACGAGTCGGTGGCGATCCTGCTCGAGGAAAGCGGCAAGGTCGTGGTGATCCGGCAGGAAGTGATACTCGATGCGCCCTCGCGTCAGGCCACGGAGCTGGCCCTTGGCGTGGTGTTCCGCTTGTGCCGCGTGTTGCTTGGTCAACACTGGCATCCGCTGAGCGTCAATTTCACGCACGCCGCGCCGCCCGACCCGCAGGTGCATCGGAGGCTGTTCGGTTGCCCGCTTGAGTTTGGCAGCGAGTTCAATGGCATCGTATGCCTGGCGGCCGACCTCGATGCGCCCAATCCGAGCGGTGACCCGGCTATGGCCCGGCATGCCGAGCGCCTGGTTGACACGCTGCCACGCGTCAACGACCTGTCGATCGGGCGCGAGGTACGCAACGCGGTCTACCTGATGCTGCCGATGGGGCGCGCCACCAGCGAAGCCGTGGCGCAGGGCCTGGGCCTGAGCTTGCGCACGATGCAGCGCCAGCTCGACGAAGCCGGCGAGACCTTCACCGACATCCTCAACGAGGTCCGGCGCGATCTTGCCCAACGCTATGTCGGCAACCCCGCCTATTCACTGCTGCGTGTGTCCGCGTTACTGGGCTATGGTTCGGCGGCTTCGTTCACACGCTGGTTCTCGGCGCAGTTCGGCGAAGCGCCCAATGCCTGGCGTCGTCGCCATGCAACAAGACACCAGGGGTGACGCCGCCGCGTGCTACGCTTGACGTCATTGCGCGTCGACAACCGGAGCATCCATGGCATCTCCCCAACGCCTGCTGTCACTTGTGGTCCTGCTGGCCCTGCATTGCAGCATGCCGGCCTGGGCACAGTCCCGGGAGTCATCGGGTGCCGCCGCGATTTCCGATGCCGTGCGCGAGGGCTCGAATCCCTACCGCCCGCCATCGGCGCCCAATCCCAACGCCAATGCCACGCCGGAAGACGCGCGGCGCGCCCGGTGCGACCAGCTCCTGCAGGACATCAACGAGACCTCGAAGCAGCCTACCTACACTTCGCCAGGCACCGCCACACAGAATGCGCAAGGCAGGGCCGTGCCGAAGATCGAGCGCGACAAGACCCGCAAGAAACTGCAACAGAGCTATCGCGACAACTGTTCCTGAGCGCCTGGGCGCGCCTCGCATGAATCAGGGTGGCCCGGTCCCGCGCAGGCGGGACATATTGCTCTTGACGACGTCCAGCACGGCGGCCGTCATCAACGCCGTGGACAAGCCGAACATCAAAATGCCTTGCGCCGACTCGATTGGCCCGAGCATGCGCCAGCGCTCGGACATCACGATATCGCCGTAGCCGAGCGTCGCGAAGTTGACGGCCGAATGGTATAGGGCCGCCCCGAAGTTGCTGAATTCCCCCAGTAGCAGGAACAACATTGCCCAGAGCGCCATCTGCGCGAAGTTGCACAGCAGCGTCAGCAGCATCACAGCCGTCAGCAGCGTCACGTCCATCCACATCGGTTCGCGACCTTCCCAGCGGTTCCGGAAGCCCGCATAGCGGCGCAGGCACGCCGCCACGACCACGCATTGCAGCAGCAGGCACAACAGCATGACCGGTGCCGCGGCCAGCAGGTGAAGTCGCATGGCTGACTCCTTCAGTTCGATCTCAGTTCGCTCTCAGTTCGCTCTCAGTTCGCTCTCAGTTCGCCTTCAGTTCGCCTTCAGTTCGCGGTCCGCGCCGTGGCACGCCGTACGTCGAGCAATGCCAGCATCAGGCACGCATAGAGCGATACCCCGACAAACAAACCCATGCGCACCATGAAGGCCTGATAGACATCCTTGCCCGCCGCGCTGTCCGCCACGGACTGGCCCAGCAGGATGATCATCGTTACGAGGCTGTTGAGCCAGAAGCCCGGCGACAGCATGGTGGGCTGCAACCTGAACAGCCGGCGCGCGACCACCAGGGTGAACAGCACCATCCAGAGAAAGAACATCCAGAGATCGACAAACAGCCCCAGCGCCAACCAGAAGGCAATGGCGAGTACGCCGCCCATCAAGGTGGAACCGACCAGTTCCAGCGCCGCGCCACGCGCCGTGGTGCAGCTCTGCCGGCCCAGGCTTACGGCCTTCATGATGATTGGCAGGTAGGCTGCCGGATCGGCCATTGCCAGCAGGAACGGCGGCATGACCACCAGCGTGGCGCGTAATGCCATCCAGTCGGCTTCGGCAGCAATGACGGGCGCCTTGCGCGGTGCGGGCGGCCTGGCAGGTTCCGGAATCAGCCAGTAACTGGCGCCCAATGCCAGCACGCCCAGCAGCAAGCCGCGCGTGAGCGAACCGATGACCGTCATCGCCAATGCATTATCCGCGGTGCCGGCAGCGGCAATCAGCGTGACCCCCGCCACCAGGAACGTCGAGACCAGGCTGTTGCCGCCGCGCAGCCCGAAGCGAAACGCCAGGAACAGGCACAGGCCCGTCATCAGCACGCCGGCCACCGCGGCATGTCGCAGGAACGGTACCAGCAGCAAACCGCTGCCGGTTGCCAGCATGACGATCAGCGCCAGGCCCAACGCCGCCTTGGGTGGCAAGGGCCGATCCATGGTAGCGAACAGGAACACGGCCAGCACCGGCGCCACGAACGGGATCGGCCATTGCATGCCGTAGCTGGTGGCCAGGCACGCGGCAGTACCAAGCGCCATCCGCAGCGCGCGTCTCCCAAGGCTTGCGGTCATCACGTCAGTAGACATAGGAAAGCCAGCTCATCACGCGCAGGAATCCCCTGCCCAGCAGGTTCAACGGATTGCCTTGCATCGGGAATGCCATCACCTCGGCCTGGCCGCCCACGCGCACACCTCGCAGCGTATCCAGTTGCCCCGCGTCGATATCGACGATGACCGGGAACCGTTGCGCGGGACGCAACCAGTCGCGACTGTTCTGTACCGTGGGCAGGCTCCCCGGCGGCGGACTCTGGCCAACGCTGACGCCATAGCCGATGCTGCGCACCTTGCCGGTCAGCACAGTGCCTGGCAAGGCGTCGAGCACAATGCGCACTGGCGTACCCGGCGCCATATGGCCAAGGTTGTTTTCGGTCATGTCGGCGCTGATCCACAGATCATGGATCGCAATCAATGTCATTACCGGGCTACCTGCCGCGGCATACAGCCCGGCTTCCGTGCGCAGGTCCGTGATCAGCCCCGCCGTACGCGCACGCACCTGTGCATTGGACAGATCCAGCTCGGCCTTCTCCAGCGTGGCTACCGCGCTGCGCAGCTTGGCGTTGTCTTCATCGCTGCCGCCCTCCTGTTCACGCGCGCGGTCCACCTCGGCGCGTGCGGCGGCTACCTGGCTGATGGCCTGGGTATGCGTGGCGCGGGCAACTTCGAGACGGCGCACGGAAACCGTGCCGGGATCCTCGCGGTACAGCCGCTCAAGCCGTTCGCTATCCTGGCGGGCCTTGAGTTCGTTGGCCTGCGCCGCGCGCAGCGATGCCTGGGCCGATGCGATGCCGGCCGTACTGGCGCCGATCTGCCGGCGCGTGGACTCCAGGTCGGCGCGCGCCCGGTCCACGGCAATGCGGTAGTGCTGCGGATCGACGTCGAACAGCACCGCGCCTGCCGCCACGTTCTGATTGTTGTGCACATAGACGCGTGTCACACGCCCCGACACCTCGGCTGCCACCGGAATCACGAATGCCTGCACGCGGGCCTGCTGCGTGTACGGCGTGATGCGGTCAGCCAGCAGATACCAGAGCAGGCTCAACCCGATCAGGGCCATGACCCACCACAGCGCCTTGCGCGACGGATCCGCTGCCGTGCCCGGCGCAGCCTGCGCTGCAGGCGCTGGCGATGGCGCCCCTTCGGCGTCGCTCATCGCTGGGTACCTCCCTGGACCGGAAGATTGCCGTTGACCGGTGCGCGTGGCGCTTCATCGAGCAAGCCCGCCCAGTCGGTGCGCTGCCGCATCTGCTCGCGCGTGGCGGCGTCGAGCAGCGGCTGCGCCGTGTACCATCCCCCGCCAAGAGACTTGTACAACGCGATCAGGTAGTTGATCGCATTGTCGCGGTTGACCAGATAGGCATCCTGCTGCGCGAACAGCGCACGCTGCGCGTCGAGCACGCGCTGGAAATCCGAATAGCCTTCGCGGAACAATGCATTGGCCAAAGTCAGCGAACGTTGCGCGGAGTGCGAGGCATCGCGCAGGATGGCCTCGCGTTGCAATGCCTTGACCAGCCCGGTGGCGGCATTGTCGGCCTCGCGCGCGGCCTGGCGCACGGCGTCCTGATAGGCCACGATCAGTTGCTGTAGCCTGGCGTCCTGCACGCGCACGTTGTTGGTAATACGTCCGTAGTCGAAGATATTCCAGCGCACGCTGGGTCCACCGACCAGCAGCAGGCCGTTCTGGGTGCCCGGCAGCGATGTTGCCGACCAGCCGATACTGCCGATCAGCGTGACCGACGGATACAGGTCGGCCTTGGCCACACCGATCAATGCCGACTGCGTGGCAATCTTCAGCTCGGCTGCACGGATGTCGGGCCGCCGCAGCAACAGTTCGGCCGGCACGTCCTGCAGCACCGCGCGATCGATCAGTGGCAATACACCCTGCCGGCCCGCTGCATCGTCAAGTTCCGGCAGCGGTCCCGGCGGACGCCCCAGCAGGACCAATATGGCATTGCGCGCCTGCACGATCTGGTTCTCCAGTTCGGGAACGCTGCTCAACGTACCCAGGTACTGGGTCTTGGCCTGCTGCAGATCGAGCTCGTCGCTTTCACCGGCCTTGAACAGCCGCTCCGTGATCTCGAAACTGCGCTGCTGCAGGCGCGCGTTATCGCGCGCAATGGCTAGACGCGCCTCGGCCGCACGCATGGCATAGTAGGTGGATGCAAGCTGGGCGTGCAGCAGGACCAGCATGTTCTCGTGATTGGCGCGCGCGGCAAAATACGCGGCATCGGCCGACTCGATCGCGCGCGCGAAGCGTCCCCAGAAATCGAGCTCCCAGCCGATGTCGACGCCGGCGCTGTATTCCCAGAGACGACTGGACTGCGCCGTCGCGCCGGACTGGCGACTGTGCACATACATGATGTCCGCGCCGGCCTGTTGGACCTGCGGATAGCGCCCGGCCAGCGCCATGCCAAGCTGCGCGCGCGCCTCCATCACCCGCAGTCCCGCAATGCGCACACCCGCGTCCTGCGCGTCAGCCTCCGCAATCAGGCGCTCCAGTATCGGATCGCCAAACACCTGCCACCATTGGCCCATGTCGGGCATGGCCTCCTGCAGGCTGGCCTGTGCAACGGCATCGCTATGCCATTGTGCCGGCCATGCCTCGCGCTGCACGCTGAAATCCGGCCCCACTCTGGCGCATCCGCCTGCGACGGCGGCGACGCCCATCCAGCCGAGAAGCGCGCGCGCCCTGGGTGCCATGCCTAGCCACCACTGACAGGCGCATTGCCATCCGCCCGGGGCCTGGCAGGCATTTCGTCCTCGCCACGACTGACTTCGAGGTACGTCTGTGGCACCGGATCCTCCACCCATTGCCAGAACAGCTGGTAGCCCACAGCCAGCGCAATCGGCCCGATAAACAGCCCGATCACACCGCCCGTCACCATGCCACCCAGCGCCCCGATCAGTACCACCGGCATCGGCACATCCACGCCGCGCCCCAGCAGCAGCGGCTTGAGCACGTTGTCCGCAAGGCCCGCAATAAAGACATAGACCGCAAACACAACGTTCATCGCGCTCATGCCTTCGGTGGCAAAGACGTACAGGATCACCGGAATCGTGATCAGCGTAGCCGGCAGTTGCATGATGCCGAGCAGCAGCACCGCCAACGCCAGCAGGCCGGCCCCGGGCACGCCCTTGACCACGAAGCCAATGCCGATCAGCAGCATCTGGATAAACGCTATGCCCACCACGCCTTGCGCCACGGCACGCACGGTAGCGGTACATAGCGCGGTAATGCGCGGACCGCGTTCCGGCCCCGAAATCCGCGACATGATCTGCACCGCGCTACGCTCGCCGGCTTCGCCATAGGCCATGAAGATCCCGGCAATGATCAGCGCACCGACGAATACCAGCAATCCTATGCCCACACCGCCCACGGCACCCAGCACCGTCACGCTGGCCGCCTTGATCTGCGGTGCCAGCTTTTGCGCGAGCGCGGTGGCATCGGTGGCCGCCAGCAGCCAGAAATCGTAGAGCCGCTGCCCCACCACCGGCCAGCCTGCTACCGATTCCGCGGGCGGCGGCACATGGAATTCGCCGCTCTTGGCAATCGCCATGGCGTGCTCGACTGATTCGATCAACGCCACCCCCAGCAGGTAAGTGGGAACCATCACGATGGCAATGACCAGCACGATGATCAGGGTCGCGGTGCGTCCCTCGCCGGCAAAAACCTTGCCGCGCAGCCGTGTCTGCAGCGGGTAGAGCGTGATCGCCAGGATCAGCGACCACATGATGAGATTCAGGAACGGGCGGAAGATCTGGAAGCAGAACACCGCCAGCAGCGCGATCAGGCCGAACCGGATCAGGATATCGATTGCGGTACGGGATACCGTGGCAACCGGAAACCGGGCTTGTTGCATCGATAGCCTCCCATGCGGCTGGTGCGCGCCACCTCTACGGCTGCTGGCGCCTGCGCGCCACGGCAACCAGGATGGCCCCCACCGCGAACAAGACAATGCACCCGAGAAGCCAGTCCCGGGCCAATACATTCACCAGATAGCGTGGCGGGTCGCTGCCGGTCCTGAACATCTGCACCTCCAGCCCGCGCAACGCAAACCTGAACAGGTTCAGCTTGTCCGGCATCTGTCCGCTGGGGTCACTGAAGAAAATGCCCAGCACAGCCAGCCACAGCGCCCCTACCATCAACAGGAATCCGCATTTATGCATGATGGCCAACTCGATCCCACCCTATGGAAAGAGTCAGCCAATCTCCTCGCCATTGCAATTGGTCCTTGGGCCAAGCATTGGACCAAAGGCCCTTGCCAAGAACCGGGCCAATGTCCAGATTGATAGAGTGAGGCGCGCTGCGCGCCGGCCTCGGAGATCGGACATGGCAAGGAAGCCACGGGTTGAAGCGGAACATGCGGACGCCGGGAATGCGCTCGGTCGCAAGGAATACGACAAGGCACTGAGTGAGCTCCACGTCGAACTGGTACATATGCAGAACTGGGTCAAGGCCACCGGCGCCAAGATCTGCATTGTGTTCGAGGGGCGTGACGGCGCCGGCAAGGGCGGCACTATCAAGGCCATCACCGAACGGGTCAGCCCGCGCATCTTCCGTGTGATCGCGCTGCCCGCCCCCACCGAGCGCGAGAAGAGCCAGATGTACATGCAACGGTACATTCCGCATCTGCCTGCGGCGGGCGAAGTGGTGATCTTCGACCGCAGCTGGTACAACCGCGCGGGGGTGGAACGCGTCATGGGGTTCGCCGATGACGCGCAGGTGGATATCTTCCTGCGCGCCGTGCCGCTGATGGAGCGCGCCATCGTTGGCTCCAACATACTGCTGATCAAGTACTGGCTCGAAGTCAGCCCCGAGGAGCAGACGCGCCGGCTGGAGTCCCGCATCCAGGATGGCCGCAAGACCTGGAAGCTGACCGACATGGACCTGAAGTCCTACAGTCGTTGGTATGACTATTCGCGCGCGCGTGACGCCATGTTCGCGGCCTCCGACACCGACTATGCGCCATGGCATGTGGTGCGGTCCGACAACAAACGCCGAGCGCGGCTCAACATCATCAGCCACCTGCTCGAATCGGTACCCTACAAACGGATGCCGAAGAAGAAAGTCGCGTTGCCGGCGCGGCAGAAGCCGGGTGCCTACAAGGAACCCGACTATCCATACCGCTATATTCCGGAAAAATTCTGACGGCTCGTCTATCGGCCCTTCAATCCGTCAGTCCTTCAGCATCGCCTTTTTCCAGTCGCCGTCGGGCTGCTGGCAATACCAGCCGGTCCAGCGCTCCGGCTGGCGCCCCTTCTGGCGCAATTCGCTGCGGACCTTGCGGCAGCGCAGGCCGTTCTCCGTGCGCGTGGTCAATGGCGTAAACGTACCGTCCGTGGCCGTGCCCTTGGCATTGGGCGACAGGTGAAACGGCACGCTGGTGCCATCGCTGGTCTCAGACAACGTCTTGCCGAATGCACTGACCAGCTCCGTGGTCTGGTCCTTGTTCAGCGTGCCGATGATCGTGCCATTCATGAAATGGTCGAAGTAGGCGTGGACCGGCCACGCGCTGAAGACCAAAGCGGCAGCGCACAGCGCACGCAATCGCGCAGAGTGTTTCAAGTCAGCCTCCTTGCCGGACAACTCCGCCTATTTGGCGGCTCCCGGCGTGACAGATACCGCGACTGCCTCAGTATAGACAGCCTGCACCCGGTCACCTTTCTTGATGCCTTTCATCTGCTCGGGGTCCTCGACCATCAGATCGACCGTACGGCCGCGCGGTCCCTTGACGGTAACGGTCCGCGTATCCTGATTGACGGCCACCACCTGCGCCACCACGGTGACCTCGCGCCCGACCCGGCCACCGGGCTTGGCGCCTGGCTCGGATCGCTCGGCAATCTCGCGTTCCTGCATGGTCGCCGCACCACTGCCCTTCTTCAGGCTGACCGTCAGCGCCTCGTTGTACTCAACGGTGACCTTGTCTCCGACCCGCAACTGGTCGAAGTTGCGCGCCTCATCACCGACGTTCATGTCCACGACCTTGCCGGCCTGGGTCTTGAGCGTTACCTTGCGCGTCTTGGCGTCGATGGCGGTGATGGTTGCCGTCACCGTCGCGGTACCGGTTGCCGTGGTCTGACCCGCGGCACGCGTCACGTCCATCTTCATGTCTGGCTGCTGCGCATATGTCATGGTTGGCAGCCAGCACAGCAACGCCACGGGAATCACAACTCGCTTGAACAGCATAGCAATCTCCTCGTCAATGACAGACCAACCGTTCGATGTCTTCGCGCGTGCCGTCAGCCACCATGTCACGCGTTGCCTCCGCTCGGCGCGGCAGGGCCAGCGCCTGGGCCGGTGCCCTTGGCGGCCTGCTGCGCCAGCTTCTTCTTGCTTTCGCGCTCGAGCCCCCAGAAGAACAGCGGGATAAAGAAGATCGCGATCACCGTGGCGCCGAGCATGCCCCCAATCACGCCGGTACCCAGCGATTGCCGGCTGGCAGCCGAGGCACCACTGGCAATCGCCAGCGGAATGCAGCCCAGGATAAAGGCCAGCGACGTCATGATGATCGGCCGCAAGCGCAGCTTGGATGCCTTGACCGCCGCGTCATAGGCACTCAGTCCTTCCTTGACGCGCATCTCCACCGCGAACTCGAAGATCAGGATGGCGTTCTTGGCCGCCAGTGCAATCAGCACGGTCAGCCCAATCTGGAAATAGACGTCGTTCTCCATGCCACGCAACAGAATGCCGACCAGTGCCCCGAACAACGCGAACGGCACGGCCAGCAGCACCCCAAGCGGCAGCGACCACTTTTCATATTGGGCAGCCAGGATCAGGAACACCATCAGCAGTGCAAACCCGAATACCATCGCGGCCGTGGAGCCTGCCTTCTTCTCTTCATAGGCCTGCCCACTCCATGCAAAGCTGTACCCCTCCCCGAGTACTTCCGCGGCTACCGCTTCCATGGCTTGCAACGCCTGGCCAGAGCTGTAGCCCGGTGCCGCGTCACCGGTGATCTTGGCGGCCGGGAAATTGTTGAAGCGCGTCACCAGGTCGGCACCAGCCACGTAGCGCGAGTTCGTCACGGCCTTGATCGGCACCATCTCGCCACGCGCATTACGCACATAGACCTTGTCGATATCTTCCGGACGCGAGCGGTACTCGGGTTCGGCCTGCAGGATCACCTGGAACAAACGGCTGTTCTTGGGAAACTGGCTGACATAAAGCGAGCCGAACATGGTCTGCAATGCCGAGTACACCTGCTCCACCGGCACGCCCTGCGTTTCGGCGCGTTCGCGGTCAAGGTCCACCAGCAGTTGCCGCGACCGTGTATTGATGGTGGTACTGACACCGCGCAGTTCAGGCCGCTGCCGCGCCTTGGCGATGAACGCGCGCGTGCGCTCCTCTAGCTGCTGATAGGTGCCGTCACCGGTACTCTGTAGCCAGAACTCGAAGCCACCGGTGGTGCCAAGACCAGGAATCGAAGGGGGATTGACCGGTATCACCAATCCTTCGCGATAGGTCGAGAATTCCTGGTTGGCCTTGGCAATCAGGTCCGCCGCGCTCTCGCCCTTGCCACGTTCGTGGAAGCCCTTGAGCGTGATGAACAGCGTGCCCGCGTTGGACTTGTTCTGCGAATCGATCAGGCTGAAGCCATCGGGCACGGCCACCGACTTTACGCCCGGCTGCTTCTCGAACCACTCCGCGGCGCGGCCGGACAGTGCTCCCGTGCGATCCAGGCTGGCCGCGTCGGGCAGGATCACCGCACCAAGCAGGTAGCCCTGGTCTTCCACCGGCAGGAATGACGACGGAATACGCACGAACATCAGCACACTGACCGCGATCAGCGCGGCCACCAGGGCCACCGAGATCACCGTGCGCCGGATCACGGCCTGCACGACCGAGCCATAGCCCTCCACCAGCCGGTCGAAACTGCGGTTGAACCAGCGGAAGAAACGGTTCTTCTCATGGCTGCCCGGCTTGAGCAGGATGGCGGCCAGCGCCGGCGACAACGTCAGCGCCACCACCCCCGACAGCAGCACCGAAACCGCCAGCGTAATGGCGAACTGCTTGTAGAGCTGGCCCGTGATGCCGGACAGGAACGCCACCGGAATGAACACGGCCAGCAACACCAGCACGATGGCGATCACCGGCCCGCCCACTTCGTCCATGGCGGCCTTGGCGGCCTCCTTGGGCGGCATGTGGAATTCCATCATGTTCCGCTCGACGTTCTCGATCACCACGATGGCATCGTCCACCACGATACCGATCGCCAGCACCATGCCAAACAGCGTAAGCATGTTGACTGAAAAGCCAAACGCGGCCATGGCCGTGAAGGTGCCGATAATCGACACCGGCACCGCCAGGATCGGCACCAGCGTGGCCCGGAAGCTCTGCAGGAACAGGTACACCACCAGGATCACGAGGATCACCGCGTCGCGCAACGTGTGCACCACCTCGTTGATCGATTCCTGCACGAACTCGGTGGTGTCGAGCGCGATGTCATATTCAAGCCCCGGCGGAAACGTCTTCTTGGCCTCGGCCAGCGACTTCCTGACCGCCTGTGCCACGGCCAACGCATTCGCACCCGGCTGCTGATACACGGCCAGCAACGTGGCGGTCTTGCCCTTGTAGCGGCTGCGCAGCGAATAGTCCTTGGACCCGAGCTCGGCGCGGCCAACGTCCTTGAGCCGCACCAGCGCCGCATCGCCCGATGCCGCGCGCAGGATGATGTTCTCGAACTCCTTCGGCTCCGTCATGCGGCCCTTGGTGGTCACCGGAAAGGTCTGCTTGACCGGCCCCGAGGTCGGCGCCTGGCCAATCCGGCCGGCCGAGAACTGCTCGTTCTGGTTCGACACCGCGTTCTTGACATCCTCGGCCGTGATGCTGAGCTGCGCCATGCGATCCGGCTTCAGCCAGATGCGCATTGCATAGTCCGGCGTGCCAAAGATGGCAGACTGGTTGGCACCCGGAATCCGCTTGAGCGCGTCGAGGATATAGATGCTGGTGTAGTTGTCGACAAAGGTTTGCGCGTAGCTGTTGTCGGGCGAGTAGACGGCAATCACCATCATGAACGCCTGCGAGCGCTTTTCCACCGTGACGCCCTGCCGGGTCACCGCATCAGGCAGGGTTGGCAACGCCAGATTGACGCGATTCTGCACGTCGACCTGCGCCAGTGACGGGTCGGTGCCGATCTCGAAGTAGGTCGTCAGTGTCATCGCGCCAGTGGAGGAACTGGTGGACGACATGTAAAGCATGTTGTCCGCGCCATTGACCTGCTGCTCGATCGGTGCGGCCACGTTTTGCGCCACCACTTCGGAGCTGGCACCCGGGTATGTCGTGGAAACCGTGATGCTGGGCGGCGTGATATCGGGAAACTGCGCAACTGGCAGATTGAACATCGCCACCAGCCCGCCCACCACGATGATGATCGACAGCACCGACGCAAAGATCGGACGGTCGATAAAGAAGTGCGACAGCTTCATGACGCCGTCCCCTTGGCGGCGTCAGGCTTGGCTGGTCCCGCAGGCGGCTGGGTGCCCGGCGCCGCAGGCGGCGGACCGTCCGTGGCCTGTCGTGGCGGGGCATCCACGGGCTTGACCGGTGCGCCAGGTGCCAGGCGCACCGACCCGTCGACGATGACCGTGTCGCCCTCACGCAGGCCCGAGCGGATTACCCAGTTGCCTTGTGACCATTCGCCCACATCGACCACACGCGACTCGGCCTTGTTGTCCTTGCCCACGATCCAGACCGACTGGCCGCGCTGGCCCTGCACCACGGCTTCCTGCGGCACGGTAATGGCTTTGGTGCGCATGGCGCCGATCAGCCGCACCCGCACGAACTGGCCTGGTCGCAGCGTTCCCTCGGCGTTTGGCAACTCGGCGCGAACCAGATAGGTACCGGTCTCGGAGTTGAACGATGCATCGGCAAACGCGATGCGGCCGCGCCGCGGATATACGCTGCCATCCGCCAGCACGATCTCGACTTCCAGTGCGCCACGCTCCGGCATCTTCAGCGCACCGGATGCGGTCTGCGACTGGTGCTGCAGCACCTCGTTCTCTGACAGGCTGAAGTTGACCCAGATCGGGTCGAGCTTGGCCACGTAGGTGAGCAGACTGTTGGAGGCATCGATATACGAGCCCACCTGCTTCTTGGCGTAGCTGGACAGGCCACTGACGGGCGCCGAGATTGTCGTATAGCCGAGGTTCAGCCGGGCATTGGTCACATTGGCTTTGGCCTGCTCTACCGCCGCGGCCGCAGCCTGCTCATTGCCGGTGGCATCGTCGAGGTCCTTCTGGCTCAACGCGTTTCTGGCCGCCAGCGGACGCACGCGCCCCAGGTTGGCGCGCGCCGTGGTCAGCCGCGCCTGCTGCTGGGCCAGTTCGGCCTGCGCGGCATCGAGTGCCGCCCTGAATGGCTTCTGGTCCATGCGGAACATGACCTCGCCGGCCTTGACGAGCGAGCCCTCGGTGTACAGGCGCTGCTCCAGGAAGCCATTGACGCGCGCACGAATTTCCACCTGTTGCGAGCTCTGCGTCTCGCCCACGAACTCGAAGATCAGCGGCACGTCGTGCAATGCCACCTTGACCACCCCTACTTCGGTGACCGGCGGTGCGGCCGGCCCCTTGGCTTCCTGCTTGTTGCATCCACCCAACGCCAGTGCGGCCAGAACCAGCAACGCGCACCGCCTGCCCAGGGTTTCCAGACCGCTAGCCATCGCATCCCTCCCCGCCACGCTCCAGCCGGCCGCCGCGCGCCGGAGCCAATTACGTTAGCTGAAGCGCTCTCTCAAAATCAGGGCATTGATCTTGTGGCCGTTCCAGAACACACCATGGATGCGCGGTACAAGCCGTTGCAATGTCGCTAGGTCGACCGTACGGAATGTCAACGTCACCGACGGCCGCGTGCCGTCGCCCTCCTGCCGCTCGTATTCGTCGTAGGGTGGAAAGCCATAGCGGGTCACGAAGTCCTTGACCTGGTCCTCGGTGGTGTCCGGATGGAGGTTGGAAAGCATCAAGAGCGTCATATGCCGGTCCCCTTTACGACTGCCGGGCCTTGCATGCGGCACGGCGTCGGCAAGTCGTCCTGCTAACAGTGTGTCTTCTTCGGCCCGAATGGCAATTGGACCAAGGACCAAAGCCACGCCGGAAGGGCTAGGGCATCACGCTGCGCACGAGGTCGACCAGTTGCGTGGCATTGAACGGCTTGCGCAGATAGCCGATGGCCCCGGCGGACAACGCCTTGTCACGCGCCTCGGGCACGTCGTGTGCCGTAATGAAGATCAGCGCCAGCGGAATGCCGGACAGTTGCTGCTGCACTTCCAGTCCATCCACGCCCGGCATGCAGACGTCCAGTATCACGCAAGCTGGCTGATAGGCCGGCTGCGCATGCATGCGGTCGAGAAAGTCGATGCCGCTGGTAAACGTGTCCACCGTGATGCCCGCCGCGCGCAGAAGCCTTGAAATGGCACGCGCCACCGATGCGTCATCGTCGACAACCACCACGAATTGTCCGATAGCTCCCATACGCAGGCGTCGCTGGACCGAAGGTAAGCATGTATTACCCTAGGCTACGAGACGCGGGCCACCGGCGATATTGGCCCATGGTCCAGCCGTGGCGCGATGCGCGCGGCCGTTTCAGGCGCGTGGTCCGGCGGTCATACCCATGCGGTCGGCAATGCGGACCAGCGCCGGCAGGGAGTCGACTTCCAGCTTCTGCATGACGTGGGCCCGATGCACCTTGATGGTCTTCTCCACGGTGCCGAGTTGGCTGGCCACCTGCTTGTTACGGAATCCCGTGACGATCCACGCCAGCACTTCACGTTCGCGCGGTGTGAGCCGCTCCACCTTCTGCCGCATGTCCCGCAGTTCGCGCGCCTGTGCAAACTGCTGCAACGCGCATTCGCACGCCCTGTCCACCGCGAGCAGCAGTTGCGCATCCGGGACCGGCTTCTGCAGGAAGTCGATGGCACCTGCCTGCAGGGTCTGCACGGCCTTTGCCACGTCCGCATGGCCGGTCAGGATGATGACCGGAATCCTGCTGCACAACGCCTGTTGCAGGGCAATGCCATCCATCTCCGGCATCTGCAGATCGAGCACCGCGCAGCCGGGACTGCCCTCGAGGTCGACCTCATCGATAAATTGCCGCGCCGAGGCAAACCCGGCCGTGAGGTAGCCGTGCGCACCCAGTAGCCGGCCCAGCGCGCGGCGCACACTATCGTCATCGTCGACGATGTAGACATTGACCTTTGTCGCAGGCATGGCGCCTCACCTCCTGAATGATCCGGTGCGCAGCCTGCTGGCGGCCGCTGCCGGCACCGGATGATGCGCGGAAGCCGAAGCCTCGATACGCAACTGGCATTCGAATGTCATGCCCTGGTCACCATTCCGGATTGCCAGGATGCGGCCGCCATTACGCTCCATCAACGCCCGGCTGAATGACAGCCCCAGCCCCATCCCATTGGGTTTTGATGAATAGAATGGCCGGAAGATGTTGCCTAGATCGGCGTCGGACACACCGCATCCGTTGTCTCGCACCGATACTCTTATGGACCCGTCCCTTTCCCTTGCCGTTACCGAAACATTCCGTTCACCAGTTGCCTGCGATACCTCGACGGCATCGAGCGCATTGACCAGCAGGTTGAGCAATACCAGCTGGATTTCGATCGGATCGCCCACTACGCGCGGCAGCAACGGATCAGCCATGCCATGTACCGTGGCGCCGCGAGCCTTGGCGTTGTCCTGCACCAGTTCCAGTGCCCGCGTTATCACGTCCCCGATATGGAACGGCACGCAGCGCGGCGCCTCGCCGCGTATCAACGCACGCACGCCGCGCACGATATCGCTGGCGCGCGAGGCATCGTTCACGATGTCGTCGAGGATTTCGCGGATCTCCGCCTGCTCGAGCCTGCCCGACATCAGGTACTCGCGCGCTGCCTGCGCATTGCTGGTGATCGCGGTCAACGGCTGGTTGAGTTCGTGCGCCAGCGATCCGGCCAGCTCCGCCATGCCGGGGCGGCTGGCGATATCAGGCAACGGACTTGCATTGGCTACGCGCGTCGCGACATCGTTAGCATGTCGCCGGCCGGTGCCGGACCTGAACAGCGTGGCCAGCGTGAAGCCGATCGACATGCCCGCCAGCAGCATGGGAATCCATTTCATGACAGCGTGGCAGCGCGATTCAGATATCGAGCTTGCCGATCTTGGTACCTTCCAGCGAAAGGTTGGCCATGATGCCGGCATTGGTCAGCACGAAGGCAATGATCGGCGCGCGCGCGGTATTGGTATCGATCTGGCCATTGGCGCCAATCGTGGCAAGCGCCACCGATCCATCCACGCCCGCGGTCCAGCCCTTGCTGTCCTGGAATTTCTTGAGCGCATCGTCGGTCATGAACAGCATGACCAGCGCCTTCGACTGGGCGCCGGCCAGCAGGCCAAACGATGCCGTGGTGGTCCGGTAGTACGCCACCGACGCGTTGTTCACGCGCAGCGCCCCCTCGCCGTATTCCGCGCCTACGATAAAGCCGCCCGCCAGGATCTTCGGGAACACCAGCACGCCCTTGGCCTGCTGCGTGAGCGACTGTGCAGAGCTGGCGGAAGCAAACAGCTTGCTCAGCGTGCCGTCCACGCCTGCGTCGATTTCACGTCGCTTGGCTGCCGCATCGCTGCCGGAAGTATTGGTGGTGCAGGCAATCAGCGCTGGCGCCAGTGCCAGCGAAGGCAGGAACATGAACAGCCGTCGATTCATGATGGTCTCCCTGGGCGTGCGGGAGCAGGCCAAGGGAGTTGGCGCTAATACGAGCTTGCAGCGCGCGACAAATCGATGACGCGCGGCGGCATTTCTCGATAAGGCGTCCCTGTGCGCTTACCCCACGCAAATGCGACTGAGTCTTCTTCTATTTCGTTGATGATTGGTACGATGGTTGGTGCCATACCAAGTTAGGTCGGTGTCTTAATGATTGCAATCTTTACTTCCCGAAGTTCAAAAAAATAAATCGCGTTGAAAATTGCATATCGCGTTTATCGGCCGCAAATCGGCCGCCTATCGGTCCAAAGCGCCATTCTTATCTGATTGCTTAATTTCGCAATGCGCAGATCGCGATACTTGCGCAACGTGCAATATTTGCAATCCGACAGCCTATCGTGCATCCGCCGCGAGCGGTTGCTGCAGGTCGGCGGACACCTTGTTCCAGCCCGGACCCGGGTCGAACGTATCGATCGCCGCGGCGCGTGCCCCGGTGTCGCGCCCCAGATCGCGCTCGTAAACCTGGCCATCGTGGCTGACCATGAAGCTCTTGATGCCGCTGTCGCCATAGCGCACAGGCCACGCCAGCACGGCGAATCCACCGAACAGCTTGCCATTGACCAGATAGGTATATTTACCGCCGGGCGCGGCCGCGCCTTGCGAAGTCAGCAGTTTGTAGCGATAGCCGTTATAGCCGTCCGTGGTCATGTGCTGGCCTACCGCATTGATAAATGCGGGCCCTAGCGGGCTTTCCGCTTCACCGGGTCGGGTCGGCCAATAGAGTCCGTCCTGCTTGCCTGGCGAGCTGACCAGTTTGCGCGCATAAACCAGCAGGCCATTGCCCTCGTGATTGCCGAGCGCGTATTCATGTTGCGCATCGTAGATGGCAAGCATGGTCTGGATGGTCGACAGTTCGTTCCTGCCAATGCGCCGCAGCCGGATTTCGGTGATACCCGCCGCAGTATCGAAATGCCATCGCCCATTGGACTTCACCAATGGTATGGGTAACGTCCAGCCATCGTTGCCCACGGCAATACGGGCATGGCCGTCGTCCTGCGTCTTGACGCCATGCGACTGGCTCCACGCGGCCAGGAACCGGTAACGCAGATCCGCTCCCAGCGGTGGGACCATACGCCGCGCCGACGGTCCCAGCAGTGCATCGATTGCCGTGTCGTTGCTGGTGGCCACGGCATCGCCAAATGCATTCATGGCAGCCTCGGGCGTGTCGAACGTCTTCTGCGCCCGCGCGGCCGAGACCAGTCCAGCGCATAGCGCGAGCGGCAGGACAGCGCGTGCGATGCGTATCCGCGATTTAGCTGTCAGCATGCCAGTCACCTTCCCTTGTCATCACGCCCGCCCGCTTACCGACGTCCACCACGGCCTCCGCCGCCACCGAAGCCACCGCCGCCACGGCCACCACCACCGCCGCCGAAGCCACCTCCGCCACCACCGCCGCGCTGCGCCGCGCCATGTCCTCCGCCAAAGCCCCCACCGCTCGAGCTGGCACGCCCGCGATCGAAATCGCGTTGCGACGCGCCTCCACCGCCGCCAACGCCCTGGAACGCATTGTCACGCCCGCCACCGTAGTTGGTGCGACTGGCACCACCACCGCGGTCTGCGCCACCAGCAGAGCGGTCGCTCACCCCGGCACGGTCGGCGCCACCGCGCTCGGTACCCAGGCGGTCGCCCGAGCGGTCTGCAGCACCGCCAGCGCTGCGATCACCGGCGCGATCACCGCCGCGATTGCCGGCACGGTCTGCGGAGCGGTCCCCTGCACGATCCCCGGCCCGATCCCCTGCGCGGTCACCCGCACGATCACCCGCACGGTCGCCGCCGCGGTTGTCGCCACGGTCGCCGGCACCCTCGCGCCCACGGAAATCGTTACGACGATCCGCGCCACCAACGTTGTTGCCGAATTTCTCGCGCGTGGCGTTGTCCCGGTAGGCCACACCCTTGCGGTGCGATGCATCGTGCTTCCACTTGCCGCCTTCCACCTTGGTGCGGTCGAAGTTACGGTCAATATTGGTGGCACGATTGACATTGATATTCACGTCGCCACCGCCCCAGTTGCAGTTCCCGAAGATGGCGCCCGCCGCGGCCAGGCCAACGCCCCACGCCAGGCCGGTCATCAGCGCGGCGCCCGGGTAGTACGCCGGATAGGGCGGCCAGTAATATGGCGGATACGACGGATAGCCCCAGCTGCCATAGACCACGGTCGGGTTGTACGCCGGCACGTAGATTACCTGCGGATTGGCCGGTTCAATGACGATGGTCTGCTGGGTGGTCGACCCCTGCGCCGGAGGCTGGACCACCACCTTCTGCTGCTCGTTCGACTTGAGGTTGCCCGACTGCTGGGCCTTGGCGCGCAACCGTTGGACCGCGGCCAACACGTCTTTCTCCTGCGCCAGGAATGCGTCGCCAAGCTTCTGGGTCCAGTCGAGCTTGTCGTTCATCGGCTCCAGAGCCTGCGGAAACGCTACCAGCGACTTCACGCTGACATCCCAAGGCTGGTCCTGTACTGCCTTGACCGCGGCATCGCCCTTGAGATTCGGATTGGCTTTCAGCCAGCGCGCCGCCTGCACGATCTCCAGCGGATAGGTCGACGCCATCAGTACCTGCGACAGCACGGAGTCCGGGTAGAGCGCAATGGGAGCTACCAGCGCCTCGATTTCTTCCGGCTTGAAGGTCGGTGCCTGGCTCGGCGCGGACTGCGCCATGGCGTTGCCGATTCCGAACAGGAAACAGGCAAGCATCCAGACTCCGATGCATCGCATGCGACGCACGCTAACAGCCATCATGGCGCCCCTCCCGCAAATGGTGCCGGCTGCCTCCCCTCGCCGGCATCCTGCAGAACATATAGATGGCGGATGCATTACCCGCAATGGAACCTTGGTCCAATACGCGCCTGCGTCCCGCGCGCGTACGCTAGCCAGCATTGCAGACCGCTACCGGTAGCCCCGGCCGACCCCATGGGCCGCGTGACATCATCAGGAACCCGCATTGCCTGCCGGGCATGCCTGTGCGCCATGCTGCTGTCGACTGGCGCTGTACCTGCCTGCGCGCAGGGCACGCCGGATTTCCAGGTACTGTTCGGTCCCGCAGTGCAGCGTCAGGCCAATGCGGTACTGACGCTGATGAGCTTCTCCGTGGTACCTGACCTGGCGTCGAGCTCACTGTCGATCAGCGACACGCAAACTGCAAACCCCGGCATCATCATGTCGCAGCTCGGTGGCGGATTCACGATCAGCAAGTCGTTTCCGCTCTATCTGGAGGGCGCGATCGCCTATAGCCGCTACGACCCGACCTTCGTGGCATCGAACGGCACCGATTCGCGCGCGATACCCACGCGCTGGAACACGGTGACAGGCACCATCGGCATTGGCTGGGACTTTCCATTGACCGAGGACCGGGAGCTGGTGATCCGGCCGATCCTCAATGCCTCTCTTGGCAACGTCTCCAGCGACTTGCGGCTGGCACAGGGTTTTGTCAATCGCAAGACCGACCGTACGATCAACTTCCTCGACGGCGGCTCGCTTAACGCGTATGGACTAGGCGGATCGCTGATGCTCGACTGGGAACACTATCGCCCGGAGCACGATATCGACGTGGAACTGCGCTATACGCATATCCACTTGCAGAGCTTTGGCGGATCGTCGGATGCAGTACAAGGAACCGCCACCGCGCAAACCGCCAACCTGTATGCACGCTGGCGCGCGCCGACCGGTCTCTACGCACTCGACCGGCCGGTACGCTATGTCCTGGAGCTATCCCATTCGCATTACCTTGGCGCACAGGCCGGCGCGCTCGGCTTCAACTACCTGACCACGCTGGGCCTGGGACTGGAACTCGATACCAGTGCCCACGAGGTGTTCGTCTCTCGCGTACGCGCGGTGGTGCGCTACGTGTTCGGCAACAACGTGTCAGGCGTTTCGCTTGGCCTCGCGGCAAGCTTCTGAACGGAGCTTTCGCGTTACTCGTTGACCGCCAGTTCGGTCTCGGGCACTTCAAACGCAGGCTGCTTCTTGCCGCTGCGACCGCGCCACGCCGACCATGTCACACCTGCCACCAGCAAGGCGGAGATCACCACGAACGTGCAGCTGATCGGACGGTCGATAAACACCGACATATCGCCGCGCGACAACAGCAATGCCCGACGGAAGTTTTCTTCCACCATCGGTCCCAGCACAAAGCCGAGCAGGATTGGCGCCACAGAGAATTCCAGGCACATCAGCAACGCGCCAATCAGGCCGAACGCCAGCACTTCCCAGATCTGGAACAGGCTGCTCTGCGTACTGAACACGCCCACCGCAATAAAGAACATCGCGGACGGGAACAGATAGCGGTATGGCACCTGCAGCAGCTTGACCCAGACCCCGATCATTGGCACGTTCAGGATCATCAGGATCACGTTGCCAATCCAGAAGCTGGCAATCAGGCCCCAGAAGATGTCCGGATGATCGCTGATCAGCTGAGGTCCCGGGGCGATGCCCTGGATCATCAGCGCTCCCAGGATCAGCGCCATCACCGCATCGCCCGGAATGCCCAGACTCATGGTCGGGATAAAGTCCACCTGCGTCTTCGAGTGCGACGATGCTTCCGGCGATGCCACGCCCGCGATCATGCCCGTGCCGAATTTCTCCGGTGTCTTCGAGATCTTGCGTTCCAGCGCATACGCCACGAAGGTCGTGATGGTCGGGCCGGTGCCCGGCATGGCCCCGAACAGCGTACCCACGCCGGTGCCGCGCACCATCGGCCAGAAGGCCTCCTTCAACTCCGCCAGGCTCGGACGCATATCGCGGATGCGCAGCTTGGCGTTGCTGGTCACCGCCGTCATGCGATTCACGTTCAGGATGAAGTCCGCCACACCGAACAGGCCCATCGCGATGGCCACCAGTTCCAGGCCATCGCTGAGTTCGGGAATGCCCAGCGCGAAGCGGAACGTACCGGTGTTGACGTCGGTACCCACCACGCCGCACAGCAGGCCGAACAGCGTCATGGCCACGCCCTTGAGCGGCGATCCGCGCGACATCGTCGACCCGGCCAGCAAGCCCAGCAGCATGATCGAGAAGATCTCGGCCGGCCCGAACTTGAACGCGATGGCGGTCAGCAGTGGCGACGCGAAGATCATCACCAGGATGCCCACCGACGCGGCAAAGAACGAGCAGATCATGGTGATGCCGAGTGCGGTGCCGCCCTTGCCGGCACGCGTCATCGGATACCCGTCGAGACAGGTCACCGCGTGCGGCGGATGCGACGGCAGGTTCAGCAGGATGGCGCCAATCGCGCCGCCGTACTGCGAACCATAGAAGATGCCGGCCAGCATCAGGATTGCCGGCACCGGGTGCATCACGTAGGTCAGCGGCAGCAGGATGGAAATGGCCGACAGCGCGCCCATGCCGGGCAGCACGCCAATCAGGTTGCCGACCAGAACGCCAAAAAACGACCACATCAGGTTGGACCCCTGGAAGGCTACGCCAAAGCCGAACCAGAGATCATGCAAGGCACTTGAAACCATGATACTTACGCTCCCCAGGCAAACAGCGGCAACTGCAACTGCAGCAACCACGAGAACACCACTGCCGCGATCACGCACATCGCAATTGCCAGGCAAATTGCCTGCTTGATGCTGTTGCTGCGGTCACCAAGTGCCGAAATGAAAACGATGGCGAAGGTAGCGGGGATCATGCCGCCGTACTTGCCGAACAGAAGGAATGAGAGCGTGCCCAGCACGATGCAGACCGTGCCACGCAGGTCGGGCGCTTTATGGCTGTGTCCGTGGCCTGCCGATGGCGGTTGCGCCGCCGGTTCGCCACGCGCGGAAACAGCAATCAGCACCCCCACGAAGGCCAGCAACGCACCAACGGAAACCGGAAAGAAGCCCGGCCCCATATGGCTGAGGGTGCCGGTGTGGTACTGCAGGCCCGCCGCCACCGCGGCCAACCCGACCAGCACCATCAGCGCGCCGCCGTAGTAGTCTTTCTTGAAACGGTGAGTCTGGCTCATTGGTCAGTCCTCCCGTGGCGATGCAGCGCAGGCTGCGATGCGGCACGATGCGCCATCCACTGGCAAGTGCCTGTACGTCGATCAAACATCGGTGTCTCCTCCGTTGCCCCGCACTATCGGGTCAGAGGGACTCTACAAACGACGTCTTCCAAGGGCCTTTCATGCGCCTTGCATTTTCCTTACGTTTTACATCACGTTGTGATGCATTGGATTCTGCAGCGGAAAAACCGGGGGAAATCCCTGAAAAGACAGACAAGATCCCTTGCGCCTGCATGTCTGATGCATTCAGACACAATCCACCCGCTCATTCACGCGGCCATCCACGCTTGAGGGATGCGCGCGTGCTACACGCCCATCACACGCAGTCCAAGCAGTACAACCACCGAAATGCCGAGCAGCAGAACCAGCGCCTGCCAGAAGCGCAGCGGGTTGCGTTCCAGTAGCGGCGGCGTCTGGCGCTGCCAGAACGCCTGGTCCGGCCGGCGCAGCGCCTCGACGAACTCCGACAAGGCCTCGTGCCGCTGGGCGGGATTGGGATGCAAGGCCTTGCGCAATGCATCATCGACCCATGCCGGCAGTTCGGGGCGTCGCTCGCGCAGCGGCACATAGCGCAGGCGCCGCAGGTCGGCGCGGTCGCGCACCTGGGTCACCTGCAATCCGTACGGCAGCTTCCCCGTCAGCATCTGGTATGCCAGCGTTGCCAGCGAATACAGGTCTGACGCCGCGCTGCCACCGTCCCCGACGAAATACTCGGGCGCGGCGTATTGCAAGGTGCCCACTGGCGCGCTGGCCCGCGCATCGCGCGTGCCTTCGGCGAGTCCCGCCACGTGGACGGTTCCGAAGTCCATGATCTTGACGGTTCCCGACCGGTCGATCATCACGTTCTCGGGCCGCAGGTCCTGATGCAGCATCTCGCGCCGGTGGAACGCCTGCAGCCCGCTCGCCAGTTGCGCCACGATCACGCGTACGGCATCGAGGTCCGGCAATGGATGATCGATCATCCATTGCGCGAGCGTCTGCCCCTCCACGTACTCCATCGCCACGAACAGATGACTGCGCGGACGCTCGACCTCATAGGGCCGGAGTACGTGCTGGTTGTCGATGCGACGGGCTACCCATTCTTCAAGCAGGAAACCATCGAGGTGCGCGGCATCATGGTGGCGGTCAACCGCCGGCGTCTTCAGCACCACGAACCGTCCGTTGCTGTCGTCGACCGCCAGGTGCACATGGCTGCGCGCACTGGCATGCAGTTCCCTGACCACCGTATAGCCTTCGAAGCGCATGCGCGGCACCAGCGGCGGCGGCAGCGCGAGTTGCGCCGCTTGTGCGAGCGTGCGCTGTGCATCGGGGGCCGGCAGCCCGTCGACCCGCGCGATCTGCAGCGTCGCGTTGTCAGGGCTGCCACGCTCCAGCGCGGTCTGCACCAGCGCTTGCGCGGCGCGGTTCAGGTCGCCGTCGCAAGCGGCCAGCGCATGGTGGACATCGCCGGCTTCCAGGTGCTCATAGGCACCATCGGTAGCCAGGAGGTAGACCTCGCCGGCTTCGACGCCCCAGGACCGATAGTCGATCTCGATGGACGACCCGGCTCCCAGCGCACGGCCCAGGTACGACTCCGACGCCGATACATGCACGCGATGATCGTCGGTCAGTTGTTCGAGTTTGTGGGGATGCAGCCGGTAGACACGCGCATCGCCAACGTGCAGCAGATGGGCTTCCCTGGCCTTGAAGATCAGCGCACTGAACGTGCAGACGTAGCCGCGGTCGCGGTCGAAGCGGGCGTCACTACGCCGGGTCTGCGCATACAGCCATGAGTTGGTCGCGGCCAGCACGCGCTGCGCCGCGCGCCGCACGGTCCAGGCGTCGGATGTGCAGTAATAGTCTTCCAGGAACGTCCGTACGGCCGCCGCGCTGGCCACCTGGCTTACCGCGCTGGTGCTGATGCCGTCGGCCAGCGCCAGCGCGATGCCCTTGTGGATGCGCTGCTGCCCGGCGGGCAGCGTCGCGCCATGGAAATCCTGGTTGACAGGTTTGCGGCCCGCCTCCGAGTGCTGGCCTATGCTGACATCGAGCCCGCCGCTCATGGCAGGACAGGATCAGCCCACCGCGCGCTTGGGCGCCGTCTTGTAGTGCGTGCTGTACAGCGTCGCGCCAACGAACGTCAGGCCGCCCACCACATTGCCCAGCACGGTCGGGATCTCGTTCCAGATCAGGTAGTCCATGATCGTGAAGTTGCCGCCCAGCATCAGGCCCGACGGGAACAGGAACATGTTCACGATCGAATGCTCGAAGCCCATGTAGAAGAACAGCATGATCGGCATCCACATGCCAATGACCTTGCCCGATACCGAGGTCGACATCATCGCGGCCACCACGCCCGTGGATACCATCCAGTTGCACATCACGGCGCGGATGAACAGCGTCAGCATGCCCGCCGCGCCGTGCGCCGCGTAGCCAACCGTGCGGCCTTCACCAATATGGCCGATCTTTTGCCCAACGATATTGGGCGCCTCGGAAAAGCCGAAGGTGAAGATGATGGCCATGAAGAGTGCCACGGTGATGGCGCCGGCGAAGTTGCCGCAGAAAACCAGGCCCCAGTTGCGCATCACGCCGCCCCAGGTGGCGCCCGGGCGCCGGTCCATCACGGCCAGCGGCGCCAGGGTGAACACGCCGGTCAGCAGGTCGAAGCCCAGCAGGTACAGCATGCAGAAGCCCACCGGGAACAGCAGCGCGCCGACCAGCGCATTGCCGGTGTTCACGGTGATGGTCACGGCGAATGCCGCGGATAGCGCAAGAATGGCACCAGCCATATACGAGCGGATCAGCGTGTCGCGCGTCGACATCAGCAGCTTCGACTCTCCGGCATCGACCATCTTGGTCACGAACTCGGCAGGGGCGAGATAGGCCATGGGGAAGGTTCCTCAATGTTTTCTTCGTTGGACGGACGAAAAAAAACGACGTCGTTCCCTGCGCGGCACAAACGGGCATGCCGCACGGGGAGGACGTCGTTATCCTGGTTCCTGATCTTCTCGCACGATCCATGCCCGAGGTCTGGCCGCCCTCGCCACGCCGCCCGCCCCTTTCACGGTGCAAATCAAGCCCGCTTTTGGTGCAAAGCACAATACGCAGTCAATCCTGGTGCGATGGTCCCGGCGCTGGCGCTGCAATCTCGGGCAACGCCAGCGTGGCTTCAGCGATATCGATGAGGCGGCGATTGTTGTCCATCGCGGCTTTCTGCAAGACGCGGAACGCGGCTTCCTCGCCAAGTCCGGTACGCGCCATCAGCGCGTTCTTGGCGCGCTCGATGACCTTGCGCTCGGCCAACGCGCGCCGCGCGGCATCGAGTTCCACCTCGGTGCGGGCCAGGCGCGTCGATTGCTGCTCCAGCAAGCCCTTCAGCGATGACACCGTGGCGGCGTCGACACTGCCTGGCGCATTCGAACCGTCGGGCATGCCGGGCAATACCGGCGCTGCGTCCGGGTGCCCCTCGGCATCGAAGAACCGTTCGACCGCATGGGTATGCGGGGGCGGATTGTCCAGCAAGCGACGCAACAGCCCCGCGGAATCCTGCAGGTCCGCCTGCGACGATGCGATTTCCGCCTCGCAGGCCGCTCGCAAGCTTTTGACGAGTTGCATCTGTAGCGTCCACATACCGGCAATCACCTTGCTGCAGACCTCGAACCATGTTTCGCTGGACTCGGTATCGAGCGCGCCGCCGGGCTGCGCGGTCAGCAAGGTGCGACGCATCTGCTCCAGGGCAACTACGTCTTCGCTGAGCGCCTGACGTCGCCACGCAGCAAGCAGCGGAGCGTCGGCAAACTTCTCGAGCACCTGGAAACTGCGCTTCTGCGCGTCGACCAGATGCAGTACACGCTGCTGCTGGATTTCCGTGCAGCCGCCCGACGCAAACATCTGGGCGCCCACCGCCCGCTCCTGACCGGCGGCTTCCTTGCCTTGCACCAGGTATACAAATGCCACCAGCGGCCGCGAGATGCCCGGATACATGGCTACGTCGGCCAGATGGAAGATCAGTTCCAGCAGCGCCGCGATCAGGCGACTGAACGCGGCCACGGCCTCATACGCGGTGGTCTGGCAAAGTCCGATGCTGGCCCGCAGTGCCGTGAGCGTGGCCAGGTCCAACTGCACCCAGGCCATCAGTGACACCATGGCGGCACTGCCTTTCTGCCCCGGCTCCAGTTGCCTGGCAAAGCTCTCGCCAAGGTGCAACTCGATGCGCATGGCCTCGGCCATGGCCGACTCGCGCTCCGCGGCAAGCCGCTGGCCGTGCGACGCAAGGAAAGCGCTGCTCGCACCCCGCTCACGCTGCAACGCGTGAATCAACTGGCCGATCAGATCCGCCAGTTCCACGCGGCTGGCCATCAGGCGCACGGCCTCGATTTCGAGTTGCTTGGCGTGGAGAACGAGTTGCGAGGCGGACAGGGACATCGTGGACAGGAAATGCGGGGGATGCATCTTTCCTGCAATCTTTGTGCCATGGTCGGCATGCCACTGGGATACTTAAAGACTAGACCCCGTCGGCGCCGCCGCCCAGTACGCGGTATAGCGTCACCAGGTTGTCCTGCCACGTCAGCCGCAGCGTGACCAGGTCTTGCTGGGCGGCGTACAGCGACCGTTGTGCCACCAGCACGTTGAGGTAACTGTCCACTCCCTTGCGATAGCGCGCCAGCGACAGGTCATAGGTTGCCTGGTAGGCATCCGTCAGCGACTGTTGCGCGGCCAGCCGTTCGTCGATGGTGCCGCGGGTGGCCAGCGCATCGGCGACTTCCTTGAAGGCGGTCTGGATGGCCTTTTGATAGTTGGCCACTTCGATGCGCTCGCTGACCTTTGCGGCATCGAGGTTGGCGCGGTTCGCCCCGCCATCGAACAACGGCAAGCTGACCGAGGGCGCGAATGCCCATGCGCCCGAGCCGGCCTTGAACAGTCCGGACAACTCGCCGCTGGCAGTGCCGGCGCTGGCGGTCAGCGTGATGCGCGGAAACAGCGCCGCGCGCGCCGCGCCGATATTGGCATTGGCGGCCCGCAGCGTGTGCTCGGCTTCGCGTACGTCGGGACGGTCCAGCAGCGCGTCGGAGGAAATTCCTGCCGACACCTCGCGGACCACGCCCGCCGTCAGGTCGGCCATCGGCGCGATGTCATCGGGAATCGTGGTTCCCAGCAACAGTGCCAGCGCGTTGCGGTCCTGCGCCACCTGCGCCGTGTAGCGCGCCACATCCACACGGGCGCTGTCCACGCTGGTCTGGGCCTGCTTGAGGTCCAACGCCGATGCAGCACCCAGTTCGAAACTGCGCTTGGTGATGGCATACGTGCCACGTTGCGCGTCCAGCGTATCCTGCGCCAGCTTGCGCAGCGTGACGTCGCTGCTCCACGTCAGATACGCGGTGGCAACTTCCGACACCAGCGTGATCTGCGCCGCGCGCCGCGCTTCCTCGGTTCCAAGATAGGTTTGCAGCGCCTGGTCGCGCAGGCTGCGCACCCTGCCAAACAGGTCCAGCTCATAGCTGGCGGCACCCACGCCAACACTGTACTGGTGCGTCGTAGCGGCCGAGGTCGCTCCCGAATAAGACGCCGGCGTGCGGGCCGCCGACTCATCCGCGGTGGCGTTGAGGGTCGGGAACAGTGCCGCGCGGTTGACCTGATATTGCGCGCGTGCCTTCTCGACATTGAGCAGACTCACGCGCAGGTCGCGGTTGTTGTCGAGTGCCAGCGCAATCAACCGCTGCAGCGTGGCATCGGTAAAGGCATCCCGCCACGGCAGATCGGCGGGCCGGGTATCGCTCGACGCCTTGGCATACGAATCGCCGGTGGGCCATGCGGTCGGCGTGGCAATGTCCGGCCGTTGGTAGGTCGGGGCCATCGTGCCGCAGCCAGCCAGTGCGGTCGCGCACGCCAGTGCAAGCGCTCCCAGGTGAAGTCGATACGTCATGTCCTTAGTCCTTGCCGCCGGATTCCAGCGCGAGCGTTGCGTCGGGTGCCGGCTTGCGGCGCGCCATGGCCGCGGTAATCGTGTGGAAGAACAGCGGCGCGTAGAAAATGCCCAGCAACGTGGCGGCCAGCATCCCGCCTGCCACGCCAGTACCCAGTGCGTTCTGGCTGCCTGCACCGGCACCGGTGCTGATGGCCAGCGGCAACACGCCAAGGATGAACGCGAACGATGTCATCAGGATCGGGCGCAAGCGCATGCGCACCGCCTGCAAAGTGGCGCTGGTCAGATCGATCCCCTGCCCGTACAACTGCTTCGCGAACTCCACGATCAGGATGGCGTTCTTGGCCGACAGGCCGATCGTGGTCAACAGCCCCACCTGGAAATAGATATCGTTGTCGAGCCCGCGCAGCGTCGCAGCCACCAAGGCCCCAAGGATGCCAAGTGGTACCACCAGCATCACCGAGAACGGAATCGACCAGCTCTCATAGAGCGCGGCCAGGCACAGGAATACGAACAGCACCGATACCGCATACAAGGCCGGCGCCTGCGAGCCTGACAACCGCTCCTGGTCGGACAAGCCGGTCCACTCGTGGCCAATGCCGTCAGGCAGCGTTTGCAAGATGCGCTCGATTGCACTCATGGCCTCGCCCGAACTCCTGCCCGGCGCGGCCTCGCCGACCACCTCGACCGACGACACGCCGTTGTAGCGCTCCAGCCGTGGTGGCCCCTGCGTCCACGATGCGGTAGCGAACGACGAGAACGGCACCATGTCGCCATCGGCATTGCGCACATACCAGTGGTCGATGTCCTCGGGCATCATGCGGCTCGACGCCATGCCCTGCACATAGACCTTCTTGACGCGCCCCTGGTGCAGGAAGTCGTTCACATATGCACCACCCCATGCCGTGGACAGCACGTCGTTGATGTCGGCCACGCTGATACCCAGCGCGCCGGCCTTGGCATGATCGATATGCAGGCTGACCTGCGGGGTGTCATCCTGGCCGTTCGGGCGCACGGCTACCAGGGCCGGGTCCTTTGCGGCGGCGGCCAGCAACGCGTCGCGCGCGGCCATCAGCTTGTCGTGCCCCAGGCCGCCGTTGTCCTTCAGTTCCAGGTCAAACCCCGTTGAATTGCCCATGCCCATCACGGCAGGCGGCACCATCGGGAATACATTGGCTTCACGGATCTTCGCGAACGCACCGCGTGCCCGCGCGGCAATCGCGGCGGCGCGCAGCGACGGCTTGTCGCGCACGCTCCAGTCCTTGAGCTGCGCAAAGATCATCGCCGTGTTCTGGCCGTTACCGCCAAAGCTGAAACCCACCACCGCGAAGGCGGATTGCACGGCGTCCTTCTCCTGCACCAGGTAGTACTGCTCCACCTGCCGGATCACTTCCAGCGTGCGGGCCTGCGTGGCACCGGCTGGCAGTTGCACCTGCGTCATCAGGATGCCCTGGTCTTCCTCTGGCAGGAACGATCCGGGCAGACGCGCCAGCAGCAATGCCATCACGATGCCCAGCGCCGCATACAGCGCAAGGTATCGGCGGCGGCGTCCCAGCATGCCGCGCACGGCGCCCTCGTAACGTACGGCACCGCGGTCGAAAGTCCGGTTGAACCAACCCAGCAGCCCACGCGATGCCGGCGCATGGCCGGGCTGGTGCGGCTTGAGCAGCGTGGCGCACAGCGCCGGTGTCAGCACCATCGCCACCACCACCGACAATGCCATCGCCGAGACGATCGTCACCGAGAACTGCCGATAGATCACGCCGGTGGAGCCGCCGAAGAACGCCATCGGCACGAACACCGCCGAGAGCACCAGGGCGATGCCGATCAGCGCGCCCGTGATCTGCGACATCGACTTGCGCGTGGCCGCCTTGGGCGGCAAGCCATCCTCGGCCATCACACGCTCGACATTCTCGACCACCACGATGGCATCGTCGACCAGCAGGCCGATGGCCAGCACCACGCCGAACATTGTCAAGGTATTGATCGAGAAACCGAGCGCCGCAAGCACGCCGAACGTACCGAGCAGCACCACCGGTACCGCAATGGTGGGGATCAGCGTGGCGCGGAAGTTCTGCAGGAACACATACATGACCAGGAAGACCAGCACGATGGCTTCGAGCAGCGTCTTCACGACCTCATGGATCGACAGCGTCACGAATGGCGTGGTGTCATACGGATAGACCGCCTTGACGCCTGCCGGCAGCGATGCCGACAGTTCACTGATCTTGGCCTTGACCGCATTCGCGGTGCTGAGCGCATTGGCGCCGGTGGCCAGCTTGATGCCCAGCCCGGTGGCCGGCTTGCCGTTGTAGCGCGACGTCGAGTCGTAGCTCTCGCTGCCAATCTCGACCTTCGCCACATCGCGCAAATGCACGGATGCGCCATCGGTCGTGGTCTTGAGCAGGATGGCTTCGAACTCCGCGGGCGTCTGCAAGCGGCTCTGTGCCGTCACGGTAGCGTTGAGCTGTTGCCCTGCCACCGACGGCGCACCACCGATCTGGCCGGCCGACACCTGGGTGTTCTGCGCTTCGATGGCCGTCTTGATATCGGCGGGCACCAGCTTGTAGCTGCGCAGCTTGTCCGGGTCCAGCCAGATCCGCATGGCGTACTGCGCGCCGAACACCTGCACATCGCCGACGCCGTCCACGCGGCTGATCGGATCCTGGATGCTCGATACCGCATAGTTCGACAGGTCGGCCTGCGACATCTTGCCGTCTTCGGAAACGAAGCCGACGATCAGCAGGAAGTTGCTCGACGACTTGGTCACCGACACGCCAAGCTGCTGCACCGTGGTGGGCAACAGCGACATGGCCAGCTGCAGCTTGTTCTGTACCTGCACCTGCGCAATATCGGGGTCGGTGCCGGCGTTGAACGTCAGGCGGATCGAGGCATTGCCAGCCGAATCGCTCGACGATGACATATAGCGCAGGTTGTCGATACCTTTCATCTTCTGCTCGACGACCTGCGTGACGCTATCCTCGATGGTCTTGGCCGAGGCACCGGGGTAGGTGGCCGCAATGCTGACCGACGGCAGCGCGATATCTGGATACTGGGCCACCGGCAGCGTGCGGATGGACAGCACGCCAGCCAGCATGATCACGATGGCGATCACCCATGCAAAGATGGGGCGGTCGATAAAGAAGCGCGACATCGTTACTGTGCCCTCCCCGCGGCTTCACGCGCCGGAGTTGCCGCGACCACGGCCGAGGCCGGGCGTGGTGCGTCGGCACTGACGGTTGCAACCGGCGTGACGGTCATGCCTTCGCGCACTTTCTGCAGGCCGTCCACGACCACGCGATCACCCGCGCCGATTCCGGCTGCAATCACCCAGTTGCCGCCTTCGCTGCGGCTCGTGTTGACCTGACGTACCTGGATGCGGTTGTCGCGATCGAGCACCATCACGGTGGGGTTGCCCTTGGCGTCGCGGCTCACACCCTTCTGCGGCACCAGCAGCGCCTTGTCGTCGACGCCCTCCTGCAACACCGCGCGCACATACATGCCGGGCAGCAGCTTGTGATCGGGGTTCGCGAATGTGGCACGCAGCGTAACCGCGCCCGTGGTCTGCTCCACCGACACGTCGGTGAACTGGAGCTTGCCGGTCTGCGCATAGGTCGTACCGTCTTCCAGCACCAGCCTGACATCGGCTCCCCCGTGCTGTACCGAACCATCCGCCAGGCGGCTGCGCAGGCGCAGCAGCTCGGCACTGGATTGCACCACGTCGACATACACCGTATCGAGCTGCTGCACCGTGGCCAGCGCCGTGGTCTGGCTGGCCGTGACCAGCGCACCGGCCGTCACGGCGGACTTGCCGATCTGGCCCGCGATCGGCGACGTGATGCGCGTGCGCTGCAGATCGATGCGGGCGCTCTGCAGCGTGGCCTCGTTGGCGATGACCTCGGCCTCATACGCTTCGAGCGAAGCCTTGGCGTCGTCGTAGTCCTGCTGGCTCACGCCCTGGATCTCGAGCAGTTCGTGGTAACGCTGCGCCTTGAGTTTGGCCGCCGCGAGCGAGGCACGCGACTTGGCCACCGCGCCGCGCGCATTGTCATAGGCGGCCTGATAGGAAGCGGCGTCGATCTGGTAAAGCACATCGCCGGCCTTGACCGTGTTGCCCTCGGTGAACAGCCGCTTCTGCACGATGCCGCCGACCTGCGGCCGCACCTCGGCCACCAGCGACGCCGAGACCCGGCCCGGCAACTCGGTCATCAAGGCGGTGCTGGCGGGCTGGATGGTAACGAAGCCCACCTCGGGCGCCGCAACGGCCGGTGCCGCGTCGTGATTACCGTTGCATCCGGCCAGCAACACCACGGCGGCCAACGCCGCAGCCGCCAGCGGTACTGCGCGTGGTGCGCGTGGTGCGTGATTGCTTGCTGTTGTCATGAATCCCTTTCCTGTAACCCGCGTCACCGCGCCTCCAAGTTGATCCCCAATGTGATCGGGAGGCGACCCCGGTTTGCGGGTAATTGGCATGTGGTCATTGTCGCGAGCGGCCTCGCGCGCAGGGGTAAGCAACCGCAAAGGAATTCGTAAAGAACCTGTAAAGCCGGCCGATCCGCGCTTGAGCGGCGGTGGAGATCACCGATAATGCGGCAGAAGGGACACGAAAAAACGGAAAAGGCGTGGAAATCCTGCTGATAGACGACGATGCGGAGCTGTGCGAGATGCTGGGCGAATACCTGGCAGGAGAAGGCTTTGCCGTCACCGCCTGCGCAAACGGCGAAGCCGGCGCGGATCTGGCGACCTCGGGCCGCTTTGTCGCGGTGCTGCTCGATATCATGCTGCCCCGCATCAGCGGCATCGACGTACTGCGCACGATCCGCACCCGAAGCACCGTGCCCGTGATCATGCTGACCGCCAAGGGCAGCGACATCGACCGCGTGATCGGATTGGAACTGGGTGCCGACGACTATGTGCCCAAGCCCTGCTACCCCCGCGAACTGGTGGCCCGGCTACGCGCGGTGTTGCGGCGCACGCAGGGCGGTGTCAACGCCGAGCGCGTGGACGAACTGGCGGCAGGGCCGGTCACGATCGTCCCGTCGCAACGGACTGCGTTCGTTGCCTCGGCGCACACGGGCTCGCAGGCGCTGGACCTTACCGTGACCGAATTCAATCTGCTCGAATACCTGGTACGCAATGTCGATCGTGCGGTGTCCAAGGACGATCTGTCGGTGCAGGTGCTGGGCCGCCCGCGGATGCAGTACGACCGCAGCCTCGACGTGCATGTGGGCAATCTACGCCAGAAGCTGACAGCCGCCGGCGCGCCCGAGTCGATGATCGCCACCGTCTGGGGCTTCGGCTACCGGCTCGATGCACAACAGGCAGACTGAACCGATGACGATGAAAACTCCGACGCCGATGCCCGTGTCGCCCTTTGCACCCCTGTCACCTATCGGCTCCATGGGCGGCCTGTTCTGGAAGATCCTGATCGGCTTCTGCCTGACCGTCACGGCCGTATCCGTCGGGCTCTGGCTGTGGTTCTCGGTGTTGCGCAACGACGCGCCGCATGTGCAGTTGATTCACGAGGTACAAATTGCGTCGTCCCATACGACGCTTGCCGCAGCCAGGGCGCTGATGGAATCGGGCGGCCAGCCCGCTATCGAGCGGTTCCGGCACGAGCTGGGTGGCCAGGGCACATTGACGTGGTCGCACGCCGCCGCGTCAGCCACCGAGGCTGGCGACGCGGTGCGCAGCCCGGATGGCCAGCTATGGCAGATCAGCTATACCCCGCCCGATGTATTGAGCCGGCTGCCGCGCGATACCGGACCACCCGCCCCGGTCATCGTGCTCTACGGGCTCTGCGGCCTGCTCTACAGCATTGCACTGGCCTGGTACCTGACCGCGCCACTGCAGCGCCTGCGCCGCGCGTTCGACCGCTTCGGCGCCGGTGATCTCGCGGTACGCACCGCGGCCGATGTGCAGGGTCGCCACGACGAAATTGCCGAGCTGTCACGCGATTTCGATGCCATGGCGGCACGGATTGCGCAGTTGATGGAAGGCCGCGAACGGCTGCTGCACGACGTCTCGCACGAACTGCGCTCGCCGCTGGCTCGCCTGCATGTTGCCGCGGGACTCGCGCGACAGGATCCCACCCGGATCGGACAATCGCTGAACCGGATCGAACGCGAAGCAGCGCGTCTGAACGAGCTCGTGTCTGGCCTGCTGACGTTGTCACGCATCGAATACGGCAGCCAGTCCGCGGCGGATCATTTCGATTTGCGGGCACTTTGCGAAGCCGTGGCCGCCGATGCCGATTTCGAAGGCTCGCACCGCGGCGTGCGTATCCGCTTCGACGCCGCAGCCAATGGCGAAGCACCGATGCATGGCAATCTGGAACTGATTCGGCGCGCGGTCGAGAACGTGGTCCGCAACGCGCTGCATGTATCCGCATCGGGACAGGAAGTCGTGGTCCGGTTCGAAGCCGACACGGCCCGGCCAGCGTACCGGATCAGCGTTGCCGATCAGGGCCCCGGGGTGCCGCCGGAACTGCTGCAGACCATGTTCGAGCCGTTCGTGCAGGCACAGGCCAACAAGGGCGGCTTCGGTCTGGGACTGTCGATCGCACAGCGTGCGATTGCCGCCCATGGTGGCACGGCAAGGGCAGCAAACCGGCCAGACGGCGGCCTTGAAGTCTGCATCGAGCTGCCGGCGGACATCGGTCCGGCTTGAAGCACCCGCCGGGCGAGTACCATAGCGGGTCCGGTGGCGCCCGACGCGCCGCCCTCCGCTGATTTCCTCGTACCATGCTGATCCAGATTCCCGACGTCCTGACCCCCGATGAAGTCCGCCATTTCCGGCAACGCCTGGAAGCATCGCCCTGGGTGGACGGACGGGTCACGGCCGGCGACCTGGCGGCGAAGTCGAAGTACAACCTCCAGTTGCCGGTCGACAGCCAGGAAGCCGTCGAACTGGGCGACCGCGTGCTGCACGCGCTGGGCCGCAGTCCGACCTATCATTCGGCAGCCCTGCCGCTGCGTGTGCTGCCGCCGATGTTCAACCGCTACGAGGGTGGCATGACGTTCGGCTCGCATGTCGACAATGCAATCCGCACCGTGCCGGGAAGCGGCGGCATGCGCATCCGTGCCGATGTTTCCAGCACCTTGTTTCTCTCTGACCCCGATGAGTACGACGGTGGCGAACTGGTGGTCAAGGACCTGTTCGGCACGCAATCGGTCAAGCTGCCGGCCGGGCATATGGTGGTCTACCCTGCGTCGTCACTGCACCATGTCACGCCGGTCACGCGCGGCTGCCGCTGGGCATCGTTCTTCTGGGCGCAGTCGATGGTCAAGGACGACGGCATGCGCGCCATGCTCTACGAACTCGATCTCGCGATCATCGACATCCGCACGCAGCTTGGCGACGACAACGCCGCGGTGCTGGCGCTGGTCAACCACTATCACAACCTGCTGCGGCGCTGGGCGGAGCTTTGATGATTCCCGCCGATACGGTATCGCTGCGCGATTACGAACGACGCTTTCACGAACGCGTCCATCCCGCCATTGCCGCATATATTGCCGGCGCCTCGGCCGACGGCATTACCCAGCGCGACAACCTTGCCGCGTTCGAGCGCATTCGCCTGATGCCGCGCACGCTGGTGGATATGTCGCAGGCATCCGCGCGTTCTGAACTGTTTGGTACTACGCTCGACTACCCGATCCTGATCGCCCCCACGGCGTATCACAAGCTGGTGCATGCGGACGGCGAACTGGCCACGGTGCACGCGGCATCGCTGACGCGTACCTGGATGACGGTCAGCACGCAGGCCAGCGTCACGCTGGAGGACATTGCGCGCACGTCCTCCACCACGCTCTGGTTCCAGCTCTATCTGCAAGCGCGGCGCGAGGATACGCTGACGCTGGTGCGACGCGCCGAACAGGCCGGTTACCGCGCCATCGTGGTGACGATCGATGCAACGGTGAACGGCATCCGCAATGCCGAACAGCGCGCCGGCTTCCGGCTGCCCGAGGGTATCAGCGCAGTCAACCTCGCCGCCTTCCCCGCGCCCGAGACAGTCGATGCCAGCCAGGGCAGCCCGGTCTTTCGCGGCATGCTGCGGCACGCGCCTACCTGGCACGACATCGCCTGGCTATGCGGAGAGACAAGGCTTCCGGTACTGGTCAAGGGCCTGCTCAATCCCGCCGATGTAAAGCCGGCACTGGACGCCGGTGTGGCCGGCATTGTCGTCTCCAACCATGGCGGCCGCACACTTGACACCGTGCCCGCCACGATCGACGCGCTGCCCGCCATTGCCCAGGCGGTGGCCGGCGCGGTGCCGATCCTGCTGGACGGCGGCATCCGGCGCGGCACCGATATCGCCAAGGCCATCGCGCTCGGCGCCCGGGCCGTACTGGTCGGCCAACCGATCCTGCATGCACTGGCGGTTGGCGGCATGCCTGGTGTCGCCCATATGCTGACCATGCTCCAGGCCGAACTGGAGGTAGCCATGGCACAGTTGGGCTGCCCGACGCTGGCGTCGTTGGACGAGGCCAGCCTGAAACGCTGATGTCTTGCTCCCCTCTCCCGCGCGCGGGAGAGGGGCTGGGGGTGAGGGCCGGCGGCTCAAGCCGAGACAGGTCGCAATTTGAACCTCATGCCCTCACCCCCACCCCTCTCCCATTTCATGGGAGAGGGGAGCGCATAACAACGGTGATCGGTACGTCTACAATGTCCAGACCTCGACCTTTCCACCGGCTTTTATGAAGCGTCAATTCGACGACCTGCAGCTTGGCAGCATCGAACTGTTCTGCCTGGCCGCGGAACTGAGCAGTTTCACTGCGGCCGCGGTCGCCGCGGGTGTCACGCCGGCGGCGGTCAGCCGCAGTGTCTCGCGGCTCGAAGAACGGCTCGGCGTACGCCTGTTTGTGCGCACCACGCGCCAGATCCGGCTTACCGACGAAGGCCGGTCTTATTTCGAGCAGAGCCGTGGCGCACTGGCCCAACTGGTGGATGCCGAGCGGCAGATCAGCGGACAGCACGCCACGCCGGCCGGCCGCCTGCGCATCAGCCTGCCCACGCCTTACGCCCACTATCGCGTGTTGCCGGTGTTGCCCGCATTCCGGGAGCGCTATCCCGAAGTCGAGATCGACGTTCATATCAGCAATCGCAATGTCGATTTCGCGGACGACACCTACGACCTCTCGGTACGCGGTCGCGCGCCCGATGACTCCGCGCTGATTGCGCGCAAGCTCGAGGACGCCGAGTTGGTGGTGGTGGCTACACCGGCCTACCTGAAACGGCATGGCGTGCCAGCCACACTGGACGACCTGCTGGCGCACGAATGCATCCAGTTCGAGCGGCCCAGCAGCGGACGGCGGATTCCGTGGACCTTCCGGCAGGACGGGGAAGATATCGACATCGTCACCACCGGCTCGTATTCCACATCGGAAGACATACTAGGCTGCGTCACGCTGGCGCGCGCTGGCGCAGGCCTGTTCCAGACCTACCGCTTTGTCTTGGAACAGGATCTGCGTGACGGCACGCTGGTGGAGGTGCTCAAGGAATTCGGCGGCAGCACACGTCCGTTTGTGCTGCTCTACCCGCATGCCCGGCACGTATCGCGCCGGGTACGGGCCTTCGTGGATTTCCTGGTCGAGAAGTTCGAACCCTGATCGTCAGCTCACTGCTTGACTTGCGCGATCACCACGAGGATCACGGCAGCATTGCCCGGTTGCTGGGTCTGCGAGTATGCCGCACGCGCGTGTCCGGCCTTCTCGCCCAGCACATCGGCAAACAGGTCCGATGCGCCATCCAGTACAGCCGGCTGGTCGAACGAGCCAGGGGCACTGGTGACATGCCCTTCCAGCCGGACGATATGGTCGAGGCGATCAAAGCCGCCCAGATGCGCATGGATCTGGGACAGCACATTCAGGGCGGCCAGTTGCGCGGCTTGCTGACCCTGCTCCACTGTCAGGTCCTTGCCGACCTGCCCCTGCCAGACCACCTTGCCGTCCTGTAGCGGCAACTGGCCCGAGATGAACAGCAGGTCGCCGGCACGGCTGACGGCCGTATAGCTGCCCAGCGGTTGCGGGGGCGGCGGCAGCTTCAGTCCGCGCGCTGCAAGTTTCGATTCGACCGACATGTTGGACTCCTTGGGATTGCCGTTGGCTTGCAACGAACTATAGGAGTGGCCAAAGCGCCGATAAACCGACCCGGGCGAACATGAATTGATACACCGCGGAACAAGTCGGCCGTTCAGTTACAAGTTACGAGTTACGCCTTACTCGTCATGGGTTGGCAGCGTAACCGTCACGGTAGTCTGTCCGTCCCGTGACGCGGCCTCGATGGTGCCGCCATGCAGCTCGACAATGGACCGGCAGACCGCCAGTCCAATACCCATGCCGTCATCCTTGGTGCTGAAGAACGGCTCGAAGATCCTGGCCAACTGGTCTGGCGCAATGCCCTTGCCGTTATCGCTGACTTCAATGACCGCACTTTCGCCAGGCCCGCGGCGGGTTTTCAGATACACGGCGGGGGCGCAGTCGGGAACATCCTGGCGGGCTTCCACGGCATTGAGCAACAGGTTCAGAACCACCTGCTGAATCTGCACGCGGTCTCCCAGCACCACGGGCATTGCCGCATCGAGGTCGAGTTGCAGATTCACGTTGGCATCCTGGATCCGGCAGTCGACCAGCGGCAAGACTTCCAGCAGTGCCTGGTCGAGCCGGAATGGACGAAGGGTAACGGGCTCGCGCCGCATCAGCGCGCGCAGACTACGAATCACCTGCTCGGCGCGTTCGGATTGGTCCTGGATACGCTGGATCCCTTCAACGACTTCGTCGATGTCGGGTGTCTCACGGTTCATCCAGCGGCGGATGGCGGACGCCTCGATGCGGATCGCGGTCAGCGGCTGGCGGATTTCATGGGCAATCGATGCAGCAAGCGTGCCCAGCGTTGCCACGCGCGCCAGGTGGACCATCTGTTCGTGCAGGCATTGCACGATCGCCTGGTCGTCGCGGCAATCGCCGGTATCCGCGCCAAACCCGTCCAGGTTCTGCTGGATGCGTCGCTCGATCGCGGTGGCAATGTCGCGCACCATGCGGATAGCGTCACGCTGGATTGCCATCTGCCCGGGCTGGTGGCTTTGCGATGTCACAGCCTGCGTCTCCAGTTGGGGTGGTCAAGCACCCGCAACGGTCCGGCGTGAAGCGCGGCAAACCGTGCGGCAGTCCAGCCCGAATCTACGCGGTGCCCGGAGAATTGCCTTGTCAGTTTGTGCCGCGCCTTGTCGATATTTGCGCGCTATGTGCAGCGGCGGCGCCAGACGCCGGGCGCCATGCCCATCACCCGCGCAAAGGTGCGGGTGAAATGGCTTTGGTCAGAGAAGCCACAGGCAATCGCCACCTCGGCCAGCGGCAGCGCGGTATCGCGCAGCAATGCGCGAGCGCGCTCGAGTCGTTGCGCCATCAACCACTGGTAAGGCGTTTGCCCGGTGGTATCGCGAAACGCACGCGTGAAATGGCTACGCGAGAGCTGGCATGCATCGGCGACCTCGGCAATGGACAGGTCACCATCCATCCTGGCAGACAGCAGGTCCTTGGCCCTGGCCACGTTACGCGGCGACAGCAACCGGTTACCCTTGCTCGACACCTCGGGTTCCGCACCATATTGACGGACCAGATGCGCGCCGATGGCCATGCCCAATTGATCCACGAATAGCCGGCACGCATATTCGGGGTGGCTCAGTGCCGGTGCCATGGCCTGCGCCAGATTGGCCAGCACCGGGTCCGTATGGCCGGCAACCTCCTGCAGACTGCGCACCCGCGTGCGGCCCAGCTCAACACTGGTGCGCTCGATAAAACCGGGCGGCAACTCCATCAGGATGAAATCGAAAGCGGTATCGAAATCCGCCTTGTAGTCTTCGGACAGGCTGCGCAGATAGATGGCGCCATTGTCGAAGTCATGCGTGCTGCCGTGCCGCCCCCGAAAAATCCGGCGACGATGGCCCGGGTTCAGCGACACGCCGGCCACGAAACCGCGTTCGGCGGCAGGCATCTCGATCTGGCCCGATGGCTGGCGCGAACTCTTGCGGTAGAACTGGATATCGGTGCCGGCCAGCGACTGGTCGGCGTTGAGCTTGTCCGCTGCGCATCCAAACGCATCGACCGGGGCTGGCTTGGTCTTCGGGGCAGGAGTGGTTCGGGTTGGCGGCATGGGTTCCTCCGCGATACATCACGGTCACGTCGCATGTCTTCCCGACGCGACAAGCCGCCGCAGCATAGCATGGCTGCCAGCAGCGATCTATCCGCACGCTTTCGCACCCGAACGGTGCATCGATCGACTATGCTTTGCCCATGCACGCCGACCTGCCTCCATCCTGAAAGGTTGCCTGATGAGCCCGCCCGAACTGAAGCTGGACCCCGCCACCACTGCACTGGTCCTGATCGACCTGCAGAACGGCATCGTGGCAATGGATGTACATCCCCAGCCGGCGCAAGTAGTTGTGGCGCGCGCCAGGACGCTGGCAGACGCATTCCGTGCCGCCCAGGCGCCAGTGGTACTGGTGACGGTTGGCAATGCGGCGGATGGCAAGGACATGCTGGCGCCCCGGCTCGATACCCCGCCCGTTGCGGCCAACCGCGGCGCGGACTGGTCCGAGGTGGTGGCTGAACTGGGCGCCCAGCCGTCCGACCTGCGCATCATGAAACGCCAGTGGGGCGCCTTCTATGGCACCGACCTTGACCTGCAGTTGCGCCGGCGCGGCATCCAGACCATCGTCCTGGCGGGCATCTCGACCAATATCGGCGTGGAATCCACCGCGCGCGACGCTTTCGAACGCGGCTACCACCAGGTGTTCGTCACAGACGCCATGGCATCGCCGTCGGTGCAAGCGCATGACAGCACATTGACCTTCACGTTCCCGCGCATCGGACGGCTGCGGACCACCGACGCCGTGGTCCGGGCGCTAGGCTAAGCGCAGCGTTCCCCGGACGAACGGCGCTTCACTCGATCTTGATGTTTGCTTCGCGAATCAACGTGCCGAACCTGGCTTTCTCCTGCCTGATGTATGCGGCAAAGTCGCCCGGCTGAGAGGCCACTACGGTAAATCCGTGCTCCCCGAGCGCCTTCGTCGCACGCTCTGATTTCAACGCCTTGGCAACCTCACGCTGAATACGCTGCGTCAAGTCGGCCGGCATGTTCGCCGGCGCCCAAAGCCCGTACCAGGAGACCATTTCGAACCCGGTCAATCCGCATTCGGCAACGGTCGGCACGTCTGGCAGGCTGGCGAGGCGGTTTGCGCCAGTTACCGCGAGAGGTTTCAGCTTGCCGCTCTTCACATGCGGTAGCGTGGAAGGCAGTGCATCCACCATCGCGCTAACATGGCCGCCCATCACCTCCGTCAGCGCGGGAGCCGTCCCCTTGTAGGGCACGATCATGAACTGTAGCTTTCCGGCGTGCTTGATGGCCTCCTCGGCAAGATGGCTGGCGGAGCCGATCGCCGAGGTCCCGAACGCGTAACGGGTGGGGTCTCGCCGCAGTACCGCCATGAATTCCTTGAAGTCCCTCGCAGGCACGCTGGGATGAGCGGTGACCAGCATCGGAACACTTCCCAGTTGCGTGATCGCGGTGAAGTCCTTCTCCACATCGTATGGCCTGGTGGCCATCAGCATCGGCGTTGCCACGAACGTTGAGGCCTGGATCAGCAGCGTATAGCCGTCCGGCGCGGCGGTGGCTACGATCTTGCTGCCCAATGTGCCGTTGCCACCCGGGCGGTTGTCGACGATAAATGGCTGCTTGAGGTCTTCGCTCAGCCGTTGTGCCACGACCCGCGCAACAGCATCAACCGTTCCGCCCGCGGGGTATGGAACCACGATCCTGACGGCTCGGTCGGGATACGGCTGCCCGAACGCAACAGGGGCGGCGATACTCAGGCTTGCGCCCAGCACAAGCTTTGCGATGCGCTTCATTCACGTCTCCTGGATAGATGTTCTGGTCGGGTCAGAAAGTGTGCTTGACGCCAAGCATCGCACCGAACTGGTTGCTACCCGGTGCCGGCGTGGTGGTTCCAGCGCTGCCGCCACTGCTGACCGACAGGGCGGATTGACCGCGGTTATCGATGAATCCGCCAGTCACATAGGCTGAGGTTCGCTTCGAGAATGCGTATGTACCGCGCACGGCTGCAAGCCAGGCCTTGTTGGCGCTGTTGCGGAATCCCAGGTAGTAGACCTGCCCGGCGAGGTTGAACGCCGGTGTCACGTCATAGGCAACGCCTGCGTAGTACAACTGGCTGTGCGACGTGGGACTGCCCTCGTTGTTTCGGAAGGTGCCACCGATGCCAATCTTGGCGTCGCCCAGCAGCATGTATCCGCCAAAATGGAGGCGATCGTCCTTGAGGCTGCTGCTCGTCAGGCCGGCCGCCGCCCCCGCGCCACCACGCAATGAATCATAGGCCGTGGCAACGCCCCATTTGCTCGCGTCATAGCGCAGCATGACCGACCATTCCCGACACGCCTGCTTGTCTGCCGGATTCTCGCCCGCACAGTTGGTACCTGCCGGGTTCTGCCCGGCGTTGACGGTGTCGCGCCCCAGGCTATAGGTGGCGCCAACGGTCAGCCCGCCGAAGACTCCCTTGTAGGCAATCGCATTGTCGGCGCGGGCATTGGGACGATAGCTGTCGAGCGAGTTTGCCCCATAGATATTGGGCCCGAGAATGTCTGAATCCAGCGTCGACCAGAACGTCATGGTCCACTGCCGCCCGAATGAGATCTGGCCCCACTGGTTACTGCTCAAGCCAACGAAGGCCTGCCGGCCAAACAGTCGGCCACCCTGGTTCGACGTACCCGAATCCGGCGCGAAGCCAGATTCCAGTACAAAGACCGATTTCAGCCCGCCGCCCAGATCCTCCGAGCCTCGCAGGCCCCAGCGGGACGGCACCGTTGCCGTGAGGCTTGGCATGCGCACCACGCTGTTCCGGCTTGCACCGATACCGTTGACGAACTCGACACCCGTATCAATGACGCCATAGAGCGTGACGGATTGCGCCGCTGCGACCAAGGGCGTTGCGCAAAGCAGGCATGCAGCCCAGTTCCTGGATTTCATTTTGTCTCCACACAGTTTCTTTTTTTGATCGAGGCTTGCCTGATCTACGGAGAGATCTCTTCCAGTGCACGGTTGGTCGTTTCAATCATGCGACTGGCTGCAACGAGGCCAACCACGCTGGCACAGGCAAACATCAGGAACACGGTGGCAATGCCCTGCCGGGTCAGTACAAGGCCGACGATGGCTGGTGCACTTGCCGACGCCGCGCGGAGCCAGGACGTCGCCAGACCGGTGCCGATGGCACGGATACGGGTTGGATAAATTTCCGGCGTGTAGAGGTACAGCAGCACCGTTGCCGAGCCCATCACGGCGTAGGCTGTCGATGCCAGCGCCATGACGGTCCATGGGCTGCCGGTGCCGAACAGGCCAAGGACTGTCAGCAATGCGCCTCCGACGACAAAGCAACCAATGGCCCAACGCCTGCGGCCAACCCTGTCTACAAGCAACGCGCAGACCAGTACCGCACAAGTGCTCAGGACATTGGAAAGCGATGCCATGTGCAGCGATTCCTGCAGCGGCAGGTTGTAGACGGTCTTGTAGAGGCTTGGCAGCCAGTTGTTGATGCCGTTGGCAATGAAATACGAGCTTGCCCACAGTACCCAGACCACCAGCGTACGGCCACGGTAGAACGACGAGAACAGCTCGCGCCAGTCGCCCTTCTTCTGCGAACGCATGCCTTCCTCAAGCACTGCCACACGCCCCGCGATTTCGGCCTGGTTCCTTGCAGCGTCCAGATGACGCGCAGGGGTGCTGGCCTCGATGCTGGCTATGACACGTTCGGCGTCATCGAAGCGGCCCTTGCCGATAAGCCAGCGGGGTGACTCCGGCAGTCGCATGATCAGCAGCGCGACGAGGATGCCCGGGATACCGCCGACGAGGAACATGTATTCCCACCCGAATCGCGGTACCAGGAAGGCGCCCAACTGCGCAGCCAGCAGCAGGCCGATCGGGAAGATCAGTTCGTAGAGGAGAAAGAAACGTCCGCGACCATGAGCCTGTGAAAGCTCGTTGATATAGGTCGCCGCGACCGGAACCTCGCCCCCCACGCCAATGCCCTGGATGAACCGGCACATGAAGAGCATCTGGAAGCTGCCCGTGAACGCGCAGGCGACGCTCATTACCGACATCAGCCCCACGGTGACGGATGCGCTGGGCACCCGTCCGATGCGTTCGGCGAGCCATCCAAAAAACAGCGCGCCCAGCACCTGGCCAAGGTAGCCGGCGGCAATCAGCACACCAATCTCGGCGGGAGACAGATGCCAGAGGCCAACCAGCACAGGCAAGATGAACGCGAGCGAGAGGGCGTCGAACGCATCGAACAGCGTCGCGCTGCCCATGACGATGCGCGCCTTGGTGTGCCAGCGGCTGAACGGTACGTTTTCGATGCGGAACAATAGGTTGGCAGCCCGACGCCGGTTCTCGGCGACGTCATTGCCGGCGGTTGCGCCGCAGTCGCGGCTGCACATGGTGGCGACCGTCGAGGTGTCCATGCTGTCTCCAGATTCTTGCGGGCCCGCGGTTGTACCGTCGCCCTTTTATTTTTTTAGTTGCCTATGACGGCGTTGCCCGCCATGCGGGAGGGTGTCTCCCCTCCCGCATTCACGACATCAGTCGACCAGGCCGGCAGCGCGCATGGCGTTGGCAATGTCGATCTCGGCGCCCGGCTCCAGCGGCAGCAGCGGCGAACGAACGGTGGCGTGCTCCAGGATGCCGCGCGCGACCAGTGCGTGCTTGAGCGCGACGGTCCCTTCCATATGCGAACCGCGGTGGTACACGTTCTTCGTCACCGGCAGCAGTTGGTCGTGCAGTGCACGGGCACGCGGGTAGTCCTTGGCCTTGCCGGCCTTGATCAGTTCGATCAGCAGTTCGGGGGCGATATTGCCGTATCCGACCAGTGCGCCATCGACGTCGAACATGGTGTGCAGCAGGTATTCGTCATGGCAGGTCAGGATCTGCAGGTCCGGGTTTTCCTTGCGGATGACAGGAATTTCGGTGTCCCAGCGACGCATGTTGCGCACACCGTTTTTCATGGCAAACACGCCCGGCTGCGCGGCAATTTCAAGCTGCGTTTCCAGGTTGTAGGTTGCCTTGGTGGCATCCGGGTACTGGAACAGGATCAGCGGCAGGCCGCTTTCTTCGTAGATGGCGCGATAGCGGTCCTGCGGTGCGCCCTTCTGGTAGCCAAAGCGCAACCAGCCGTGCGACGGGTAGACCAGGCCAGCGGACGCACCGGCCTTGACGGCGCGCTGTGCTTCGGCGGCCGCCACCTGTGTGCCTTCCAGGGTGATGCCCGCGATGACGGGAATCTTGCCGTCGACGGACTTTACAAAGCTCTCGATGACGGCAGCCTGTTCATCTTGCGACAGGAACGTGCCTTCGCCAGCATGGCCCAGCACTACCAGGCCCTTTACTCCGTCAAAGCCACCCAGCCACGAACCAAGCCGCTGGATGGCTGCGTGGTCGACCGCGCCATCGCGGGTGAACGGGGTAACGGGAGCGGGCACGAGGCCACGGAGGTCGATGTTTTTCATGTCACTTCCTATAGCGGTATGGAGATCACCCGGCGTGCGGAGGTGCCCGCCCGGAGAGCCCGTCGCTGCTTTTGTCTCCACACAGCGACGTGCATGCGAGGCAGTGTAGAAATCACCGAGTCATACCGGAAGTGTCTATCTGGCTATTTCAGATATACTGATCTCGCATATCACATAGAGCTGCGCAAACCCGGAGTGGCTGATGAATTACGCGACCTGGAAGCTATTCACAGATGCCGCGGACCTTGGCAGTTTGAGCAAGGTCGCCCAGGCATATGGAACAAGTCAGCCTCACATCAGCCGGCAATTGAACGAGCTGGAGCAGGAATGCGGAGGCCGCCTGTTTCAACGCACGGGTCGCGGTGTCGTGCTGACGGAGTTGGGGCTGCGCATCGCACCGAAGGTGCGGGCCTGGCTGGCCAGCACCGAGCAATTGGTCAACGACATCCATACCACCGCAGGCAAACCGATTGGCACCGTTCGCATTGGCATCCTGCCCTCCACTGCGCACCCGCTCGTCAGCACCCTGTATTACCGGCTGAAAGAGCGGTATCCGCTGGTCCAGCTCAGCGTCCGCGAGGGACAAGGCGCGCAACTGGAAAACTGGCTGGAAAGCGGCCACGTGGACCTGGCCATCCTGTTCCGGCATAGCCCGGTGCCGAAACATGGCGATGTCTATCTGGTGGAGACCGCGACTTACCTGGTAGGCGCCGTTGGGGACAAGATCACTGCCAATCCGACGGTACAGTTCTCCGCGCTCCACAATCTGCCATTGGTCAGTTTCTGCCGGCCCAACAGCTGGCGCGATCGTCTTGACCAGATGGCGCTGGAGCACGGTGTCACATTGAACGTGGCGATGGAAGCCGACTCTCTCAGCCTGCAAACCCATATCGCGGCCGATGGCGGCATGTACGCGTTGCTGGGACCCTACGCAATCGCCAACGCCGGACGCGACTGCAAGCTCCAGGCTTCCAAGATCATCAATCCGATGGTGAACCGCCATATTGCGCTGGCCATGTCGCGTCATGGCGAGCTCACACTGGCTTGCCGCACGGTCATGCAGGTAGTCCGCGAGGTTGCGCAATTCGGGGGATCGGACCCCACTGGCCGCGGCATCGAAGTCTCTACATAGCACCCGGCCGCTCGAAATATCTAAGATCGCGGGCAAAAAGGTTTCACTTCCAGCACTTTCAGGAAGATGGAAGATGAGGATTTCGCATGTCTGGACGATGGGCAAGCTACAGACCCCAGGCACTTCCAACCTCTTTGAGACATCCGCGAGCCGGCCATGCATATGCGCATTCTTGGTGTTCGAGCAGCCCTCGTGGCTATCCCGGCGTTGTTCAGTCTCACGACGCCGGCCCGTGCCGAAGACTCGGCGGATCTGGCCAAGAAGCTCAGCAATCCGGTGGCCGCACTGATCAGCGTGCCGCTCCAGTTCAACTATGACCGTGGCATCGGCCCGGTCCATGACGGTGACCGGCTGACGATGAACTTCCAGCCAGTTGTGCCAATCACGTTGAACCAGGACTGGAACGTGATTTCGCGCACCATCGTCCCGCTTACGTACCAGTCTTCGATCACGCCTGGCTCCGGTTCCCAGACCGGGCTTGGCGATACGCTGCAGAGCCTGTTCTTTTCACCGAGGGAGCCTTCAGCCGGGGGCCTGATCTGGGGCGTTGGCCCAGCCCTGCTGTTGCCAACCGGAACCGAAAACCAACTCAGTGGCCGCAAATGGGGGCTCGGCCCCACCGCGGTTGGCCTGGTGCAGCACGGCCCTTGGACGTATGGCGCGTTGGGCAACCATATCTGGTCCGTGGCTGGCGACAATGGCCGCCCCGCCGTGAGCAGCACCTTCCTGCAGCCGTTTGTCGCGTACACCACGCCAACCGCGTGGACCTACACGCTCAATACCGAGTCGACCTATGACTGGAAGAACTCGCAATGGAGCGTGCCGATCCACGCCGGTTTCAGCAAGCTGGTCAAGATCGGTCAGCGCCCGGTCAGTTTCGGGCTGTTTGCCACCTATTGGGCCGACGGGCCCAATTCCGGTCCCCATGGCTGGGGCGGCCGGGCGGTCGTGACGTTGCTGTTCCCGAAATGATCTGTTGGTTCAGTGCGTGAGGAAGTCGAGCACCATCCGGTTGAACGTGTCGGCGTGCTCCCATTGCGCCCAGTGCCCACAGCGATTGAACACATGGAGTTGGGCATCCGGAATACCGGCGATCAGCCGCAGGCCGACATCCATCGGCACGAAGCGGTCGTCGCGGCCCCAGATCACGAGCGTGGGTGCCGCAATCTCGCCGAGGCGCGGGCCATAGTCGGTGAACTGCTTCGGATTCGCCGCGAGGCTCTTCACGAAGTTGTCGAGGTGGTCGCGCCGCGCGAGCATATTGTCCAGCCTTGCCTGCATCAGGTCATCGGTCAGGGAGCTCGGGTCGTACACAAACACGTTCATCATGCGTTTGAGGTTGTCGATGGTCGGCTCGCGATAGAGCCCATTGAGTAGCTTGATCCCCTCGGTTGGCATCGGCACGAACTGGCTCGGGCCGCCGGTACCTCCGCCCATCAGCACGAGCTTGCCGACCCGCTGCGGATTGGCGAGCGCGAATGCCACTGCACTGTGGCCACCCATCGAATTGCCAACCAGATGCGCACGCTCGATATCGAGTGCGTCAAGCACGGCCTTGAGCACGCGCGCATTGAGCTCCGAACGCGATCCCGTGTTCACCACGGGATCGCTCTTGCTCCAGCCCGGGCAATCCACAAGCAGTACCCGGTAGCCCGCGGCCACGAGTGGCTCGATATTGCGGTTGAAGTTGGCCCAGCCGCTGGCACCCGGTCCGGAGCCATGCAGCATGACCACGGTCTCCGCGCCCGTGCCTGCGTCGTTGTAGTGAATGCGATAGGACGTCTCGCCGTCCTTGACGGTCACGAAGTGGCTGGTCGATGCTTCGGTGATGGCTTGTACGGTGGTTTCCATGTCGTGGTTCCTTGCTATGGGTTGGGATCAGGCGCCATGCCGGCCGGTCAGGGCTGGCGCCGGTTTCTGGGGAGCGAACGCGCCAACGACCGTCAGTGCTGCGCCGGCAGCGACTACGATCAGCGGAATGCTGGCAATGACGAGAATCGACGGGCTTTGGCCAAGCGCGAACAACTGGCCCGCGACGAGCGGTCCGAGAATCGAGCCGAGTCGCCCAATGGCGACAGCCGCGCCAACACCGGTGCCACGCACGGCCGTCGGGTAGGCCTGGCCGGCCAGCGCATAGAGCACCGACTGCCCGCCGACGAGGAACAGCCCGCAAAGGAACGCGCCGCACGCCATCGACACACCACCGCCTGCGCTGGCGAGCGCGCCGAGCGCTACGCCAATGCCGACGTACATGCCGATCACGGTAAGGTGACGGCTGATGCGGTCCATCAGGGTCGCGATCGCGACCGCGCCAATGCCGCCGCCGATGTTGAACATCATCATCGCCACGCCGGCCTCGACGCGGCTCAGTCCGTTGGACAACACCATCGACGGCAGCCAGTTCATCAGGAAATACAGCACCACCAAGGTTCCGAGATAGCTGATCCAGAGCGCCAGCGTGGTGCGGGTACGGCCGTCGCGCCAGAGCGCATCGGTAAATCCGTGCCGGGCCGCTTTGGCCTGCACGCCCGCGCGTGCCGAGACGAACTGCGCCGACTCGCGCAGGCACAGGCCGAGCAGCGGCAACGTCAGCAACGGCCCGAACCCGCCCACATGGAAGATATGACGCCAGCCCTCGTCGCCGGGGCTGATGATGCCGATCGCGGCCGCCAGCGCGGCACCAAACGGCATGCCGCAGTACATCGCGCCGACTGCCGTATTGCGATGCCGCGGCGACGCTGCCTCCGAGCACAGCGCGATCAGGTTTGGCATTGCTGCGCCGAGCCCGAGGCCGGTCAGGAAGCGTGCGGCCAGCAGTGACTCGAAGTTCCAGACCAGCGTGGTCGCCAGCGAGAACACGCCGAACAACGCCACCGAGAGCATCAGTACGCGCTTGCGGCCGAGCTGGTCGGCAAGCCGGCCGCCAAGTGCGGCGCCGGGCAGCAGGCCGATCGCGCCCGCGCTGAACGCCCAGCCCATCTGCGCCACCGACAGCGAGAACTCCTTCGCGATCCGTGGGGCGGCAACACCGGCCGATTGCAGGTCGAGCCCCTCGAGCAGTGCAATGACAAGGCACAGGCCGATCGTGGTCAGGTTCCCGTGCGCGGCAGCTTCACCGCCGTTGCCGGGTCGTGGCGTGTTGTTCATGGTTTGTCTCCGGATGATGGATGTAGCGCCGCTCTTGGTGGCGACGTCATGGGTGCGGGCGGCGCGTACCGCCCCGGTTGTTACTGGCGGGCTTCGGCCGCGCGCCTGGACAGATCCAGTGCAACGTCGACGATCATGTCTTCCTGGCCGCCTACCATGCGGCGCTTGCCCAGTTCGACAAGAATGTCCACGGTCTTGAGGCCGTACTTCTGCGCGGCTACTTCCGAATGGCGCAGGAAGCTTGAGTAGACGCCGGCATAACCGAGCGCCAGCGTTTCGCGGTCCACGCGCACCGGCCGGTCCTGCAGCGGACGCACGATGTCGTCGGCCGCATCCATCAGCGTGTACAGGTCGGTGCCGTGATGCCAGCCCAGGCGCTCGGCGGCGGCAATGAATACTTCAAGTGGCGCGTTACCCGCGCCGGCGCCCATGCCGGCCAGCGATGCATCGATACGGTCGCAACCCTCCTCGACCGCGGCAATGGAATTGGCAACGCCAAGCGACAGGTTGTGGTGCGCATGCATGCCGGTCTGGGTTGCCGGGTCAAGCACGGCCTTGAGCGCGCGGAACCGGTCACGGACTTCGTTCATGGTCAGTGCGCCACCCGAATCCACCACATAGATGCAGGTGGCCCCGTAGCTTTCCATCTTCCTGGCCTCGATGGCCAGGTTCTCCGGCGTGGTCATGTGGCTCATCATCAGGAAGCCCACGGTATCCATGCCGAGTTCGCGCGCATACTCGATGTGCTGCTTCGAGATATCGGCCTCGGTGCAATGCGTGGCCACACGCACCACGCGCGCGCCGGCATCGTAGGCGGCCCTCAGGTCGTGTGTGGTGCCGATGCCGGGCAGCAGCAGCGTGGCGATCTTCGCGTGCTCGATAACATCGGCTACCGCGGCAATCCATTCGATATCGCTATGCGCACCGAAGCCGTAGTTGAAGCTGGACCCCTGCAGGCCATCGCCATGGGCCACCTCGATACTGTCGACCTTGGCCCGGTCAAGCGCGCGTGCGATGTCCTGTACGTTGCGCAACGAGTACTGGTGGCGCACCGCATGGCTGCCATCGCGCAGCGTCACGTCGGAGATATAGAGTTTCTTGGTAGGCTGGTTCATGCGCAGGCTCCTTCCGTGATGGCATTGGCGTCCAGCATGGCCTGCGCCATGCGTTCGGCCGTGGCAAGGGCGGCCGAGGTCATGATGTCGAGGTTGCCCGCATAGGCAGGCAGGTAATGGGCGGCACCCTCCACTTCGATAAACACCGAAGTCTTCAAGCCGGTGAAGCGCCCCAGGCCAGGCACATTGAGCGGCGCGCTGACCGGGATCTCGTCGAACTGCACGGTCTGCTTGAGACGGTAGCCCGGTACGTATGCCTGTACGGCCTGCACGGTCTCCTCGATCGAGGCTTCGATCTTGTCGCGCGCGGCCAATTCGGAAAGCGTGTAAACCGTGTCGCGCATCATGACCGGCGGCTCGGCCGGGTTCAGCACGATGATGGCCTTGCCCTTTGCTGCGCCACCAACGACCTCGATCGCTTTCGATGTGGTCTCTGTGAACTCGTCGATATTGGCGCGGGTACCCGGGCCGGCCGACTTGCTGCTGATCGATGCGACGATCTCGGCGTAGTGCACCCTGGCCACGCGTGACACGGCCGCGACGATGGGGATCGTGGCCTGCCCGCCGCAGGTGACCATATTGACGTTCGGCGCATTCAGGTGCGTTGCGAGATTGACCACGGGCACACAGTAGGGGCCGATTGCAGCGGGCGTGAGGTCGATCATGCGCAGGCCCGGCTTGAGCTTGCGCAGCAGTGCATCGTTCCTGATATGCGCGCCGGCCGAGGTGGCGTCGAACACAAAGTCGATATCGTCGAATACCGGCAGGCGCGTAAGCCCTTCGGCGCCTTCATGCGTGGTGGCGATACCGAGCCGCGCCGCACGCGCGAGCCCGTCGGAGGCCGGATCGATGCCGACCATCGCCGCGATTTCCAGATGCCGGCCGTGGCGCAGGATCTTGATCATCAGGTCCGTGCCGATATTGCCGGAGCCAATAATCGCTGCCTTGAGTTTTTCGGAAGCCATGTGATATCCCTGTTATGCGGCAAACGTCGCGCGTACGCTGCCCAGACCTTCAATTTCGGCGACATAGGCGCCGGGCTCGGTGACCGCGACCATCGGGCCCAAGGCGCCGGTCAGCACGACATCGCCTGCCCGCAGCGGTGTGCCAAGCTGGACCATGCGGTTGGCCAGCCAGACGGCTGCATTAAGCGGATTGCCAAGGCATGCCGCACCATTGCCACGCGACAACACCTCGCCATCGCGCGACAGGGTCATCGCGCACGCAGTCAGGTCGAGCGCGCCAAGCGGAACGGGACGGCTACCGAGCACGAACAGTGCGCTCGATGCGTTGTCGGCCACGGTATCGACGAAGCGGATGTCCCAGTTGGCAATGCGGCTGTCGACAACTTCAATCGCGGCGAGCGCATAGGCGGTAGCGCTCACGACGTCGGCGAATGTGTGTTGTTCGTGCGTGAGATCACGGTCGAGCACCAGGGCGATCTCTGCCTCGACCTTCGGCTGGATCAGGCGAGACAACGGAATGGACTGGCCGTCGCAATACGCCATGTTCGCAAACAGTGCGCCGAAATCGGGCTGGTCGACGCCGAGTTGTTTTTGCACCGCAAGCGACGTGAGTCCGATCTTGCGGCCGACCAGGCGTTCACCATTGGCCACGCGCGCATCGACGTTGATCTGCTGGACCGCGTAGGCGGTGGCCAAATCGTCCAGGGCAATATCGCCGCGGACAGGGGCGATCGTCTCTCGCGCGCTCTCGGCCGCGCGTAGCCGTGCGGCAATGGCGGTGATCGCGCTAGTGACGCTAGTGGCGCTATTGGCGGTGTTCGGTTCGGTCATCGGATGGCTCCTTCAGGAATTCAGGCGGTCGTGCCTGGCGCGTGGCCCGGTACGGCGTGCATGGTGGCGAAGCCCGCGATCCATTCGGGAATCGGGCGGTAGTAATCAATCGACGCGTGGTACGGACCACAGGTCCGCAGCGCGGCAAATGCAGCGACCCACGCACGGATCTCGTGTGCCGACTTGCCGCCGTCACGGGAGATCGCGTCGTTGCTCATCTCATCGAACGCAGCCAGCTCGCCCGAGGCGAGTTGCGCGAGAAACGCGCGGTCCCATTCGGGGTTGAGTGGATGCAGTCGGCTGTCGCCGCTGACGAATGCCTGCGCGGCCGCGACGGTGCGCGCCTGGCGTGCCATGCGCGATTCCGCCGACGGATTGCGTCCAGCGATCAGACGTTCGGCCACTTCGGCGCTCGCGCCAATGAGTTCGGGCACCGGCGGTTCGTGCGAGATACCGCCCGAACCCGCCACGAGCACGCGCTTGCCGGTGCCGGAGACAAAGCGGCCCACGGCCTCGCCGAGCAGCCGCGCACGGCGCAGCGTGGCCATCGGCGGCGCAACCGAATTGATGAAGATTGGCACCACCGGATAGCGGTCGAGCGCGCCGGTCAGCGCCTCGAGCGCATCGGCGAAGCCGTGGTCGACCTGCATCCGGCAAGACAGCGCTACGTCGATCTCGGCCGCCAGCACGCTTTCGGCGAGCGCATGCGCGATGTCGGCAGGCACGGGTAATGGGCCGGCAAGGCTGTGGAAATCCCCGATCGCCGTGGCCGCGGCGCCAATACAGAACGGCGGCATCATGTCGTAGAAGAAGCCGTTGAAGTGGTCGGGCGCAAACAGCACGATCAACTCCGGATCAAAGGCGCGGACGCGCTCGCGTGCGGCGTCGCGAACGCGTTCGACCTCGGCCACGATCTCCGGGGCAGGGTCGACATAGCCGTGCAATGGCGTGTGCGACAGACATTCCAGATGCATCGGCATGTTCAGGCTCCTGCGGATTGTGTGAGTTCGATGGGGCCGCGCGCCGGTTGACGCAGCGGCTCACGGGCAGGAGTGCTCGCGCGCGGCGCCGGGAGGTCCATGCCAAGCTTGCCAGCCAGGGCGACGAGTTCATCCGAGACCTGCTGCGGCGTGCACACCCCGGCAACGAAGCGATCGGGGCGCAGCAGCACCACCGATTCGGGCAGGCGGCCAAACCACTCCTTGAGGCGGCCGGTGGCATCGCCGATCGCGATCACGCCTTCGGGCACATCGTCGCGATGGCGCAGTTGCACATCGGGCTTGGCGATCACGAAGCGCACCCCGGCCTGCTCGGCGAGCGCGCGGGCTTGCGCGGTAAGGCCGAAGGTCGGGTCCGCACCCCAGCCGATCACGGCAAAGCCATTGCCAATCGCATCGTCGAGCAACGTCAGGCGGTCGTCGGCAGTGCGCACGCGTGGCTGGATAAACAGACGGCCAACCGGCGACGTGGCATGTGGGTCGCGACCGTAAGCCAGGCGGCCGAGCAGCGAGTCGCGCTTCTGGCTCATCAGCCCCAACAGTCGGCCCGGTGCCGAGTTGCCCGAACGCTCGAGCATGCGGGCGAGCCATCTGCCCGCATTGCGCGGCGGCGGCAGCAGCACGACGCCCTCCTCGTAGCGCGGCATCGGCTTGAAACGCATCTCGACGAAGTAGCGGCGCACCGAGGGCAGCACGTTGAAGCTGCGCACGAATGCGTCGCGGAAGCGCGCGCCGAAGCGCGTGGTCGGCGCGAAGATGTCGCCGGCCACTTCGGACAGATGGATCATCGCGCGCGCATGGGCGCGGCGCTCGACGGTATAACTGTCGAGCAGGCTCGGGCCAGCCTGGCCCTTGGCAACCATCGCCAGCTTCCAGCCCAGGTTGTTGGCGTCGCGGATACCGCTGTTGTAGCCTTGGCCCTGCCATACGGGCATGATGTGGGCCGCGTCGCCGGCCAGCAGCACGCGATCGACACGGAAGGTACCTGCAAGCCGCGCGTTGTGCGTGTAGACGCGGCTACGGATGTATTCGACCTTGTCGGGGTCGGCCACCACCTTGCGGATCAGCGCGGCCATGCTCTCCGGCTTCGACAGCTCCTGCTCGGTCTCTCCCGGCATCACCATGAACTCGAAGCGGCGAATGCCATGCGGCAGTGCGGCCGACACATACGGGCGCTCGTGATCACAGTGCATGTAGATGTGTGGCGAGCCCACGGGATCGTTGCGCACGTCGACGACGATCCACTGGTTGGGCTTGGTGCGGCCTTCGAACGGTACGTTCAGCGTACGGCGCACCACGCTGTTGCCGCCGTCAGCGGCCACCAGATAGCCGGCGCGGATCGTGCGTGCGTTGCCGGCAGCATCGCGCGCCGCGATGGTGACGCCCGTGCCATCCTGCGCAAACGATTCGATCGCATGGCCGAACAGCACCTTGACGTGTTCGAACCGTTGCAGCCCTTCGTAGAGCACACGGTCAGCAAGCGGCTGGATAAACGCGTTACGGCGCGACCAGCCGAACTCGTCGGTGCGCGGCTCGATCGAGGCGAAGCAGAAGCCGTCTCGTGTCACAAAGCGCATCCAGTGATCGGGGGTCGTGTGCGGCAGCAACGCATCGACCAGCCCCACGGCCTGGAACACGCGCAGCGCCTCGTCATCGAGTCCGATCGCACGTGGATAGTCGATCAGTTGGTCGAGCTTCTCGACGATCGTGACCCGGACACCCTGAAGGCCGAGGATATTGGCGATCATCAGTCCGACCGGGCCGGCGCCGATGATGGCAACGTCGGTGTCGAGGCTGGAACAACTCCCGGTCGTAGATGCCGGATTGGCCGTGATAGTAGGCATAGGTCTCCTTCTGGCAAGGGGCGAACGCACCCCCGCGCCACGCTCATGCTGGCGTTAAGTCGGTGAAGCGGAATGTCGGCAGCGAGGAACCGCTACCGGCGGAGGCCGGAACTAACCGGCGCGGGACTGAGGCAGGGCGGGCATCGAGGGTGTCTCCGTTGGCTTTGTGGTTTTGAAGAGAGTCTATGTACCGATTGACGCGGCCTCAAACTATTCTCCAAAATGTGCAAGGAGTGCACATCGTTGATTTATAAGGATTTTTGTGACCAAGTACGCAAATGTGCGGGCACTGTCGCGCGGACTCGTGGTTCTGCGCGCGTTGAACGCGATGGAGAACGGCACGGCGACCAGCCAGCAGCTCAGCGAACTGACCGGCCTGCACCGGACCACGGTGCGCCGTTTGCTCGAAACCCTGGTCGAAGAAAAATTCGTGCGGCGTAGCGCGTCGGACGACACGTTCCGGCTGACGCTCGCCGTGCGTTCGCTGAGCGAAGGCTTTACCGATGACGAGCGCATTGCAACGATCGCGCCGCCGATCATGGGGCAGTTGATGCAGCGTGTGGTCTGGCCGTCCGACCTCACCACGCCCGATGGCGACGCGATGATCATTCGCGAAACCACGCATCGGTTCAGCCCGCTATCGTTCCATCGCGCAATGGTGGGCCGCCGGCTACCGATGTTGCTGACCGCCGCAGGGCGCGCGTACTTTGCGATGTGTCCCGATGCGGAGCGCGAGGACATTCTCGATGTGCTACGCGCGGGTGCCGGTGGCGAGCAGCAACGCAAGCTCGCGCAGGACGATGCCTACATCCGCAATCTCGTGCGGCAGACGCGTGCGGAAGGGTTCGGATCGAACCAGGGCGACTGGGAGGACCAACGCAAGATCGGCGCGGTGGCCGTCGCGATTCCATTCGGCGGGCGCGTCCTGGCGAGTCTCAACGTGATCTACCTGCGGCAAGCGATCGCTTCCGCCGAAGCAACACGTCGCTTCGTACCGGAACTGCAGCGTGCCGCGCAGGAAATGGTCGACGCCCTTTCGGTTGAGTCTTAGGCGGCGGAAGCAGCGCGACCGGCGAAATAGTCCATCACGAACGCGCGGAAACGCTCGACCGTCTTGCTTTGGGGTGCCTCGCTCCAGGCCAGATGCGTGTCGGCATATCCATCGTCGGTCCAGACCGGACGGAAGATGACATCACGCATGCCCAGCTCCCGGGCTGACGCCGGGACAATGGCGATACCAAGATTGCCGCGCACCAGGGCAACGATCGTATGGGTCTGGTCGATCGACTGAACGAAGTTGACCCGCACGCCAGCCGAGTTCAAAAGGCCCGAGATCCGGTCGTGGAAGTATTTGCCGCCGTCCGGTGAATACATCACGAGCGGTTCGTCCTGCAGGTCGTTCGCGGCAATTGAAGGCTGCGCCGCCAGCCGATGGCTGGCATGCATCGCCAGCATCAGCGGTTCGCGCGCGAGGTGGTGGAACACCACGCCTTTGGTGCCGAACTGCGAGCGCATGATGCCGAGGTCGATCTCGCGCGTCTCCAGCGCCTTGAGTTGGTAGATCGACACCATCTCCTTCAGTACGACCCGGACGCCCGGCAGTGCCACGCTGGCCGAAGCCAGGAGCTCGGGGACCAGCTGGTAGCCCGAGACGCCCGTGAAGCCAAGCGTTACCTGGCCGGCGTCGCCACGGGCGACGCGCCGCGCCGAGTCGGCCGCGTGGTCCGACAGCCGCAGGATCCGCACCGCGTCGTCGTAGTAGACGCGCCCCGCCTCGGTAAGCCGCACGCTCCGGCTGTGCCGGTCGAACAGCACGAGGCCCAGCACCTCTTCCAGTTGCTGGATTTGCCGGCTAAGCGGCGGTTGAGTCATGAACAAACGCGCAGCAGCCCTGCCGAAGTGCAGTTCCTCAGCCACCGCGACGAAGCAACGCAGGTGATTCAGCTCGACAATCATTTCAATTTAGGTATTGATCGATGCGGAATATAGCTTAGACCTTTATTGATCGCATCCCTATACTCACTTTCAGTTTTGTCATGCCCAGTCTGCCGAGCAGCCTGGTCGGCACGAGGTTCAGGGCATGAACGCTGTCGAAGGAACGTATATGTCTGCTGAAGTTCTCCTGATCAACCCTGTTATCCCCGCGCTGGACCGCGCGCTCACCGAGCGCTACACGGTTCATCGCTACTACGCCCAGACCGACAAGCCGGGGTTTCTCCGCCAGATCGGCGGCGGTGTCCGCGGCGTCGTGACCGGCGGCGCGTCGGGCATCAGCAATGAGGTGATGGCAGATTTGCCCGAGCTTGGCATTGTCGCGATCAACGGCATCGGCACGGACGCCGTAGACCTGGCCTATGCGCGCTCGCGCGGCATTCATGTGTCGACCACCCCGGGTGTACTGACCGACGACGTCGCCGATCTGGCCATGGGCCTGCTGCTGTCCGTCTGCCGCGAACTGTGCGTGGGCGACCGCTACGTCCGTGACGGCAGGTGGGGCAAGGACAACCTGCCGCTGGCACGGAAGGTCAGCGACATGCGGGTTGGCATCGTTGGTCTGGGCCGCGTCGGACGCGCCATCGCCACGCGGGCGGCGGCTTTCAACTGCGCCATCAGCTATACCGACATGCGCGCCATGAGCGATGTACCGTATCGCTACGTCGCGGACCTGCGCGAGCTTGCCAGCGACAGCGATGCGCTGATCCTCGCCGCTTCGGCCGACAACGCGGAAGGCCTTGTGAATACGGAAATCCTCGACGCCCTGGGCCCCGATGGATACCTGATCAACGTTGCACGCGGCAGGCTCGTGAATGAGCCGGACCTCGTGCAAGCGCTGCTTGAAAAGCGCATCGCCGGTGCCGGCCTCGACGTCTTCGTCGACGAACCCAACGTGCCGGCTGAACTGCTGTCGTTGCCCAACGTCGTGCTGCAACCGCACCGGGCCAGCGCCACGCTCCAGACCCGCGAGGCAATGGCCGCGATCGTACTCGAAAGCCTGGCAGCGAGCTTCGCGGGCCACAGGCCGCAGACGAGCGTCACGCCTTAAAGCACGTGCGCGCCTGCGCGCAGGTGCAGGGGCGTCGAGCGCGACGCCCCCCATTCCGACAAGACATCCCGAAACCAGGGAGGAGACACAATGAACGCGTTCGATATGGCAACGCGGGCGGAGCCCGTTGCCAAGACCAAGGTGGGCCATTTCCGGTTCTACATTCTTGGCCTGATCTTCCTCGTCACCGTCCTCAATTACGCCGACCGGGCCACGCTGTCGATTGCCGGCACCTTCGTGGCGAAGGACCTCAAGCTCAGCCCATCCGAACTCGGCATCGTGTTCTCGGCGTTCGGCTGGGCCTACGCGATCGGACAGATTCCCGGCGGCTGGCTGCTTGACCGCTTCGGCGCCAAGATCGTGTATGGCGTAAGCATTGTCCTGTGGTCGCTGTTCACGTTCAGCCAGGGCACGGTGTCACTGTTCGGCAGCGCCTCGTCGGCCATTGCCGCATTGTTCGTGATGCGGTTCATGCTGGGCCTGGTGGAGTCACCCGCGTTTCCCGGCAACGCGCGCATTGTCGCGATGTGGTTTCCTACCGCCGAACGCGGTACGGCCAGCGCGCTGTTCAACTCCGCGCAGTATCTCGCGGTGGTTGTCTTTACTCCGCTGATGGCCTGGCTGACACATGTACTGAGCTGGCACTACGTGTTCTTCTTCATGGGCGGCCTCGGCTTGCTCGCGGCCTGTGTATGGTTTGCCACGATGGGCGCACCGAAGACCCATCCGCGCATGAGCCGTGCCGAACTGGACTACGTGGCGGCCAATGGCGCGCTGGTGAGCCTGGATGCCGGCACGGGCAGCACCCGTCGGCACTTCACCAGGCGTGAGGTTGCATCGCTGTTCACCAGCCGCATGCTGTGGGCCACCTATATCGGCCAGTACTGCATTACGGCGCTCACGTACTTCTTCATTACCTGGTTCCCGATCTACCTGGTCCAGGCCCGCGGCATGAATATCGTGACCGTCGGGCTGGTTGCGGCCCTGCCGGCCATCTGCGGCTTCAGCGGCGGCATCCTGGGCGGCGCGCTCTCGGACTACCTGATTGCCAAAGGCCACGCGCCGTCGTTTGCCCGCAAGACGCCGTTCATGATCGGCATGGCACTCGCCACGGTCGTGATGGCCGCGCCGTGGGCCACCACCGACACGGCAGTCGTCGCCATCATGTCGCTGGCGTTCTTCGGCAAGGGCCTTGGTGCGGTGGGATGGGCAGTGCTTGGCGATGTAGCGCCGCGCGAAATGACCGGCCTGAGCGGCGGCGTGTTCAACGGCATTGGCAACGTTGCGGGCATTGTCACGCCAATCGTGATCGGCTATGTGGTCGCCACCACCGGGTCGTTCGACCGCGCACTATGGTTCGTCGGCGCCCACGGCCTGGTCGCAATCCTCGCCTATGGCCTGCTTGCCGGAAAGTTCAAACGCATCGAGCTGAACGCATAAATTCACCGCCACCAACTACCAGACCAAAGGAGACACCATGACCACACTGACTTCCAGGATTCGCCGCACGCTGCTGCTGTCCACGATGCTCGTTGCAACGTCCCCGGCACTGTATGCGCAGACCACCGAGGCCCAGCAGCTTGCCACGGCCAACGAACATCTGCGCGCGGCCATGCTTGCGCCCGATGCGGCCAAGCTCGATCCGCTGCTTCACGACCACCTGACCTATGGCCACTCGTCGGCCAAGATCGATACCAAGGCCAGCCTGGTCAACGCGCTGCTTACCGGCACCTCGAAGTTCACGCGCATCGACCTGTCGGACCAGAAGATCGACGTGGTGGGCAAGGTTGCCACCGTGCGTTACGTGTTCGATGCCGACACGCATCCCGCAGGCAAGCCGGCCACGCCGGTTCACCTGCAGGTCCTTTCGGTATGGGTGCAGGAGCCGGCCGGCTGGAAGATGATTGCCCGCCAAGCGGTCAATCAACCGCGCTGACCCAACCACGTAGCTGCTTCCACTTTTACTCCCTCCAGATCCAGATCATGCTGACTTCCGTTGATGCCCGTACCGGGGCCATCCTGCGCGAATTTGCGCCCACTACGCCAACCGCGGTCGACCAGGCCTGCGATGCCGCGCGCGATGCGTTCGCCTGCTGGCGGTCGACCACTGGCGCACAGCGCGCCGCCCTGCTGCGCGGCCTGGCCGTTGCGTTGGAAGGCGACCGCGAAGGTCTGGTGGCGATTGCCGACCAGGAATCCGCGCTGGGTCCCGTGCGGCTGAACGGCGAACTCGATCGCACCGCGTTTCAACTGCGTCGCTTTGCCGATATCGCCGAGCATGGCGTGCCGTTTGCCGTGGTCGATGATCCTGCCGTAGCCGGCGCACCGCCTGCGGGACACCCGGCGATGCAACTCTGGCAACAACCGCTCGGGCCCGTGGCAATGTTCTCGGCCAGCAACTTCCCGTTTGCGTTCTCGGTTCTCGGCGGGGATACGGCATCGGCACTCGCGGCGGGCTGCCCGGTCGTCGTCAAGGCACACACCGGCCACCTCCAACTTTCCAATCGGGTGATGGAACTGGTCGCTCGCGTGCTCGAAGCGCAGCAGTTGCCAAAGGGCCTGATCAGCATGGTGCAAGGTGGAGGCCGCGACGTTGGTGTCCGCCTGATTCGTCATCCGGCCATCGCAGCTGGTGCGTTCACCGGTTCGACTGCGGGCGGCTCGGCCCTGGCTAAGGAAGCCGCCAATCGGCCCCAGCCGATCCCGTTCTTCGGAGAGCTCGGCTCGGTCAATCCGGTCATTGCATTGCCCGCCGAACTGCAGGCCAATGGCGCCGCACTGGCCAGCACGCTGGGTGGCTCGATTGCGCTGGGCTGCGGACAATTCTGTACGAACCCGGGCGTTATCGTGCTGATCGACTATCTGTCGGGAACCGATACGCGGGCGATCAACGACGCCTTCGTTGCACAGCTCACGACGGCACTGCAGGCCCAGCAGCCGCATGCCATGCTGACACAGGGCATGCGCGAGGCATTCGACGCCGGTATCGAACATTGGGCGGCGGCCGGCGCGGTCATGTGCCTGCGCGAAACCGCGGCGGCGGGGGCGCCTCCACGTCCGGTGCTGGCCCAGGTCAGCGCGACCGACTTCGTCGCCAAACCCGCGCTGCGCGAAGAGGTCTTCGGCCCGTCAAGCCTGATCGTTCGTGCCGAAAGCCTGGCTCAGGCGCAACAGGTACTCGCAGCGGTGGGCGGTAGCCTGACCGTTACCGTGTGGGGTGCACAGCAACAGAACGATGATGTGTATGCGCTGGTGGCCGGTGCCATGGCCATCGCCGGCCGCGTTCTGTTTGCGGGCGTGCCTACCGGTGTGGCGGTTACGGCGGCCCAGCAGCATGGTGGCCCATGGCCGAGCAGCACGCGCCCCGAGAGCACCTCGGTTGGCGATGCCGCGCTCACGCGTTTCCTGCGGCCGGTCTGCCTGCAAGACGCTCCTGACTGGATCCTGCAGCGCAAGGGCCTGCCGTTCTGATATCGGCGGCACCACGTACCTCGTATCGTCCGTGCATGCCGGGCAGCACGCCCGGCATGCACGGACGTTGCGCTTATTTCGCGTTGGCGATCTCGTGATCGGCCAGCAGTTCCAGCGCACGAACCAGTGCGGAATGGTCGAGTTCTTCCAGTCCATTGGCGGCGCAGGCCTGCATCAGTTGTGCGGCCCCGGCGGTCTGCGGTAGCGACAGCCCTAGCTCGCGCGCGCCCTGCAAAGCAAGCCCGAGGTCTTTCTGATGCAGCTTGATCCGGAAGCCCGGCGCGAAGGTTCGCTTGATCATGCGTTCGCCGTGCACTTCGAGAATGCGGCTCGAAGCGAATCCGCCCATCAGCGCCTCACGCACTTTCGCGGGGTCCGCACCGGCCTTGGCGGCAAACAGCAGCGCTTCACCAACGGCGGCGATATTCAGCGCCACGATGATCTGGTTGGCAACCTTGGTGGTTTGCCCGTCGCCGTTGCCACCCACCAGCGTGATGTTCTTGCCCATCAGCTCCAGCAGCGGGCGGACCCGTTCGAACACGGCCGCATCGGCCCCGCACATGATGGTCAGCGACGCCGCCTTCGCACCGACTTCTCCACCCGAAACCGGGGCATCGACATAGTCCGCACCGAGTGCATTGATGCGCTGGGCAAACGCCTTGGTAGCCGTCGGCGAAATGGAACTCATGTCGACCACGACCTTGCGGCTGCCACCATCCAGCCCTTGTGCAATGCCGCCGTCGCCGAACAGGACGGCTTCCACGTCGGGCGTATCGGGAACCATGAGAAAAATCACTTCAGCCTGCCGTGCCACTTCGGCGGCATCCTTGCAGGCAATCGCCGAGCTCGACGCAATCTCGGGGCGCAGTTGACCGCGCGTCTTCACGTACAACTGATGCCCGGCGTTCGCCAGGTGCAGCGCCATTGGCGCGCCCATGATGCCAAGTCCAATAAAGCCAATATTCATGATGCAGTCCTCTACGAAAATCGGTGATGGTTGTGAAAGGTCGGCTCAGTAGCCGTTTGTCTTCGGCGTCTTCTGCGCTTCACCGCTGGCGCCACGCATGGTGTCTACCACCTGACGCGCGCCGGCAGCCATCAGCCGGGCATCCGAACTGACGGTGACAAACTGGAAGCCCTTTTCGATGCGGCGCAGTGCCGCTTCCGGGCTGCCGTTGTGAATACCCGCGACGACGCCATGCGCCTTGGCGCGCTCGAGTACGTGATCGATGGCCTGGGCGACTTCGGGATCGACATCGTCGAAGGTCGGCCGACAGCCGAGCGATAGCGAGAGATCGGACGGGCCGATGTAAACCGCATCAAGCCCCTCCACCGACAGGATCTCGTCAAGGTTATCGAGCGCCTGCGCGGTTTCGATCATGGCGAAGGCCACGATCGTTTCGTTGGCATGCTCGGGGTAATCCGCGCCGCCATACAGCAATGCGCGCACGGGACCGTAGCTCCGCATGCCGCGTGGCGCATAACTCGTATAGGACACCAGCTTCTGCGCATCTTCGCGACTGTTCACCATCGGGCAGATCACGCCGTACGCGCCCGCATCCAGCGTCTTCATCAGGATGCCAGGCTCGAGCCAGGGCACCCGCACGACCGGCGTGGTCTGCGTGGTCGAGATGGCCTGCAGCATCCGGACCATGGCCTGGTAGTCCACCACGCCATGCTGCATGTCGATGGTCAGCGTGTCCCACCCCTGGTGGGCCATGGTTTCCGCACTGAAGGTGTCCGGAATGGCCAGCCATCCGTTGACGGCGGCACGCCCGTCCGCCCATATGGCGCGCAAAGGATTACTACGCATGATGTGATGTCCCCTGTTATGAATGCGATCGTTATACGTTGTCGTACAACTATCGTTTTACTGTAGAAGTTCACGAGGCATGTCGCAACCTAGCGTTAACCCAATAAGCGTAGGAGTTCAGGTGCTGGCGCGCTCGACTATCGTGAAGCCGACGTCGATGATGCGCTCTTCAAGGGGCAAGCCCAGCGCCCTGCTGACGATACAGTGGGCTGCAAGTTCGCCAATGTGCGGTCCATCGATCCGCACCGACGTCAGCGCAGGTTCGAACTGGTCGGCGAAATTGAGATCGCCGAAACCAACCACGGCCAACTGCTTGGGCACATCGATACCCTGCGCGCGCGCCTCGATCAATACCCCGATCGCCAGCGCATCCGAGCTACAGAAGACCGCGTCCACATCGGGATGCTCGGCGAGCAATGCACGCAGCGTCTCGCGGCCATCCGCGAGCTTGGAAGGCGGTACGACAAAGCGCGCCGCCGGGTGCGGCAAGCCGAGTTCTTGCGCCGATTGCGCGAACGCCGACCAGCGACGTTTCGCTCGAACATCGTCCGCTCCGATCCATGCGAGCTTCCTGTGCCCCCGGCTGGCAAAGAAACGGCTGACCTCGCGGCCGACCGCTTCATGCGAGAAGCCAATCAGAACATCCAATGGCTCGGAGGTGAGGTCCCAGGTCTCGACGATGGGGATACCCGAGGCAATCAGCTTGCGCCGGCCTTCGTCGGTATGACCCACGCCGACCAGCACGATGCCATCCGGCCGTCGCGAGATGATGTCGGTAAGGAGTTTGTCTTCGCCCGCATCGCTATAGCCGCTCTGCCCCACGATAAGCTGGTAGCCGCGGCTGGCCAGTGCATTGGTCAGCGCTTCGATGGTGTCCAGGAAAATCGGCCCGGTCAGCGTCGGCAATACCGCGGCGATCAGTCTGCTGCGACTCGACCTCAGGGCCTTTGCCGCGCTGTTCGGGATGTACCCGGTACTCTCGATTGCAGCACGTACCTTGGCCACCGTGGCCGGCGGGATATTCTCCGGCGCATTCAACACACGCGATACCGTCATCGCTGACACGCCGGCAATACTTGCCACGTCCTTTAGCGTCACGTTAATACGCGGAGACAACGGTTCAACCGGGAGTTTTGTCATGCGGGTGCGGGGCATGCGGGCAATTGTACTGCACGCATATCCCGCCTTTCCTGAGCGTACTGCGCGTATCGAGCGTGTTACTGCGGTCCCAGCTTCTTGATCAGGGCGTCCAGCTTGGCCACTTCCTCTTCAGTGAGGTCGGTCAGCGGTGCGCGCACCGGACCTGCATCGTGGCCCACCAGCTTGGC